>JBBRLM010000048.1:0-53018 GCA_038231335.1 Mycobacteriales bacterium
CAGACCTGCGAGAGGCAGCCACATCTGCCCGACCCGACCCCGACCGACCCGGCCCCCGACCGCGGTTCCCATGCGCCACGCACAGTCCGCTCCAACTTCAAGCCGAGCCACAGAACCGGCTTCTTCAGCGCCGTCCTAGACGAGCTCCGAGCGGCTCCGCGTCCGCGGCACTTCATCCTATTGACCCAGGGCGCCGATGAGTCCTGCGCGCGGTGCGGGTCCTACCCGCATGACACAGACGACAGAGATGATCGACTTCGGTCCCGCCGCCCGCGCGCTGGCCCGGGTGGTGGGCGGCGTGCAGGACGAGCAGCTCGACGCCCCCACCCCCTGCCCGGCGTATGCCGTGGCCGACCTGCTCGACCACATCGCCGGGCTGACCGTGGCGTTCACCGCGGCCGCGCGCAAGCAGGCCCCGGGCGGCAACGCTTCCGGTGACGGGTCACGCCTGCCGGCGGGCTGGCGCGCGCGGATCACCGACGACCTGGCCGAGCTGGCCGGGGCCTGGGCCGAGCCCGCCGCGTACGGCGGCATGACGATGGCCGGGCCGGTCGAGGTTCCGGGGCAGGTGGCCGCACTCATCGCGCTGGACGAGGTCCTCGTGCACGGCTGGGACCTCGCCCGCGCCACCGGGCAGCGCTACGAGACCGACCCGGCGGCGGTGGCGGCGGCCGCGGCGTGGGTGGCGGGGTTCGCGGTGCCCGGCGAGGTGACCGAGGGGCCGTTCGGGCCGGCCGTGGCGGTCGCCGACGGGGCGCCGGAGCTCGACCGGCTGGTCGGCCTCACCGGGCGCGACCCGGGTTGGCTGCCATCCTGATCAGGCCGGCTCGACCAGCGCGGCCACGACGTGGGACAGGAGCGGGGTCACCGAGTCGACGGTGAGCCCGACCGGGGCGTCCATGAGCAGGGAGCGGCGCAGCCCGGCCCCGTAGATCGCCTCGAACGCGAGCAGCGCGTCCTCGACGGGCACCAGCAGCCGCAGGCCCATCCGGCCGAGCAGGGGGCGGAGGGCCTCCTCCATGCCGCTCTGGAACTGCCGCAGGACCGCCGCGATCTGCTCGCGGATCTCGGGGCGGCGCAGGCTGTGCAGCTCGAACTCGCCGGAGAGCCGGTACCACGTCGTGTCACCGGCGAAGTGCTCGGTGAACAGTCCGATGACCCGGGCCACGGCGTCGGCGAGCGCCGGGGGCGCCGGGGTTTCGAGGAGATCGTCGACGCCCCCGCGCAGGCGGGTGATCCGGTCGGCGAACTCCTGCTCGTAGAGCGCGAGGAACAGGGCCTCCTTGCTGCTGAAGTTCGAGTAGAACGCACCCCGGGTGAAACCGGCCCGCTCGCAGATGATCTCGACCGGCGTGTCCGCGATACCGTGCTCGGCGAAGATCGAGAAGGCGGCGTCGATCAACCGGCGACGGGTCTCCTGGCGCCGGCGGGACGGCGGGGCCGGGTGATCGTCACTCGATCGGGGACGTGCCGTCATCGTCGACCTCCTTGATCGTTGCACAGGGTGATCAGATGCACAGTGTATTCGATACAGACTGTATTTAGGATACGCAATGTACTGAGATGTCGGACATCTCCGGGGGAGGTGGGTTGCCGTGTCCTCGATGCTCTATCAGCTCGGACGGATCGTGGGTCGCCGGCGGTGGCTGGCGATCGTGGCCTGGATCGTGCTGCTGGCCGCGATCGGCGGCGGCGCGCTGGTGCTCCAGAAGGGCACCGACGACAGCTTCGCGATCCCCGGATCCGAGTCGCAGGACGCGCTCGACCACCTCGGTCGGGTGTTCCCGCAGGTCAGCGGCACCTCCGCGCAGATGGTGGTGGTCGTGCCGGAGGGTCGCCGCGCCGACACCTCCGCCATCCGCGACGACATCGCGACGGCCGCGAAGCGGGCCGGGGCGCTCCCGCAGGTCGCGACGGTCGCGAGCCCGTTCGACGAGAGGGTGCGCAACGGGGTGTCCCCCGACGGCCGCGCGGCACTCGTGACGGTGCAGATGGGCGTCGCGCTCCCGGACGTGGAGCCCGCGACCAAGGACGCGCTGCTCGCGATCGGCACGGACCTGCAGAAGCAGATCGGCGACGGGGTCACCGTCTCGGTCGGGGGCGCCGTCTTCGGCGGGCAGGCTCCGGCGCTGAGCCCCACCGAGGGGATCGGCCTGGTCGTCGCCCTCGTCGTGCTGATGCTGGCGTTCCGGTCCCTGCTGGCCGCCGTGATGCCACTGGTCACGGCCCTCATCGGAGTGGGTATCGCCGTCGCGCTCGTCTACGGCGCCACGGCGGTCGTGCCGATCGCCTCCACCGGCCCGCTGCTGGCCGTGATGCTTGGGCTCGCGGTCGGCATCGACTACGCCCTGTTCCTGCTCTCCCGGCACCGCGACCAGCTCGCCGAGGGGCTGGAGGTGCAGGAGTCCGTCGCGCGCGCCACGGCCACCGCGGGCTCCGCGGTCATCTTCGCGGGCCTGACGGTCGTGATCGCCCTGTTCGGGCTCGCGGTGGCGGGGATCCCGTTCCTGACGACGATGGGCGTGGCCGCAGCCGGTGCCGTGATGATCGCGGTGGCCATCGCGATCACGTTGATCCCGGCCCTGTTGAGCGTGGCGGGGGAGCGGATCCGGCCCCGGGTCCGCAACAGATCGCTCCGCCGGCCCCGGCGGCGCCGCAGGGAAGGGGCGGAGCCGACGCGGTTCGCGGCCCGCTGGGTCACCCTGGTGACGAAGGTGCCGGCGCTCACCGTCGCCATCGTGGTGGCGGCTCTGGCCGTCTGCGCGATCCCGGCGCTCGACCTGCGCCTGGCCCTGCCGGACAACGGCTCCGAGGAGCCCGGCACACCGGCCCGCGCCACCTATGACCTGATCGGCGAGCACTTCGGCGCGGGCTTCAACGGCCCGCTCGTCATGAGCGTCGACATCCTCTCCAGCACCGACCCGGTCGGCGTCGTGGACGACGTCGCCGACGAGATCCGAGCGCTGCCGGGCGTGGCGGCCGTGCCGCTGGCCACTCCGAACGAGAAGGCCGACACCGGCATCGTCCAGATCGTCCCCGCCGACGCCCCCGACTCGGTGGCCACCGGTGACCTGGTATCCACGCTGCGGTCGATGGAGCCGCACTTCCAGCAGCGCTACGGCGTCGGCACGGCGGTCACCGGCATCACCGCCATCGGGATCGACGTCTCCGACAAGCTCGGCGCGGCGCTCGTCCCGTTCGGGGTGCTCGTCGTGGGGCTGTCCCTCGTGCTGCTCGCCATGGTGTTCCGCTCGATCGCCGTCCCGATCAAGGCGGCGGTCGGCTACCTGCTGTCGGTGGCGGCGGCGTTCGGGGCCACGTCGTTCGTGTTCACCCAGGGCCATCTCGCCGACCTGCTGAGCGTGAGCCACGTCGGCGCCGTGATCAGTTTCCTGCCGATCCTGCTGATGGGTGTCCTGTTCGGGCTCGCGATGGACTACGAGGTCTTCCTCGTCTCCCGCATGCGCGAGCACTACGCCCGGCACGGTGACCCGGACGCCGCGATCCACCACGGTTTCGTCTCCGCGTCCCAGGTCGTCGTCGCCGCCGCGGTGATCATGTTCGCGGTGTTCGCCGCGTTCGTCCCGGACGGCAGCGCCCAGATCAAGCCCATCGCGTTCGGTCTCGCCGTCGGCGTGTTCATCGACGCGTTCCTGGTGCGGATGACGCTCGTGCCCGCGGTGATGGCGCTGCTGGGCACGTGGGCGTGGTGGCTGCCGAAGTGGATCGATCTGCGCCTGCCGGTGTTCGACGCCGAGGGCGACGGGCTCCTGCACGAGCTGCGGCTCGCGGACTGGCCGGAACCGGACTCCCCGGAGCTGGTGAGCGCCGCCGGACTACGCGTGGCCGACGATCGCGACCACCCGGTCTTCGAAGGGGTGCACCTGCACGTGCGGCCCGGGCAGGTGCTCGGTGTCCACGGCGTCCCGAGGTCGGGCAAGAGTGCGCTCCTCTACGCCCTCGCCGGGCGGGTGAGCCGGATCGGCGGCGACCTCAAGGTGGTCGGCAAGGTCCTCCCGCAGCACGCGCGCTCGGTGCGCAAGCGCGTCGCGTTGATCGACTGTCACGGCGCCGATCCCGCCGGCGAGATGCGCAGGGCCCTCGACGACGGTGTGCAGCTCGTCCTGCTCGACGACCTGGACGCGCTCACCCGCACCGACCAGCGCGCCGACGTGCAGGACATGCTCGCGACGATCACCGCGCCCGGGAGCACCGCCGCGGCCGTCTACGCGGCCCAGGGCCCCGATCTCGTCGGCGACGTCCTCCCCGGCACCGGATGCGGCGCCCTCACCCTCCGGATCCTCGAGGCGGTCTGATGTCGCACTCCTTCGCCCGCACCGTCCGCGGCGGTGCCCTGCACGGACGCCGGACCTGGAAGACCTGGATCGGTCTGGTCACGGTCGCGCTGATCGTGGTCGGCACGTTCACCTGGGCCTTCTTCAACCCGTTCGGCGACCACGGCGGCGCCCGCGCCGCCGTGGTCAACCTCGACGAGCCGGTGACGGTCGCCGGGCAGGTCGTGCCGCTGGGCCGCCGGCTCGCGGGTGACCTGGTGTCGAACACGGAGTCCGCGTACCGGTGGACCCTCACCGACAGAGCGGACGCCGACGCGGGGTTGGCGGACGGCCGCTACGCCACCGTCGTCACCATTCCGGCGAACTTCTCCGCCCGGGCCACCTCCAGCGCAGGCAAGGACCCGGCCGCGGCCCGGCAGGCCACCATCGCGGTGACCCCCTCGCCACGCTCCGGGCTGATCGACCCGGTCGCGAGCTCGGAGGTGGCCCGGGCCACCCTCGCCGCGCTGAACCAGCCGGTGGTGCGCACCTACCTGGACAACGTCTACGTCGGCTTCAACTCGTTGCACGACCAGATCGGCCAGGCGGCCACCGGCGCGGAGAAGCTGGCCACCGGCACGTCCCAGCTCGCCGGCGGCACCGGGCAGCTGGCCGGCGGCTCCCGTGAGCTCGCCACCGGGCTGGGCACGCTCGCCACCGGCGCCGACCAGGTGGCCGACGGGGCCGGTGCCCTGGCTGACGGCGCGGACCAGCTCCGTACCGGCGCGGACCAGCTCTCCACCGGGCTCACCACCGCATCCGAGCAGGCCGCAGCGCTGCCCGCGGCCACCGGGAAGCTCGCGACCGGCGCCCGTCAGGTTGCCGACGGCAACGCCCAGCTCGCCGACACCGTCGTCCCCCTGACGAAGCAGATCGTCTCCGCGATCGACGACATGCCCTCGACGTCGTCGGTCACGCAGCAGGTCGAGCAGCTGGCCGCATCCTGCGACCCGAGCGGGAGCCAGGCCATCCTCTGCGCCGACCTGAAGAAGGCCGCCGCGCAGCTCACCTCCGTCTCCGGGGACATCGACAAGGCCCGCGACACCGTTCGCAGCACCGCGGAGACGGCCGGCTCCTCGATCCAGAAGCTCGCCGACGGCGCCGATCAGGTCGCCACCGGCAACGAGCAGCTCGCCGCGCAGTCGCCGGCGCTGGCCACCGGCATCGCCTCGGCGGCCACCGGTGCCCAGCAGCTCGCCGTGGGCGTCGACAAGCTTGCCACCGGAGCCCGCGACCTCGCCCCCGGCGCCCGCCAGGTCGCGGACGGCGTGACGACCGCAGGGGGCGGGGCGCGGCAGGTCGCGGACGGCGCGGCCCGGAGCGCCGACGGGGCGAAGCAGCTCGACAGCGGGGCGCGGGACCTCTCCACCGGTCTCGGCGAGGGCGCTGCGAAGATCCCCTCCTACACCGCGGCCGACCGCGACGCGCTCGGCCGCACCGCCGTCACCCCCGCGGTCGCCGACCTGACCGACAGCCCCGAGTTCGGGGCCGTGCTCGCCACCCTCGTGCTGGTGATGGCGCTGTGGCTCTGCGCGCTCTCGACCTACCTGGTGATCGCGCCGGTGCCCGCGGACGTGCTCACCTCGCGGGAGCCCACCTGGCGCGCCATCGTCCGTGCCGCCGTCCCCGGGGCGGCGGTGGCCACGGTCGCCGCGACGGTGCTCTCGGTGGTGCTGGCGTTCGTGCTCGGTATGGGAGTCGGGACGTTCGTGCTGTTCCTGCTCGTCGCGCTGCTCACGGCGTACGCGTTCACGGCGGTGAACCAGGCGGCCGCGGCGATCTTCGGCCGCTACGGGCGCTACGCCGTCGTGGCGGTGCTCGCGCTCACCGTCACGGGGTCGGTCATCTCCACGGTCCCGGTGTTCTTCACCGCGATCATGCCCTACCTGCCCACCCACGGGGCCCTGGTCGCGCTGCGCGCCCTGGCCCTGGGCGGGGACGGCGGGCTCGTCGGGGTGGTGGAGCTCGTCGCGTGGCTGGCCGTCGGCATCGTGGCCGCCGTCCTCGTCGTCGACCGGCGCCGGGCGCTGTCGGGGCGCATGCTTCGCGGCGCGGCCCGCCCCGTCGCAGTCTGAGCCATCTGTTGACGGGGCCCGGGCGGGCCCACCACCATCGACCCATGATTCTGATCACCATCACCATGTCCATCCGGCCCGACAAGATGGACGACTGGCTGGCGTTGGCCGACTCCTACGCCAAGGACGTCAACTCGGAGGAGGGCTGCCTGTTCTTCCAGTTCTCCCGCAGCCTGACCGACGAGAACCAGTTCGTCTGCATCGAGGGGTTCAAGGACGGCGACGCGGGCTCCACCCACGTCGCACAGCCCTACGTGAAGCGGTTCTTCGACACCGCTCCCGACCTCGTGTCGGCGCAGCCGCAGATCATCTACATCGACACGCCGCACGACGGTTTCGGGCCGATGGGGGAGATCCAGCCGCGGTAGGTACACGCCGGATGGGGGAGGCGATCGGGGCGTGCCGCCGCACGCATCGGCGGGTAGCGGGAGAATCGTCCGATGGACGTCAGGCAGCGCATCCTCGAGGCAGCGGTCGAGCGCCTGAGGGTGAGCGGATTCGACGGGATGACGATCAGCTCGGTGGCCACCCGGTCCGGGCTCTCACGGCCCACCGTCTACGCCCATTTCGGCACCCGCGAGCAACTGGTGTCCGACGCGCTCATCCTCGTCGCGTCGCGCATGCTCGCCGACATCGTCGACAAGGTCGGCGAGCCCTCCTCGGCCGCCGACTACCTCGTCGAGACGATGGTGGCCGCCCGCAGCGCGTTCCGGGCCCAGCCGGCCCTGGCCCCGCTGGTCCAGCCGCACCTGGGCACCATCATCTTCGACGGCTCCCTGCTCGGGCCCGGGGCGCTGGCCATCACGCGCTCGTTCCTCGCCCCGCTCGTCCGGTTCGTGCCACAGCTCGAACCGGACATGGACGAGATCGCCGAGACCTGCATCCGTTTCCTCGTCTCGGTCGTGCAGTTCGAGAGTGCGATCACCCGCACCGACGACCACCTCCGCGCCTACCTGCACCGAAGGCTCGTTCCCGCCGTGGGCCTCACGTCCGACCAGGACTCTCGACGTGCTGGCGGCTCTGCAGCGCCAGCTCGGCGGTAGGCCTGGCAGGGTCGAACCCATGAGAGTGGTCATCACCGGTGGGGCCGGGTTCCTGGGCGCGCGGCTGGCGGCGCGGTTGCTGGCGCTCGGCGCGCTGGGCGGGCGCCACATCGAGGAGATCGTGCTGTTCGACCGGGTCGCCGCCGGCGTTCCCGAGGACCCGCGGCTGCGCGTGGTGGTCGGGGACGTCGCCGACGCCGCCGCGGTCGGTGCGGTGATCGGCCCCGCGACGTCGTCGGTGTTCCACCTGGCCGCGGTCGTCAGCGGGCAGGCTGAGGCGGAGTTCGACCTCGGCATGCGGATCAACCTCGACGGGTCGCGGGCGGTGCTCGAGGCGTGCCGGGCGGCCGGCAACCGTCCGCGTGTCGTGTTCACCAGCTCGGTCGCGGTGTACGGCGGCGATCTGCCGGCTGTCGTCCTGGACTCGACGGCGCTCGCCCCGCAGACGTCCTACGGCGTCCAGAAGGCGTGCGCCGAACTGCTGCTGCGGGACTACACGCGCCGCGACCTCGTGGACGGACGGGTGCTGAGGTTGCCGACGGTGTCGGTGCGCGCAGGGGCGCCGAACCGGGCGGCGTCCTCGTTCGCCAGCGGGGTCATCCGCGAGCCGCTCGCGGGCGTGGAGTGCCTCTGCCCGGTCTCGCCGGACACGCGGCTGTGGCTGCTCTCGCCGGAACGCGCCGTCGACTGCCTGGTGGCCGGGCACGAGCTGGCGTCCGCGGACCTCGGCACCGCGCGGTGCGTCAACCTGCCCGGGCTGTCGGTCACCGTCGGGGAGATGGTGGCCGCACTGGCCCGCGTCGCCGGGCCGGCCGTGGCGGCCCTCGTGCGCTACGAGCCGGACGCGGAGATCCAGCGCATCGCGTCGGGGTGGCCGGGGGAGTGGGACACCGCCCGCGCCACCGCACTGGGCCTGCGGGGCGACCCGGACATGGACGGGATCATCCGCGCGCACCTGCGGGAGACCGTCCCCTAGACGGCCGGGCCCGCGGTGAGGGTGACGGTCGCGGTGTGTGACGCGCCGTCGATGTCGGTCCAGGTGACGTCGACCCGGTCCTGGGGGCGGTGGGCCTGCAACGCGGTGGACAGGGCGGACGTGCTGTCCACCGTCGTGCCGTCGACGGCGGTGATGGTGTCGCCCGCCCCGAGGCCGGCGGTGGCCGCGGGTGAGCCGGCCAGCACGCCGGAGATCGTGACGCCGGCGCCCTGCCCGAGGTCGACGCCCAGGAAGGCCGGGTCGCCCTGCTGGATCGTGCCCGACGAGACGCCCGACTCGATCTGCGCGGCGATGGTGGTGGCCGTGGTGATCGGGATGGCGTAGCCGGTGGTGGCGGCGCCCGTGGTCGCGGTGTCCGTGGTGGAGCTGTTGCTGGCGGCCGTGTCCATCCCGACGACGACCCCGTCGACGGAGAGCGGGCCGCCCGAGTCGCCCGCCTGGATGTCGGCGGAGACCTCCAGGAGGCCGGTGAGCTGCTCGGAGTTCGCACCGGTGCTGTCGCCGGCCGTGATGGTCTGGTCCAGCGCGACGAGGGTGCCGGTCGCGGCGGTCGGGGTGCCGCCGGTGCCGCCCGCGTTGCCGACGGCGGTCGCCGTGTCCCCGGCCGCGAGCGCGGCCACGTCGGCCGAGGTGCCCAGCGGTGCGGTCGTCAGGCCCGAGGCGCCGGCGAGCTGGAGCACGGCGACGTCGTCGGTGGCGTCGGTACCGACCACCGACGCGGTGTAGGTGGTCCCGGTCGCGACGACGGTGACGGTGATGGCGGTCGCGCCGTCGACCACGTGGTTGTTGGTGAGGATCTCGCCCGACGAGGTCAGCACGATGCCGGTGCCGGCGGCCTCGCCGGTGCCGTAGTCGAGAACGGTGTCGATGTCGACGACCCCGGTCTCCTCGGTGGTCGTGGCCGACCGGGTCGCGGCATCGACCGCGGTCGACGTGGTGTGCCGCCCGGCTCCGCCGTGGCTCCACGACGGGACCGCCGCCGACGCGGTGTCCGTGGCCGTGGCGTGCCCGGTGAGCAGGTAGCCCGTACCGGCCGCGGCCCCGCCCAGCACGACCGCGGCGGCCACCCCGGCGGCCACCACGGACCTGGCCCGTCGTCGCCCGCGGGGCGCCGTCGGCGGGGTCGGTCCGGTCTGCTCGTTCTCGTCCATGTGTGCGCTCCGTCTGCGGTGTCGCGTCCCTCTCCCACGAGGCAACGCCGCGTTCCGAGCAGCCCGCTGTCCACCTGCTGTGCGGATCCTGTGACCGGGGCGTGACGTCGACACCGATCGTGGGACCCCTCCACCTGGAGTCGGCCTCGGTCGCCAGCACCGGCATCTGGTTCGAGATGATCCTGCAGCAGATGGTCCTGCGGGACTTCTACGCCAAGGACCCACCGATCCGGCCTTCCAGTGGGCGCTCACCGAGATCGCCGACGAGTGCCGGCGTTCGATCATGTTCGCCCGCGGCTCGGTCAAGCTCGGCGCGCCCGCCTACCGCCCGAAGCGCCTCGCCGTCGAGCTCGGACGGCGTTCAAGACGGTCGCCGTCGGGCAGGCCGCGTACGCCGCCATCCTCGTGGCCGAGGAGGTGCTCGACGTCATGCAGCGGGACTGGATGCGCGACGAGCGCGTCGTGCCGTTCGTGCGGACGATCAACAACATCCACGTCGTCGAGGAGTCGCGGCACATGCGCTTCGCCCGCGACGACGTGCGCGAGCGGATGGAGGGCAGCAGCCGGGTGCGCCGCGAGATCGATGCGGTCGCCATCGCGAGCGCCGCGTACGTCATCGTCTCGAGCATGGTCAGCCCCGACTGCTACACCGCGGCGGTTCTGGACCGCGACCGCGCCGTGCGGGAGGCCGCCGGCAACGAGCACCACCACTCGATGATGCGGTCGAGCTGCGCGGGCCTGATGGAGTTCCGCGGCTCGGTCGGTGCGCTTCGGGGTGGCCCCGGACCACCCGGCCACGAAGGCCACCGCGGCGTGCCGCTGCCCGGCCTCCCCTTCGACGAGGCCGCGGGCGTCGTCCCGAACGACCACGGGCGGGTCGAGGGCATGCCCGGCACCTACGTCGTCGGCTGGATCAAGCGGGGCTCGTCCGACGGGATCGGCGCCAACCGTGCCGACGCCGGGCAGACCGTCGGCGCGCTGGTCGACGACGTCGTGGCGGGACGTGTGGTGGCCCGGCCCCGGCGCCGGCTGTGGGTCGGCTCCCGCTGAATCAGGTGCCGCAGAAGGTGACGTAGCCTCCCGAATCCATCGGGGCGGCTGCGGCGTAGGCGTCCAGACCCGGGCGGGCGTCGAACGGCCGGGCGAGCACGTCGACCAGCCGGGTGAACGGGCCCGGGTCGCCCGCGGTGGCGGCCGTGAGGGCCTCCTCCACGAGGTGGTTGCGGGGGATGTAGACCGGGTTGACCCGGTCCATCTCGTCGGCCGTCACGGTCCGGAGCGGCGTCCAGCGGGCCGACCACGCCGTGAACGCGGCGGGGTCGGCGAACAGCGACCGGGTCGGCGCGTCGTCCCCGCGGACCACGTCCGACAGGGACCGGAAGAACGACGTGAAGTCGACCTTCTGGGCCTCCAGCAGCTCCAGCAGGTCGGCGACCAGCGTCTCGTCGGCGGCGGGGGCGCCCAGCTTCGCCCGCATGCCGTTGATCGAGTGCACGTGGTAGTGGTCGGTGAACGACGCCAGGACGTCCGTGGCTTCCGTGACGGCCGCGTCCTGGTCGTCGTCGATCAGGGGCAGCAACGACTCGGCGAGCCGCGCGAGGTTCCACTGCGCGATGCCGGGCTGGTTGCCGTAGGCGTAGCGGCCGCCGTGGTCGATGGAGCTGAACACGGTGCGCGGGTCGACGGCCTCCATGAAGGCGCAGGGGCCGTAGTCGATCGTCTCCCCGGAGATCGCCATGTTGTCGGTGTTCATGACGCCGTGCACGAACCCGACGAGCATCCAGCGGGCGACCAGCGCCGCCTGGGCCTCGACCACCGCTTCGAACAGCGCCAGGTACGGGTTGGCCGCGCCGGCCGCCTCGGGATGGTGCCGGGCGACGGCGTGGTCGGCGAGACGGCGCAGCAGCGCCCGATCGCCTGTGGCCGCGGCGTACTGGAACGTGCCCACGCGCAGGTGGCTCGCCGCGACCCGGGCCAGCACCGCGCCCGGGAGTATCTCCTCCCGCACGACGTCCTCACCGGTCGCGACGACGGCGAGCGACCGGGTGGTGGGGATGCCGAGCGCGTGCATGGCCTCGCTGATCACGTACTCACGCAGCATCGGCCCGACGGCGGCCCGGCCGTCGCCGCCCCGGGCGAACGGGGTGCGCCCCGATCCCTTCAACGCCAGGTCACGCCGGTGCCCGTGGATGTCGTGCAGCTCTCCGAGCAACAGGGCCCGGCCGTCGCCCAGGCGCGGGCTGTAGTTGCCGAACTGGTGCCCGGCGTAGGCCTGGGCCACCGGCTCGGCCCCGTCGGGGACGGTGTTGCCGACGAGCACGGCCGCGCCGTCGGAGGTGCGCAGCGCCGCGGCGTCGAGCCCGAGCTCGGCTGCCAGTTCCTCGTTGAGCGCCAGCAGTCGTGGCGCCGGCGCCGGGGCCGCCGTCCACGGGACGCCGAGGCCGTCCAGGTCACGGACGAAGGAGTTGTCGAACGCGAACAGCGGACGGATCCCGGCGGTCATACGTCCAGGGTAGGTGGTGTGAGCGGCGCGCCTTCCGGGCACGGGAGACGCGCCGCCCGCCGTGTCCAACGGTCACGGGCCGCCCGTGTTCCGCCCGGGCGAACGGATCGTCAATTCTGATGAGGCGCGCCCCACATTCGCGTCCGCGGGGGTTGAGCGGCCGTCGGTCGGACCGTAGCGTCGATCACGTGTTCCTGCGGACGACGTGGCTGGCCTCGCGCCGGCACGTCGACCTGTGCCGGACGGCCACGGCGATCTGTCCGGGCTGACGCCCGCCCCCGGCCCCGATCGCCCGCGCTGGCCGCGGAAGCACCCGAAGGACACCTGCCATGACCCGCTTCGTCCCATGACCCGCTTCGTCCCATGACCCGCTTCGTCCCATGACCCGCTTCGTCGAGGCCCGCATGCACCTGGGCGTGGAGATCACCGGAGCCGGACGGCACCCCGGCGCCGCGGCCTGGACCGGCCAGGATCCCGCCGGACCGCGCCAGGTCCTCGCACAGGTGGGCACGGCCGCCGGGCGGGGGCTCGACCTGGTCGCCCTCGGTGGCTCCGACGCCGTCGCCCTCGCCACCCGGGTCGCCCCCGCCGTCGGCGGCATCGGCCTGGTGCCCGGCGTGCCCCTCGGCGACGCCGCGGTGGCGGCGGACGCCCTCGCCGGTCTCGACGTCGTGTCCGCGGGCCGGGCCGGCTGGGAGGCCACCGGGCCGGTCTCGGACGACGCGATCGCGGCCGTCGTGGAGCACTGGAACGCGTGGGGCGTCGGCGGTGGGCCCGCGATCTCACCGCGGTCCCCGCAGGGGCGCCCACCGCTGGTGCTCCGCGCGGACGACGAGGACGCGCTACCTGTGGTGGCCCGGTGGGCCGACGTCGTCCGGATCGGTGTCGCCGACCTCGTTTCCGCCCGGGACCTGCGGCTGCGGGTCCGCGCCGCGGTCGCCGACGCCGGCCGCGACCCCGAGACGGTCCCCGTGCTGCTCGACGTCGAGGTGCACCTGGCCTCCGACGCCCACCGCGCCCGCGCCGACGTCGCCGAGATGGACGCGCTGGCGGATGCACCCGCACCGTCCACGGTGCGGGTGCTCGGCGGGGCCGCGGCGGTGGCCGACCTCATGGGCGGTGCGCTGCGGCTCGACGCCGTCGACGGAGTCACGCTCGTGCCGCTGGTGCTGCCCGTCGACCTGCGTCGCGTGACCGAGGACCTGGTGCCACTGCTCGCCTGGCGCGGCCTGTTCCGGCCCGGCCGCTCCGGCACGCTGCGTTCGCGCCTCGGGCTGGCCCAGCCGCTCGCCCCCGCGCGGCGGGCGAGCGCGTGACCCCATGATCGCCGCCGGTACGGTTGTCCCGTGCGCGAGCTGGAGGAGCTGACCGGTCGCTACATGGTGCCCGGCACCGCGCAGAGCCCCACCTTCGTCGAGGACACCGCGTGGGTCCCGGTGATCGACGGGGCCGAGTACTTCTCCCAGGTGCTGGCCCTGCTGGAGCGCGCCGGGCCCGGGGACACGGTGTTCGCCACCGGTCTGCAGATCGACCCGGACATGGACCTCACCGGGCGCGGCAGGCACGAGGACGGCTACCGCTCGCTGACCGACCTGCTGGCTTGTCGGGCCGCGGACGGCGTGGACGTGCGGGTGCTGCTCACCGCGGCGGTCTTCAGCGGGTCCGCGCCGGGGGTGAAGATCGGGCCGTTCCGGGCCAACGCGTTCGCCGCGCGCACCTTCCGGGAGCGGGAGTCACTCCGCGGGCGGGTACTGCTGGACTGGTCGGGCGCCGGGATCGGCTGCCACCACCAGAAGATGGTGGTGCTGCACGTCGGCGGGGAGCTCACGGCGTTCGTCGGCGGGCTGGACCTCTCGGCGAACCGCTACGACGCCGAGCCGCACGACCGCCTCTCGATCGGCGACGAGCGCTGGGGCTGGCACGACGGGGCCGTGCGGTTGCGCGGGCCGGCGGCGGCGCGGGTGTGGGAGGTCTTCCGGGCGCGGTGGGTGGAGGCGGCGTCGTTGCCGCGCCGCAGCGTCTACTACTCGCCGGCGCACTGGGAGACGATGAACCCGGAGCCGTTCGACGCCGGCCTGCCGCCCGCCCCGCCCGTGCCGGAGTACCGCAGCCCGGGCACGGCCGTGCAGGTGGTGCGGTCGTTCCAGAAGTGGCGGATCGACCAGCTGTTCATGCTGCACCGGCGGCGCTGGACCACGCTGCCCCGCCAGGGCGTGCACGAGGTCTTCCACGCCCTGTCCGCCGCCATCCGGGGCGCGCAGCGCTACATCTACCTCGAGGACCAGTACTTCTACGAGACGCCGGGCGGGCGGCGTTCCTACGAGCTCTACGGCCTGCTCCGCGACGCCGCGGCCCGCGGGGTGAAGGTGGTCCTGGTCTGCTCGGGCCGCAAGGACCCGGCCGACGGCGGGGTGAACAAGTTCCGTCGGCGCGTCACCGGCGACATCCAGCGCGGCGTGATCGACCAGCTGACGCCCGCCGACCGGGGCAACGTGATGATGCACCGGATCGAGGACCTCACCGTCCACACGAAGCTCATGCTGATCGACGACGTGTTCGCCTCGGTCGGCTCGGCGAACTTCTACAGCCGCTCGATGTCCGGCACCGACAGCGAGATCGGCACGGTGTTCGTCACCACCGGTGGCGAGGTCCGGGACCTGCGGGTGCGGCTGTGGGCCGAGCACCTGCGCACCCCGCTCACCGGGGAGCTGCGCCCGTACCTGGAGGACCTGGCCCTGGCACTCGGCGTCTGGAACCCGCGCTGGCTGCCGCCGGACGCGCCCGCCGGCAGCTGGCGTGAGGCGGGCTACCCGAGCGGGTTCGACCCGGACGAGCGGGTCCTGGTGCCGGTCGGCCCGTGGCCCGAGCCCTCCCCGCGCCCGCTGCAGCGCGTCGCGGACGGCGCGAAGGCCGGGGCCCGGAAGGGCGTGCAGCTGGCGCAGTCGGGGTACGGCCGTGCGCGGGACTCCCTGGACTGAGTCAGAACCCGGGACCTCAGAACTCCGTGACGCCGGCGTCCGGGGCGATCTCGTGCGCGGTGACGAACCTCGACTCGTCGGAGGCGAGGAACAGCACCGTGTCGGAGACGTCCTCGGGCTGGGTGGTCGTGACCGGCAGCATGTTCACGAACATGCCGCCCAGCCGCGGGTCGCCCGCCATGGCCTCGCCGAGGGCGGCCTGCATGTCGCCGGAGCCCATCGGGGTCTCGACCCCGGTGGGGTGCACGCTGTTGACGCGGATGGAGTGCTTGGCGAGCTCCGTGGCGAACGCCTTGGCCATGCCGCGCACGGCCCACTTGCTGGTGGTGTAGGGCACCATGAACGGCTGCACCTTGATGCCGGCGGCCGAGCTGATCAGGATGATCGAGCCGGCGCCCGCCTCGACCAGGTGCGGGGCGCCGGCCATCACGGTGTTCCAGACGCCGGTGACGTTCGTGCTCATCGTGTCGTCGAAGATCTGCGGCGTGACCTTGTCCCAGGCGCGGGGCACGCAGATGCCGGCGTTCGCGACCACGATGTCGAGCCGGCCCAGCTCGGCGACGGCGCTGTCGACGGCGGCCCGGAGCGCGCCCAGGTCGCGCACGTCCAGCTGCACGGACACGATGCGCCGGTCGAGCTTCTCGACCAGGCGCACCGTCTCGTCGAGATCGGCGGGGGTCGCGGAGTCGTACGGCACGCTCGGCAGCGGGGCGCAGACGTCGATCGCGATGATGTCGGCGCCCTCCTCGGCGAGTCGCACCGCGTGGGCCCGGCCCATCCCGCGCGCCGCCCCGGTGATCAGGGCGACCTTCCCCGCAACCCGTCCAGCCATCTCAGCACTCCGTTCGCACAACCGGACAGTGTTGTCCGGTTATCCGGCTAGAGTACCCGCATGACAGGCGGAGGTCGACCGAACCGGGGCCGCGGGGCAGCGGCCGGCAATCGGCGCGCCCTCGTCGCGGCGGCGGTCGAGGTGTTCGGTGAGCAGGGCTACGACGCACCGCTCTCGGCGGTGGCGAAGCGGGCCGGTGTCGGCCAGGGGAGCCTCTACCGGCACTTCCCCGACCGCGTCAGCCTGGCGCTGGCCGTCTTCGGCGACAACGTCGACGGGCTCGAGGAGCTGGCGGCCCACCCCGGAGTGACGCTGGAGGAGCTGCTGGCCCGCATCACCGACCAGACCATCGCCTCGGTCGCCTTCGTCGGGGTCATCACCGCGGGCGCGGCGGACCCGCGGCTCGCGGCCGTGACCGACCGGGTCCGGGCTCTGCTGGCGGTCGCGCTGGCCGAGGCGCAACGTGCGGGCCGCCTGCGCACCGCGCTGCGCGTGGACGACGTCATGATCGCGATCGGCATGGTCGCGGCGTTCCTCGCGACGGTGCGGCCGGCCGATCGTCGCGCCACCGCCGACGCGGCCTGGACGATGCTGGAGCACGGCCTCCGCTCCTGAGCACCACGACGCCGGCGATGCTGATCGCGCCCCCGACGATCTCGACGACCGTGGGCACCTCGGCGAGCCAGCCGAACGACACCGCGACGGCCACCACCGGCACGAGGTAGAGCGCCGCGGTGGCCCCGGACACCGTGGACCGCGTGACGGCGTACCCCCACACCACGAACCCGATCGCGGAGGGGAACACGCCCAGGAACACGACCGCGAGGTTCGCCGTCATGCCCGCCCCGGGCACTCCCGCGAACGCGCCCGGAGCCAGCGGGACCAGGAACAGGGTGCCGGCCCAGGTGGCGTAGCACGCGACCTCCACCGCGGAGTAGCGCCGCAGGAGGGGCTTCGTCGCGGCGTGGTAGACGCCCTGGACCACGGCCGCACCCAGGACGACCCAGGCCGCCGTGCTGGAACCGCCCTGCCCACCGGACAACGCGATCACCGCGGACCCGGCGAGCGCGACGGCGCTGCCGATGCTCGTCCTCAGGGTCATCCGCTCGTGCAGGACGGCGGCCGCCAGCAGCACGCTGAACACCGGAGCGACGGCGATGATCAGGCTGGCCGTCCCCGCAGGGACGTGCAGCTCGCCCCAGTTGAGCAGCAGCTGGTAGGAGGCCATCCCGGCGGCTCCGCAGACGGCGATCAGGGGAAGATCCCGGGCGCGCGGCAGCCGCACCCCCGTCCAGGGCGCGACCAGCACCAGCGCCACCGCGGCCACGGACAGCCGCAGGAACGACAGGCCGGCGACCCCGTGCCCGGCCAGCCCGACCTTGATGGCCGGGAACGCCGACGCCCACAGGACCACTGTGGTGCCGAGGGCCAGCAACGTCAGGCGGTGGGCGGTCATGCCCCCACAGTGTCCGCTAGCGTGGATAAGCACCAGTTACTCTTGTGAACCACATCGATAAGGGAAACTTCATGATGGACCTCCGGCGGTTGTCGCTGCTGCGGGAGCTCTCCCTGCGCGGCACGGTCACCGCCACCGCGCGGGCGATGCACCTGAGCGGCCCCGCGGTGTCCCAGCAGCTCGCCGTCCTGGAACGGGAGGCCGGCGTCCCGCTGCTGGAGCGCCGCGGCCGCACGCTGGGCTTCACCCCGGCCGGTCGGCTGCTCGTCGCACACGTCGACGTCGTCCTCGCCGATCTCGCCACCGCCGAGGCCGAGCTCGCCGCCCTGCGCGGTGGCGCGCTGGGCACCGTGCGGGTGGGCGCGTTCGCCTCCGTCGCGCGGGCCGTCGTGGTCCGGCTGTGGGCGGGCGGAGAGTCCCCGCTCGACCTGCGGCTGCTCGAACGGGAGCCGGACCAGGCCGTTGCGGCCCTGCTCGCCCACGACGTCGACGTCGCGGTGGTGCACGCCTACAGCCTGCTGCCCCGGGCGCTCCCGGAGTGCGACCACACGGCCCTGCTGGACGACCCGGTGCTGCTGGCCGTGCACCCCGACCGGGCCGCGGACCTCGGACTCCGGGCCGGCTCGCCCGCCCCGCTCGCCGATCTCGCCGACGCCCCGTGGCTCGTTCCCGGGGCGGAGACGTCGTGCCACGAGATGATCCGTCGCGCCTGTGGAGCCGCGGGGTTCGTGCCCCGCGCCGTCGCCGAGGCCACGGACTTCTCGGTGCTCGCGGCCATGGTCGCCGCCGGGGCGAGCGTGGCTCTGATGCCCCGGATGACCCTCCCCGACGACGCCCGCGGCCTGAGCCTGCACCCCCTCGTCCAGCCCGTCACCCGCTCGGTGAGCGTGCTCGCCCGCCGGGGTGAGGGCCTGCGCCCCGCCGTCCGGCGGACCGTCGCCGATCTCCACCTCGCCGCCGCCGCGTACACGGCCTCCATTCGACGGTGAGGCTCTCCGCCAGGTCCTGCCCGTGCGGCGGTCCCGGTCACCCTGGTCAGGCCGCCGTGATCAGACAGCACGAGCGGATCGCCCCTCGCCGTACTTGTCGAGCACCAGCTCCGCACCGTGGACCGGGATCTGCACCATCGCGAACCTCCGCCGTCGTCGTCGGCGTGGATCATGCACCAGCGAGGGTGCGGAGCGTGTGCTCCCCGGCCGGGTCGTCGTCGGTGGCCGACGGGACGATCACCACGGTGTCGGCCCCGGCGTCGGTGTACTCGCGCAACCGGGCCGCGACGGCCGCCGGGTCGCCGACGAGCCCGACCACCTGGTTCAGCTCGACGGGAACGCGGGCCAGCAGCTCGGCCGGGTGCGGCCGGGTACGGGCGAACGCCACGAGGTCGGCGAACCCGGCGCGCGCGAACATGTCGCTGTAGCCCGGCGCGGCCAGGTAGCCGACCACGCCGCGGCGGAGCTGTTCGACGGCCGCGGGCCCGGGATCGACCGCGCACGGCACCCACACCGTCACCTCGGGGCACGGCCGGCCCAGCTCCCCGGCCGTCGCCCGGATCTTCTCCACGAGCAGGCGCACCAGCGGCGGGTCGACGAGGTTGAGCACGACGCGGTCGGCGTGCCGCACGGCCACGCGGATGGCGCCGTCACCGAACGCGGCGATCACCAGCGCGGACGCCGGGGGGCGCAGCCGCAGCCGGTAACCGCGGGACCGCACCACGGCGCCGTCGACATCGGACTTCTTCCCGTCCAGCAGGGCCCGCACGGCCTGCGGCAATTCGGCCAGCGCGGTGACCGAGCGCTGCCGGCTGCGCCCGTGCCAGCCCTCGACGACCGTGGTGGACGACGTGCCCAGCGCCACCGAGACGTCGCGGCCGGTCAGCGCCGCCACCGACGCCGCACCCATCGCGATCATCGCCGGGTCGCGGACGGCCACCGCGAAGGGGCCGAGGACGAGGTCGCTGTACCGGAACCCGGCGCCGACGTGGGCGCCGAGGGTGAAGGCGTCCCAGGTGGCCATCTCGCCGATCCACACCCGGCGGTACCGGAGGGAATCGGCGAGGGCGGCCGTCCGCAGAACCTCCTCGGGCGGCCGGTCCTGCCACAGCCCGAGCGAGACCTCGACCATCAGTGCGTGAAGTCCGCGTCGACGCCCATGCCCCTCAGTAGCGTCGCGCGGTCGTAGTACTCCAGCCACTCGGTGACCAGCCCGTCCTCGACGCGCAGCACCCCGACGACGGGCACCTCGCCGTGGTGGCCGTTGGTGTCGAAGTCGTCCACCCGCTCGACGAACACCCGCCCGTCGACGACGCCGATGGCGGTGATGTGCAGCTGGATCCGCTCCAGCCCCTTGGCCAGCACGGCCAGCCGCTCCGCGAACGCCGCCCGCCCGACGACGGGCTCGCTCATGACGCTCCGCAGGACGCCGTCGGGGGCGAAGAGGGACTCGACGCGAGCCCAGTCCTGCGCGGACCAGGAGTCGAGGATGTCGCGGACGACGGCGATCCTGCCCTCGTCCGTCATAGGAGCCTCGTCGGTCATGGGATCTCCCTGGAGTTGAGTACGCAGGTCGCGCTTGAGGATCTTGCCGACCGGGTTGCGCGGCAACGCGTCGCGGGTCGCCAGCCGTTCGGGCAGCTTGTAGGTCGCGATCTCCTGGGCGACGAGGTGGGCGACCACGTCCTGGAGGGTGACGGTGCGACCGGGACGCGGCGCGACGACGGCGCAGACCTTCTCGCCCAGCACGTCGTCGGGGTAGCCGACCACCGCCACCTCGGCGACGTCCGGGTGGCCGGCGATGAGCGCCTCCAGTTCGGCGGGCGCGATGTTCATGCCGCCGCGGATGATGAGGTCCTTGGCCCGGTCGACGTAGCGCAGGAACTCCCCGTCCGGACCGTCGATGACGAACACGTCGCCGGTGCGCAGGAAGCCGTCCTCGTCGAACGGGCTCGCCACCGCGCCGACGTAGCCCGCGAACAGGCTGGGGCCCTTCAGCCGCAGCTCGCCGGGTACTCCCGGGTCGTCGATCTCGGCGCCGGTGTCGGGATCCACCAGCTTGACGGTGGTCTGGTGGGCCGCGGCGAAGCTCCATTCGCGGCCGCCGCCGTAGCGCGGGAACCAGCGGGCCCGCTGCCTCGGGTCGGTCATCTTCTCGACATCGGTCATCAGCGCGATGCCCTCGTTGGAGCCGAAGAAGTTGATGACGTCGAGGCCGTGGCGGTCGTGCCAGCCCTGCACCATCCACTCCTGCAGCGGTGCGGACCCGGACCCGATGGCCGTCAGGGAGGAGATGTCGGCCGCGGCCAGGATCTCCTCGCGCTGCAGCAGCAGCGCGAGCAGCGCAGGCGGGGCGACGGTGTAGGTGATGGCCTCGTCGCAGACCTGGGCCAGGAACACGGGCAGGTCGAACGGGTGGTGCTGCACCAGCACGCAGCCGGTGCGCAGCCAGGGCAGGAACATCCCGTTGATCCCCGCCATGTTGACCATGGGGAACGGGTTGAGGATCCGCGACTCCGTGGTGAGGCCGGGGGCGGAGACCGTGCTCCAGCTCATGACCAGCCACTCGTAGTGCGCGCGGGGCACGCCCTTCGGCGCGGTCTCGGTGCCCGAGGTCCAGCAGAGGGTGATGCAGTCGTTGGGGTCCACCGGGTGGGAGTCGGCGTAGGCCGCGACGGCGCTGCGTGGCTCGCCGACGGCCCCGTCGAGGCGGACGGAGCCCGGCACCTCGGTCGGTCCGATGTGGAACACGGTGCGCAGCGAGGGGACGTCGGCCTGCAGTGCCACGATCTCCGCCGCGGCCGCGCGGGTGCCGATCCGGTCGCCGGTGAGGAACGCCGCGATCTCCCCGATGCGGCCCAGCTCGACGATCTCGTGGCGCCGGTACTGCACGGGCAGCGGCGAGACGACGGCCCGCACCCGCCAGGCCGCGAGGTAGGCCACCGCCAGCTCGACGATGTTGGGCAGCTGCAACGCGATGATGTCGCCCTCGCCGATGCCGTGGGCGAGCAGCACCGCCGCCAGCTCCTCGACGCGCGCGTCCACCTCGGTCCAGCTCAGCCGCAACGGCTCGGTGTCCACGAGGTCGGACTTGTTCGGCGGGTCCACCACGGCGAGGGCGTCCCCACGCTCCGCCACCCGGTCGGCGAACAGCTGCTGCACCGTCTCACCGGTCCACCAGCCGCGTCCGACGTAGTCGTCGATGCGCTCCTGCGGATGCATCCGTCGACCGGGCATGGCACCTCCTGCGTCACTACAGTTAGCAGTGTGATTCCTACCCCGCGGTGCCGCCACGGTCAAGCCTAGGCAGGTCACGCCGCCAGTTGTAGCGTCGGATCATGAGCGACCTGCAGGTCCTGCTGGACAAGAACGCGATCACCGAGCTGCTCACCCGCTACCTGCGCGCCGTCGACCGCGGCGACATCGCCACCCTGCGGGCCAGCTACCTCGACGGCGCCACCGAGGAGCACGGCGGCCTCTACTCCGGCCCGGCGCAGGCCTACGTCGACACCATCGAGGCGGCGCTGACCCACCCCCGCTCGGTCGCGGTGCACACGCTGACGAACCTGCTGATCGACGTGGACGGGGACCGCGCACTGTCCGAGCACTACGTGCTGGCGCTGACCCCGGCGAAGACCGACGGGGTGATCAGCGACTGGATGGTCGCCTCCCGCATCGTCGACGATCTGGAGCGCCACGACGGCCGCTGGGGCATCGCGCGCCGCCGGCTGCGCTTCGACTGGGCCCGCGACCTCGGCCCGCGCCCGGAGCGCTGGGTGGGCGGGCGCCTCGACCCCGCGGACCTGCTCTTCGGAGCGAAGTTCCCCCAGGACCCGGTGTACGACGGGATCCGCGCGTGAGCGCCGCGGCGCAGGGATGCACGGCGATCGTCACCGGCGGCAACCGCGGCATCGGCCGCGCGTTCGTGGAGGAGCTGCTGGCCGCCGGCGCGGCGAAGGTCTACTGCGGCGCCCGCGACGTCGACGCCGTGCCGGCCGAGCTCGTGGCGGCGGGCACGGTGCCGGTGCCGCTCGACGTCACCGACGAGGAATCGGTGGCGGCCGCCGCCCGGACCTGCGCGGACGCCACGGTCGTGATCAACAACGCCGGCCTGCACGGCCGCGACAGCCTGGTCCTCGCCACGGATCCCGGCACGGCGCGCCGCGAGATGGAGGTCAACTACTTCGGCGTCCTGAGCATGACCCGCGCGTTCGCCCCGGTGCTCGCGCGCAACGGCGGCGGCGCCATCGTCAACGTGCTGTCGGTGGCCGGCGCCATCCCCACGGTGTTCATGGGCGGCTACTCGCCCGCGAAGGCGGCGGCCCTGTTCCTGTCGGTCATCGCGCGCGCCGAGCTGGAGCCGCAGCGCACCAGCGTCACCGCGCTCGTCGTCGGCTCGGTGGACACGCGGATGGCCGAGCACGTCGGGGGCGTGAAGGAGGACCCCCGCGACATCGCCGTCACCGGCCTGCGCGCGATGGCCCGCGGCGAGCGGATCGTCGACACCGACCGCATGGCCCTGGAGGCGCGGGCGAAGTACGCGGTGGACCCGGTCCGCTGGGAACGCGGCATGGCGAAGGTCCACCGAGCCGGCCGCCTGACGACCGAGCACTAGACGTGTCCCGCGGATCAGGTTCAGACGGCTGTGCGGTTCGCGTGGCCGTCGCGGACCACCTCCACTGCCGCGCCCCTGAGGCGTTCCTGGCAGCTGTCGCACCGCAGGCGGGGGTGGAAGGTGCGGCCGCAGGCTGAGTGTTCGAGGCGCACCGCCGGGCCCTCGGGGGAGACGAACCACTGCCGGCCCCACTCCAGCACCGACGCCATGACCGGGAAGAACGCGCGGCCTTTCGCCGAGAGCCGGTAGACGACCCAGTCGGGGCGTTGCGGGTTGGGGGTCTGCTCCAGCACCCCGATGTCGCAGAAGCTGCGCAGCCGCTCGGCCACGATCGTCGGCGGCGCGCCCATGCGCTGCTCGAACTCACCGAAGCGCGTGGCGCCGAGGAACGCGGCGCCGAGCAGTGCCGTGGACCAGCGGTTGCCGATCATCGCCATCGTCTGCACGACCAGCTCGTCGGGCCGGCTGCCCGAGTGCGACCGCCGCCGCGTCGTGGCCGTCGGGATCCTGCGCGGCCAGCCGCCGCTGGGGCCGAACTCGCCCGACACGTCGCGGGCGGCGGTCTCCTCGTCGCACGTCGCGCACACCAGCACGGGGCTGAACACCGCGCCGCACGCGGTGTGCCGCATCTCGGGCAGGTGCTCGGCGGGACCGTCGACCCAGGTGCGCTCCCACGCCCACATCGTGAGCAGGATCGGCCACATCGCCCGGCCCCGGGCGGTGAGCCGGTAGTCGTGGCGCGGCGGGCGGGAGTTGTAGCGGACGCGTTCCATGACGTCGACCTCGACGAGCCGGGCCAGCCGGGCCGTCAGGACCGCGCTCGAGATCGGGCCGGCCCGCAGGTACTCGCTGTACTGGGTGAGGCCGGCCAGGGCCATCTGCACGATCCACAGCGTCCACTCGTCGCCGACGATGCCGCCGGCCACCGCGATCGAGTTGGGGCCGCCCTCGTCCAGCACGGTGACGCGCCGCGTGGAGGAGTCCATGAACGAGAACGCTACGGGAGTTCGCCGGCGAAGTCGGCGAAGCCGCTCTGGGCGTCGGGGTAGACGTGAGCAGGACCTCGGCGGCTCTGTCCGATCAACGCGCCGAGCCCGTCCGGCGTGAGCGACTCCGGAAGGGCGACGGTGCCCCACTCGACGGCGCTCGCCACCCGCATCCCGCCTCCGCCGCAGACCAGTACGTGCCCGTTGAGGGTCGACGCGGGATCGACGAGCGCGGTGACGACCGGAGCTACCGATTCCGTCGTGAAGCGCTCACGGTGGCGGGGGTCCATCCCGGCGTCGGTCATCTGGGTGGTGGCGTAGGGGAGCACCACGTTGGTCAGCACGCCGCGCCGTTCGCCCTCCACCGCGATCGCCCGCCCCAGCGCGATCACCGCGCCCTTGCTCGCCGTGTACGCCGACGCGGTGGGCTCGCCGTGCAGCCCCGCCGTGGACGCGACCAGCACGATCCGGCCGAAGCCCACCTCCCGCATCCGGGCCGAGCACGCTATCGCCACGTGCGCGGTGCCGCCGATGTTCGTGCGGGTCACGGCGTCGAAACGCTCGGGGGTGGTGCGGTGGAACATCTCAGGCGCGCTGACCGCCGCGCTGGTGACGAGGAAGTCGATACGCCCGTAGTGCCCCAGTGCGAGTTCCAGCATCGACGCCGCGGCGCCCGGATCGGTCACGTCGCTGTACTCCGCGACGGCCTCGCCACCCGCCGCCCGGATCTCGGCCACGACGTGGTCGGCGGGCCCGCGCCCGTCGTCGTCGACGACGCGGTTGCGATTGTTGACCACGACGGCCGCGCCGGCCCGCGCCAGGTGGATGGCGAACGCCCGGCCCAGCCCCTTCCCGCCGCCCGTGACGATGCCGACGCGTCCGGCCATCTGCTGCATGCTGCCTCCGTTGACGAGCAACTCTGTTTGTTGTAGTACTGAACCCATGAGCGTTCCGTCAAGCTGGGTCATCGGCGGCCACCAGACCGACTTCGCGCGCAACACGGCCCGTGAGGGCGTCTCGTTCGCCGAGCTGTTCGCCGAGAACGTGCACGGAACTCTGGAGGACGCGAACATCCCGGCGTCGGATGTCGGGGTCGTGCACGTCGGCAACGCGTTCGGCCAGCTGTTCACCGGGCAGGGTCAGCTCGGGGCGATGCCGGCCACCGTCGAGCCCGCGCTGTGGGAGGTGCCCGCGGTCCGGCACGAGGCGGCGTGCGCGTCCGGGTCGATGGCGCTGATCGCCGCGATGGCCGAGATCGAGGCAGGCCGCTACGACGTGGCGCTGGTGATCGGGGCGGAGATCGAGCGCACCGTGGGCGGCGAGCTCGGCGCGCAGCATCTCGGCGCGGCCGCGTGGATCGGGCACGAGGGCCAGGACGCGAGATTCATGTGGCCCCACATGTTCGACCGGCTCACCGACGAGTACGACCGCCGCTACGGCGTCGACGACCGCTACGTGCACGCCATCGCCGAGATCAACATGCGCAACGCCAAGCTCAACCCCAACGCCCAGACCCGAGGCTGGACGTTCACGGACGCGAGCTTCAGCGACGACGACGAGGTCAACCCGCGCGTCGAGGGCCGGGTGCGGCGCACCGACTGCAGCCAGATGACCGACGGCGCGGCGGGTGTCGTGGTGGTGAGCGACCGCTACCTGGCCTCGCATCCCGTCCGGGCCAAGGCGCAGATCCTGGGCTGGGGCCACCGCACGGCGGGCCTGTCGCTGCAGCAGAAGCTCGACCGCTCCGCCGACGACCCGTACGTCCTGCCGCACGTGCGGCGCACCATCACCGACGCGTTCACCCGCGCTGGCATCGCGGGCGTCGACGATATCGACGCGATCGAGACCCACGACTGCTTCTCGATGAGCGAGTACGCCGCCATCGACCACTTCGGCGTCACGGCGCCGGGCGAGAGCTGGAAGGCCGTGGACTCCGGCGACATCGAGCACGGCGGCCGCATCCCGGTCAACCCGGGCGGCGGCCTCATCGGCGGCGGTCACCCCGTCGGCGCCACCGGTGTGCGGATGATCCTCGACGCCTACAAGCAGGTCACCGGCCAGGCCGGCGAGTACCAGGTGGCCGGCGCCCGCACGGTCGCCACCCTCAACATCGGCGGCAGCACCACCACGTGTGCGAGCTTCGTCGTCGGAGGAGCTGCCTGATGGAACTCGAGGTGCTCGGTCGCGCCCTGACCACGCTGCCCGCCGACGACGACCATCCCTACCGCACGGGCCCGTGGCGGCCCCAGACCGTCGAGCGCAGGGCCGACGACCTCGAGGTCACCGGCGAGATCCCGGCCGACCTCGACGGTGTCTACCTGCGCAACACCGAGAACCCGGTGCACCCGGCGATGGAGCTCTACCACCCCTTCGACGGTGACGGGATGGTGCACGTCGTCGGCTTCCGCGACGGGAAGGCGTTCTACCGCAACAGGTTCGTGCGCACCGACGGCTTCCTCGCCGAGCAGGAGGCCGGGCGGCCGCTGTGGGCCGGGCTCGCCGAGAACCCCGCGAAGTCGCCCACCCAGACCGGCTGGGGCGCCCGCGGCCGGATGAAGGACGCTTCCAGCACCGACATCGTGATGCACAACGGCGTCGCGCTCACCAGCTTCTACCAGTGCGGCGACCTCTACCGCCTCAACCCCACGACGCTGGAGACCCTGGGCAAGGCGAGCTGGAACGGCGCGTTCCCGTCCGACGTCGGGGTCTCCGCGCACCCGAAGCTCGACGAGGCCACGGGCGAGCTGCTGTTCTTCAACTACGGCACCGAGGCGCCGTACATGCACTACGGCGTGGTGGATTCCCGGGACCAGCTGGTGCACTACACCGACGTGCCCCTGCCCGGCCCGCGGCTGCCGCACGACATGGTGTTCACCGAGAACTACGCGATCCTCAACGACATGCCGCTGTTCTGGGCCCCGGAGGCGCTGGCGAAGGGCAAGTACGCGGCCAAGTTCCACCCCGACATCCCCACGCGCCTGGCGGTGATCCCGCGCCGCGGCCAGACCGCCGACATCATGTGGTTCGAGGCCGACCCCACCTACGTCCTGCACTGGACCAACGCCTACGAGGACGGCGACGAGATCGTGGTCGACGGCTACTACCAGGAGAACCCCGAGCCACCGTCCGGTGGCGGCACCCTCTACCAGCGGATGTTCCGCTTCCTCGACAACGAGCAGATGGGCCCGCGGCTGCACCGCTGGCGGCTCGACACGGTCACCGGGAAGTGCACCGAGGAGCACCTGTCCGGCACCATCAGCGAGTTCGGGATGATCAACCAGCAGTACGCGGGGCGGCGCCACCGCTACAGCTACGCGGCCACCACGCTGCCCGGCTGGTTCCTGTTCGACGGCCTGCTCAAGCACGACGCCGACACCGGCATCGAGGAGCGCTACGCCTTCGGCGAGGGCGTGTTCGGCAGCGAGACCGCGATGGCCCCCCGCGCCGGCTCGACGGCCGAGGACGACGGCTACCTGGTCACCATCGTCTCCGACATGAACCGCGACCTGTCCGAGTGCCTGATCTTCGACGCCCGCACCGTCGGCGACGGGCCGGTCGCCCGCATCCGGCTGCCCGAGCGGGTCTCCAGCGGCACCCACTCCACGTGGGCGCCCGGTGCGTCCATCCCGGACTGGCGGTCGCACGACGACCCGGCTGCTGCCGTCGGGCTCTGATGGCCGCCTGGGCGACGCTGCGCCAGGTCGTGATCGGCACGACCGAGATCGACGTGGACGTCGCGGCCGTGCGGCACGCGTTCGGGCTGGGGCCCGGGTTCGCCGACCCCGAGCTGAAGGCGCATTCGCTGGCCGACGCGACACTGCCGGTGGCCCCCGGCCGCTACCTGGAGTTCGTCGCCCCGCTCGGTGACACCGGGCCGGTCGCCGGCTGGCTGGGGAAGATCGGCGGCCGCGGCGGCTTCGTACTGTCGGTGCAGCACCCCGACCCGGCGGGCGTCCGCGAGCGGTGCCGGGCCCGCGGGGTGCGGGTGCCCGTCGAGGAGACGGCCATGGGGAAGGTCGTGCTGCAGTTGCACCCCAAGGACGTCGGGCTGGTGCTGGAGATCGACGGCATCGCCGAGCCCGACACATGGTTCTGGGACGCCATCGACCCCGGTCCGGAACCCGGCGCCGGGATCGACGCGATCCTCGGCGTCGAGGTGCCGGTCGCGGATCCCGCCGCGATGACGACCCTGTGGCACGAGCTGCTCGACCTGGGCGCCCCCTCGCGGCCCGACGAGATCGACCTGGGCGGCACGTGGGTGCGCTTCACACCCGGTGGCCCGTCGGCGGAGTGGACGGTGGTGGTGCGTCGCTCGTCGGGTGCCGCCACCGACCCCGGACTCCCGGGTATCCGGTTCCGCGTCGCATGAGCGTCGCCCAGCTGCTCCGCGACGCCACCGCGCGCGCCCCGCACGCCGTCGCGCTCGACGGCGACGGTCGCCGGGCGACGTTCGGTGAGCTGGCCGAGGCGTCGAACCGGGTGGCGAACGCGCTGATCGCCGGGGGTGTGCAGCCGGGGGACCGGGTGGGCTTCGTGGACCGCAACGGCACGGAGTACTGGGAAGTGTTCCTGGGCGCGCTCAAGGCCGGGGCAGTGCTCGTTCCCCTGAACTTCCGGCTCGCTCCGGCCGAGCTGGACTGGGCCCTGGACGACGCCGGCGCCGGCACGGTGATCGTGGGCGCCGCGTACGCGGCGTCGATCACCCAGCCGGTCGTCACCATCGGCTCGGGCTACGAGGAGTGGCTGGCCGCGGCCCCGGACACCGACCCGGGCCGCGACGTCGTCGGCCCCGGCCTGGTCCAGCTGATCTACAGCTCCGGCACCACCGGCCGGCCGAAGGGCGTGCTCGTCAGCGCCGAGCAGCTGCTGTGGTCCGTGGCGGCGTTCGGCTCCTGCTTCGACGTCGACGGCTCCTCGCGCAGTCTCGTGCCGATCCCGTACTACCACGTGGCGGGCGGAGGATGGGCGCTCGTGACGCTGTCGCGCGGCGGATGCGTCATCCAGGCCCGCGAGCCCACGGCGGCGTCGATGCTGCGCCAGCTCGTCGAGCACCGGGTGACGCACGCGGCGCTGGTGCCCGCGGTGATGGCCGTGCTGACGCAGTCGGGCAAGCCGGGCGACTTCGCGGCGCTGCGCCAGGTCGTCTACGGGGGCTCGCCGATCTCCGAGCCGCTGCTGCGTGCGTCGGTCGCGACGCTCGGGGCGGAGCTGTTCCAGTCCTACGGGCTGTCGGAGACGATGGGTGTCACGACGCTGCTGCGCCCGGATCAGCACCGGCTCCGGCTGCGGTCGGCGGGCCGTCCGGTCCCCGGGATCGAGCTGGCCGTCATCGACGTCGCGCTGGGGAGGCCGCTGCCCGACGGCGAGGTCGGCGAGGTGCTGGTCCGCGGACCCAGCGTCACCCCCGGGTACTGGCGGAACCCGGACGCCACCGCCGAGGCCCTGACCGTCGACGGCTGGTTCCACACCGGTGACCTCGGCTCGCTCGAGGACGGTTTCCTGTACCTCCGGGACCGGATGAAGGACCTGATCATCACCGGCGGCGAGAACGTCTACCCGGCCGAGGTGGAGAGCGTGCTCGCCGCGCACCCCGGCGTCGCCGACGTGGCCGTGATCGGGGTGCCGTCGCAGCGGTGGGGTGAGACGCCGATCGCGGTGGTCGTCGCGCGGGGCACCCCGCCCGAGCCACAGGACGTCATCGACTTCGCCCGGCAGCGGCTTGCGCACTTCAAGTGCCCCACGGACGTCGTGTTCATGGACGAGCTGCCGCGCAACCCGTCGGGGAAGGTCCTCAAACGCGAGCTCCGCGCGCTTAACTACCGCCCGTTTGTTTGCTAGCGTCCGAGGCGTCACCCCACCGATGGGAGCGCCCGGATGCCGATCGAGCAGGCAGTTCGCACCGTCGGCGACACGGACACCATCCTGTCGACGTTCCGGCGCACCGTGGCCGAGCGCGGGGGAGAGGTGGCCGTCCGTGCGCACGACGGGTCCCTCTCCCTGACCTGGGGTGACCTGGCCGAGCGGGCCGCGGCGCTCGCCACCGGCCTCACCGCGCTGGGTCTGGGGAAGGGCGACACCGTCGCGCTGCTGCTGCGCAACCGCCCGGAGTTCTACCCCGTGGATCTGGCCGCCGTCACGATCGGCGCCGTCACCGTCTCCCTCTACGTGACCTCGGCCCCGCCGCAGCTGCAACACGTGATCTCCGATGCGGGGGCGTCTGCGGTGATCAGCGAGCGTGGCCTCGTCGGCGCCCTGGACGGGCTCGCGTTGCCACCGCTGAGGTTCGTGGTGGACGACGTCGCGCCGCCCGGTTGGCGCCCGCTGAGCGACGTCGTGGCCGCCGGCGCGGGCACGGTGTTCGACCCGCCGACGCCCGATCCCGACGACGTCATCACGATGATCTACACCAGCGGCACCACCGGGACCCCGAAGGGCGTCCGGATCACCCACCGCGGGGTGCTGGCCACCGCCGTGGCCACCAACTCGGTGCTGGGCCTGCCGCCGGGCACCACGGTGATCTCGTGGCTGCCGTCCGCGCACGTCGGGGACCGGTGCGGGGGCTACTACATCCCGATGCTCACGGGCTGGGAGGTCGTGACGTGCGCCGAGCCGCGGGCCGTCCTCGACGTGCTCGCCGGCGCGCACCCCGGTTACTTCTACGGGCCCCCGCGCATCTTCGAGAAGCTCCGGGCGGACTTCGACGCCTGGCGGACCGGTCTCGCCGCGGACGTCCGGGTGTCGGTGGACGAGGGACTGGCCGCCGGGTACGCGGAGGTCCGGGCCATGCAGGTGGGGGAGGCCGTGCCGCCCGGGGTCGCCACGGGAGCGGCGGCGTTCCGGAACGGCCCGATGCGCGACTGGAAGCACGGCGTCGGGATCGACCGGCTGATCGTCGTCATCGTCGCGACCGCCCCGAATCCCGGCCCGATCATGGAGTTCTTCCACGCGATCGGCACGCCGATGGGCGAGGCGTACGGGCTCACCGAGAGCAGCGGCTCCGGCACGGTCGTCGCCCCGGACGCCATCCGGATCGGGAAGGTCGGCACGGCGTCGCGGGGCATCGAGGTGCGGATCGACGAGGCGGGCGAAGTGCTGCTCCGGGGCCCGCAGATCATGGCCGGCTACCACAACCTGCCCGAGGCCACGGCCGCCGCGATCGACGCGGACGGCTGGCTGCACACCGGCGACCTCGGCGCCCTCGACGCCGACGGCTACCTGTCGATCGTCGGCCGCGCGAAGGAGCTGATCATCAGCGCGCAGGGCAAGAACATCGCCCCGGTCACCGTCGAGTCGGCGATCGGCCCGCGCAGCCCGCTGATCGGGCAGATCTGCTGCGTCGGCGACGCCCGGCCCTACCTCGTCGCGCTGGTCGTCCTCGATCCGGTCTACGCGGCGAGCTGGGCGGCCCGGCACGGCATCACCGCCGACGAGGTGGCCCGGGACGAGCGCGCGCTCGCCGAGATCCGCGCCGCCGTCGACGCGGGCAACGCGCAGCTGTCCCGGCCGGAACAGGTCAAGCGGTTCCGGGTCCTCACGGCGGAGTGGCTGCCCGGCGGCGAGGAGCTGACGCCCACGGCCAAGCTGCGGCGCCACCGGATCGTCGAGCGCTACGCCGACGTGATCGACGGGCTCTACGCAGACGGGTTCCACGCAGGGGAGGACGCCTCATGACGGCCGTACTGATGGACGTCGCCGACGGCGTCGCCCTGATCACGCTCAACCGGCCCGCGCGCCTCAACGCCTACGACGACGCGCTCGGCGAGGGGCTGTTCGGGTTCCTCGCCGAGGCGGCCGACCGGGCCGACGTGCGCGCGATCGTGATCACCGGGGCCGGGCGCGGCTTCTGTGCAGGCGCCGACTTCACGGTGCTCGGCGACCTCGGCGACGGCACCCGCGCGTTCGCCGAGCCGTTCGGCCCGTTCTCGACGCCGCGTACGATCGCGAAGCCGGTGATTGCCGCCGTCAACGGGGCCTGCGTGGGGATCGGGCTGCTCATCGCGCTGATGTGCGATCTGGGCTTCACCACCCCGGAGGCGAAGTTCGGCACGGGGTTCGCCACGCGCGGGCTGGTGGCCGAGCAGGGGCTCGCGTGGCTGCTGTCGCGGGCGGCCGGCCAGACCCGGGCCGCCGACCTGCTGTTCTCCGGCCGGCTGATCACCGGGGCGGACGCGGCCGCCTACGGGCTCGTCACCGACGTCCACCCGGCCGGGGAGCTGCTCGAGCGCACCCTGGACTACGCCCGGGGGCTGGCCGCCTGGTCCTCGCCCGCATCGATGGCGGCGATGAAGTGGCAGCTGTTGCGCGCGGAGGACTCGGACCTGCAGGGGTCGATCGACGACGCCGACGAGCTGACGCGCCGCTCGCTGACCGGGCGTGACTTCGTCGACGTCGGCGCCCGGCTGGGCCGCGGCGAGCGCCCCGACTTCCCGCCGCTGCCCCCGACCCGGCTCGGCGCGGCGCCGCCCGTCGAGCTGCTCGTTCCCCCGACCGTGAGGACGCAGGCATGAGTGAGCAGTTCGGCCCGGTGTCCGTCACGGTTGCCGACGGCGTGGCGACGGTGCTGGTGGACAGCCCGCCGGTCAACGCCATGGGCGCCGCCGTGATCGACGGGCTCGGCCGGGCCGCCGCGCGGGTCGGACCGGACCACGAGGTGCGTGTGGTGGTGCTGGCCGGGGCGGGCACGGCCGCGTTCATGGCCGGGGCCGACATCGGCGAGTTCGAGGCCCTGCGCGCCGAGCCCGGCGCGATGGACGGGCACAGCCTGCGGGCCCGGGCGGTGTTCGACGCCTGGCAGGCGCTGCCGCAGCCGGTGATCGCCGCGGTGCAGGCGAGCGCCGTGGGCGGCGGGCTGGAGATCGCGTTGATCTGCGACCTCATCGTCGCCGACCCGGCCGCGCGGTTCGGGCTGCCGGAGGTGAAGCTCGGCCTGATCCCGGGCGGGGGCGGCACCCAGCGGCTGCCCGCCCGGATCGGTGCCGCCGCGGCCAAGGAGCTGCTGTTCCTCGGCTCGCTCGTCGACGCGCAGCGGGCGCTCGCGCTGGGGCTGGTCAACCGCGTCACCGAGCCCGGCGGTGCCCACGCCGGGGCCCAGGAGCTGGCGGCCCGGATCGCGGCGCTGCCCCGCGTCGCCGTGACGTCGGTGAAGCGGGCCGTCGACGGTGCCGAGCTCGGACCGGCGCTCGACCGTGAGCGCCAGATCTTCCTGGAGACGTTCGCGTCGAAGGACTTCGAGGAGGGCTTCGCGGCCTTCCTGGAGAAGCGCAAGCCGAACTTCACCCACCGCTGAAGGGATCCCTGTGCCCGAGGTCTTGCTGCTGGGCGGCGCCCGCACCCCGTTCGGCCGCTTCGGCGGCGCCCTCCGCGACATCGCCAGCGTCGAGCTCGCCGCGTTCGGGATGCGTGCGGCGCTGGAGCGCGTCGGCGTGGCTCCCGACGACGTCGACGAGGTCTACTCCGGTGTCACGATCCCCGCCGAGGAGGCGCTCGAGGGCTCCATCCCCGCCCGCGTCGCGATGCTGCGGGCGGGTATCCCCGAGGACCGGTTGTCGCTGACGATCGACCGCGCGTGCTGCTCGTCGATGACCGCGGTGCAGCTCGCCACCCGCACCATCCGCAGCGGCGACGCCGACGTCGTGCTCGCCGGGGGCGCCGACAACATGGGCCGCGCCGCGTTCCTCATGACGCCGTCCATCCGCTGGGGGATCCGCCGCGGCGGGCCGACCCTGAAGGACCCGATGGCCGAGCCGGGCTCCGACATCGGCGGCAAGCCCGTGGCGGTCGACGCCGGCGAGGTGGCGGCGGAGCACGGCATCACGCGCGAGGAGTCCGACCGCTTCGCCGTGCGGTCGCACCACGAGTACTTCCGGGCCCGCGACGCCGGCTTCTTCGCCGACGAGATCGTGCCGTTCGAGGCCGCCGACGGCACCACGCTGAAGGAGGACGAGGGCCCCCGCCCCGACTCGTCACCGGAGAAGCTCGCCCGACTGAAGACCATCTTCGACGGCCCGATCGTGACGCCGGGCAATGCGCCCGGGCAGGACACGGGTGCGTGCTACGTCGTGCTGGTCTCCGAGCGGTTCGCCGCCGAGCACGGGCTCACCGCCCTCGCGCGGATCGCCGGAACCGGCAGCGTGGCGCGGGCGCCGCGGGAGATCGCCGTGGCTCCGGCCCCGGCGATGGAGAAGGCGCTGACGGGTGCGGGCTGGGCGCTCGCCGACCTCGACGTGCTGGAGATCAACGAGGCGTTCGCGTGCGTGCCGCTGACGTCGGCGCGGGTGCTGGCCCGCGATGACCGGGCAGTGGAGGAGTCGGTGCTGGGGCGACTGAACCCCAACGGCGGCGCGGTGGCCATCGGGCATCCGCCGGGAGCGTCCGGGGCACGGCTGGTGCTCACCCTGGCCCGGGAGCTGCGGCGGCGCGGGGGCGGGCGCGGGGCGGCCTCGATCTGCGGCGGGCTCGGCCAGGCGGACGCGGTGGCGCTGGACGGCCGGTGAGCAGCTTCGCTGCCCGTGCGCGCCCTGCTACAGCGACCAGGCCAGGGGCTCCAGCTCCACGGTGCTGCGCGCGCGGACCCCGGGTGGCAGCTCCTCGCCCAGGGCCGAGGCGTCGGCCCCGTCGGGGAGCTCCCACATCTCGACGATCTCGCAGAGGTCACCGATCGTGGACTCGAACGCGCCGGCGAGGTGCCAGCCGTCGGGGCTGGGGAGTCCGGCCCACGCGACCCTGCCGCTCCCGTAGCCCACACGGTAGGTGACCTGGAGGCAGCGGGACCCGCCCGCGGGCCGGAAGTCCGGGCAGTGCGACGCGGGGGAGACCAGGCGCAGCACCTCGTCCTCGAGCACCGTGGCGAGCTTGGCCATCGTCTCCTCGTGGCGCGGGTGCTCCGCGGCCGCGGTGAGCGCGCCGACCAGGGCGTTGGCGTCGGGGAGCTCCCACAGGTCGATCATCGTGCCGGGTCCGCCCGTGGTGGAGGCCCAGGCCCGGCGCAGCGTCATGCCGCTGCGTTCGAGCCCCTTCTTGAGCCACGCGACGGTGTCGCCCAGGTCGGCCAGGCGGCCGGGGACGGGGGTGAGCGTGGCGTGCATGAACAGCGTCATCGGACGTCCTTGAGGGCTCGCTTGAGGATCTTCCCGTTCGAGTTGCGGGGCAGTTCGGCGAGCAGGCGGAGGTGGTGGGGGCGCTTGTAGTCGGCCAGCTCGTCCGCCACCCCCGCCACGAGGGCCTCCAGGGTCAGGCCGGGGTCGTTGCTGACGACGCAGGCCAGCGGCGTCTCGCCCCAGCGTTCGTCGGGCACCCCGATGACGGCGACGTCGACGACGGCGGGGTGCAGGCGCAGCGCGCGCTCGACCTCGGCCGGATAGACGTTGAGCCCGCCGGAGATCAGCATGTCCTTGGCCCGGTCGACGATCTTGAAGTACCCCAGGCCGTCGGTGAGCGCGAGATCGCCGGTGTGCAACCAGCCGTCGCGGATCGTCGCGGCGGTGGCCGCGGGGTCGCGCCAGTAGCCCTGCATCACGCACGGCCCGGAGATGACGAGCTCGCCGACCTCGCCGTCGGGCACCTCGTCGCCGTACTCGTCGACGATCCGGCAGCGCTGGAACGGCAGCGGCTTGCCGGCCCAGCCGATCCTGGTCAGGGCCTCGGCGGCGGGGAGCAGGAGGTTGTAGCCGCAGCCCTCGGTGAGCCCGTAGGCGCCGCTGAGCGGCACCCCGCTGTCCTGGTAGGCGCGCAGCAGCTCCATCGACGCCGGCGCGCCGCCGTAGGTGGGGCTGCGCAGGCCCGACAGGTCGCGCTGCGCGAACCCGGGGCTGGCCGCCATCACCTGGTAGATCACCGGCACGAGCTTGAGCATGGTGACGCCGAGCCGCTCGATGTCGTCCAGCAGGTGGACGGGGTCGAGCTCGCGTTCGATGACCATGCTGCCGCCGGCCTGCAGGAACGGCAGCCCGATGGAGAGCACCGACCCGGCGAAGGCCAGGGGAGCGGGCAGCACCACGCGGTCGTCGGGGTGCAGGCCCTCGGCGTTGATCACCGCGATCGCCGTGCCCGCCGCGTTGCCGTGGCTGATCACCGCGGCCTTGGAGTGCCCCGTGGTGCCGCTGGTGTAGACGAGCAACAGCGGGTCGGCAGGCGTGATGCCGTCGGCGGCGTGGACCGGCTCGGCGTTGTAGAGGGCGTCGGCCGACGGGGTGCCGTCGAGGTAGTGGACGTCGGGGACCTGGGAGAGCACGCCGCCCATCCGGTCGGCGAAGAACGTCTCGCAGATCAGCAGACTCAGCCCGGCGTTGCCGGCCATGTACGCCATCTCGCCCGCCGAGAGCCGGATGTTGAACGGCACGAAGATCGCGCCGAGGCGGGCGCAGGCGATGAGGGTCTCGAAGAACTCGGGGGTGTTGCGGGACAGGAACCCGACGCGGTCGCCCTTCGCGATCCCGGCCGCGCGCAGCCCGCCGGCGAGCCGCGCGGACCGGTTCTCCAGCTCGGCCCAGGTGATGGCGCGCCCCTCGAAGAGGATCACCGTGCGGTCGGGGGCGTAGCGCGCCCAGAACGACGGCCACTCGTCGACGGACTGCACGGTGCCGATCTCGTCCATCGCGCGGACCCCTCAGTGGTCGGTGAAGGTGGGCTGCCTGCGCTCGCCGACGGCACTGATGCCCTCGGCGAAGTCGGCGGTGCCCGTGAGCAGGGCCTGCGTACGGTTCTCGAACTCGAGCACCTGGTCGAGCGAGGCGCCGTCGCGGGAGAGATCGAGCAGCGACTTGGTCATGCGTACCGACATCGGTGCCGTCCCGGCGATCTCCCGGGCCAGGGCGTGCGCCGTCGCGAGCCCCTCGCCGACGGGCACGACGCGCCCGACCAGTCCGATCCGCTCCGCCTCGGCGGCGTCGATCGTCCGGCCGGTGTAGAGCATCTCGGCGGCCCGTTCCCAGCCGATGATGCGCGGCAGGAAGTAGGTGCTGCCCAGGTCGCCCCCCGACGCGCCGAGCTTCACGAACGCCGCGCTGAACGAGGCGGTGGGTTCCGCGACGCGCAGGTCGGCGGCGCAGGCGAGCGACAGCCCGCCGCCGGCGGCGACCCCGCCGACCATCGCGACCACCGGCTGCGGGATCCGGCGCAGCGCGCTGACCAGCCCGCTCACGGCCTGCTGCAGGGCATAGCGCTCCTGCACGCGACCGACCGACGGGTCCCAGGCCGCCCCGGTGGCCTGCTCCTTGAGGTCGATCCCGGCGCAGAACGCACGCCCGGTGCCGGTGAGGACGACCACCCGCTGCGAGAGGTCGGCATGCAACGTGCCGAGCTCGGCGTAGAGCTCGCGGACCAGGGCGTAGTCGAGGGCGTTCAGTCGCTCGGGCCGGTCGAGCCGCAGCGTGGTGACGGGCCCGTCGCGCTCGACCACGAGGCCGGCGCTCACCTCACCACCACCAGGTCGGCCAGCCGGAACCCCGACGGGCCCTCGACGGCGCGACGTCCGGTGCGGATCCACCCGCCGGCGACCACCCCCGCCCCGGCGAACTCCAGCTCACCGTCCACCACACGGGCGCGGCGGCCCGGCAGGGCGACGAGCGGTGCGCCCGGCCGTGGCTCGCGCAACCCGAACCCGGACGCCTCGACGGGCCCGTAGGTGAGCACGACGTCGACGCCGAGTGCCGCCCAGCCGGCGACGACCCCGGGTGCTGCGAGCTCCCGGACCACGATCCGGCGCAGACGCGTGCCGGCGACCGGTTCGGGAGAGGCGCCGTGGAGCACGGTGGCGTCGTCCTCCGTGATCCCCGCGCCGGCGTGCAGGGCGGGGAGCGCCGCGAGCACCCGCTCGACCGGCGACCCGACAGCGGCGACCCGGTCGGCCGGCCACAGCCCGTCCGCCGCGATCCCGGCCACGGCGAGCGCCTCGACGTCGTGGTGGGTGAGCTCGACGGTGCCGGCCGGCGTCAGATCGGCGGGGAGGCGGAGCAGGGGCCGGCGCATCCCGGCCGTCCCGCCCCCGCCGCGGGTCGTGGGACGTGCCGCCCGCCGGGTCGGGGCGTCCGCCCCGCCGGTCTCCGTCAGGTCCAGGACCGCCCCGGCGGCCGCGCAGCCGAGCAGGAGCTCGAGCACGCCGGACCCGACGGCTCCCGGGGCGACGACGTCGCCCGGACCCAGGCTCCGGGCGATCTCCTGGACCCGTCCGGCGAGCTCGCCCCAGCCGACCGCGCCCGCCGGGCCGATCACCGCGGGGGCATCCGGGGACTGCAGTCCCCAGAACTCGGTCCACGCCTCGATGCCGGCCACGTGACTATCTAACGACCGGTTGGTATAAGAGTCAATCAGAGAATGCTGCCGAGCTCCGGGAGACGTGGACATGCAGATCACCAGGGTGATGGTCGTCGGTGGTGGCGGGCAGATGGGCAACGGCATCGCGCAGGTGGCGGCGACGGCCGGGTTCGACGTCACCCTCGTCGACCTCGAGGACGCGGCCCTCGAACGCGGGATCGCGCGCATCGAGCGGAGCCTCGGGCGGATGGTGAAGGCCGACCGCATGACCGCCGACGACGCCGCGGCCGTGCGGGCCCGCATCGACGCGAGTACCGACATGGACGCCGTGGCCGCGCAGACCGACCACGCGATCGAGAGCATCGTGGAGGACGTGGACGTCAAGCGCGCCGTGTTCCGCCGGCTCGACGAGGTCTGCCGCGAGGACGTGATCCTCGCCAGCAACACCTCCCAGTTCGCCATCTCGAAGATCGCGGCCGCCACCAAGCGCCCGGACCGCGTGATCGGCACCCACTGGTTCAACCCGCCGCCGGTGATGCGGCTGATCGAGGTCGTGCGCGGGCTCGAGACGTCCGACGCCACGGTGGCCACCGTGCTGGAGCTGGCGCAGCGGTACGGCAAGGAGACGATCGTCTGCAAGAAGGACACCCAGGGCTTTCTCACCTCGCGGCTGATCATGGCGCTGGTGCTGGAGGCGGCCCGGGTGGTGGAGGAGGGCATCGCCGACGCCGACGACGTCAACAAGGCCTGCATGCTGGCGTTCAACCACCCGATGGGTCCGCTGGCCACCGTCGACATGGGCGGGCTGGACACCATGGAGAAGGCGTCGGACGCGATGACGCACCACTTCGGCGAGCGGTTCCGACCGCCGCAGCTGCTGCGCGCGCTCGTCAACGCCGGGCACTTCGGCCGCAAGACCGGGCGCGGGTTCAGCGACTACGGCTCGGCCCAGTGAGCTCCCGCCGGTGGATCGCACCCACCACCCTCGGCGACCTGATCGACCGGCAGGCCGCCGAGCGTCCCGACGCCGACGCGGTGGTGTTCCCCGCCGAGCGCGCGACCTACGGCGAGCTGGCCGCCCGCTCGACGCTGCTCGCGCGCGGTCTGCTCGGGCTCGGGGTCGCGCCGGGCGACCGCGTCGGGATCCTGCTGCCCGCCTCCGTGGACCTGCTCGCGCTCCTGTTCGCCGTGGCGAAGACCGGTGCGATCGCGGTGCCGGTCAACGCCCGGTTCAAGAGCGTCGAGCTCGGCCACATCGTCACCCACTCCGGGATGCGGCTGCTCGTCGGCGATCCGGCGTCGGCTGATCTGGTGGGTGAGCTGCACACGGACGTCGCCGCCGTCGAGGCGGCCGCGACGGCGGATCGGGTGGACCAGGAGACCGTCCGGGTCCGGGACACGGCGGTGATCGTCTACACCTCGGGCACCACCGCCGCGCCCAAGGGGGCGATGCTCAGCCACGAGGCGCTGACCCGGCTCGCCGCCGGTATCGGCGACCGGCTGGAGCTCACCGACGCCGACCGCGTCTGGACGGCCATCCCGCTCTTCCACGGCGGCGGGATCACGTTCGCGCTGAGCTGCGTCACCGCCGGGGCGCCGTTCGTGCATCCCGGCCAGTTCGACCCGTCCACCACGCTCGAGTACCTGCGCGACGAACGCGTCACGGTCGCTCTGGCCGCATTCGAGACGATCTGGATGCCGGTGCTCAACCGGCCCGACTTCGCCGCGTTCGACCTCTCGGCGATCCGCGTCGTCATGGCCGTCGGGGTGCCGGAGCGCCTGCGCGACATGGCCTCCCGCCTGCCCGGGGCCGTGCACGTGTCGTGCGTGGCGATGACCGAGTCGTCGGCGTTCCTCACGCTCAACCGGCTCGACGACCCGGCCGAGAAGCGGGCCACCACCGGCGGGCATCCGATGCCGGGCATGCGGTGCCGGGTGATCGACCCGCAGACGGGGCTGGACCAGCCGGCCGACATCCCGGGTGAACTGATCTTCCGCGGGCCGAACGCGTTCGACGGGTACTTCCGCGACCCGGAGCAGACGGCGGCGGCGTTCGACGCCGACGGCTGGTTCCACAGCGGCGACGTCGTCGTCGTCGACTCCGAGGGGCGGCTGACGTTCCGCTCGCGGCTCAAGGACATGCTCAAGGTGGGCGGTGAGAACGTGGCCGCGGCCGAGGTCGAGGGCCACCTGCTGGGACATCCGGCCGTCGAGATCGTGGCCGTCGTGGGAGCGCCCGACGCCTACTACGTGGAGGTGCCGGCCGCGTTCGTGCAGGTGCGGGCCGGTGCCGTCGTCACCGAGGAGGAGCTCATCGAGCACTGCCTGGGCCGGATCGCCACCTACCGCGTGCCGCGCTACGTCCGCTTCGTCCACGACTGGCCCATGTCGGGCACGAAGATCAAGAAGTTCGTGCTGCGGGAGCGGATCGCCGACGAGCTGAAGCAGGCGGGGATCACCCAGGCGCCGAAGCCGCGAGCCGCGGGGCCTCGGTGATCCCGCGGGCCGTCAGCTCCTCGCTGATCATGGTGCGCAGCCGGAACTTCTGCACCTTGGTGCCCGACATCGGCCACCCCGTCACGAAGCGCACGTAGCGCGGCACCTTGAACGTCGCGACGGCGCCGAGGCAGAACGCGATCAGCTCCGCCTCGGTGACGACGGCACCGGCGCGCAGCTGCACGAACGCGGCCGGCACCTCGCCGTACCGGGCGTCCGGTGCGCCGACGACCTGCACGATGCCCGCCGCCGGGTGCTCGGACAGGAGCCCCTCGATCTCCGCCGCGGCCACGTTCTCGCCGCCCACCTTGAGGATGTCGCCGAGGCGGGTGAGGAAGCGCAGCCGGCCCGCGTCGTCGGCGACGACCTGGTCGCCCGAGGCGAACCAGCCCCCGGCGTCGGTCCGCTTCGCGGTGAGCCCGGGATCGCGGTGGTAGTGCGACATGCGGGACCCGCCCCGGAACCGGAACTCCCCGGGCGTGCCGGGCGGCAGGTCGAGGCCCGTGTCCGGGTCCACCACGCGCGCCTCCATGTGCCGCAGCGGCACGCCGCTGGTGGTGGCACGGACCTCGGCCGGATCGTCGGGCGAGCCCATGCAGCAGAAGCCGAACGACTCCGTCATACCCATGCAGGAGAGCTGCGTGACGTGTGGCAGCCGGGCCTGCATCGAGCGCATCCGCTCCGGGCTGCCGACGTTGAGCACCAACCTCAGGGCCGAGAGGTCGGCGCCGTCGAAGTCGGGGTGCTCCAGCACCGGGAGCCAGATCGTCTCGAACGCGGGGAAGCCCACCGTGCACCGCTCCTTGACGAGCTGGCGCAGCGCGAGGCCGGGTTCGAACGAGCCGACGTGCACCATCCCGCAACCGGCGGCCATCGCCGCCATGGCCACGTCGTAACCGCCGCAGTGGAACATCGGCAGCGGCGTCCAGAACCGGTCGTTGGGGCGCAGGCCGAGCCGCTCGGTGACGGCCTCGCCCTCCTCGACGAGCGAGCGGTGGCTGTGCACGCAGCCGCGGGGCCGCGACGTGGTGCCGGACGTGTAGAGCATGACGGCCGGGTCGTCGGGGGTGAGGGCGGCCTGCGCGCCCCGGACGTCGGCCTCGTCGACGCCGTCCGCGGCGGCTGCGAAGTCGGAACGGGCGGTGCAGCCGGCCGGTGTGGGCGCGTCGTCGAGCGTGACGACCGTGTGCAGGACGGGCGCGGCCGGGAGGCCCGGCAGGCCGTTACCGAGCCCCGGTAGCGCCTCGGCCAGGGCCGGCACGAACGCGCTCGTGGTCAGCATCAGCGCGATGTCGGCGTTCTCCACGGCGTAGGCGAGCTCGCGGGGTCGTAGCCGCACGTTGAGCGGGACCGTTACGGCGCCGATGCGGCTCGCCGCCAGCCAGAACAGTGCGCTGTCCAGACCGCCGGGCACGAGCACCCCGACGAACGAGCCCGGCCTGATGCCGTGGGCCCACAGCGCCCGCGCGAGGTGGAGCGAGGAGCGTGCGACCTGGGGCCAGGTGGCGCGGCCGTCGGGGAAGACCACCCCCTGCTCCGGTGCGTCGAGAGCCCGGAGATCGAGGAGATCCGGCACTGTCGAATCTGGCATGGTCGCCCTCCCGATCACACCTACCAATCGTTTGACAAAACTAGCGGGCACGTCGACGGTGGACAAGGGTCCGAGGTGCGCGTGGGCCACCGGTTCCCCGGCGGTGTCCGGCACGGCGGTGATCAGCGTGAGGTGATCCGCTCCGCCTCGGTGATCCCGGCGGCGGCGAGCTCGTGGGCGATCCGCTCCCGCAGCTCGACCTTGCGGATCTTCGTGCCAGACATCGGCCAGTCCGCCACGAACCGCACGTAGCGGGGCACCTTGAACGTGGCGATGCGACCTCGGCAGAAGTCGATCAGCTCCTGCCCGGTGGGGTCCGCTCCGTCCACGAGTTGCACGAATGCCGCCGGGACCTCGCCGTACCGGGCGTCCGGGGCCCCGACCACCGCGACGATCTGCACGGCGGGGTGCCCGGCGAGGTAGTCCTCGATCTCGGCGGGGGCAACGTTCTCCCCGCCGACCTTGAGCATGTCCTTCAGCCTGGTCACGAAGGTGAGCCGGCCTCCCGAGTCCAGGACGCAGACGTCGCCGGAGTGGAACCAGTCGTCGGAGTCGATCACCGTCGCCGTGTACGCGGGATCCCGGTAGTAGCCCGTGAACCGTTGCGGCCCCCGGTACCACGCCTCGCCCGGCACCCCGGGCGGCTGCTCCCGGCCCGTCTCCGGGTCGACGACGCGGACCTCGACGCCCGGTAGCGGCAGGCCGCCGGTGCCCAGCCGGACGTCGTCGGAATCGGAGACGACGCCGATGCTCAGCGACCCGCCCGCCTCCGTGGAGCCGAAGCCGCTGATCATCGCGGCGGTCGGCAGCCTGCGCTGCATCGCCGCGAGCCGCGCGGGCACGCCGACGCAGAACAGGGTGCGCAGGGCGCTCAGGTCGGTGTCGGCGAAGCCGGGCTCGTCGAGCACCGGCAGCAGGATCGTCTCGAACGCCGGGTTGGCCACGGTGATCCGCTCCGCCGCGAGCTGCCGCAGCGCCGCGTCGGCCCGGAACGGCCCGCCGTGCACGAACGTCGCCCCGGCCCCGAGTGCGGCCACGAGGCAGGAGATGGCGGTGATGTGGAACAGCGGGAGTGGCGTCCAGTAGCGGTCCGCCGGCGTGAGACCGAGCCGCTCGCCGAGCGCCCGGGACTGCGCGAGCAGCCCGTCGTGGGTGAGCATGCAGCCCTTGGAGCGTGACGTCGTGCCCGAGGTGTAGAGGATCAGGGCGACGTCGTGGGTCCCCGGGGTGTGCGGGGCACCCCCCTGTGCGTCGCCCACCAGGACGACCCGGCGCAGCAGCGGGGTGGCGTCGAGCCGCACCTCATCACCGATGCTCAACCCGGGCAGCGCTTCCTCCAGGAGACCCGGCAGGTCGACGTGCGGCCGGTCGGCGGCGCTGGTGATCACGACCCGCAGGTCGGCGTGCGCCACCAGGTACGCGAGTTCGTGCGCCTTGTACCGGGCGTTGACGGGCACGGTGACGGCCCCGATGCGGGCCGCTCCGAGCAGCGCGACGACGACGTCGAGGCCGCCCGTGAGCAGCAGTCCGACGTGGTCACCGGACCGGACGCCCAGCCCGTGTAGCCGGTCGGCGAACGCCCGGCTCAGCTCGGCGAGCCGGCCGTAGGTGACCCGCTCTCCGGGGAACACGAGAGCCTCGGCGTCCGGATCCGGGGCGTGGTCGACCAGATCGACGAGGGACACGCCGGAATCGTAGCTGCACCAACCGTCCGTTTGATAGTTTCGGGGGATGGTGAAGCTCGGCGTGACCCTGCCCGTCGAGGACGGCCTGTCCGCTCGTGACTACCTGCAGCTCGCTCACGCGGCCGAGGACCACGGCTACGACTCCGTCTGGGTCGGGGAGGTGGCCGGGCCCGAGGTGTTCTCGATGCTCGGGCTGATGGCCGCCAGCACGTCGCGGATCCGGGTGGGCAGCGGCATCGCGGGCATCCACCCGCGGTCGGCCGCGCTCACGGCGATGGGCTTCGCGACCCTGGCCTCCGCCGCGCCGGGCCGGGTGCTGGCCGGGTTGGGGGTGAGCAGTCCGATGATCGTGCAGGACTGGCACGGCCGTGAGTTCGCGCGGCCGCTGGCCACCGTCGAGGGCTATGTCCGGGCGCTGCGCGCCGCGTGGGCCGGGGAGCGGGTCGAGGTGGAGTTCCCGCGCGTGCACGGTTTCCGGTCGGGGCTGCTCCCGCCGGTCGCGCCGCCGATCGTGCTCGGCGCCATGAACCCCGGGATGCTGCGGCTCGCCGGCCGCATCGCCGACGGCGTCTTCATCACCTGGTGCACGCCCGGCGAGGTGGCCGCCAAGCTCGCGCTGGTGCGTGAGGGGGAGCGCGCCGCGGGGCGGGCGCCCGGCACGGTGTGGGCGATGTCGTCGTTCTGGGGGTACGCCGGCGACCGGCCGGACGACGCCGCGGAGAAGCTGCGCCGGGTCGTGCTGCAGTACGCGATGGTGCCCACCCACCGGGCGTCGTTCGCCGCCACGCTCCCCGAGCTGGACCGGGCCACCGCGCTGTGGCGCGACGGTGATCGCCGCAGCGCGCTCGCGCTCGTCACGCCCGAGGCCGTGGCCCGGCTGTGCGTCGTCGGGGACGGGGCCGCGATCGCGGACCGGGCCCGCGCGCTGGGGGAGGTGGGCGTCGAGCTCGCCGTGGTGCTCACCCCCGGTGCCGCCGCGGGTGACGTCGACGGGCCGCTGGCCACCATCGCCGCTCTTGCCGGCGCCACGCAGGTCGGAGCGGGTCGATGACCGGCCGGTGGACGGGAAGATCCGTGGCGGCGATCGCCGTGCACCTCGCGAGCGACGAGTCGGCGTGGACCACCGGGCAGGTCTTCGTCGTGGACGGCGGCATCACCAGTGCCCAACCAGGGAGGCGAGCATGAACACCTACGACGTCGTGGTGATCGGAGCGGGGGCCGCCGGGTTGACGGCGGGCGCCCTGCTGGCCAAGGAGGGCAAGCGGGTGGTGGTCGTCGACCGCAGCCCGTACCTGGGCGGGCGCGCGATGGCCGTGCCCGACGAGGGTTTCACCGTCAACCTCGGTGGCCATCTCATCGAGGACCCCGGCTCCGGGCTGACCAAGGTGTTCGAGCACGTCGGCAAGGAGCTGATCCACGGCGAGGTCAGCAACGACATGCCGATCTGGGAGAACGGGAAGGGCTGGGGCTCGATCCGCGACCGCTACACCGACCGGTCCGAGCTCAAGAAGGTGATCAAGGCACTCGTCGAGACGCCGTACGAGGACCTCGACGACTGGGACGACCGGTCGCTGCGCGAGTGGATCCACCAGTACACCGACGACCAGGGCGTGGTCGATCTCTTCGAGTTCATCTCGGTGCTCGAGTGCATGACCGACAACTGGTTCGACCACTCGGCCAGCGACAATCTCTACGTCCGCAAGATGCACTTCGAGGAGCGCAACACCGCGGCGTACTCGTGCTGGCCCGGCCAGGGCTGGGACGGGATGTGGCGCGACCTCGCCGACGCCATCACGAGCCACGGCGGCGAGCTGCGGCTGGGCACGAACGTCGAGCGCGTCGTGATCGAGAACGGTGAGGTGCTCGGCGTCGCCGTGGGTCGGGAGCCGAAGATCCTGCCGAACGAGTTCTTCGAGGAGGAGGTCCTCGAGGCCCCGGCCGTGATCTCCACGCTCCCGGTGTGGACGGTCCTCAACGTCGTCCCGCGCAGTGCGCTGCCCGAGTGGTACGCCTCGCAGATCGAGTTCCTGGCCCAGGACAAGTTCCGCATCGCCTGGCTCGGCCTGCACCTGGCCACCGAGGAGCCGGTGACGCAGTTCGACCCCCGTGAGCTCTGCACCTGGACGTCCACGCCGTCCACCGACTGCTCGGGGTTCATGTTCGACCAGTCCGCGATGGACCCCTCCAGCTCCCCGCCGGGCACCCACCTGCACACGATGGGCGCGATCATCCCCGGCTCCCGGGGCCGGGACAAGGAGTGGTGCCGGCAGACCATGGAGGCGTTCGAGCGCGACATCGCCGTCATGTGGCCGGGGTTCGCGAAGCCGGTCTGGCGGCGCCGGCACCTCGTGTTCGAGCCGAGCTTCGGGGTGATCCAGATGCCCGGGCTGGTGGGCCGCTACCGGCCGCACTGGCGCGCACCGAACGTCGAGGGTCTGTGGTTCGCCAGCGAGACCTTCCGCTCGCGCGGCATCGGCACCGACCGCGCCGCACGCGCCGCCCTGACGTGCGTGGAGGACTACCTGGGGGAACGCATCCCGACCTTCGGCGACGGGTGGCGCTACTGATGCGCACCGCGACAAGGGGGTCTGCACGGTGAAGCGGCTCGAGCTGGGCGTGCCGGGGCAGATCATGCCGCCGGCCGATGCCGCAGTGCGGTTTGCGCTGCGCGCCGAGGACGCGGGTTTCGACGCCGTGTGGTGGCCCGACCACCTCATGGGCTGGCACGCCGACACGATGTGGACGCCCGACCTCACGCCGCTCGTCGCCGTGCAACCCAACCCGCACACGTACTTCGACCCGCTGATCATGATGGGCGTGGTCGGGGCACAGACCGAGCGGATCAAGGTCGGCGTCGTCGTCACCGACCTGATCCGGCGCAACCCGGCGATGGCCGCGGCGTCGGCACTCACGCTCGACCACGTCACGAAGGGTCGCGCGATCATCGGCCTGGGCAGCGGCGAGAGGCTCAACGTCACGCCGTACGGCATGTCGTTCGAGAAGCCGGTGGCGAAGCTGGCCGAGGGCATCGACATGATGCGGCTGCTGTGGGAGGCCGACGGACCCGTCTCCTACGACGGCACGTTCCACCAGCTCGACCACGCCGTGCTCGGGCTCGCCCCGTACGGCGCCGCCCCGCCCGAGATCTGGACGGCCGCGCACGGCCCCCGCATGCTGCGCCTCACCGGCCAGAAGGCCGACGGCTGGCTGCCCACCAAGATGACCGCCCCCGACTACGGCAAGGCCCTCACGACCATCGCCCGGTCCGCGCAGGACGCCGGCCGTGACCCGGACGCGATCACCCCGGGGATGCTCGGGTACGTCCTGATGGGCCCCGACGAGGAGACGGTCCGCCGGCTCACCGAGGCCCCGCTGGTCCGCGCGCTGTGCGTGCTGCTGCCGAGCCAGGTGTTCCGTGATCTCGGGGTCGAACCGCCGCTCGACGCCGGATCCGGCTTCCACGACTTCATCCCCACGACGATCGAGCGGGCCGAGTCGCTGCGCATCATCGACGCCATCCCGCCCGAGGTAGTGCGCCACTACGCCTTCTGCGGCACGCCGAAACAGGTGGCCGAGGAGCTGGCGCCCTACCGCGAGCAGGGCCTGGCCCACCTGGTGATGTGGAACATCACGGCGTTCGGCGACCCGAGCCTGGCGCGGTGGTCGTTCGAGGCGATGAAGGAGCTGCGGCTGTTGCTGGACGCGCAGTGATTCGCTAACCTCATCGCTACCAAACGGCCGTTAGACAATGATGACCAGCGCCCCGGAGGTACCGCGTTGCCTGCTGCTGTACCGGCACCCGACATCCTGTCCACGGAGTTCGCCGCCGATCCGTACCGTGCGTACCGGACGCTGCGCGACGAGCATCCCCTGATCTGGCACGAACCCACTCAGAGCTACGTGATCAGCCGCTACGCCGACGTCGTGAAGGCGTTCAGGGACCCGGTGTTCACGAGCCGCAACTACGACTGGCAGCTCGAGCCGGTGCACGGCCGCACCATCCTGCAGATGGACGGGCGCGAGCACTCGATGCACCGCAACCTGGTGGCGCCGGCGTTCCGCGGCCGCGACCTGACCGAGAAGTTCGTGCCGGTCATCGAGCGCAACTCCCGCGACCTCATCGACGCGTTCGTCGCCGACGGCGAGGTGGACCTGGTCGCGCAGTACGCCACCCGGTTCCCGATCAACGTCATCGTCGACATGCTCGGGCTCCCGAAGGACGACCACGAGCACTTCCACCGCTGGTACACCTCGATCATGGGGTTCCTCTCGAACCTCTCGGGCGACGCGCAGGTCGCCGCGGACGGGATCCGTACGAAGGGCGAGTTCGAGGACTACCTGATCCCGGTCATCCGCGGGCGGCGCGAGCACCCGGGCGACGACCTGCTCTCCACGCTCTGCTCCGCGGAGATCGACGGCGCCTCGATGAGCGACGAGGAGATCAAGGCGTTCTGCAGTCTGCTGCTCACCGCTGGTGGGGAGACCACGGACAAGGCGATCGCCAGCGTGATGTCCAACCTCGTGCAGCACCCCGACCAGCTGCAGGCGGTGCGCGCCGACCACGGGCTCATCGCGGCCGCCTTCGCCGAGACGCTCCGGCACAGCCCGCCCGTCCACATGATCATGCGTCAGCCCGCGGAGGACGTGGAGCTCTCCGGCGGGGTCGTCGAGGCCGGGCGGACCGTCACCTGCCTGATCGGCGCGGCCAACCGCGACCCGCAGCAGTACGCCGATCCCGACGCGTTCGACATCCACCGGCCCGACCTCGACGTCGGCCGTGCCTACACCGCCGGCGCCAACCACACGGCGTTCGCACTCGGCCGGCACTTCTGCGTCGGCGCGATGCTCGCCCGCACCGAGCTGGAGACGGGCATCGCCCATCTCCTCGACGCGATGGACGACATCTGGTTCGCCGACGGCACCCCGCCGCCGGAGCACGGCGTGTTCACCCGGGCCCCCGCGGAGCTGAGGCTCACGTTCACCCCCGTTACCAGGAGATGAGATGGCACGGATCCGCCCCCTGATCGAGAACACCCTGCACCGCGCCGCGTGGGGCTACGACGAGAACGACGTCGCTCTCATCGCCGCCCAGTTCACCGAGAACGCGTCGATGACGATGCAGATCGGCCGCGACGGCGCCCTGATCGGGCCGTTCGAGGGCCGTGAGGCCATTCGGAAGCTGCATGCCGACTCGCTCGCGTCCCAGACCGACCAGCGGCGTCACAACTTCAGCAACCTGATCATCGACAAGGAGACCGACGACTCCGCGTCCACGGTCGCGAACCTGACCCTGCTCTCGATCGAGAACGGCACGGTGAAGGTGCTCTCCAGCGGCTGGTACCGCGACGAGATGGTCCGCCGGGGCGAGGACTGGCTGATCCAGACGCGCCACATCTACCTCGACCTGCCCTACTAGCCCGGAGGATCGACATGGTCAACATCGGCCGGATCCCGGCGAAGTGGGCGGCGCTGACCCCGACCCGGGACGCGATCGTCGACGCGCCGTCGGGGCGGCGCACCGACTGGCGCACCCTCGACGGACGGGTGCGCCGGGTGGCCAACGGTCTGCGCACCCACCTGGGCCTCGGCCAGGGTGACCGTGTCGCGATCCTGGCGAAGAACAGCATCGAGTACCAGGAGCTGTACTACGCCGCGGGCCGCGCCGGGCTCGTCGTGCAGCCGTTGAACTGGCGACTCGGCGCTCCCGAGCTCGCGCGGATCGTCGCCGACGCGGCCCCGAGGGCCGTCCTCACCTCCGACGAGTGGCTGGAGACGGAGAAGGAGCTGCAGAGCCGGGTCGACGTGCCGCACTGGCTGCAGTACGGAGCAGGCGGCGACGGGTCCTACGAGGACCTCGTGGCCCGCAGCAGCGACGACGAGCCGGCGTGGTCGTCGGGTGTCGGCGACGACGACCCGTTCTTCATCCTGTACACCGGCGGCACCACGGGGGAGTCCAAGGGCGCGCTGCACAGCCACAGGAGCGTGTCGTTCGGGATGCTCAACCAGACCGTGGCCGAGCGCATCGTGCCGACCGACGTGTACATGCTGACCGGGCAGATGTACCACATCCCGGTCGTGCTCTCGATGAACTACATGCGCCACGGCTGCCCGTTGGTACTCATGAACTTCGAGGCCCGTACGGCGCTGGAGCTGATCCAGGAGGAGAAGGTCTCGGCCTTCCTCGGCATCACCACGATGCTCAACTGGATGATGGCCGTCCCCGGGTTCTCCTCCTTCGACATCTCCTCGCTGCGCAACATCCAGTACGGCGGCGGTCCGATGCCGTCCAGCGTGGTGAAGGCGGCGCTCGACAACTTCCCGTGCACGCTGATCCAGGGCTACGGGCAGACCGAGGGCACCACGATGTGCTTCCTCTCCCAGGAGGACCACCTCGACGCGGTGCGCGGCATCCACCCCGAGCGGCTCATGTCGTGCGGCCGTGAGGGCTTCGTGACGCGCGTGCGCGTGGTGGATCCCGACGGCGTCGACGTGCCGAGGGACGGCCGCACCGCGGGCCAGATCATCGTGGCGTCCGAGGCCAACATGCTCGGCTACCTCAACCGGCCCGACCTCACCGAGGCCACGATCCGCGACGGCTGGATGTGGACCGGCGACGTCGCCACGTGGGACGCCGACTCCTACGTGTTCATCGTGGACCGCTCGAAGGACATGATCATCTCGGGTGGGGAGAACATCTACTCGATCCAGGTCGAGGAGGCCGTCAACCAGCACCCGTCGGTGCTCGAGTGCGCGGTGATCGGCGTGCCCGACGACGAGTGGGGTGAGGCCGTCAAGGCGTTCGTCGTGCTGAAGCCCGAGACCACGGCCACCGAGGCGGAGATCATCGCGACCTCCCGTGAGCACCTGGCGTCCTACCAGAAGCCGCGGTCGGTGGAGTTCGTCGACGCCCTGCCCAAGGCTCCGACCGGGAAGATCCTCAAGCGCGACCTGCGCGCGCCCTACTGGGCCGACCGCGACCGGTCGGTCTGACGAAGGAGAGCACTCATGACGGGACGGGTCGAGGGCAAGGTCGCGTTCATCACCGGCGCGGCGCGAGGACAGGGGCGCAGCCACGCGGTGCGGCTGGCACAGGAGGGCGCCGACATCATCGCCGTCGATGCCTGCACGCCGATCTCCAGCGTGGACAAGTATCCGCTCGCCACGCGGGCGGACCTGGACGAGACCGTCGCCCAGGTCGAGAAGCTCGACCGGCGGATCGTCGCGTCGGTGGCCGACGTGCGGGACGCCACCGGTCTGCAGGCCGCGCTCGACGCCGGGGTGTCCGAGCTGGGCGGGCTCGACATCGTCGTCGCCAACGCCGGCATCGCCTCCTACGGGCTGTCGACGGAGCTCACAGAGGAGATGTGGCAGCAGATGCTGGACGTCAACCTCACCGGCGTGTGGCACACCGCCAAGGCGGCCGTGCCGCATCTGCTCACCCGCGGCGGCGGGTCGATGGTGTTCACCAGCTCCATCGGCGGACTGAAGGGCATCCAGCAGGTGGCGCACTACGTCGCGGCCAAGCACGGCATCGTCGGGCTGATGCGCACGATGGCCAACGAGTTCGCGGCGCAGGGCATCCGGGTCAACACGGTGCACCCCACCAACGTGGACACCCACATGATCCAGAACCCGGGGACGTGGGGGATGTTCGCCCCGGGCGACCCCGAGCCGACCCAGGAGAAGGCGATGGCCGGGTTCACCTCGCTCAACGCGATGCCCGTGCCGTGGGTGGAGCCGATCGACATCAGCAACGCCGTACTGTTCCTCGCCAGCGACGAGGCGCGCTACATCACGGGTGTCGCACTGCCGGTCGACGCCGGGGCGAGCGTGAAGTAGGAGGCTTTCTACCAAACGGTAGGCTGAGCGCATGAGACAGCCGGCTGGACGGAGTGCACGGCGTTCCGGCGGGGAACGCAAGCCCCGCGAGGAACGCTGGGTGGAGCTCATCGACGTCGCCACCCAGGTGTTCTACGAGAAGGGCTACGACGGCGCCTCCCTGCAGGACATCGCCGACCGGCTCGGGATGCTCAAGGGCAGCCTCTACTACTACATCCAGTCCAAGGAGGATCTGCTCTTCGACGTGATCAGCGCGGTCCACAAGGAGGGGCTGGCGGTGATCCGGGCACGCGCCGAGGTGCCGGGCGGCCCGCTGGAGCGGCTGGAGAGCGTGATCGTCGGCCACGTCGAGCACACGTGCCGCAACCTGGTGCCCACCGCGGTGTTCCTGCACGAGCTCTCGTCCCTGCCCGAGGAGCGGCGCCGCGAGATCCTGGGCAGCGAGCACTCCTACCAGGGGGTGTTCCGCGACCTCATCGAGTCCGCGCAGGCCGAGGGACTGGTGCGCGCCGACCTCGAACCGCGGCTGGCCGCGCTGTCGGTGCTCGGTTCCACGAACTGGGTCTACCGCTGGTTCCGCCCCGGCGGCGCGTTCACGCCGGAGCAGATCGGCTCGGAGCTGGCCGAGATGTCGATCCGCGGCATCGCCACGGCGGAGGGCCTCGCGCGGCGCGCGGCCGGCTAGGTCCCGTCCGGATGTCCAGCCAGCCGCGCGTTCCGCGGAACGCGGTCGGCGGTCAGGCGGCGGCCGGTCGTGGACGGGGCAGGAGGCTGTCGAGGATGGGGTCGGGGTCGAGTCGTTCCCCGGTCCAGTACGGGGTGAGGCTGTCGCGGGTGATGCGCAGCTCCGCGCGGGTGTTGAGCTCGATCAGGCTCTCGGTGTTGCCGTCGAGCGGGGCACCGGCCTCCGGGACCGGGGTGGCGTCGGGTCGGCTGAACCGCCAACTCCCTTCGCTCCAGCGGATGCCGTAACCGGCGTCGTGGAGCAGGCGGTGGTGGAACCCGCAGACCAGCACGAGGTTGTCGAGGTCGGTGGAGCCTTGGTGGAACCAGTGCCGGACCTGACTCGTGCCGCTGCTTTAGTGACCTTTCGGCGGTAGCTGACTGAGGATGGCCTGGGCCGCGGGCGGGATGTCGGGGTCGAGGGTGATCTCCTGGCCGCCGAGGCGGATGGTCGCGGAGCGGACCGCCCGCAGGG
>JBBRLM010000049.1:0-52969 GCA_038231335.1 Mycobacteriales bacterium
ACGTCACCCGAGCCGTGGGCCTGGCCGGGGTCGAGGTTGCCCTCGAACTCGCGGAAGATCTGGCTGATCGGCTTGCCGACGATGTTGGCGAGCACGTTGAGCCGGCCGCGGTGCGGCATGCCGATGACGACCTCGTCGAGCTCGTACTCGGCGGCCTTGTCCAGCACGGCGTCCATCAGCGGGATGACGGTCTCGCCGCCCTCGAGCGAGAAGCGCTTCTGCCCGACGTACTTGGTCTGCAGGAACGTCTCGAACGCCTCGGCCGCGTTGAGCTTGGACAGCACGTACTTCTGCTCGGCCGGGTTGGGCTTCTGGTGCGGCACCTCGATGCGCTCCTGCAGCCAGTTGCGCTGCTCGGGCTCGGCGATGTGCATGTACTCGGTACCGATGGTGCGGCAGTAGGAATCGCGCAGCAGGCCCAGCACGTCGCGCATCTTCATGCGCTGCTTGCCGCCGAAGCCGCCGACGGCGAACTCGCGGTCGAGGTCCCACAGCGTGAGCGCGTGGTTGAGGACGTCGAGGTCGGGGTGGCGGCGCTGGCGGTAGTTGAGCGGGTCGGTGTCGGCCATCAGGTGGCCGCGCGTGCGGTAGGCGTCGATCAGCTCGATGACGCGGGCGGTCTTGTCGACCTCGCCCTCGGGGATGTCCTGCACCCAGCGGATGGGCTCGTAGGGCACCCGCAGCGAGCGGAAGATGCCGTCGTAGAAGCCGTCCTCGCCCAGCAGCAGCTGGTGGACGCGGCGCAGGAAATCGCCCGACTCGGCGCCCTGGATGATGCGGTGGTCGTACGTGGACGTCAGCGTGATGATCTTGCTGATGCCGATCTGGGCGAGCCGCTCCTCGCTGGCGCCCTGGAACTCCGCCGGGTACTCCATCGCGCCGACGCCGACGATGGTGCCCTGGCCCTGCATCAGGCGCGGCACCGAGTGGTTGGTGCCCAGGGTGCCCGGGTTGGTGAGGCTGATGGTGGTGCCGGCGAAGTCGTCGCCGGTGAGGGCGCCGTTGCGGGCCTTGCGGACGATGTCCTCGTAGGCCGACCAGAACTGGGCGAAGTTCATCGCCTCGCAGCCCTTGATCGAGACGACGACGAGGCTGCGCTGACCGTTCTTGCCGGGCAGGTCGATGGCGAGGCCGAGGTTGACGTGCTCCGGCTGCACCACGGTGGGCTTGCCGTCCGTCTCGACGAAGTGCCGGTTCATCGAGGGGAAGTGGGCAAGAGCCTGCACCACGGCGAAGCCGATGAGGTGGGTGAACGAGATCTTGCCGCCGCGGGTGCGCTTGAGCTGGTTGTTGATGACGACGCGGTTGTCGGCCAGCAGCTTCGCGGGCACGGCGCGCACGCTCGTGGCCGTGGGCACCTGCAGGGACGCGTTCATGTTCTTGACCACGGCGCCTGCAGCGCCGCGCAACGGGGTGGACTCACCGTCGCTGCCCACGGGGGCCGGCTTGGCCGCCTGCGTGGTGGATCCGGCGGCGGGCTTGGCCGGGGAGGCGGAGACGGCGGGTGGGCTCGTCTTCGGGGCGGCCCCGTTCGTGACCGAGGCCGGCGGCGTCATGGCCGCGCGGTCGGCGGTGCGCTGCTTCTCGGTGGGCTCGGCCGGCTCCGCCTGCGGCACGGGAGCGGGCGCCACACCGTTGCTGGTGGTGGCCACCTCACCGGGCGTCTCGGCGGGCCGGTAGTCGGCGAAGAACTCGTGCCACGCCGGGTCGACAGCCGATGGATCGTCCAGGAAGCGCTGGTACATCTCCTCGACGAGCCACTCGTTGGGACCGAACTGGTCGGCTGTGCTCGAGGTACTGCTGCTGGACACGCTGTGGACCGCCTTGATCGGATCGCATCGTCGTTCGCCGTTGACTGGCGTTCAGGTTAGTCCTCCCGCAATGGACCGGACATGCCGCACGGGCGCTGTCACAATGATCTCCTGCACAGGTCAACTACCCGAGGAGATGGCCGTGACCCGTCCACCGTTGCCCCCGTTCGACGAGGCGGGTGCCCGCAAGAAGGTCCAGGCCGCCGAGGACGCCTGGAACACCCGCGACCCGGAGAAGGTCGCCGGTGCCTACTCGGAGGACTCCGTCTGGCGCAACCGCGACCAGTTCGTCACCGGGCGGGCGGAGATCGCCGCGTTCCTGAAGGGCAAGTGGGACCGCGAGCTGGAGTACGCGCTGCGCAAGGACCTCTGGGCGTTCGAGGGCAACCGCATCGCCGTGCGCTTCCAGTACGAGAGCCACGACGTCGACGGACAGTGGTGGCGCAGCTACGGCAACGAGCTGTGGGAGTTCGACGAGGAGGGCTACATGCGCCGCCGGGAGGCCAGCATCAACGACGTGAAGATCGAGGAGTCGGAGCGCCGCATCTTCGGCAAGCGCGAGGAGGCGGGCCCGGAGCAGCCGCTGCAGTAGGAGCTACGGCAGGTCGCCGGCGCCGTCGACCACCGCCGTGTGCACCGCGGTGGAGCTGATCACCGTGCCGGCCGGCAGGCCGCAGCGGGAGTCCATGCGCAGGGTGTCGCGCTCGCCGGCGAACTGGCCGTCGGCCGGGGAGATCATCAGCTCGGTGCGGGTGCGCCCCCTGTCGTGGATCAGGGCCAGGCACTGCCGGCCGTCCACGTTCTCGACGCCCTCGCTGGCGGTGACACCCGGCAGCCGGCCCATGGCCAGGTAGAGCGCGGAGCGCAGATCGGCGGGCACCAGGCAGGTGCGCAGCACCGTGACGCCCGCGGTGAAGGGGCCGAACCAGTTGCCCGCGTTCTCGCCGAGCAGACGGTCGTGCAGCGCCACGGGGTCGCGGGGGAGCCGGGCGAAGAACTCCCGGGTGGGAGCCTGCCAGTTGCCGCGCGGCGCCTCGGTGGACGCGCCGCAGAAGCCCTCGTCGGAGTCGCCCCACCGGCCGTGGACCGCCCGGAACCGGCCGACCGGCGCGACGTGGCCGATCTCGAAGCCCTCATCGGCGGCCTCCTCGGCCGAGCCGAGCAGCCACTCCTGCTCGCCGGTGAGCTCGCGATCCAGCACCCACTCCCGGTCACCGCGCGCCGGCACCCACTGCCGGAGGCGGTGCTCGGTGAGATGGCTGTGCCGTCCGAACGTGCCCATCCACCAGGCGTGGGTCTCGACGTACACGTACTGGTCGGACCGCAACGGACGGTCTGACGCCTCGATGGCGAGGTCGGGCAACGGACACTCCACTCCGGGGGGCGGCGGACTGGTCACCTCACAGTGTGAAGTGGTGACCATCCGTCACCGATCCCGGGGTCGGATCACTCAGGCGATCCATTCCTTGACCTGCGAGATCAGCTTCGGAGCGTCACTACCCACCGGGTTCACGTGCAGGTGGGTGATGCCCGCTTCCCGCAGTGCTGCGATGCGCTCCTTGACGTGACCGGCGGGGCCGATCAGCGTGACGCGGTCGATGAAGTCGGCGGGCAGCGCGGCGGCCGCCTCGTCCTTCCTGCCGTCGAGGTAGAGGTCCTGCACGAGCTTGGCCTCGTCGACGTAGCCCTGGCGCTGGAACACCGTGTTGTAGAAGTTCTTGCCCCGCGCGCCCATGCCGCCGATGTAGAGCGAGTACATGGCCCGGGCGAGCTGGCGGGCCGGCTCCCACATCTCCTCCTCGAGCGCGAGGATGCCGCCGCCGGTGATCTGCAGCGGACCGAGCTCCGGCGCGCGCTTGGCGAAGCCGGCCTCCAGTGCGGGGCCGAAGGTCTCCTTCATCGTCTCGGGCATCACCGCGTGCGGCAGCCAGCCCTGCGCCAGCTCGGCGGTCATCTCGAGGTTCTTGTCGCCCAGCGCGGCGACCCAGATCGGGATGTCGGAGCGCTTCGGGTGGTTGATCAGCTTGAGCGGCTTGCCCAGGCCGGTGCCCTCGCCCTCAGGCAGTGGGATGTTGTAGATGCCCTCGTGCTGGATCTTCTCGCGGCGCCACACCTGGCGGCAGATGTCGATGATCTCGCGCGTGCGGGCCACCGGCTTGTCGTAGGGCACGCCGTGGAAGCCCTCGATGACCTGCGGGCCCGACGCGCCGAGACCGAGGATCATCCGGCCGTCGGTCAGGGCGTCCAGGCCGGCCGCCGTCATCGCCGTCAGCGTGGGCGTGCGGCTGTAGAGCGGCAGGATGCCCGAGCCGATCTCGACGCGTTCGGTCTTCGCCGCGAGGTAGCCCATGAGCGAGACGGCGTCGTAGCTGTAGGCCTCCGCGACCCACACCACGTCGAGGCCGGCCTGCTCCAGAGCGACCACCGCCTCGGCGTTGCGGATCGGGTCGTCGCCGTACTGGAGCTGGGTCGAGAGCTTCATACGCTGGGTCTAACGCAGAAGTTACTGGCGAGTCAAGTCACGAGAAGATGCTCGCCGTCCGATCGTGGCGGACGCCGTCGAGGACGAGGTCGACGCGCTCGGTGAAGAAGCACAGCAGGTCGGTCACCTGGGCGGCGTCGGGCAGCGGGGCGGGGTAGGTCCACGCCAGGTCGGGCACGGTCCGATCGGGTAGTTCGACGCTCCGGTAGGAGGCCACGCCCTTGTACGCACACGCGGTGGTGGTGTCGCTGGGGCGCAGCAGCGACGCGTCGACGTCCCCGGGCGGGAGGTAGTAGCGCACCGGGAGGTGGGTCTCGAACACCAGCGACGGGCGCGTGCTGTCGGCGAGCACGTGACCGTCGAGCTCGATGCGGACGTGGCGCGAGCTGCGCCGGACGTCGACGCGATGGAACGGGTCGCGGGGGTGGCTGACGATCTCCTCGTCCTCCTCGAGCCACGTGTCGAAGGCGGCGAAGTCCAGCACGACGTGGTCGTTCAGGTCGGGATCGGACAGCCGGAACGCCGAGCCGACCGGCCCCGCGCTGTGCACGATCCCGTCGGCGGTGTGCACGCCGAAGCCGGTGGCGGGGGTGAGGACAGGGCCCGCCGGACCGCTCCGGTCGCCGTCGTCCGGGGCGGCCACGCGCAGGTCGGTGAGCAGGTCGGCGACGGGCACCGCGTACTGCGGCACCACCCGCCTCGGCTCCCAGACGAGCACCGCCGCCGTCGTGTCGGCGACCGGCGCTCCGCCGTGCACGACCCGGATGCGCTTCTCGACGGGTTCGAAGCGGAGGTCGCCGAGGGTGGCCGCGAGCTGCGCGGAGATACGGATCGCCATGCCGCGAGGATCCTCCCGCCCGGTCATATCAAGAAGTCTTGCTAAAGGTTCCTTGCGCAAGGTAGGTTGACCTGCGTGACGGAGAACCTGCCGGGGCGGATCACCGAGCCCAAGGCGTTGCGCGCGCTGTCCCACCCGACGCGGTGGGCGATCGTCGACCTGCTGGGTCTGGAGCTCACGGCCACGGCCACGCGGTGCGCCGAGATCACGGGCGAGAGCGTGGCCAGCTGCTCCTACCACCTCGGGATGCTCGCGAAGTACGGCTTCGTGGAGCCGGCCGAGGGCGGGGAGGGGCGGGAGAAGCCGTGGAAGCTCGTCTCGCTGCACTCCAGCTGGGACATGAGAGAGAAGGACGACGAGGGCCAGATGGCGGTCGAGACGCTCAACGAGGTCTTCGTCGATCACCAGGCGGCCCAGCAGAAGGAGTACATCCGCCGAGCGAGCCGCGAGGCCGAGGAATGGCGGACCTACGCCGGCTCGTGGTCCACCACCCCCTATCTCACCGCGACGGAGCTTGCGGAGGTCGCCGCCGAGTACGAGGCGATCTGCGCCCGCTTCCGCGATCGGATCGCCGACCCGTCACTACGCCCCGAGGGCTCCCGCCCTGTGCGGCTGTACCTCGCAAGCTGGCTGCCCCGTCCACCCGACTGAACGGAAGGACCTGCCATGGACCCGAACCTGGACCTCGCCCACCTCCGCGCCGCCGACCTGCGTGCCGCGGCCGCCGCCCACCGCCTCACCCGCGAGCTGGTCCGCCGCAACCGCCGCCCGGCCCTGCCGGTCCGCCTGTACTGCCGGCTCTGGTGGGCCGCCCGCCCCCGCCCCGCGACCTGGACGCCCTCGCTCCTGCCGGGTGCCTGATCCCCACCGCCCGCACCTGGTGGCCCTGCCTCGGGCGCACGCGTGCGTCGTGTGCCGATCTTGCCGCCGCGCGCCGCCCGTGATCGTCGGGAGTGGGCACCGGCGGCCAGATCTGGCGCCCCTGCCCACTTTCGATGATCATGCGGCGCCCGGAGGGGGTCGTGCGCGGAAATCAACGCCCCGGCAGCTATTTCCGCGCACGGCCTATCGTCGGGCCGTGCGCTTCCAGGTCGTCCCCGCCGCCTACGTCTTCCTGCTGAGGGGCGCCGAGGTGCTGCTGCAGCTGCGGCAGAACACCGGCTACCGCGACGGGCACTGGGCGGCCGCGGCCGCGGGGCACGTCGAGCACGGGGAGTCCGTGCTGGTCGCAGCCGTGCGGGAGGCCGAGGAGGAGATCGGCGTGGTGCCCACCGACCTGGCGCCCCTCACCACCATGCACCGCACCCACGGCAACGGCCAGGCGATCGACGAGCGCGTCGACTTCTTCTTCACCGCCCGCACCTGGGCCGGGGAGCCGCGGCTGCTGGAGACGGCCAAGGCCGCCGACCTGCGCTGGTGCCCCCTCGACGACCTGCCGGAACCGGTGGTGCCCCACGAGCGGTTCGTGCTGGAGCACCTGCGGGCGGGCACCACCCCGGCCATCACGACGTACGGTTTCTGAGTGCATCAGCTGCCGCCGCGGGCGGACTTCGACCGGGTCGTCGCGCTGACCGGCGCCGGAATCAGCGTGGCGGCCGGGCTGGGCACGTTCCGCGGGCCGGACGGGCTGTGGACCATCGCGCCCGACGTCGAGAAGGCCATGCACGCCGAGTACGTGCCCGGCAACGTCGACCTCATGTGGCAGGTCTGGGGCGGCATGCACGAGCAGGCGCAGGAGGCCGGGCCCACACCGGCCCACCGCGCGCTCGCCGTCGTGCGGGCGCAGGTGATCACCCAGAACGTCGACGGGCTGCACCACACGGCGGGCTCCCACGACGCGATCGAGATCCACGGCTCGGCCGGGCGGGCCCGCTGCCTGCTCTGCCCCTGGGACGGGCCGGCCGTCGAGGCGGCCCGCGCCTCGGGTGATCCCCGGCCGCGCTGCCCGCGGTGCGGCGAGCTGGTGCGCCCGTCCGTGGTGCTGTTCGGGGAGTCGCTCGACGAGGCCGCCCTCGCCGCCGCGCAACACGCGGCCGTGTCGGCCGACCTGTTCCTGGCCGTCGGCACGTCCGGGCGCGTGGCCCCCGCGTCCTGGCTCGCACCCATGGCCCGGGCCGCCGGCGCCACGGTCATCAACATCGATCCGGTGCCCGGCGATCCGGGCCCGGCGTTCCACCACCAGGTCACCGGCGACGCGCAGCAGGTGCTCGCCGAGTGGGCCGCGAGCTAACCGACCACCGAGCCGTCGGGGAGCACGAGCCGGTCGTGCGGCTCGACGGGCCGTCCGAGGACGCGGTCGTGCAGCCAGTCGACGGCCAGCCCGCGCCACGACGGGCCGTTCGCCACCGACGGTGCCTCGGTCATCGAGTGCCGCGCGCCCTGGTAGAGCGTCACCGCGGTGGGGGCAGGGCAGCGGCCCGCGAGCTCGGCCACCCAGCCCGCGGGGGACAGGTCGTCGGCACCGCCGCCCACCACCTGCCACGGCACCTGCATCCCGTCGATGAGGGGCCGCAGGTCGTAGCGCTGCACCATGGCGTCGAACGCCGGCTCGTCGTCGTAGAGCCCGGCCATCCACATGTGCCGGGCCTTGAACGTCGGCGGGGCCTGCTCGAAGATCGTCCGGCAGGTCGGTTCGAACACGGGCAGCGCCACCGAGCAGCCGAGGAAGACCGGCTGGGTGGCCGCCACCTGCGTCATCCAGAACGAGCCGAAGCTGGTGCCGGTGCAGACCAGGCGCGTGTCGTCGACCTCGGGCCGGGCCCGCAGCCAGGCGACGAGCGCGGCGCCCGCGTCGATCCAGGTCTCCGGTGTGACGTGCAGGCCGTGGATCGCCGCCTCGCCCTGGCCCGGGCCGTCCACGGCGAGCACCGCGAACCCGCGCGCCAGCCAGGGGTCGCCCACGCGCGCCACGACGATCTCGCGCGGCGCGTCCATGCCCCCGCAGGCGAGGACCGTGGGGAACGGCCCCGACGCGTCCGACGGCACGTGGAACCACGCCGGCATCGCGCCCCCGGCCATCGGGATCTCGACCCGTTCCACCCGGTGCCCGCTGTGCGGGGCCCAGGCCTCGTACGCGCGGTTCTTGCGCTCGTCGAGGTTCCGGGCCAGGGCGTCGTCCTCCCACACCGGCCAGCAGGCGAGCGACCACAGCTGCGCGGCGGCGTACCAGTCGGCCCCGGCTCCGGTGGCCCGGGCCCGCGCCTCCCGCCGCTCCGCCACGGCCCGGACGACCGGCACGTGGTCGGCCATCTTGTGGACGCCGCCGCGGATCTCCGCGATGTCTGCGCCGGTCTGCTCGTCGGCGACGGGGCCGAGGTGGTACGTCAGCCGGGGCTGGTCGAACTCGATGTCACGGACCCGGATGGCCTCGTCCACCAGCCAGCGCTGCTCCCGGAAACGCCGCGGCCCACGGTCCCGGGGTGTGTCCATCACGGCTCCTCCTACACGACCTGGCGGTCCATGCCCTCCCAGTACGGCCTGCGGAGGTCCTTCTTGAGGATCTTGCCAGTGGGGTTGCGGGGCAGCTCGTCGAGAACGTCGACGCTCTTGGGGCACTTGAAGCCGGCCAGGTTCTCGCGGCAGTAGGCGAGCAGGCCGTCGGGATCCACCGTGGCCCCCGGCGCGGCCACGACCACGGCCTTCGGCACCTCGCCCCAGCGCTCGTCCGGCACGCCGATCACCGCCACGTCGCCGACGGACGGGTGCTCGGCCAGCACCCGCTCGATCTCGGCGGGGTAGATGTTCTCGCCGCCACTGATGATCATGTCCTTGATCCGGTCGGTGACGTAGACGTAGCCGTCCTCGTCCATGTGGCCGCCGTCGCCGCTGCGCAGCCAGCCGTCCGGCGTGATCGCGGCGGCGCTCGCCTCGGGCCTGCCCCAGTAGCCGCTCATCAGCTGGTCGGTGCGCACCCAGATCTCGCCCGCGTCGCCGACCGCCACCGGTGCGCCGGTGGCGGGGTCGCGCACCTCGATCTCGACGCCGTGGATCGGCGTGCCCGCCGACACCAGGCGGTGCGCGACTGCCGGGTTGTCGTGGTCCTCGGGCCCCAGCGAGCTGACGACGCCGCACGCCTCCGTCATGCCGTAGACCTGGTGCATCACGCCGGGGAACAGCTTCATGGACGCCCGCATGACCGGCAGCGGCATCGGCGACGCGCCGTAGGACAGCGCCACCAGTGACGAGTAGTCGCGGTCCGCCGCGCCGGGCACCTGCGCCATCGCGCCCATCAGTGCGGGCACCAGGAACGTGTGGGTGACGCGGTCGCGCTCGAACATCTCGAGGATCGCGGCCGGGTCGGGGGTCCGCATCACCTCCATCCGGGCCCCCGCGGCGACGGCCAGCAGCGCGTAGCTCATGCCGCCGACGTGGAACAGCGGCATCGCCACCTGCACGACCGCGTCGGTGCCCATCCCGAAGTCGGCCATGACGTTCGTGGCGTGGGCGAACATCCCGCGGTGGGTGAGCATCGCGCCCTTGGGGAAGCCGGTCGTGCCCGACGTGTAGAGCTGGACGAAGCAGTCCTCCGGGCCGGACGGGTGCACGTCGACGTCGGGTTCGTGCGCGGCGAGCCACCCCTCGTACTCGTCGGGCACCGCGATCACCCGCTCGACGTCGCCGAGCTTCTCGCGCACCGCGGCGGCCGCCCCGGCGAACTCCGGTCCGACGAACAGGATCCGGGCCCGCGCGTCGTTGATCACGTAGACGATCTCGGGCGGGGCGAGCCGGAAGTTGACCACCGCGTTGGCCGCGCCGATCTGGGCGCACGCCAGCGTGATCTCCAGGCACGAGGGGTGGTTGAGGTCGAGGACGGCCACCCGGTCGCCGGGACCGATCCCGTCGGCCCGCAACGCCGCGGCGACCTGCCGCACGCGCCGCGCCAGCTCCGCCCAGGTCCGCGTCGTCCCGGCGTGGCTGGTGGCGACGGCCTCGGGACGCTCGGCCTCCCAGCGGGCCACGATCGAGGTGAAATCAGCGGCGGTGCTGGTCATGCGCGTCTCCCGGGCTCGGCGTCGAGGGAACCGGAGCCTAATCGGCGGCGATCCGCCGTGCGTAGCCCTCGACGCGGGCAGATCGTGTCCACCCGGTCTCCCCGTCCGGTTCGTCGATTGGCTACGGTGAACCCGCCCAGCCCGCGCCGCTCCCCGGCATGCGCCGACCGCTCGGAGATCCCCCATGAGTTCGATCCCGCAGGCTCGTCAGATGCGCGCGTCGCTGCGCCGGGTCAAGGCCGGGGGTGAGCGCTTCCTGGGCGGAGTACTGCCGGGCGCCACCGCCCGCAGGCTCCGCACCCGCGCCTACGCCGACGACTGGGCCGCGGCCAACCTCGACGCCCAGCAGTCGTGCGGCCCGCTGTGGATCGTGCTCGGCGACGCGGCCAGCCAGGGGATCGGCGCCACCACGCGCGAGGCCGGCTACGTCGGGCTGGTGCACGAGATGCTGCGCCGGCGCGACGCCTGGCGCGTGGTCAACCTGTCGCGGGCCGGTGCCGGCGTCGCCGACGTGCTGGCCCGCCAGCTCCCCGAGCTGGCCACCCTCACCTCCGGGGAGCCGGCCGCGCTCGTCACGTGCGTCGTCGGCGCGGAGGACGTGGCCCGGCGCACCCCCGGCCTCGACATCACCCTGCGCTCGATGATCGCCGCGCTGCCCCGGGGTGCGATCGTCGCCACGGTGCCGCTGCGCGGGCCCGCCGCGGAGGCGGCCAACGCGGTGATCCGCGAGGAGGTCGTGCGCCACGGGTTGCGCGTCGCCGACCTCGGCGTCACCGGCGGCGGCCCCGCCCGGGGACGCGAGGCCGTGCGGCTCAACGACGTCGGCCACTCCACCTGGTCGCGCGCGATCATGGCGGCCGTCGACAACCCCCCGCCCAACCAGGAGGTCACCCCGGCCGAGGGCATCCCGGTCGTGACGGCCGGGGACGCGGAGCCCACCGCCCGTTGACGCGCACGCGTCGCGCGTGATCGGCTCGACGCGTGGCGCGGTCGACGGTGACCGGCCCGGCGACGGGAGTGGGAATGGCGATCGACCCGCAGGTGCAGGCGCTTCTCGACATGATGGCCGCACAGGGCGCGGAGGACTTCTCCGTGATGACGGTGCCGCAGGCGCGGGAGGCCGGGCTGGGGTTCATCGCGTTGGAGGGCGAGCCCGAGGTCGTCGCGGACGTGGCCGACCGGACGGTGCCCGGCCCCGCCGGCGACATTCCGGTCCGGATCTACACGCCTTCCGGTGAGGGGCCGTTCCCCGTGGTCGTGTACTTCCACGGCGGCGGCTGGGTGATCGGCGACATCGAGGTGGCCGACCGGCCGTGCCGTTCGCTGGCCAACGGCGCGGGCACCGTGGTCGTGTCGGTGGGCTACCGCAAGGCGCCCGAGGACCTCTACCCCGCGGCCCCCGACGACTGCTACGCCGCCACCGCCTGGGTGGCCGAGCACGCCACCGAGCTGAACGCCGACGCCACACGGCTCACCGTCGCCGGCGACAGCGCCGGTGGCAACCTCGCCGCCGTCGTCACGCTGATGGCGCGGGACCGCGGTGGCCCCGCGATCGCCCGCCAGCTGCTGATCTACCCGGCCGTCGACGCGGGCGGCGAGTACGCCTCACGCGTCGAGAACGGGGAGGGGTACCTGCTCACCAAGAGCGCCATGGACTTCTTCTACGGCCACTACCTGCCCACCCCGGACGCGGTGGAGGACCCCTACGTCTCCCCGCTGCGCGCCGCCGACCACTCCGGGCTGCCGCCCGCGATCGTGCTCACGGCCGGCTTCGACCCCCTGCGCGACGAGGGCAACGCCTACGCCGCGCTGCTGCGCGAGGCCGGGGTGCCGGTCGAGCACCTGCCGCAGCCGACGATGATCCACGGCTTCTGGTGGATGCTCGGTGTGGTCGGGCACGTCCGTGGCGTGTTCGACCAGGTCGGGAAGCTTCTTCGCGCGTGACGAACAGCAGCGGCCGGGTGGGCGTGCGCGGGCTCACCAAGCGGTTCGGCCCGGTCGCTGCCGTCTCCGACCTCTCGTTCGACGCCCCGCCCGGGGCCGTCACCGGGTTCCTCGGGCCCAACGGGTCGGGCAAGACCACCACGCTGCGCATGATCCTGGGGCTCGTCGCGCCGACCTCGGGGGAGGCGCGGATCAACGGCGTGCCGTTCGGTGCGCTGCCGCAGCCGGCCCGCGTGGTCGGGGCGGTGCTGGAGGCGCAGGGCTTCCACCCGGCCCGCACCGGACGGCGCCACCTGCTGGCCTGCGCCGCCGCGGTCGGGGTACCGGACGCGGCCGTCGACGTCGGACTGGGCGCGGTCGGCGGCTACTCGCTGGGTATGAAGCAGCGCCTCGCGCTGGCCGTCGCGATGCTCGGTGATCCGCAGGTGCTGATCCTCGACGAGCCGGGCAACGGGCTGGATCCCGAGGGCATCGCGTGGATGCGCTCGTTCCTGCGCGGGTTCGCGGCGCGCGGGGGCACCGTGCTCGTGTCGAGCCACCTGCTCGGCGAGATCGAGCAGACCGCCGACCACCTCGTCGTCGTCAGCCGGGGCCGGTGCGTCTACCAGGGCGGGCTCGACCAGCTGCGCGCGTCGCGCCGGGCGCGGGTGCTCGTGCGCTGCGCCGACCCGGACGGGCTCGCGCGGGCTCTGGCGGCCGCCGGGATCATGGAGATCGACACGCTGCCCGACGGTCGCCTGGGCATCGCCGACGCCGATGCCGTCCGGGTGGGCGACGTGGCGCTGGCCGCGGGCGTCGCGGTGTACGGGATGGTGGAGGAGACGATCGACCTGGAGCAGCTGTTCTTCCAGCTCACGACGGGCCAATGGCGATCAGGGCAGGGGGGCCCGTGACAGGACTGGTCCGCGCCGAGTTCCGCAAGGCGTTCTCGACGAAGCTGTGGTGGGCGCTGCTCGTGCCCGTCGTGGTGCTGTCGCTGCTGGTCAACCTGTTCGGCGGGCTGTTCACCGCGTCGCTCGCCGACGCCCACCAGGGCACCGACGTGCCACCGATCCTGCTCGGCTCCCTGGCCTACTCGCTGTCGCTGACCAGCGTGTTCGCCGCCCTCTACGGCGTCGTGACCGCGGCCGCGGAGTTCCGTCACCGCACCATCACCACCGCCTACCTGACGGCGCAGGGCCGCGGCCGGGTGTTCGCCGCGAAGGCCGTGGCCACGGGGGCGGTCGGGGCGCTCTACGCCGCCGCCACCGTCGTCGTCGGGGCGGTCGCGGGTCTCATCGCCCACGCCGGCCTGCCGGGGGCGGGTGCGCTCGCGGCCGTCACCGCGGTCGGTCTGCTGGTGGCGGCGCTCTGGGCGGTGCTGGGCACCGCCGTGGGCGTCGCGATCAGCAACCAGGCCACGGCGCTGGTGGTGACGCTGGTGTACATGCTGGTGGCCGAGGCGCTGCTCTCGCTGCTGCTCGGCCGCTCCGACAACCCCGTCGCGGCCCGGCTGGCGGCGTACCTGCCCGTCAACGCCGGGGACGTCGCCGTCTACGACGTGGCGGGGCGGGTGCTGCTGGGCGACGGCACGCGGCTCGCCGAGCTGCTGGCCGGGGTGAGCCAGCCCCCGCCGTGGTGGGGCGCTCTGCTGGTGCTGGCGGCGTGGACGGCGGCCGGGGCGGCGACGGCCCAGCTGGTGGGCCGCAGGCGCGACATCACCTGACAGCCGACCCGGCGTCCGGCTCTCGGAGTGTGGACTGTCGGTGCGGCGGCATACGGTGGAACCGTGCCCGTTGCCCCTTCCCCGATCTCTCCCGGCTGGATCAGGAGGCTCTTCGGCGCCTCGATGCGCCACCGCGGCGTCGCCGTCACCGCGCTCGTCGCGTCCGCCCTGGGCGTCAGCCTCGACGCGATCGGCCCGTTGCTCACCCGCGTGGCCGTCGACGACGCGGTCAAGGGCTCCACCGCGGTGCTCCTGCCCATCGTCATGGCGTTCCTCGGGCTCGCCGTGCTGCGTTTCGCCGCGTCGTTCCTGCGCCGCTACCTCGGCGGTCGCCTCGCGCTCGACGTCCAGCACGACCTGCGCCGTCAGGTGTTCGCCGCCGTCCAGCGCCTCGACGGCGAGCGGCAGGACGCCATGCGCACCGGGCAGGTGGTGTCGCGCGCCATCACCGACCTGCAACTGCTGCAGGGTCTGCTGTCGATGGTGCCGTTGTCGCTGGGCACGGTCGTGCTCGTGGTCGTGTCGATGGGCGCGATGCTGTGGCTCTCGCCGGTGCTCACGCTGGTGGCACTGGTCCTGTTGCCGCTCGCCGGGTGGATCACGCTGAAGTCGCGCGCCACGCTGTTCCCGGCCACGTGGTCGGCGCAGCAGCGGGCCGCCGACATCGCGCAGCAGGTGGAGGAGACCGTCACCGGAGTGCGTGTGGTGAAGGGGTTCGGGCAGGAGCGGCGCGAGGTCGCGTCGCTGGAACGCGGAGCCAGGCGGCTGTTCGCCGAGCGCCTGCGGGCCGCCCGGATGACGGCCCGGCTCAACCCCACGCTGCTCACGCTGCCCACGCTCGGGCAGGTGGGCGTCATCGCTGTCGGCGGCTACCTCGCGCTCAACGGCTCCATCACGCTGGGCACGTTCCTCGCGTTCACCACCTACGTCGCCGGGCTGGTCGGGCCGGCCCGGCTGCTGGGCTCGCTGGTGGTCAGCGCGCAGCTTGCGCGGGCCGGCGTGGAGCGCGTCTACGACCTGGTCGACTCGCACCCCGACATCGTCGATCCGGCCGCGCCCGTGACGCTGCCCGAGGGGCCGCTGGCCGTCGAGCTCGACCACGTCACGTTCGGGTACTCCCGGCGCGAACCCGTCCTCGACGACGTGTCGCTGCGGGTGGAGCCGGGGGAGACACTCGCGCTCGTGGGCACGGCCGGCTCGGGCAAGTCCACCGCGGCGCTGCTGCTGCCGCGGTTCTACGACCCGCAGGCCGGTGAGCTGCGCCTGGGGGGCGTTCCGCTGCCCGATCTGCGCCTGCACGACCTGCGCCGCGAGCTCGGCGTGGTGTTCGAGGAGGCGTTCCTGTTCTCCGACACCATCGGTGCCAACATCGCCTACGGCCGCCCCGACGCGAGCGACGAGGAGATCCGCGCCGCCGCCCGTGCGGCCCAGGTGCACACGTTCGTCGACCAGCTCCCCGACGGCTACGACACGCTCGTGGGCGAGCGCGGGCTCACGCTGTCGGGCGGGCAGCGCCAGCGCATCGCCCTGGCCCGCGCGGTGCTCACCGACCCGCGCGTCCTCGTGCTCGACGACGCCACGTCCGCGGTCGACACCGCCACCGAGGCGGCCATCCACGAGACGCTGCGCGTGCTCACGACGGGCCGCACCACGCTGCTCGTCGCCCACCGCCGCTCCACGCTCGCCCTGGCCGACCGCGTGGCCGTGCTCGACGCCGGACGCGTGGTCGACGTCGGTACCGAGGCCGAGCTCACGGCCCGGTCGCCGCTGTTCCGGGAGCTGCTGGCCGTCGCCGATCCCGACGGCACGGTCGCGCCGGCCCCCGTCGCCGCTCGGCCGGCGCTGGGGGGCATCACCCCGGAGCTGTGGCCCGAGCCGGTCGTCCCCGACGGGCCCCGCCGTGCCGCTGCAGACCCGGGCGCGGGCGCGTCGGGCATGGTGGGGGCGCTGCCGGCCTCGCCGCGGCTGATGGCGGCGGTGGCGAAGCTGCCCCCGGCCTCCGACGTCCCGAAGCTCGGCGACACCGACCCCACCGCCCCCGACCCGGGCTTCCGGCTGGGCCGGCTGCTGCGCCCGGTCCGCGGGCTGCTGGCGCTCGGCATCACCCTCGTCGCCCTCGACGCGCTCAGCTCGCTGGCGTTCCCCAACATCGCCCGGCTCGCCGTCGACGGCGGCATCACGTCGAAGGCACCCGGCATCCTGCTCGCGGCCACGCTGCTCGGGCTGGCCGTGGTGGCGGTGAGCTGGCTGGTCGTGGCGGCCGAGACCTTCGTCACGGCCAGGGCCGGTGAGAGCCTGCTCTACCTGTTGCGCGTGCGCAGCTACGCCCACCTGCAGCGCCTGGGCCTCGACTACTACGAGCGCGAGCTTTCGGGCCGCATCATGACGCGGATGACCACCGACGTCGACGCGCTGTCGACGTTCCTGCAGACGGGGCTGGCCCAGGCGATCGTCAGCCTGATCACCGTGGTCGGGGTGGCGGTGGCGCTGCTGGTCACCGACCTCCAGCTGGCGCTCGTGGCGCTGGCGGTGTTCCCGGTCCTCATCGTCGCCACCGTGGTGTTCCGACGGCTCTCGTCGCGGGCCTACACGGAGGCGCGGGAGAAGGTCAGCATCGTCAACGCCGACATGCAGGAGAACGTCACCGGCGTCCGCATCGCACAGGCCTACGTGCGCGAGGAGCGCAGCGCGCGCAGGTTCTCCGACCGCAGCGCCGCGTACCGCCGCTCGCGGCTGCGCGCCCAGACCTACATCGCCACGTACTTCCCCGGCGTCGCCCTGCTGTCGGACATCGCCACGGTGGCGGTGCTCGGGGTGGGCGCGGCCCGGCTCGCCTCCGGGGACCTGAGCGCGGGCATCCTCACGGCGTTCCTGCTGTACCTGGGGCTGTTCTTCACCCCGGTGCAGCAGCTCTCCCAGGTGTTCGACTCCTACCAGCAGGCCCGGGTCGGGCTCAGCCGCATCACCGACCTGCTGCGCACCCCCACCACCGTGCCCCCGGAGCCCGAGGGGGAGGCCGTCCCCGTACCCGACCGGCTGCGCGGTGAGGTCGAGCTCCGTGACGTCTCGTTCTCCTACGCCGGAGCGGCCACGCCGGCGCTGGACCACGTGTCGTTGCGGGTGGCGCCGGGCGAGACCATCGCGCTGGTGGGGGCCACCGGGGCGGGCAAGTCCACGCTGGTCAAGCTGCTCGCCCGGTTCTACGACGCCGGGTCGGGTGCGGTGCTGGTCGACGGCGTGGACGTGCGGCGGTTCCGGCTCGCCGACTACCGCCACCGGCTCGGCATCGTGCCGCAGGAGGCGCACCTGTTCACCGGTGACGTCGCGGCCAACATCGCCTACGCCCGTCCCGACGCCCCGCCCGCGCAGATCGAGGCGGCCGCGCGGGCCGTCGGCGCGCTGGATCTGGTGCGCGGGCTGCCCGGCGGTTTCCGGCATCCCGTCGGGGAGCGGGGTCAGGGGCTCTCGTCGGGGCAGCGCCAGCTCATCGCGCTGGCCCGCGCCGAGCTGGCCGATCCCGACGTGCTGCTGTTCGACGAGGCCACGGCCGCGCTCGACCCCGCGACCGAGGCCGCCGTGCTGGCGGCGGGTGACCACGTCATGGCCCGGCGCACGGCGTTCGTCGTCGCCCACCGGCTGGCCACGGCGGCCCGCGCCGACCGCATCCTGGTGCTGGAGGGCGGCCGGATCGTGGAGCAGGGCACCCACGCCGAGCTGCTCGCGATGGGCGGGCGCTACGCGATGCTCTGGGAGGCGGGGGAGCTGGAGCCGGCGGCATGATCTGATTCCTGCCCGAAAGCGGGCAGGAAAGTTGGTGTTCGGGCCTCGATCGGGCACCATTGCCTCTCGTGCCCGCCCCCGACGACCTCGTCGCCCACCTCGTGCGCAGCACCCCGCTCAGCCCGAGCGAGGCTGCGCGGGTGGTCGCGGAGGTCGTGCACTACTTCGGCGAGCCGGTGCCGGACTTCGTCCGCCGCCGGCACGCGGAGCTGAAGCGCCGCGGGCTCACCAACGACCAGATCTTCGCCGGCCTCGACGCCGAGCTGGCCCAGCGGCGGTTCGCCTCGCCGCCGCTCTCGGAGCGCCAGCTGCGTCGCATCGTCTACGGATAGGACACACGTATGTGCGGAATCGTCGGCTACGTCGGCCCCCAGGACGCCACCCCCATCCTGCTGGAAGGGCTCGGCAGGCTCGAGTACCGCGGCTACGACTCGGCCGGTCTCGCGGTGTGCACGAAGAGCGGGCTGAAGGTCGAGAGGGCGATCGGGCGGGTGGCGGACCTCGCCGCCGGGCTCCCCGCCCGCTTCAGGGGCTCGCCCGGCATCGGCCACACCCGCTGGGCCACCCACGGTGAGCCCACCGTCGACAACGCCCACCCGCAGACCGACACGGCCGGCCGCATCGCCGTCGTGCACAACGGCATCATCGAGAACGCCGAGGAGCTGCGCGCAAAGTTGGTGGCCGACGGCGTGGAGTTCACCTCCCAGACCGACACCGAGACCATCGCGCACCTCATCGCCGCCGCCTTCGCGGGCGGCGCGTCCGACCTGGAGGGCGCCGTCCGCTCGGCGCTGCGCCAGGTCGTCGGCGCCTACGGCCTCGCGATCGTCGACGCCGAGCACCCCGACCGCATCGTCGTCGCCCGCAACGGCAGCCCGGTGCTGCTGGGCGTCGGCGAGAAGGAGATGTTCGTCGCGTCCGACGTCGCCGCGCTGATCGGCTACACCCGCCAGGTCGTCTACCTCGACGACGGCGAGCTCGCCACGATCACCGCCAATGGCTACCGCACCTTCACCCTCGACGACCGGTCCACGGCGAAGAGCCCGTCCACGATCGACTGGGACGTGGTCGGTGCGGAGATCGGCGACCACGCCCACTTCCTGATCAAGGAGATCTCCGAGCAGCCGCGCACGATCAAGCGCACGCTGTCGGGCCGGCTCGACGAGCGCTTCGACACCGCGCACCTGGGCGGCCTCAACCTCACCGTCCGCGAGGCCCGCGAGATCAAGCGCGTCAAGATCCTGGGCTGCGGTTCGGCCTGCTACGCCGGTGAGCTGGGCGCGCAGCTGATCGAGGACCTGGCCCGCGTGCCGGCGTCGTCGGAGGCGGCATCGGAGTTCCGCTACCGCAACCCGGTGGTGGAGCCCGACACGCTCTACGTCGCCGTGAGCCAGTCGGGCGAGACGGTCGACACCCTCGCCGCTGTGACCGAGCTGCAGCGCAAGGGCGGGCGCGTCATCGGCATCATCAACGTCGTCGGTTCCACGATCGCCCGCCAGGTCGACGGCGGCATCTACCTGCACGCCGGCCCCGAGATGTCGGTGGCGGCCACCAAGTCGTTCACGTCCACCGTCACGGCGTTCGCGCTGCTGGCGCTGCATCTCGGGCGCATGCGCGATCTCGCGCCGTCCGAGGGCAAGCGGATCATCGCCGGGCTCAAGGCGCTGCCCGACCAGATCGAGGACATCCTCACCCAGTCCGACGCCATCGCCGAGGTGGCGAAGGAGATCGCGCCCAGCGCCAGCATCATGTTCGTGGGCCGGCGCCGCGGCTGGCCGGTGGCGCGGGAGGGCGCCCAGAAGCTCAAGGAGATCTCCTACATCCACGCCGAGGCGTACCCGTCGGCCGAGCTCAAGCACGGGCCGCTCGCGCTGATCAGCCCGGAGATGCCGACGGTCGCGATCGTCCCGGACGACGACCTGCTGGACAAGAACACCTCGACGCTCTCGGAGATCAAGGCGCGCAAGGGTCCGGTGATCGCGCTGGCCCACCGGAAGCTGCCGGTCGAGCTGGCCGACCGCACGATCGTCGTCCCGGCGAGCGAGCCCGAGCTGGACTCGATCCTGCTCTCGATCCCGTTGCAGCTGCTGGCCTACCACGCCGCCGTGGCGCTGGACCGCGACGTGGACAAGCCCCGCAACCTGGCCAAGAGCGTCACGGTGGAGTAGGCCACGTGCGGTCGAGCTCGGGCCGGAGCTCGGCCGTCACCAGAACGGCCATCACGACACCCAGAAGGTGTCGTGGCGGAGCATGAACGCCGCCCTCGCCTCCTCGCTGGTCATGGCCTCGCGGCGGACGGGGTCGGCCAGGGTCTGGAAGTAGTCCTCGCGCGGCGCTCCGGGCGCGAAGTGCAGCAGCATCGACGCGGGTTCACCCGACTCGTTGCGGAACCCGTGGATCCCGCCCTCGGGGACGTGCACGAAGTCGCCGGGGTGGGTGGGCACCCAGCGCGTGCCGTCGAAGATCATGATCTCGCCGGTGAGCACGTAGAAGGACTCGGAGATGCTGCGGTGGAAATGGGGGTCCGGGCCGCTGCGGCCCGGACCCATCTCCCAGCGGTAGAGGCCGAACTTCCCGCCCGTCGACGCGCCGGTGGCGAGGTAGTGGGCGGCCCCGCCGTCGGGGTTGCTGATCGCCGGCGGGGTGTCGGACGGCCGGTAGGTGGCGCTGACCTCGCCGCCCTGTCCCAGGTAGCGGTCCGGAGGGTAGGTGTCGGGCGCACTCATGTGGCCATCCTGCCCACCGGGGCAAGCGTTAATCGATAGCCCGCTCCAGGGCGAACGCCGCGAACACCTGCGGGTCCTGGAACACCACCGTGTGCGCGACCCGGCCGCTCCGCACGGTGAACACCTGCAGCGTGTGCAGCCGGCCGCCGTGGTACGCCGCGACGGCGGGCTGGCCGTTGGCGGCGGTCGGCACCGTGCGCCACCTGCCGGGGCGCATCGCGAACACCCGGGCCATGAACGCGCCGTAGCCCTCCCGGCCGCGGTACCAGAGCGGCACGGGCGGCATCTCCAGCACGACGTCGTCGGTGAGCAGGGCGACGAGTGCGCCGACGTCGGCGGCCTCGAACGCGGCGACGTAGCGGCGCACCGCCACGTCGGTCCGCTCCTCGACCGCCTCCTCCCGCAGACCCGCGGCGGCCAGCCCCGCCCGCGCGCGCTGCAGCGCGCTATTGACCGCCGCCGTGGTCATGTCGAGTTGGGCGGCCACCTCGGCCGCGCTGAACTCGAGCACCTCCCGCAGCACCAGGACCGCCCGCTGGCGGGGCGGGAGCGTCTGCATCGCCGCGATGAGGGCGAGCCGCAGCCCGGACCGTTCCGTCGCCCGGATCGCCGGGTCGAGCCGGGCGTCGGGGAACGGCTGCAGCCACGGCACCTCGAACGACGGCGTGAGCGAGGCGTCGGGATCCTCGCTCGGCGCGCCCAGCCCGGACGGGAGCGGGCGCCGCGCCCGCCCCTCCAACGCCGTCAGGCACACGTTCGTGGCGATCCGGTAGAGCCACGTGCGCACCGACGCGCGGTTCCCGTCGTAGCGGTCGCGGGCCTTCCACGCGCGCAGCATCGTCTCCTGCACCAGATCCTCGGCCTCCTGCACGGTGCCGAGCATCCGGTAGCAGTGCACGACGAGCTCGCGGCGGTGCGGCTCGATGTCGATCGTCGTCACCCGGGTCAGTGTGCCGGTGCGTTGGCGTACGCCGCGATCCTCCATCCGCCGTCGCGTCGCACGAGCACCCACGTGGCGTGCACCTCGCGCTCGACCGGGAGTGACTCCTCGCCTGCCATCACGATGCCCGCGGTGCCGACGACGATCGCGGTGTCCGGGCCGGCGAAACGGATGCTCGCCGCGTCGTCGACGCCGCGGGAACCCTTCAGCGGCCCGGCGAATCCGGCGGCCATCCCCGCTCGCAGTGCGTCCCGGCTGTGGTGCACGACGCGGGGCATGACGACGGACGCGTCGTCCAGGTACTGGGCGGCGAACGCGTCGGCGTCGTTCGCGGCCCAGGCCGCGTAGACCTGGTCGAGCACAGCGCGGACGGCGGCGGTGTCGGTGTCGGTGTCGGTGTCGGTGGTGGTCATCGGAACTCCCTCGGTCGTGGTCTCGAGGGATGTACCGGCGGCGGTGCCGTGACTCATCGGTGGAACAGGAACCCGTTCAGGCTGCGGCGCGCTCCGGGCCCGTCAGCCAGGTGCATACCGCGGCGAGCGGGATGCTCATCGGCACGTGGGGGTGGCCGACGTAGGTCTCCACGTCGCCGGCGGTGCTCCAGCCGAGCCGGTGGAAGAAGCGCTCGTTGGGGACCTGGACGTGGGCGTGCATGACCCGGCCGCCACGGGCGCTCGCGGTGGCCACCGCGAAGTGGACGAGCGGCCCGCCGATGTTCGCCGACCGGAACTCCGGCAGTACCGCGAGCCGGTCGCCCAGCCACTCACCGGGCCCGGTGGGGTAGAGCCGCACGGTGCCGGCCGGGCGCCCGTCGTACAGCGCGAGCACGTGGACGACGTCGTCCCGGGCGTCGTGGGCGTCGAGGTCCGAGAGCGCGAACACCCCCTGCTCGACGACGAACACGGCGTGGCGGATGGCGTGGTACGCGGCCCGCGAAGCTGTGTCGGCCGCTGGCCGACACAGCACGGGATCGACACCGATGAGCACACTCACGGTGCCGCCCGACCGATTCCGACGAACGGCACATTCGTCGGAACCTGTGCGACGGGAGTGCCGTTCGTCGGGGAGGGTGGGGGTGCTCATGCGGGGCGCTTCCCGATCTGCAGGAGCGGGGCGCCCCCCGTCGGCGCGCAGGGGGCTGCCCTTTCGCTCGTCTGCACCAGGTTCAGGCTCGAGCAGGCCTGGCACCTCGCGCAGCCGGCCACCGCGGTGTCGGCGCCGAGGCCGCGCTCGGCGAGGAAGCCGGCGACCTTGCGGTAGATCGGCTCCGTGTACTCCCGCGACGGCGCGGGCACGTCCTCCATCAGCGAGCCTGCGACGGGTCGCAGCGGCACGACGAACGGGTAGACGCCGATGTCGACCGCGCGTTTGCAGGCGTCGATCGTCAGTTGGGGGTCCTCGCCCATGCCGAGGATGACGTAGGTGGACACGCGCCCCTCGCCGAACACCTTCACGGCGTGCTCCCACGTGCGGAAGTACGTCTCGATGCCGGTGCGGAACTTCCCGGGTGCGACGCGGGCCAGCACGGCCGGGTCGAACGTCTCGATGTGGATGCCCAGCGCGTCGACGCCCATGTCGTGCACCTGGTCGATCACCGACAGGTCGCGCGGCGGCTCGAACTGGATCTCCACCGGCAGTCCGGCGGCCTCCTTGACGGCCTGCCCGCACTTCGCGACGTAGAGCGCGCCGCGGTCGGGGGCCATCGACGAGCCGGTGGTGAGCGTGGCGTCGACCGCGCCGTCGAGCTCCTTGGCGGCCACCGCCACCTCGGCGAGCATCTCGGGCGTCTTCTTCGCGATGGTGGCGCCGGACGCGAGCGAGAGCCCGATGCCGCAGAAGCCGCACTGGTCGGAGTTGCCCCAGTAGTTGCACGCCTGGACGACGGTGGACGCCAGGGAGTCGAGGTGCAGCAGCGCGATCTGGTGGTAGGGCACGCCGTCGGCGGTCTCGAGGTCGTAGAACCTCGGGCGGGCGGTGCCGGCCACCGACGCGATCTTGATGCCGTCGCGGTAGATGCCCTGGCCGTCGTCCTCGGCGCGCAGGGAATAGGGCGAGCTGTCGCTCGGTGGCACCGTGACCGGGACGCCGTCGATCCACAGCATCCCGGAGTCCGACGGCCCGGCGCCACCCTTGCGCGCGGTCTCGAGCGTGGTCTCCAGTCGCAGACCGACGCTCTGCAGGTCCATGATGAGTCCTGCGGTGTCCGCCACCACTGTCATCCCCACGCTCCGTTCACTGAAGTGTTCGGTCGTGTCATATAGGAAACCCCGGGCGGGCTGGTGTCAAGATGCGGGTATGCCGCCCCGCGTCGCGCTACTCAGCCACTCGACCACCCCGCGCGGTGGTCACGTGCACACATTGGGTCTCGGCGAGGCCCTGCGCCGGGCCGGTCTGCCCGTGCACCTGCTCGCGCTGGGCGACCCCGACAAGGGCCTCTACCGGCCCGTCGACCTGCCGTTCACCGTGGTGAGGGGCCCTGCGCGCGACGGGACGACCCTCGAGCAGCGGGTGTTCGCCTCGATCGACCTCATGGCCGACGCGCTGGCCGCCCGCATCGACGAGTTCGACGTGCTGCACGCCCAGGACTGCATCGCCGCCAGCGCCGCACTGCGTGCGCGAGATCTCACCGCGTCACCGATCCGGGTCCTGCGCACCGCCCACCACGTCGACGACTTCACCACCCAGGCCCTCATCGACTGCCAGCGCCGCGCGATCGTCGAGCCGGACCGCGTGCTCGTCGTCAGCGAGCAGTGGCGGCGGATCCTGCGCACCGACTACGGCGTGAAGACGACGGTGGTGCCGAACGCCGTCGACACCGCGCGGCTCGCCGTCGCCGAGAAGCCGCCGTGGACGACGGACGGCCCGTTGCTGCTGGCGGTGGGCGGGATCGAGCCGCGCAAGGGATCGACGGTGGCGTTCCGGGCGCTGGCGCAGCTGGCCCGGGCGGGCGGGCCGCGCCCGGTGCTGGCCGTCGTCGGCGGGCACTCGTTCCAGGACTTCGCCCCCTACCGCGACGCGGCGCTGGCCGAGCTGCCGTCCCTCGGGCTCACGGCCGGGGTCGACGTGGTGGAGGTCGGCACCGTCAGCGACGCGCAGCTGGCCGGCTGGTACGCCGCGGCCGACGTGCTCTGCTACCCGTCGCTGGTGGAGGGCTTCGGGCTCGTGACGATCGAGGCGATGAGCCAGGGGCTGCCGGTGGTGGCCAGCGACATCGAGGTGTTCGGCGAGTACCTCACGGACGGTGGGAACGCCCTGCTCCCGGCGGCCGGCGACGCGGACGCCCTGGCCGTGGCCCTGCGGAGGGTGCTGGAGGAGCCGGGCCTGGCCGACCGGCTCAGGGCGGCGGGGGAGGAGACCGCGCAGACCTACACCTGGGAAGCGGCAGCAAAAGCCCACGAACAGATCTACGCAGAACTGACGGGAGCGCCGACCCCACCGTGGTGATCAAGGCCATAAGGTGGTCCCCGAAGATCCACAAGCGACCATCTGCCCGTGATCACCGCGGCGTGGGGCTGTTCAGTCCGTCAGCAGTCTCGCTCTGCGGGCCTCCAGCTCGGGGCGGCGGCGGTCGTGGGCCGGGAGGTCGTCGACCAGGCGGTCGTGGACCTCCAGGTCGTCGCGGCCGAGCGGGTGTGCGGCGTAGGCGGCGAGCAGGTCGAGGTCGCCGGCGTCGAGAACGGCGTGGCGCAGGCCGGCCTCCAGCTCGTCGCGCAGCTCGCGGATCTCCGGTGCGTCCGACCGCGGCAGCAACGGGCCGTCGCAGGCGCGCAGGGCCTCGGCCGGGTGGCCGGCGCGCAGGGCCTGGCGGACGGCGTCGAAGTCGGAGTCGACCCCCGCGTCGAGCCGGTAGGGACGGGTGCGCAGCACGTCGGCCCCGATGAGGCCACGCAGCCGCAGGATCTCGCCGCGGACCGTGGTGGGGTTGCCGTCGTCGCCGTAGAGGAGCTGGGCGAGCCGCTCGGCGGTGAGGCCGTCGGGGTGCAGGGCCAGCGCGACCAGCAGCTCGGCCGGGCGCAGCGTGAGCGGGATCGACCGGCCGTTGAGCAGCATGCCCGGGTTGCCCGCCCCCATCAGCCGCAGCGACAGCGCGCTGCGCCTGCTGGTGGTGGCGGCCCGGCGCGGGGCGCGCAGGAGGTAGCCCTCGGCCAGCGGTTCGAGCACCATCTCGCGGCCGTCGTCGAGGCGGATGCGGTCGGAGCCCCCGACGGGCATCGCCACCCGTGTGGGCCACGCGCCGTACGGCTCGCCCGCGACGATCCGCCCGGTGGGTGTCACGAGCGCGCCGGTGTGGCCCCGCAGGCTGGTGAGGTGCGGCATGTTGCGCACGCGCAGCCGCTCGTCGGCGATCGCGAGGCGCACGCGCAGCTGGTTCTGCGCGAGCTGCGCGGTGGCCGACACGAGCTGCACCATCGCCGGGTGCACGGTGTGCAGGGGCCCGCTGATGTCGATGGCGCCCAGGATGGCGCCGGTGTCCGGGTCGTGGACGGGCGCGGCGGCGCACGTCCACGCGTGGAACGCGCGGACGAGGTGCTCGGCCGAGTGGATCTGCACCGGTGCGTCGACGGCCAGCGTAGTGCCCATCGCGTTGGTGCCGATCGCGTCCTCGGACATGCGGAACCCGGGGGACAGGCCCGTGGAGTCGGCGACGTGCAGCAGCTTCGCGGCACCCTCGCGCCACAGGATGGTGCCGTCGGCGTCGGTGACGAGCATGACGTGCATGGCCTCGTCGGCGATGCTGACCAGCGTGCTGCGCAGCAGCGGCATGACCTCGTTGAGCGGGTGGGCGCTGCGCAGGTCCGGGAGCTCCGCGTCGTGCCACACCTCGGGGGGCGTGTGCCGGTCGGGATCGACGTGCGCGGCCAGGCTGCGTTGCCACGACTCGGACACGAGCGAGCGCGGCGCCGCCGGGCCGGCGTCGCCACCCAGCACCGAGTCGTAGACCTCGTGCAGCAGGTGGGCATGCTCGACCGGGTCGTGCGCGCCATCCATGTTCATCGGCACTCCGAGCGTCACTGCCCCTGCGTCACTGCCCCTGGAAGGGGTCCCATCATCGCCCAGCGGTTGACCAGCGGCAAGGCGGGTCCGTCCGACGCCCCTTGCTCGTGCAACGTCCAGGCAACGTGACGGCGCTTACTGTCGCCGCCATCACCCCTCGATCGTGCCAGGGAGGCTGCTAGTGACGACGGACGCCGTGCTCGACGCCCGCACTCCGGTGCCGGATTCCGTTGCCGCCCCTCCCGCGCCCCTCGCGCAGCGGACTGCGCGTCTGCTCATCGTCGACGGCGAGGCCATCGTCCGGTTCGGGCTGCGGCAGCTGTTCGCCTCCGACCCGGACCTGTCCGTGGTCGGCGAGGCCGCTACCCCGCGGGATGCGCTCGTCGTGGCCGACCGGTGCCCGCCCGACCTGGTGATCCTCGACATCGACCTCGGCCGTGGCGACGCCGCCGGCGTCGAGCTGGCCCGGATGCTGCTGGAACGCCACCGGGGTGTGCGAGTCCTGGTGCTGACCAGCTGTCGCGACCGCGACGTCATGATGCGCACCGTCCGCCTCGGGGTGCACGGCTACGTGCGCAAGGGCGCCGAGACCGCCGACATCAGTCGCGCCGTGCACGCGCTGCTGCGCGGCGAGAGCGTGTTCGACTCGCGCGGTGCCGCGGGCGCGGCTCCGGTCGTCGCCCCATCGGTGGTAGATGGGGTCCTGCGTGACGAGGACCGGCCCGTCATGCGCTCGTTCGGCGGCGCCATGCTCACCGAGCGCGAGAACCAGGTGCTGCGCCTGCTCGCCGTCGGGATGTCCAACCGCGAGATCGGCCGACGGCTCGTGATCAGCGAGGCGACGGTCAAGTTCCACGTCCGCAACCTCCGTGACAAGCTCGAGGTCCGGCGGCGCACGGAGATCGTCTACACCGCTACGCGGCAAGGCATCGTCTAGCCGAACTGTCCAGCATCGGGTGCGTCTGTCTACGATGGTGAACGTGGAGGCAGCTGCGTGGGAACCCGTCGTCGGGGCGATCGGGCCGAAGGTCCGTGAGGCACGGCAGGCCCTCGGCCTGTCGTTGCAGCAGCTCGCGGCCCGGGCCGAGGTCTCGGCGGCCGCGATCCACAAGGTGGAGCGCGGTGACATGGTCCCCACCATCACCACGCTGCTGAAGCTCGCCGGCGCCCTGGACCGCCCCATCGTCCACTTCGTCGGTGACGGCACGCGCCCCCGGCCGGTGGCCACGCTCGTGCGCGGTGACGTCCCCACCCCGACTCCCGCCGACTGGGCTCCGGCCGCGTCCGGCGTCGGGGGGCGGACGCTCGCCACCCCGGACGAGCGGTTCCGCGCGGGCGGCGTGCACGCGACGGTGGAGCCCGGCGGCGGCAGTGGCGACACGCGCCCGCTGCGGCCCGGCGAGGAGATCCTGCTGGTGCTGGAGGGGGCGATGCAGGTGGACGTCGCGGGCGAGCAGTACCGCCTCGACGCCGGCGACACGTTGCACTACCCCACCGACCGCCCGCACGAGTGGCGCAACCCGGGGGTCGAGCCGGCGCGCGCGGTGTGGTTCACGGTGCGCGGATGAGGGAGTCGCTCGCCGACGTCGTCGCGTCCGTGCTGGACAACCCCGGCCTGAGGTCGAAGGCCGAGATCGGGCTGGTCGGCGAAGTGCTGGGTGCGGCCCCGGACTGGTTGGGCGGCCCCGGTGACGACGGCGCGGTGGTCGACGCCGGGGGCACCCGGGTCGTGGCCTGCGGCGAGGCCGTCTTCCCGCCGTTCGTGGCCAGCGACCCGCACGGCGCCGGGTTCGCCGCGGTGCTGACCAACGTCAACGACCTCGCCGCGATGGGGGCCGTGCCACTGGGCGTCGTCGACACCGTCGTGGCGTCCGAGGCGGTGGCCCGCAAGGTCCTGGAGGGCATGCGCGAGGCCTGCGGCCTGCTCGACGTCCCGATCATCGGCGGCCACCTGACCATCCATGACGGGCCGCCCGCCGTCTCGGCGTTCGGGGTGGGGCACGCCCCCTTCCCGTTGTCGGTGACGAACGCGGCACCCGGGCAGTCGCTCGTGGTGGCCGCGGCCCTGGACGGCGCGATGCGCACCGACTTCCCGTTCTTCCCGGCGTTCGAGGCCCGCGGCCCACGCTGCGCGGGTGACGTCCGGCTGCTGGCCCAGCTCGCCGCCGACGGGGTGTGCGCGGCGAGCAAGGACATCAGCATGGCCGGGCTGATCGGGTCGCTCGCGATGCTGCTGGAGTGCGACGGGCTCGGCGTCACCGTCGACCTCGACGCGGTCCCCACGCCCCTCGGCGTACCACTGACCCGCTGGCTCAACTGCTTCCCCAGCTTCGGCTTCCTGCTGTGCGTCCCCGCCGGCCGGGAGGAGGAGTGCCTGGCGACGTTCGCGGAACGGGACCTGGCGGCGGCGGTGGTGGGAGAACTGGACGCAAGCGGGGAACTGGTGGTGGAAGCCGGCGGCGAAGCCGCGACGGTGATGCGCATGGCGGACTTCCGGGTCACGGGCCTCCCCCGAACCCCGACGAACGGCACTCTCGTCGGGTAGGTACCGACCAGAGTGCCGTTCGTCCTACGAGCGGGCGATCGAGAGGTGCGTCGCGCGCGCAGGCGCCGGTGTGGGGCCTACCAGTGTCGGGCAGATTCCGGAGCCTGCGGCCATGCTCAGGGGGGTTGCCTCGGGACGGGCGCGCAGGGCGACGTCCACCGCCAGGCCGAAGAGGCGTTCCACGCGCTGCGGGTCCTGCCAGCGGTGGCGCTCCGCGAACTCCAGCCAGCGGGCCGGGGCCACCATCTCCGCGTCGTCGTACTCCAGCTCGTGCCAGGTGACGGCGAGGTCGAACAGCTCCAGCACCGCGTCCTGGTCGGACTCCACGGCGAGCAGCCGGTCGTGGTGGGCGCGGCGGGCGGTGTCCGTGCGGCAGCCCGCGTGGCAGGCGATGCGGGCGAGGCGGGGCATGTGTCGATGATCGGTGATGAGCCGGTGCCTCTCCGTTTCCGAACTGTTGCAGCGGGATGAAGTCCGGTCCGTAGCCTGCGGATCGGTGACGGTCACGATCTCCCCTGGGTGCCGGCGTCGGGTGGCGGTGCAGTCCTCGCCACAGGACCGAAATTGGGGCGCCAGGGGACGCCGTCGGGTCGTGCAGCGTGGGGACCTCAGGCGTGCGACCGCGTCACCGGACGCAGTGGGACGCCCCGACCACGACCGACGAGCGGCACATTCGTCGCAGAGGTTCAGACGAGAGTGCGCTCGTCGGATGGTTGGTCCTCAGCCGAAGAACACCTCGGCCTCGGCGTAGAGCGCCGGATCCACGAGCTTGAGTTCCTTCGTGGCCTCGGCCAGCGGGACCATGACGATGTCGGTGCCGCGCAGCGCCGTCATCTGCCCCCACTGTTCCGCATGCACCGCGTCGATGGCGTGCAGGCCGAAGCGGGTGGCCAGCCAGCGGTCGCGGGCCGTGGGCGTGCCGCCGCGCTGGACGTGCCCGAGCACCGTGGTGCGGGCCTCCTTGCCGGTGCGCGCCTCGATCTCGCGGGCCAGGTAGTCGCCGATGCCGCCGAGCCGGGCGTGCCCGAACGCGTCGGTCTCCCCGTTCAGCAACGACTCGTCACCGTCCTTGGGCTTGGCGCCCTCGGAGACGACGATGATCGGCGCGTAGTCCAGGCGGAACCGCGACTCGGCCCACTTGCAGACCTGCTCGATGTCGAAGCGCACCTCGGGGATGAGGATGATGTTGGCCCCGCCCGCCATGCCCGCATGCAGTGCGATCCAGCCGGCGTGGCGGCCCATCACCTCGACGATGAGCGCGCGGTGGTGCGACTCGGCCGTGGTGTGCAGCCGGTCGATGGCCTCCATCGCGATGTTGACCGCGGTGTCGAAGCCGAACGTGTAGTCGGTGCCGGAGAGGTCGTTGTCGATGGTCTTGGGCACGCCGACGACGTTGACGCCGATCTCGTTGAGCTTCGTGGCGACGCCGAGCGTGTCCTCGCCGCCGATGGCGATCAGCGCGTCGACGCCGAGGTCCTGCAGGTTCTTCTTGATCCGCTCGACACCGCCCTCGATGGCGAACGGGTTGGTGCGCGACGAGCCGAGGATCGTGCCGCCGCGGGGCAGCAGCCCGCGGACCGTCGGGATGTCGAGCGGCTTGGTCAGCGCCTCCAACGGGCCGCGCCAGCCGTCGCGGAAGCCGAGGAACGAGTAGTTGTACTCGGTGACGCCCTTGCGGACGACCGCCCGGATGACCGCGTTCAGTCCCGGGCAGTCGCCCCCACCCGTCAGCACGCCGATGCGCATGGCGCCACCGTATCCGGCCGGTTCTACCGGTGTGTGACGTGGTCCACAAGTCCGTAGGCGCGGGCCTCCTCGGCGGTGAACCAGTGGTCGCGGTCGGCGTCGGCCGTGATCGTCTCGACCGGTTGGCCCGTGTGCTGTGCCGTGATCTCGGCGATCTCCCGCTTCATCTCGCCGTAGACCCCAGCACGGATGGCGATGTCGGTGGCGCCGCCGCCCATTCCCGCCGACGGCTGGTGCATGAGGATCCGGGCGTGCGGCAGCGCATGGCGTTTGCCCGGTGTGCCCGCCGAGAGCAGGAACTGCCCCATCGACGCCGCGAACCCCACCGCCCACGTCGCGACGTCGGGTGCGATCAGCTGCATGGTGTCGTAGATGGCCATGCCCGCGGTGACGGAACCGCCGGGGGAGTTGATGTAGAACGTGATGTCGCGGTGCGCGTCCTGGGCGGCCAGCAGCAGCATCTGGCCGACGATCCGGTTGGCCGCCGCGTCGTCCACCTCGGTGCCGAGGAACACGATCCGCTCGTCGAGCAGGCGCTCCACGACGGGATCGGTGCCCGCCGGTGCGGCCTGGAGGGCCGGACCGCGGGGGGTCGGTGGGTACGGCTGCGGGGCCGGGCGGGGTGCCGACGGTGGCGTGGGAATCGGCGGGTCCGGGCGCTGGGGCCCGGGACGCCACGGGCCGGCGGCGGTCACGCGGGTTCCGGTCGGGATCGGCATGGGCGGTCCTCTCGTCGGGCGGTGGCCCGACGCTAAGCGGCCCGGCGCCATCGGAGGCCGGAGTTTCGCCGAGAGCGGCAATGTCCGCTCACAGCGATCACCTCACAGCGATCACCTCACAGCGCCACGGCCACGTCGCAGCCCGCCGGCGCGCTGCGAGGACGCGCCACGTGCTGCGAGGTGCAACACGCAACGTGGTTCCCCGTGTCGCCACGCTCACTGGGTCAACAGGCCGCCGGTGGTGCTCCGGCCGAGCCGGACCCGAAGGAGATGTGGACGTGGTCCATGTGGTTGGCCGTGGCGCCGCCGCGGTCCTCCATGGACTCCCAGCCACTGCCGTAGTCGATCCGCTGTCGCCAGATGACGTAGGTGATGCCGAGTTCGTCGGCGTTGCGCAGCGCACAGGCGGCCAGCGCGTCGCCGGTGCCGCGGTCGACCATGAAGTCCACCGCCCGGCCGCCCGGGTGGTCCGAGGTGCCACCGCGGCCGGCGACGCCGTACATCGTGGGCTCGCCGTACCGGCAGCCCAGGAACTGCGCGGCGGTACGGGCGACGGCCTCCACGGCACCGAGGCCGGAGGTGTCGATCCCGCAGTCGAGGGCCGCCTTCCGCTCCGCGTCGGCCTTCGCCTCGGCGGCCCGGCGGTCGGCGTCGGCCTTCGCCGCGGCCACCTGCTTCTCGACCCGCTGCACCGCCGCCACCAGGCGGGTGGCGTCGAGGACCTCGGGTTCGGGCGCGACGGGCACGACCGAGGGCTGCAGCAGGTCGAGCGACGGGGCGCTGAGGGCGACGGGCGTCGCCGGCGCCGCGGCACCCATCAGGGACAGCGCCCCACCGGCTACGGCGACGGCCGCGGTGCCGCGTCGGACGGGGACGGGAACGGACCGGTGCGCACCGCCGCCGGCCGCCGCGCGGCCGGGAGCCGCTGGCGTCGGAGGGTGGTGTGCGCGTCGGCCCCGGGGGGAGCGATGCCGAGCCACGACCTGCCTTCCGGACCGACGGCGCGGCAGGACGGGTGGGGAGTCCCGTGGCCTTTTCGTGACCGTGCCGTCATCGATCCGAGAGCGACGCTAGGCAGACCCGGGTCCGGACGCCCGGAACAAGCGGGTCGAACCGGACGACCGCACCTCTGTGAGCGACGAGCGGCGACCGCCGAGCAGCCTCACGGCGTGAACGCGCAGAACTCGTTGCCCTCGGGATCTGCCAGCACGTGCCACTCGATGTCGTCGCCGCGGCGCCGCAGGAGGGTGGCGCCGTGCGCGAGCAGCGCGTCGAGGTCGTCGGTGGTGACGTCGATGTGCACGCGGTTCTTGCCCACCTTCGGCTCCGGAACGGTAGTGACGCACACCGACTCGAACGGCACCCCGGGGATGTCCACGACGGCCCGGAAGCCGTCGCACACCTCGACGTCGCCTCCCAGCAGGGTGGCCCACCAGCCCGCGGTCGCCGCCTCGTCGCGGGCGTCGAGGCCCAGTTCGTAGATCCGGTCGGCCGGCACCTCGTCGCGTACGAACGCGCAGAACTCGCCGCCGTCGGGATCGGCCATCGTCGTCCAGCGCGGGAACTCGGTGAGCACCGTGGCGCCCGCGGCGACGAGGTCGGCGACCGAGCCGGTGTGGACGTCGAGGTGCAGGCGGTTCTTGGCCACCCTCGGCTCGGCTACCGGGTTGACCCACACGGTGTGCTGCGGTGTCGGCCCGGCGATGCGGACCGTGCGGCCGCGGCCCTCGGGTGCGGCGAGTCCGAGTGCTGCGGACCAGAAGCGGGCGGTGGCCACGGCGTCGGCGGCGTCGATGCAGAGGTCCCTGTACACGGCGAGAGGCACATTCCGACCCTACGAGGACGGTCGAGCAGGTATCCGGGACGTGCGGGCATTCCGCCGTCCTTCCGCCGCGACGAGCATTTCTCCCATGTTCACGGTGGTGGCGACGGTCGGGGCGGGTCTGGTGGCGGGCGTGTACGCCGCGTTCTCGGTGGCGGTGATGCCGGCGTTGCGGCGCCGGCCCGCGGCGGAGGGCGTCGCGCTGATGCAGGAGGTGAACCGGGTGATCGTCAACCCGGTGTTCGTGCTGCTGTTCGTCGGGACCGGCGTGGTGGCGGTGGTCGCGGCGGTGCTCGACGCGCGCGCCGTCACCGGGGCGGTGCTGTACGTGGCGGGGTCGATCGGGCTGACTGTCGTGGCCAACATCCCCCTCAACAACGCCCTCGACAAGGAGGGCGGGTCGGTCTGGGCGCGGTATGTCACCCGCTGGACGGCGTGGAACCACGTCCGTGCGCTGGCCACGACCGCGGCAACGGCGGCACTGGTCGTGGCAGCCTGAGGCGATGGACGAGACCGTGGCGCAGACCTACGGCCGCCGCTGGGGTGCGGGTGCCGCGGTGCGGGCCGAGCACTACGCGGGCATGTCGCGCCCGGCGTGGGAGGCCGTCGCCGACGCCACCGGGATCGCGTCGGGCAGCCGGGTGCTGGACGTCGCGTGCGGCAGCGGCGAGTTCGGGGTGCTCGCCGCGGCACGGGGTGCGCAGGTGGCGGGCATCGACGCCGCGGAGGGCATGATCGACCTCGCCCGCGCCGCGCTCCCCGGCGCCGATCTGCGCGTCGGCACGCTGGAGCGCCTGCCGTGGCCGGACGCGGCGTTCGACGTCGTCACGGGCTTCAACGCGTTCCAGTTCGCGCCGGACCTGGCTGGAGCACTCGCCGAGGCGGCGCGTGTACTGCGGCCGGGTGGGCTGCTCGCCGTCTGCAACTGGGGCCGGCCCGAGGCCAACGACCTGCACGCGCTCACCCGTGCCGTGCAGGCACTGGACCCCGCCCCGACGCTGGTGGCGCGCCGGCCGATCGGGGAGCCGGGCGTGCTGGAGGAGGTGCTGCGCCGCGTCGGCCTGACGCCGGTCGATGCGGACGACGTCGCCGTGCCGTACGCCCCGCCGGACGAGGAGACGCTGCTGCGCGGCCTGCTGTCGGCCGGCAACATCGGGGTGGTGGTCGAACACGCCGGCCTCGACGCGGTGCGCCGCGTGCTCCTCGAGGGCTCCGCACCGTTCCGGTGTGCCGACGGCTCGTACCTGTTCCGCAACACGTTTCGGTGGGTCGTGGGGGTGACTCGTCCCAACCGTCCCTGACGTGCGGTTTCGTCCTCAGGCGCCACACAGCCGCCGGGTCTAGTCTCGATCACGTGGCTGACTGGGACGGGCGGGGACTGCCGCCGGTGGCCGCCGAGCGGGCACGCCGGGCGGCACAGGGTGGCGCATGGACGTCGCTGCTGTCGGTGCCCGCCGCGGCAGGCCTCGAGGTGGCCGGATTCGACCCCGTCGGCGAGGTCATGGGCTCGATGGTCCAGAAGATCGGCTGGGCGGGCTACCGGGGCTGCGGCGCCTACGGCAACTTCGGTGGCGGCCTGACGGTCACGTCGTCGGACCGGTCGCGCTACAGCGGCTTCGGCCCCTACGTCGACGCCCTGAACCTGGGCTACCGCACCGCGCTCGGGCGGATGGCGCAGGAGGCCACCACCATCGGCGCCGACGGCATCGTCGGCGTCAACCTGACCACCAGCCACATCGACGCCGGCACCCGCGAGTTCACCGCGCTGGGCACGGCCGTGCGGGCGCGCAGCACGTCCCGGCCGCACCGCCTGTTTCTCACCCACCTCCCCGGGCAGGACGTCGCCAAGCTCGTGACGGCCGGCTGGATGCCCACCGACCTGGTGTTCGGCATCTCCGTCGCGATCCGCCACGACGACTGGCGCACCCGGCAGCAGGCGTCGTGGGGCTCGGGCAACGTCGAGGTCTCCGGGTACACCGAGCTGATCACCCACACCCGCGCCGACGCCCGCAACCGCTTCGGCCGACACGTCCGCGAATCCGGGGCCGACGGCGCGATCGTCTCGTCGATGGACCTGCGCGCGTGGGAGATCGAGCCCGGGGAGAACCACCGCGACCACGTCGCGGAGGCCACGATCTTCGGCACCTCGCTGGTGCAGTTCCACACCTCGACCGCGGCGCCGACGCGATCACTGACCTACCTGCCGCTGCGTTAGGAGCACCTGTGACTGCAGGAGAACTGCACATCCCCGAGGACGCCATGCGGCGTCTCGCCGAGATGCGCCCCGGCCAGGCCACGAGCCTGTTCACCTCGGATCTCTCGGTCAACGAGTTCCTGCTCGTGCGCGAAGCCGGGTTCCGCCCGCTCGGGCTCGTGCTCGGCTCGTCGATCTACCATGTCGGGTTCCAGATGGGCCGCTGGAACAAGAACCAGGAGCTCACCACGCTCTCGCAGGCCATGTACCACGCCCGCGAGCTGGCCATGAGCCGGATGGAGGCCGAGGCCGACCAGCTCGGGGCCGACGGCATCGTCGGGGTGCGGCTGGAGATCGAGTTCAAGGAGTTCGGCACCGACCTGGCCGAGTTCATCGCGGTGGGCACGGCGGTGAAGTCCGACCACCCGACGCCCGAGGGCGGCACCTGGCGCAACAACAAGAACCAGCCCTTCACCTCCGACCTCTCGGGCCAGGACTTCTGGACGCTCATCCAGGCCGGCTACGCGCCGCTGGCGATGGTGATGGGCACGTGCGTCTACCACATCGCCCACCAGCGGTTCTGGACCGCGATGGGCAACATCGGGCAGAACGTGGAGCTCCCGCAGTTCACCGAGGCGCTCTACGATGCGCGCGAGCTGGCGATGAGCCGGATGCAGGCGGAAGCGGAGCAGTTCCACGCCGAGGGCATCGTCGGGGTGGACCTGCGCTCGCACGGGCACCGCTGGGGCGGGCACACCACGGAGTTCTTCGCGATCGGCACGGCCGTGCGCCCGCTGCGCGCGGACCACCACATCCCGACGCCCCAACTGGTTCTCCCGCTCACGGACTGAGCGGGCAGACTGACGCCCATGACGATGGAACCCAGCGGTCTCGGCCCGATGGGCGACGTCCAGCTGCTCGCCGCCACCCTGGCATCCGACCGCTCCGACGTCGAGTCGTACGCCCGCGTGCTCTCCGGCGCACTGGCCGACGCCCTGCCGTCCGGGATGGTGGAGGTCGAGTACAAGCGCGGGCTCGCCGACCGGATGGCCGGCCGCGAGGGCCGCGCCGTCGCCGTCACCGTGCACGGGGAGGACCGCGAGCTCGGCCTGAGCGAGGGCGCCCGCGGTGGGGTGGAGGCCCAGATCCGCCAGATCGTGCGGGGCATCGTGATCAGCCGCCGCACGGTGGGGGTGGACGAGTGGGTGCAGGCCCTCGCGGAGGACCTGACGAGCACCGCCAAGAAGAACGCGACGGCCCGCGCCGCCCTGGACCGCCTGCTCGGGGGCTGAGCGCAACGCCAGAGTGGTTTCGCCAAGATCGGACCACCGTCCACGTTGCACTCGGCTGGGCGCGCCACCACACACCGCTGCGGCTGCTGCTCGTGTTCGCCGGGCTGCGCCCCGAGGTGCAGCACACGGTGCGCGACCGCATCGGCCGCATGCACTTCGACCTGGCCTTCCCCGAGGCCAAGCTCGCCATCGAGTACGACGGCCGCGGCCACCTGGAGCTCGGTTACGGCGACCGCCGCCGCGACCTGCGCTCCGGTGCGCTCGGCCGGCACACGATGCGCTTCGACGCCGCCGCGGTACCGGACACGGCAGACGAGACGGTGCACCTCATCCGCACCCAGCGCGAGCGCCGCCTCCGCATGGTGTCGAGTGCAACCTGAGCGTGGTTCCCGCAAGATCGAACCACTCGGGTGTTGCGCTCAGGCATCGGCGGTGCTGAGCGGTGGGGTCGTTGTGTGCAGAGCCTGGGGGCCCGCTCAGCGCACCAGGAACCACACGATGCAGGCGATGCCGGCCACGATGCAGTAGACGCCGAAGGGGCGCAGGGAGCGGGTCTCGAAGTAGGTCGTCAGGTACCGCACCGACACGTACGCACCGACTCCCGAGAGCAGGCTGCCGACCAGGATCTGGGGGCGGATGCCGTCACCGAGCGGGCCGGCGAGGTCGCCGATCTTGAGCAGGCCGGCCGCCAGGATCACCGGCGTGGCCAGCAGGAACGAGAAGCGGGCCGCATCGGAGTGGGACAGGCCCTTGGTCAGGCCGGCCACCATCGTGGCCCCCGAGCGGCTGATGCCGGGGCACAGCGCCGCGATCTGGGCTGCGCCGATGAGCACGGCCCGGCCCATCGGGATCGTGGCGAGCCTGCGGTCGGCGACCTCCTCGGCCGTCGGCCCGGCGACCCGGCGATGCCCGGACGGCACCACCGGCATGACCTCCGTGACGGGTTCCCCCATCTCGGATTCCCGGGCCTCGGACCGGCGCCGCAGCTGGTCGCCGACCAGCAGCACGACGCCGTTGAGTGCCAGGAACGCCGCGGTCGGGATCGGGTTGCTCAGATAGGTGCGGAACACCTTCTCCAGCAGCAGGCCCGCGAGCCCGACGGGGATGGTGGCCAGCACCAGCATCCAGGCCAGCCGCTGGTCGGGCTCGGTGACCTCGCGGCGCGCGATGCTGGTGACCAGCCCGCGCACGATCCGCACCCAGTCGTGCCGGAAGTAGATGATCAGGGCGATCGCCGTGGCCACGTGCAGGCCCACGACGAACGCCAGGTAGGGCGATTCCTTCGACGTGACGTCGAGGTCCGTCGCCCAGCTGCCGCCGATCACGGCAGGGATCAGGATGCTGTGCCCGAGGCTCGACACGGGAAACAGCTCGGCCACGCCCTGCAGACCGCCGATGACGATCGCTTCCAGCCACGAGAGGTTGCTCATCGGAATGCAGACTAACGACCCCGGAATTCGCCGGTGACAGCACCCGGAATGCTTTGCAGCCTCTTAACCGAAATGGACCGGAGAGCTCAATCGGGTCATTTCACGCAGGGGATGCCGCCACCGGAGATGCTGTCGAGCGCCGATCCGGGGTCGGGCGCGGCCGACGGCGCGGGCGTGCTCGTCGCGGGCGGGGTGAACCCCGTGCCCAGCACCACCTCGAGATGGCCCGCCGTGATCGTGTCGTCCTGCTCGGTGTGCGACGTGCCGAGCGTGCCCGCCAGTGCCGACGCGGCGGCCACCGACCCGGCCGGGTAGTGGACCACGGTGGTGGAGCCCTTGCGGGTGCTGTTGCCCGTCTCGCCCGCGGTGTAGCCGTCCCCGACGAGCGTGTGCGACACCGAGGCCGCCAGCCCGCTGCGCCCGGTGGCGTTGAGCACATCGACCGTGCCCAGCGGTGCGGCCGGTGCAGCGGGGGCGGTCGTCGGGGCCGCCGGGTTCAGCAGCCGCGCCACGGTGGCCTGCACCTGCGCCACGTCGACGATGTTGACGTCCTCACCCTCCGGGTCCATTCCGAACTTCTCGATCGGCAGCGTCGTGAAGCTGACGTTGCCGCCGGCGAGCCCGGACGCCTGCTGAGCGAACTGGAGCAGGTCCAGCCCGTTGTCGACGGCGATGTTCTGCTTGGCCACGTCGATGAGGCCCTGCAGCTTCGTGGGATCGGTGATCGTGCCGGCCTGCTTGAGCTGGAACGCCAGCGACGCGATGAACGCCTGCTGGCGGCGCTCGCGATCGAGGTCGGTGAAGTTGAGCGACGGGTGGACGGTGTCGCGGCGCTGCCGCACGAACGCGAGCGCCTGGGCCGCGTCGAGCTGCTGGTAGCCCTGGTGGAAGTTCGCGCCGGAGTAGCTGTCCTGGGTGTTCTCGGCCAGGCACACCGTGATCGGCGCGACCACCTGCGCGAGCTGGTAGAACGCCACCATCGTCACTTCGACGAAATGGTCCACCGGTACGCCGCCGAGGAACTGTCGGACGGTGGCGATCTCGGCCGTGCGCCCGGCGTCGCGACTGCGTTGTTCCAGCGTGACGGTGTCGGTGATGCCCTGGGCCACCAGCTGCTTGTGCTCCTGGTCGAACGCGAGCCCGTAGGCCTGCTTGATCTTGCCCTTCGACTGGCCGTCCGGGCTGCCGGCCAGCGACACGTAGTCGTCGCGGGGGATCGACATCGCGGTGGCCTTGCTGCCGTCCCCGGGGACGTGCAGCAGGATCAGGACGTTCGAGTTGTAGCCGCCGACGTCGGCCGCCCCGGTGTGCATCGCGTCGTAGATCGCGGCGGGCAGCGGGTTGCCGTTCTCGTCGAGCCGGCTGTCCAGGCCCATCACGAGGATGTTGGTGTCGCTCCCGGTGGAGGTGCCCGTGCCCGATCCCAGCGCGCTCGAGCGGTGCAGCCCGTCCGACAGGTTCGTGTACTGGCTCCACACGACGCCGGTCACCGCCAGCACCAGCGCCGAGACGGCCGCCACCAGCGAGCGGACCACGGTGCCCCGCCGACCGCGCTTACGGGGCAGTGGGGGCCGGGCGATCGGTCGGGTGGACATCCATGGATCGACGGCCGGCCTGTTCACGCCGACGACATTAATCGGCGCCTCCTCAGCGGACGGTGAAGCGGCCCGGAGCAGCGCACCGAGAGATCGACAAGTAGGACGCGGCACGCTTTCCGACGTCATCTTCTGCGACATCTTCTGCGACGATTCCCACCTGACCGGCGTCCGCGCCCACCTGGTGGTGCTCGACTGCGCGCGATGCTGCGCCGCATCGGGGTGTGAGCACCCCCACCCGCTGCGAGAAATCGACGAGCTCGGTGACGGTCCGGCGGGCGGCGGGAGTGACGTCGACGTGCTGCGTGGCGTGGTGGAGGACAGCGGAACGACGGAACCCCAGAGCGCCCCCGGTCTGCCGGTGGTCGCACAAACGGGCGTTTCCGGGTGCGAGCTCGGGGTCTGGTGTGATGGGGTTCGTAGACCGAATGGGCTGGTCGATGGTCCACTTGGGCGGGGGGAGGAACGCGCTGTGACCGACCTGTCGAGGTCTGGTGGTCCGAACGTGGCAAGGCACGGTGAGCGATCCGACGGTGAGCGATCCGACGGTGACGGGCCCGAGGGCGGTGCCGCCCAGGGCTGGGTCACCCCTGCGTGGTGGTCGGAGCTGGCGGCCGAGGTGAGCCCGAACGAGACGACGTCGCCGGGTCTGCCACCGGTCGGGGGACAGGCGGCGGCCTGGTACGCGGCGGAGCGCCCCGCCGAGACGACGGCCGGCACGAACGCGGTGCCCACCCCGCCCGGCTTCGCCCTCCCGGCGACGGGCCACCAGCACGGCCCCGCCGCCTCCCGGCCGGGTCCGGTGGGCCCGCAGCCCGCTCCCCGGCGTGCGCCGCCGGACGGCCGGTATCCGCCGGCGCCCTCCCCGCCGTTCCCGGCCCCGCCGCAGCAGTACCCGCCGTTCCGACACCATGCGCCCGCCCCGCCGCCCCTTCCCCGGCACAGCGACGCTGTGGCCACCCCGCTGGACCACCGCTCGATCGTCCGGTACGACGGCGATGCCCCGCTCGACGGTTGGCGGGGCCGCGTCTACACGGCCACCGGTGGCCGGGTGAACCCCGGCCTGAGCCCGGCGCAGGTCGTGCGCCAGCAGATGATCCACGCCATCCGGCGCCCGCTGCGGGGCTCGCACCGGGTGACCGTGATGTCGGTGAAGGGCGGGGTCGGCAAGACCACGGTGGCCGCCTGCCTGGGCCTCGTGCTGGCCGAGAACCGCGGCGACCGCGTCGTCGCCCTGGACGCCAACCCCGACGCCGGAACGCTCGCGGAGCGCCTCACCGGCGACATCGGCGTCACCGTGCGCGACCTGCTCGACAACATCGACGACGCCCGGACGCTCGTCGACGTCGACCGTTTCACCAGCCTCGCCGGCCGGCTCCAGGTGCTGGCATCGGAGCAGGACCCGGGAGCGGGCGAATCGTTCAACCGCGAGGAGTACGAGCGCGTCTGCGCCGTGCTCGCCCGTTTCGCCAACATCGTCGTCACCGACTCGGGCACGGGTCTCGTGCACTCGGCGATGGAGGGCACCCTCGCGCTGGCCGACAGCCTCGTCGTGGTCGGCGCACCCACCGTCGACGGCGCCGGGCGGGCGGCCAAGACGCTGGACTGGCTCGCCGCGCACGGCCACGCCGAGCAGGCGACCCGGGCGCTGGTCGTGCTGAGCTGCGACCGCTGGAGCCCGGAGATCGACCGCGGCCGCATCCGCGCGCACTTCGAGGCGCGGTGCCGCGGGGTGGTCGAGATCCCGTTCGACCCGCACCTCGCCATCGGTGGCCGGGTGCTGCTGCCCGCCCTGCGCCCGGCCACGATCGACGCGTTCCTGTTGCTCGCCGCGCGGGTCGCCGACGGGTTCGTCGGGAGCGCGCGGGGCTGACCGTGCCGTTGCCGTTCGGGCATGATCGGCCCATGGCCGACGGAGTGCCCCGCAACGGACTCGCCCGCACGGCACGGCTGGCGTCGCTGCCCGTCGGTTTCGCCGGGCGGGCGGTGGCGGGATGGGGCCGTGCGCTGGCCGGCGCCGACCGTGACGAGGTGACCACCGCAGCCGCGGCCCGCAACGCCGAGCAGCTGTTCGCCGTGCTGGGCAGCCTCAAGGGCGGCGCGATGAAGCTCGGCCAGGCACTGAGCGTCTACGACGCGATGGTGCCGCCGGAGATCCTCGGGCCGTACCACGACGCCCTGGCGAAGCTGCAGACCGCGGGCCCGCCGATGCCCGCGCGCGACGCACACCGGATGCTCGCCGAGCAGCTCGGGCGCGGCTGGGGAGCCCGGTTCCGGGAGTTCGACGATCATCCGGTGGCGTCGGCGAGCATCGGCCAGGTGCACCGCGCGGTGTGGCGCGACGGGCGCGAGGTGGCCGTCAAGATCCAGTACCCGGGCGCCGACGTCGCGTTGGACGCCGACCTGCGCCAGCTGAAGCGGTTCGCGCGGCTGTTCTCGGCGGTCCTGCCGGGCCTCGACGCGCGGGCGCTGATCGACGAGCTGCACGAGCGGATGATGGAGGAGGTCGACTACCGCGTCGAGGCCGAGCGGCAGCGGGCCTTCGCCGCCGGGTTCGCCGACGAGCCGGGCCTGCGCGTTCCCGGCGTGGTGGCGTCGGCGCCGAAGGTGCTGGTGTCGGAGTGGCTCGACGGGGTGCCGTTGCGCACGCTGCTGGACACCCCCGCCGGCCCGGGCGAGCAGGCCGTCCGCGACTCCTACGCGCACACCATCGTCGAGACGATGTTCGCCTCCCCGGGCCGGATCGGGCTGCTGCACGCCGACCCGCACCCCGGCAACTTCCTCGTCCTCGACGACGGCCGGCTGGGCATGGTCGACTTCGGGGCGGTGGCGGCGCTGCCCGGCGGCATCCCGCCGGTGCTCGTGCGGATCCTGGATCTGACGGCGCGCGGCGACGGGGCGGCGCTGCACGCGCTGCTGGTGGCGGAAGGTTTTCTCGCCGTCGACGCGGAGGAGGCCGACGTGCTGCGCTGGATCGGTGCGCTCGCCGACCCGCTGCGCCACGAGACGTTCCACTTCGACCGCGCCTGGATGGCCCGCCAGGGCGCGCGTGTGGCGGATCCGGGCAACCGCGCGTTCGCCCGCACCGGCCGCGCCCTGAACCTGCCGCCCGACCACGTGCTCGTCGTGCGGGTGCTCAGCGGCTGGATGAACATCCTCGCCCAGCTGGACTGCACGGTGGCCGCCCGCGGCATCGCCGCGGCCCACCTGGAGGGTTTCAGTCCGCCAGGTTCGCGCTGATCACTTCCAGCGTCAGCGCGGCCGCGGCAGCCGCGGGTGCGCCGAGGTGTTCGGTGAGTGCCGCGAGCAGTCCCTCCAGGAGGATCACCTGAGGTACGCGGCTGGTGAGCGTCAACTCGTCGCGGAAGGTCAGGTCGGGCATGCCGACCACCAGGGCGATGTCGGCGTGCGCCACCAGCGGTGAGCGTCCGAACGCCGTGACCAGCACGACGGTGGCCCCGCTCTGCCGCGCGGCCTGCGCGGCGCGCACCGACGACTGGTTGGCGCCGCTGCCGCTGATCACCAGCAGCGCGTCGCCCGCGCCGAGCTGACGCGCGGAGACCTGCTGGCTGATCACGTCGAGGGGCGCGTCGGCGTGCCGGCCGATGCCGACCATCCGTGCGGCGGCGTCGGCGGCCAGCGGGGCCGAGAGCCCGTTGCCGACCACCAGCACGCGGCCCGCGATGGCGAGCAGACCGACGACGCGGGCGACGTCGGCGTGGTCGAGCAGCGCCACCATCGCCGGCACCGACGCGCCGACGTGCGCGAACGCGGACGCGACCATGGCGCCGGGGGTGTCGGGCGCCGAGTGCGGCACGGTCGCGGGCCCGGCGTCGCGGGCCAGGAGCACGCGCAGCTGCTGGTAGCCGGTGAACCCGAGGCTCTGCGCGGTGCGCACCACGGTCGCGCGGGATGCCCCGGCGACCTCGGCCACCTGCTGCGACGACATCTCGACGACGTCGCCGGCGCGGTCGAGGAACACCGCCGCCACGGCGCGCTCGGTGGGCAGCAGTGACGGGAGCAGCGACCTGATGTGGGCGAGCACCCCACCGGGCGCCGTCACCGCCACGCCCCCGTGATGATCTTCCGGCGCAGGGCCCCGGACACCAGGTCGATCACGACCGTCACGACGACCACCACGATGAGCAGTGTGCCCACCGCGTCCCAGATGCGGAACTGGACGTTGTCGGCCAGCACCTTGCCGATGCCGCCCGCGCCGATCAGGCCGAGGATCGCCGACGCCCGGACGTTGATCTCGAAGCGGTAGAGCCAGAACGCCAGCACCTCCGGCGCCGTGCTCGGCCACAGCCCCCAGCGCAGCGTCTGGACGGTGGATCCGCCGGCAGCACGCACGGCCTCGACCGGCCCGCGCTCGGCGCCCTCCATGGCCTCGTAGCCCCACTTGCCGAGTGTTCCCACCGAGCCGACGGCGATGGCCAGCGCGCCGGTGAACGCGGTGAGGCCGGTGACCGACAGGATCAGCACCGCGATCACGACCTCGGGTACGGCCCGGAGCAGCGAGAACAGCCCGCGCAACGGCCAGCGCACCCACGCCGGTCCGACCCCGGCGGTGGCCAGGAAGCTCAGCGGCAGCGAGATCACGATGCCGATCACGGTGCCCAGCCACGCCATCTGCACCGACAGGACGGTCGCCTCGAACGCCGACGGGAGCGTCGAGAGGTCGGGCGGCAGGAACATGAGGCCGAGGTAGCGCAGCAGGTTGGCGGGGAAACCGGCCAGCTGCGACCAGTCGATGTCGACGCTCCAGAACGCGAGCACGACGACCGCGGTGATGGCGAGGGAGACGAGCCGCGCACCCAGCCGCCGCGGCCGGGACGGCCGGACCCGCGGCTCCGCCGCTCGTGCGCGGATATCGTCGTCCTGGCGGCTATTTGCGCGCACGGGTGGCGGAGCCGCGCTCATGCGACCAGCCGCTTCCGGAGGTACGACGACGCCAGTTCGAGGAGCAGCACGACGACCAGGATCTCCAGGATGATCAATGACAGCTGGTGGTACCGGTAGAAGGTGCGCACCTGGTCGATGAGGATGCCGAGGCCCCCACCGCCGACCAGCCCGATCACCGTCGACGCCCGGACGTTGAGCTCCAGCACGTAGAGCGTCTGGGAGGCGTAGACCGGGAGGATCTGGGGAAGCACCGCCGCCCGGTCGGCCCGCACCCAGGTGGCGCCGGTGGCCAGCGCGGCCTCCAGCGGCCCGCGGTCCACCGCGTCGATGGCCTCGGAGATCAGCTTCACGACGATGCCGACGTTGAACAGCACCAGCGCGATCACGCCCGACAGCGCCCCGGTGCCGACGATCGTCACGAGGATCGCCGCGTAGAGCAGGTCGGGCACCGAGCGCACCACGTTCATGATCCCCCGCGTGCCGGCCACGAGCGGCCGGTTCGGGTCGGTGACCCGGGAGGCCAGGAACGACAGCGGCAGTCCGACGGCGGCGCCCACCGCGGTGGCGATCACGGCCATCTGCAACGTCTGGGCCAGGGCGGCCAGGGTCTCGGGGAAGAACCAGTAGTCGGGCTGGGTGAGCAGCACGATCTTGTCGGCGGCGTTCGAGAAGTTCTTGATCAACGCGCCGACGTCGACCTCGACGCCGAACCCGGCCCACACGGTGACGGCCGCGACGGCGGCGAGGACGAGCAGCCCCTTCCACGCGGTGCGCGGCTTCACCGGTCTCCCAAGACTGGTTGTCACAGCTGAGCTCGCGCTTCCAGCACGTCCTCGCCCGTCAGCGACCGGCCGTAGATGTCGGCGAACACCTGCTCGTCGGCGTCCTCGCCGGTGCCGTCGAAGACGATCTTCCCGCCGCGCAGCCCGATCAGCCGCCGTCCGTAGCGCCGCGCGAGGTCGAGGAAGTGCAGGTTGATGACCACCGTGATGCCCAGCTCGGCGTTGATCCGCTCCAGGTCGCGCATCACGGTGTGCGAGGTGGGCGGATCGAGTGAGGCCACGGGCTCGTCGGCGAGCACGATCTTCGGCTGCTGGGCCAGGGTCCGGGCGATCGCGACGCGCTGCTGCTGCCCGCCCGAGAGGTTGCCCGCCTTGACGTAGGCCTTGTCCACGATCCCGACGCGCTCCAGCGCCTGCATCGCCAGCTCGACGTCCTCCTTGCTCCACGCGCCGAGCAGCGTGCGCCAGGTGGGCGCGGTGTGCAGACGTCCCATGAGGACGTTGTTGAGCACCGTCGTGCGGCGGGCCAGGTTGAAGCTCTGGAACACCATCCCGATCTCGCTGCGCAGCTCCCGCAGCTCCCGTCCACGAGAGGCGGGAAGGTGCCGATCACCGACGACGATCTCGCCCTCGGTGATCGGCACCAGCCCGTTGATGGTGCGCACCAGCGTCGACTTGCCTGCCCCCGACAGGCCCACCACGGCGACCATCTCGCCGGCCGGGATCCGCAGGTCGATGTCCTGCAGCCCCCTTACGCCGCCCGGGTAGCTGACCCCCACCCCGCGAAAGGTGATGTCGACGCTGGTGCTGTCCATGGTCAGCCGAGCCCGATCGAGGCGGCGGCTTCCTGCGTGCGCTGCAGGGCGGCGAGATCGGCCGGGGCGAGCCCGGTGATCTGGTAGATCGCGGTCAGCGCGGCGACCCCGTCAGGCGTGCCCGCGTAGTCGGTGAGCGCGGCGGTGATCTTCTTCTGCCACTCCGGGCTGAGCTTGCCCGACAGCGAGACGCCGTCGTTGGGGATCTCGTCGGTGAGCGCGAACGTGACCACCTTCTTGCCGACGTCGGGGGTGTCCTTCTGGACGACGGTGCGCGCGTCCCAGTAGGAGACGCCGACCTCGGCGTCGCCGCGGTAGACCGCGAGCACCGACGCGTCGTTCGCCGTGACCTGCACCGGCTTGACGTCCTTCGCGACGTCGATGCCGGCCTTCTTCAGCGCGGCGGCCGGGAAGATGTAGCCGGCCGGGGACGCGGCCTGCAGCAGGGACATCGTGGCGCCCTTGATCTTGGGCAGCTCGTCGAGCCCGGCCGGGCCGTTGCCGGCGGTGGTGCCGTTGCAGAACAGGTTGCCCTTGGCGTCGGGCGCGGGGGTGTCGGCGCAGTACTTCGACGGGTTGTTGGTGAAGAACTGGGCCGCGTAGCTGATCTTCTTGTTGCGCTGGGTCTGCAGCACCGAGTCGGCTCCGTAGCGGGTGCAGGCCTGGATCATCTGCAGCGACGGCAGGAAGCCGATCTGCGCCTGGTCGGCGCCGATGGCCTCCACGGCGGCCTGGTAGTCCTGCGTGATGACGCCCTTGACCGGGATGCCGAGGCGCTGGGTGAGCGCGGCTTCGAGCGGCTTCACCGACTGGACGAGCTTGTTGGCGTCACCGGACGGGACGAGGGCCAGCGTGAGCCCGGTGGGGGCAGCGGCGGTGTCGTCGCTCTTGCCGGAGCAGCCGTTCGGATTGGCGGCCGCGGACTCGGAGGTGGTGTTCTCCGAGACCCCGCACCCGGCCGCCGCGATAAGAAATGAAACTGCCGCCGCGGCGACGAGGAGACGAGCCTTCATGTCTGATTCTCCAGGGAGACAGTAGAGAGGTGGGGGAGGCTCGCCGGGTCGTCGACCCAGGCGGCGATGCCGGCGTAGAGGTCGGGCAGGTGTTCCGCGCGCAGGTGCGCGGGCCGCCCGTCGTGCGGAGTGTGCGAGATGTAGGCGGTGGCGCAACCCGCGTGCAGGGGCGGCGCGATGTCGTTGACCCAGATGTCGCCGACCGACAGCAGCGACGCGGGCGGGGCGCCCCCGAGCAGTTCCGGCAGCAGGACGTCGAACCCGCCGGGCTTGCCGGCGTTGGTGCGCACCTCGTCGATGACGTCGGTGAGGTGGAGGACGTCGAGCGACTCGGCGATGCCCGTGGCGGGGGCGTTGGTGACCAGCACCCGGCGGGCGCGGCCGTGCAGCGAGGCGAGGAAGCCGGGAAGGCCGGCCGGGGTGGCGATGTCGAGCGCCCTCCCGGCCAGCGCGCCCCTGCTGGCCTGATAGGCCGTGTGCAGGACCTCCGGAGCCACGTGCGGCCCGGCGATCCGGGCGACCGCCCCGTACCCGTCGGCGTAGATCGTGCCGCCGTCCAGGTTGCGGAGCAGTTCCTCGGCGAGCTCCCCGGCCAATCCCGCCTCGACGTGGCGCAGCACCTCGTCGGCGTAGCGCCGCACGGGCGCGTCGCCGACGCACACCGTGCCGTCGAAGTCCAGAACCAGCGTGGGAAGCACGCGCACACCATAGACCAGCACGAACAGATCGTTCATAGTTTCTGGCTACGTGAAACGAGTGTTCACGCGTCGTTCACGGACGCCGGGGTCCACATCCGTCACCGGGACGAGCGCCTTCTCGGCGGTGTCGAACAGCCGCATCCCGCCGCCGTACGCGGCCCGCAGCCCGGCAGTCGACTCCGCGTCGTCCGCGGCGCCCCAGCCGGCCGGACGGTCGTCGACGTCCCACTCACCCCCGATCGCCCAGGTGCCGGCGCCGAGCGCGGGAACGGTCCGGGGTCCGATGCGTCGCATGTCGTTCATGGGGCCCGACCCTGCCTCCTGGAGTGCGCTCCAGGGCAAGCCCCGACCAGCAACGCCACGACGAGCGTCCCGACGCCGGCGACGACGAAGGTGGCGCGGGCGCCCACCACGCCGACGAGAAGGCCGCCCGCGGCGTAGGCCAGGGCCGCTCCCAGCTGGGCGGCGGTGCCGACGATGCCGAACACGCGGCCCAGCAGCGGTCGGGGCACGAGTTCCTGCACGAGGGTGTCGAGGCCGATGTTCTCGACGGCGTTGCCCGCCCCGGCCGCCAGCTGGGCCGCGACAGCCAGGGCGAGGACCGGCGCCAGGCCGGTGAGCAGCGTGCCGGCGCCGGTGGCGGTGATCGCGACGATCAGGAGCGCCGTGGGTGAGCGCCCCCGGGCCAGCCGCGTGCACGCCACCGACGCCACCAGCATCCCGACGCCGAACGCACTGGCCGCGATGCCGTACCCGGCCGGGCCGGCGCCGAGTTGGTCGCCGGTCAGGAACACGAGCGCCACGTTGTCCACGGCGGCGAAGGCGACGACGAGGAACAGGGCGATCACCAGGGTGCGAAGCCGCCGGTGCGTGGCGACGTGACGCAGACCCGCCAGCGCATTCGCCCACACGCCTGCGGCGGGGTCGTGGTCCGGTGCGATCGCGGGGAGCCGGGCGAGCAGGAGCGCCGAGACCACGAACGTCGCGGCGTCGACGGCCAGCGCCGTCCGGATCCCGCCGGGCCCGGCCGCGAGCAGCCCGCCCAGGCCGGGGCCGACGGCGACCTGCAGGGTCAGCGCCAGCCCGAACATCGCGTTCGCCGGGGCCCGGTCGACCGGCTCGACCAGCACCGGGACGAGGCTGCGCCCGGCCGGGCCGCGCACGGTGGCCAGCACCCCGGCCGCGGCGACGAGCACGACCAGCACCGGGAGCGGCGGAACCGTCGCAGCGATCACCGCGATGACCAGCGCCGATGCGAGCTCGCAGGTCATCATCAGCCGTCGGGCGGTGATGCGGTCGGCGAGCACCCCCGCCAGTGGCCCGCCGAACCGGGGCAGCGCGCTCGCGAGCAGCAGAACGCTCACCCCGGTGGGCCCGTCGCGCTGCGCGGCGAGCAGGACGAGCACCGTGGTGGTGATCCCGTCGCCGACGTAGGACACCGCCCGCGACGCGCACAGCGCCCGGAAGGCCGGGTTTCCGATCATGTCGGCCAGGGTGCTGCCGCCATCGTCTCACCCAGGCGGATTCGGCGGACGCCGAATCCGCTGTGCGATCGTCGTCGGGTGACGATGGTGCTGAGGTTCGGACCCGGTGACGCGGCGCGGTGCCGGTTCGCGATCTCGCCGCTGCAGGAGACGATGTCGGCGTTGCTCGTGCTCAAGGACCCGGCACGCCACGGCTGGTATCTGCCGTGGCTGCGGGAGATCGCGCCGGTCGCGGCCGGGCTCGACCTCGATCTGCTGGACGCCGTCATGCCGGTGCGCGGGTACGGGCCGGACTTCCTGTGGCCGAGCCCGGCCACCCCGCTCACGACGATCGAGGACGATCTCGCCGAGGTGCGGGCCACGGATCCGGAGGTGGTCACCGCCCAGCTCGCCGAGTGCATCCGTCGCCGCGGCCCGCTGCCCGCCGACCTGGTGCGCGCCGTCGCCGAGGACCCTGCTCGGGTCCGGGACGAACTGGTCGCGCAACAGCGGCTGGCCTGGCAGTCCCTCGTCGCACCGTTCTGGGACCGGATGCGCGGCATGCTCGACGCCGACATCACCACCCGAGCGCGGCAGCTGGCCGACGGCGGCCTCGAGGCTCTCGTCGCGAACCTGCACCACCGCGCGACGTGGCGGGGCGATGACCTGCACCTGCTCGGATTCCCCCGGGAGACCCTCGACCTGCGCGGGCGCGGGATGATCCTCGTCCCGACCGTCTTCGGGTGGCCGACGCTCGGGATCGGCCCCACCGGTGACACCTCGGCGTCCCCGGCCCTGGTCTATCCGATGCTCGGCGCGGCGGTGGTCTGGGAGCCGACCGCGCGGCCGCCGGCCATCGCCCGTCTCCTGGGGGCCGGACGGGCGTTCGTGCTGGCCGAAGCGGTCGTGCCCAGCACCACCGGCGGTCTCGCCCAGCGGGTGGGTCTGGCCCCGGCCACCGTCTCGGGGCACCTCGCGGTGCTCCGCGACGCCGGCCTCGTCACCGCCCGGCGCCGTGGCCGGGAGGTCCTCTACCGCCAGACCCCGCTCGCGGCGGCGCTCCTGGCGGGTTCACCCGGCGTCATCGGCCACTCCGAACTCGAGCGCCGTACGCCCATCGGCCACCGGTCCTGACGCGCGGAGCACGAGCCCGCAGTCGGCGGCCAGCCCGGCCAGCTCGTCGACCGTCCGCTCCCGGCCGCCGAAACACATCAGCATGAACAGGTCCATCGCCGTGCCGGTCCCCTGCCCGAGCACCGGCTCGATCACCACCACCGCGCCGTCCGGTGCGGCGGCCCGGCGGCACCCGGTGAGGATCGCGCGGGCGTGGGCGTCGTCCCAGTCGTGGAGGATGTCGGAGAGGACGTAGGCGTCGGCGCCGGCGGGCAGCGGGTCGAGGAAGCTGCCGGCCACGGCGCCGGCCCGGTCGTCGAGGCCCGCCGCCGCGAACCTCTCGACCGCCGCGGCGGCTGTCGGAGGCAGGTCCAGAACCCGTCCGTGCACGTCGGGATGGGCGTGCAGGATCGCCTCCAGCACCATCCCGTCCCCGCCGCCGACGTCGAGGATCTCGGGGAAGCGGCCCCAGTCGAAGCGCTCGGCGATCTGCGGTGCCTGCACCCGGAACCGCCAGTTCATCTGGGCGTCGAACGACCGGCGCAGCTCCGGCTCCGCGTCGATGTCCGCCCAGAAGTCGCGCCCGTACCGGTGTGCGTAGGCCGGGGCGCCGGTGGTGACCGTCCCGAGCAGGTCGACGAAGGCGAGCTCGGCGCGCCCGCCTGCCCGGTTGATGTCGAGCAGCGGCTTGACCCCGCCCGGGGCGTCCCCGCTCATCTGGGCGCCGAGGTCCGTGGGCCGGTAGTGGCCGGATCCTGGGTCGAGCTCGAACACACCGACCGTGACCAGATGGTCGAGCAGGCACCGCAGGGCCGGTGTCGCGGTCCCGGTCACGGACGCGAGGTGCTCCGCCGTCGCGCCCGCACTCGCCGCGCGCTCCACCAGGCCGAGCGTCGCGGCCACCCGGACGGCCATGGGGGTGGCGAGATCGGCCAGGGCCAGGATGGACTCCATCGCCCGAACCTATCGACGCCGTCGTCGTTCACGCGATGCAAGGTGATCGCATGACGTGGCTTGCGGGCGCGGACTCAACTCCTCACGCAGCGCGTGCTCCACGCGAGGGTCCGTGGTGGTCTGAGTGTCGTCGTCCAGGGGCATCTGGGCAACGTGCTGAACCCACGGCGGCAGCGGTCCACCTGACCATCGTGCGGCAGTGTCGAGGTGACGACCGCTCCTGCCGAAACCCGGCAAGCGCGGTTGGATCAGAAAGGTGCTGGTTCGTCGTCGGTGACGGGCACGCGGGGTTCGGTGAGTGGTGGTGGTTCGACCAGGTACCGGTGCCCGGTCGGGGTGATCCACTCGATGGACCCGTCCGCGTACTGGTGCACGTTCCAGCCCCGCAGCCCTTTCAGTCTGTGGTGCGGGCGGCATTTCGGGCCGAGGTTGGCGTCGCTGGTAGGGCCGGTGTCGTTCTCGGGGTCGAACGGCTCGTTGTGGTCGAGGTCGCAGCGGTGTGCGGGCACCCGGCATCCCGGGAACTGGCAGTACTGGCTTCTGGTGATCACCCGCTCGGCCATATCCGGTGGGGGCCGGTAGCGGGTGGTGCCGTAGTCGAGGATCCCACCCGAGAGTGGATCGGTGACCAGCCGCCGCCAGGTGCTCGACGGGTCGGCGGCCAGCTCGCGGGCCTGCGCGGCGGTGATCGGCCCGTACCCGGCCAGCTCGGCAGGCTCGTCACTGACGCCGCGCAGCGCGTCGAGGGGGACGATGACCCGGATCTGGATCGACACGCTGGTGGTGGCGGTGCGGGTACCGCACCCGGGAGCGATACCAGGCAGCCGGCTCGGTGCGGGCGCCACGGGCAGGGCGAGGTCGCCATCGCGGTCGCCATCGCGGTCGGCGGTGCTCGTTTCAGCGTCCGCGGCGGTATCGGTGTCCGCGCACGTGTCGGAGCTGGTGGCGGAGGAGGGGCCCGTGCCGGCGGCGGTGTCCGGGGTGGTGTTCGTGTCCGGGGTGGCGTTGGTGTCGGGGGTAGCGGCGGTCGGGGCCGTGTCGGTGTCGGGGGTGGAGGATGTGCTCGCGGCGGTGGCACCGCTGCTGCGGAACCCCGTTCCCCCCAGCACCAGATCCGTCAGTGCGTCCGCCCGGCGGGCATCCATCGGCCGCCCGTCAGCACCACCGGCGGCGCGGGCGAACTCGTCGAGTACCGCGAACATCCCGACCGCCTCGGCGGCGGGCAGGGTGGCGGCCATGGTGGCCATGCCGTCACGCTCGGGATAGAGCACCACCCTGCGTTCCCGCTTCTTGCGTTCCCGGCGCTGCTCCGACGCCGCTGCGTCCTCCCGTTTCACCGCCCGCGCCACCGCCGACCGCAACTGACCGTGGGTCTGGCGCGGCGCCCGCGGCAGCACCCGCGCCTCCACCGCCGCGGCGATCTCCGCGCCCACATCCGCACAACCCTCGGCGATGATCCGCGCCTTCGCCAACGTGATCGCCCCCGACTCCAGGGCGGCGAACGTGGCCGGGAAGCCCTCCACCAGGGTTTGTGCGTCCGACACCCGCCACGCGGCACCACCCGAGGTGAGAGTCAGCATCAAACCGACCTCGGCCTGCGCCGACTCGACCGCCTGCTCCGCCGACATCCCGTGACTGGGTGCGGCCACCGAGTCGGCCATGAACCGGGTG
>JBBRLM010000050.1:0-52684 GCA_038231335.1 Mycobacteriales bacterium
CCGGTCGCGCTGGGGCGCGGTATCGCCGACCAGATCGCGCTGGCCTGCAGGGTGTCGCCGTTGCACCGGATCGCGTCGGCTCGGGATCGCCCGCGCGTTGAGCACCGACCTGCCCGCCGTCGGTGGGTTGCTGGCGGCGGGCGGATGAGTGAACAGGTCGCGGAGATCGTGGTGTCGCAGACCTCGCACCTCGACGCCGAGAAGCGGCGTCGGGTCGACAAGCGGGTCGCCGGGGGCGGGCTGGAGGAGATGTCGGTGCGGCGGGCGGAGTCGTGGATCACGACATGCGCCTACGACGTCGACCACGCCGCCTACGTGGCCCGGGGCCGCACCGCCCGCTCCGATCGCCAGGTGGGGTTACGGCCCGCGCCCGACACGATGAGCGTGCTGTCGGGGTTCCTGCCCGTCGAGCAAGGGGTCGCGTGTCTGGCCGCGCTGCGCGCGCACGCCGACGCGGTCCTCACCGCCGGGACACCCGCACCCGGGATCAGGTCATGGCCGACACGGTGATCGAACGGGTCCCGGGCAGGCCGCCGCCTGATCACCGTCCGGGACGGCGGCCGGTGCCGGGATCCGTTCTGTGATGCTCCGATCAGGCATCTCGACCACATCGACCGCCGCCGGGCCGGCGGGCCGACCAGCTTCGTCAACGGGCGCGGAACCTGCGCCCGGGGCAACTACGTCCGCGAGATGCCCGGCTGGCAGGTCGAGGTGATCGACGACGGGCTCGGGGCCCGACCACACACGGCCCGAACCACCACCCCCACGGGTCACACGTACGACAGCGCCGCCGGTCGTGCACCGTGAGATGACGCGCAGCGCGTGCGCTGCATCCGCGGCTGCCCGGTGGGATGCTGGCGCGCATGGAACCGGACTGGCCGGGCTGGCTGCGGCGTTGGGACGCCCAGCAGGAGGGCTACGTGCCCGAGCGCGAAGCGCGCTTCACCGCGATGCTCGACGCGCTGGCGGCGCTCCTGCCTGCATCGTTCGTGGCGGTGGACCTCGCCTGCGGTCCGGGATCACTCAGCCGACGTCTGCTCGCCCGCTTCCCCGAGGCACGGGCCGTCGCCGTGGACATGGATCCGGTGATGCTGGCCGTCGGGCGGGGCGCGCTCGGCACGGTCGACGGCCGTCTGCGCTGGGTCGAGGCCGACCTGGCCTCGCCCGACTGGCTGGAGGCGCTGGGCGAGACGTCCGTCGACGCGGTGCTCAGCTCCACCGCCCTCCACTGGCTGCACCCGGAACCGCTGGCCCGCGTCTACCGCGACCTCAGCCACCTGGTGCAGCCCGGCGGTCTGGTCCTCAACGGCGACAACATGGCGTTCGGTGCCTCGTCGCCGACCATCGCGCGCCTGAGCGGCCGAGCCCTCGACGCGCAGTGGTCGGATGCCTCGTTCGCGGAGCGAGGTGTCGAGACCGCGGAGCAGTGGTGGAAGGCGTTCGCGCAGGAGCCCGGGGTCGCGTCCCTGGTGGACGCGCGTGCCCGGTTGCTCGCGGGCAAGGAACGCCAGCGGACGCCGCCCGGCTTCGAGGACCACGTGGCCGCACTGCGCGACGCCGGTTTCCGGGAGGTGGACACCATCTGGCAGGTGCTCTCCGACCGCGTACTCCTGGCCGTCCGGTAGTCAGCTGAGCAGCTCGCCGTAGCGGGCCCGCACCCGCGCGCGCAGGTCCGGGTCGCCGCGGGGCACCGGGGTCAGGAAGATCTCGTCCAGGTCCGGGAACGTGCCGCGCAGCTCCTCGTCCATCCGGACGCAGGCCTTCTCGATCTCATCGGACGTCGAGCGGTCGTCGAAGTCCAGGCGGGCGCCGAGCAGGACCTGGTCGGTGCCGGTGAGCATCGTCAGGATGTCCACCACGGCCACCACCTCGGGCTGGCCGCGCAGCCAGGCCGTCACGTCACCGACGAGGCGCGGATCGGCCTGCCGCCCGATGAGCAGGGCCATGTTGGAGCGGCCCAGACCGTAGGCGACCACGACGAGCAGCAGCCCGATCGCGAGCGACGCGACCCCGTCCCAGACCGGGGAGCCGGTGAGCTGCGTGAGCGCCAGCCCCGCGAACGCCAGCAGCAGCCCGACGAGCGCCGTGCTGTCCTCGAACAGCACGGTGGTGACCGTCGGGTCGTCGGAGCGGTGCAGGTAGGTCCGCAGTCCCACCTCCTGCTCGCTCCGTTCACGGCGCACCTGGCGGACGGCCTGCACCAGCGACGTGCCCTCCAGCAGGAACGCCACGGCGAGCACGACGTAGGCCACGATCACGTTCCGGTGTTCCTCCGGCTCGCCGACCAGCGTCGTCACGCCCTGGTAGATCGAGAACAGCGCACCGGCGGTGAAGATCGAGACCGATGCGAGCAGCGACCAGAAGTACCGCTCCTTGCCGTAGCCGAAGGGGTGGCTGCGATCGGCGGGCCTGGCCGAGCGCTTCAGCGCGGTGAGCAGCAGCAGCTCGGTGCCCGTGTCGCCGACCGAGTGGGCGCCCTCCGACAGCATCGCGGAGCTGCCCGTCAGCACGCCGGCGACGAGCTTGGCGATCGCGACCCCGATATTGGCCGCCATCGCCAGCAGAACGGTCAGGGTGCTCTCTCCGGATTTCGCCACCCGGTCACGTACCCGCTGCGCACCGCCCCACGCGTGACGTGATGTACGGAATGCTCGGGGTCGTGCTGGATTCGATCGAGCCGTTCGGGATCGTGCTGCTCGTCGCTGCGGGTGTGGTGTTCGCGGCGCTGCTGTCCAACCGGATCGGGGCCCGGCTGCGGATACCGGCACCGGCGATCTTCCTGGTCGGTGCGGCCGTGGCGTCCGACCTCGTGCCGAGCCTCTACGCGGTGTCGATCGGCACCGTCGAGGAGATCGTGACGGTCGCGCTGATCCTGATCCTGTTCGACGGCGGGATGGGTATCGGCGTCCGGCGGCTCAAGGTGGCGCTGACGCCGGTGCTGGTGGTCGGGGTGGTCGGCACACTGCTGACCGCGGGGGCCGTGGCGGTGCTGGCCCACGTGCTGTTCGGGCTGCCGTGGATGCTGAGCCTGCTGCTGGGCACGGCGCTCTCGCCGACGGATCCCGCCGTCGTGTTCTCCGTGCTGGGCAACCGCGAGGTCCGCGGCCGGGCCGGGGTGATCATCGAGGGGGAGTCGGGGGCCAACGACCCCGTCGGGATCGCGCTGCTGCTGAGCCTGCTGACGCTGGGCGGGGCACTCGACGCCGGCGCGATCGGGTCGGTGGCCGGCACGTTCGTCCTCCAGATGGTGGTGGGGCTGGCCGTCGGGGGTGGGGGAGGCTGGCTGCTGCTGCGGGTGATGCGCACGGTGCCGCTGCCCGGCGAGGGCCTCTACCCGCTGCGCACGCTCGCCGTGGCGGTCGGGCTCTACGGGATCGCCACCGTGCTGCACGGCTCGGGGTTTCTCGCGGTGTTCCTCGCCGGCATCGTGATCGGGGACGCATCCGCGCCGTTCAAGCGGGAGATCGAACGCTTCCACTCGTCGCTGGCGGGGCTCGCCGAGATCGTCGCGTTCGTGGTGCTCGGGCTGACGGTGTCGCTGCACGAGGTGGTGGAGAGCGGGGCGTGGTTCATCGGCCTCGTGCTCGCGGTGCTGCTGGCGTTCGTCGTGCGGCCGCTGCTGGTCGGACCGCTGCTGCTGGCGGTGCGGCTCACGGTGGGGGAGCGGGTGTTCGTCCTGTGGGCCGGGCTCAAGGGAGCGGTGCCGATCCTGCTGGGAACCTACGTCCTGGCGTCGGGGACCGCCCCGGACCGGCTGGTCTACGACGTGATCTTCGTGGTGGTGCTGTTCTCCGTGGTGGTGCAGGGCGGGCTCGTGCCGGCCGTCGCGAAGCGGTGCGGCGTGACGATGCGGGAGGTGGCCCCGCGGCCGTGGACGCTCGGCGTACGGCTGCGCGACGAACCCGAGGGCGCGCGGCGCTACACGGTGGCGTCCGGGGCGCCCGCCGTCGGGCGGGCGGTCCGGGAGGTGCACCGCGAGTACGACCTGTGGATCAGCCTGGTGGTGCGGGAGGGCCGCACGCTGCGGGTGCAGCCCGACACCGCGCTGCGGGCGGGCGACGAGCTGCTCGTGCTCGCCGATCCGGGGGCCGACCCGGGCGCGGCGTTCGCGTCGACCGGCCGGGCCCCCTGAGGTCAGGCGCGGCCGTTGCCGTTCGTCTCGTCGTGGTCCATGAGGAGGATGACGCCACCGGCCTCGGCGGCGGCCCCCCGTGAGCGCAGCGGCGTGCCGAAGATCCGCACGGAGATCGTCCGGCCACGGCGGTTCACAGCGGGCACGGCGATCTCGTGCGGGCCGAGCTCGCCGGCCAGGGTGCGCCGGATCATCGGGCGGAGCTGGTCGAGCGGCAGGCCGATGTCGAGGTTGAGGAAGTGCTCGCCGACGGTCTCCTCGCGGCGCAGGCCCCAGAGTTCCTGAGCCTGCCGGTTCCACACCTGCACGGTGAGGTCCTGGCTCAGGACGACGACGGCGGCGCGCAGGCTGGTGAGGATGGTCTCGAGGAACTCGTTGGCGGTGTCGAGCTCGCCCGAGCGCATGTGCAGCTGGCCGTTGATGAGCTGCAGCTCGTCGTTGGTGGAGCGCAGCTCCTCGTTCATCGTCTCCAGCTCTTCGTTCGTGGACTGGAGCTCCTCGTTGGTGGTCTCCAGCTCCTCGACCGTGGACTGCAGTTCCTCGTTGGTGGTCTCCAGCTCCTCGTTGGCCGACTGGAGCTCCTCGTAGGCCGTCTCGAGCTGGCGGTTGGCCTGTTCGAGCTCCTCCTGCAGCCGGTGGGACTGGGAGACGTCGTCGAACACGACGCTGACCCCGAGCAGCCGCGAGTCGGTCGCGACGAGCGGGGTGACCTCGATGTCGAGGTGGATCCCCGGCTTGGCGCCGTTCACCGCGCGCACGTCGGACACCCGCATCGGCCTGCGGTCGAGCTGGGCCTGCTCGATGATCTGGCGCAGCTCCACCGGGCGGTAGGACAGGTCCAGGTCCCGGAAGGGCCGGCCGACGTCACGTGCGGACGCCCCGAACATCACCTCTGCCTTGCGGTTGATCATGGCGACGATGCCGTCGGTGGTGACGACGACCTGCGCCAGTGGGCTGGTCAGCAGCGACTCGTGCCGCAGCTCGTCCAGACCGACCATCTCGCCGCGGGTGGGTGGCGTCGCGGTGCCGGCGAACGGTTCCCGGCCCACGGGGGCCTGCGGGGGCAGCTTGCGGAACACGCGGCGGTTGAGGTCGATGGGCCGGAACATCGCCCCGTGGCTGAGCAGCATCTCGGCCTTGCCCAGGAACAGCACGCCGGTATCGGCGAGCGCGAAGTGGAACCGGGTGAGGATGCGGGCCTGGGTCTCGGCGGTGAAGTACATCAGGGTGTTGCGGCAGACCAACAGGTCGATGCGGGAGATGGGCGCGTCCTGCACGAGGTCGTTGCGCCCGAAGATCACCGAGCGGCGCAGGTCCGGGCGGAAGACCCACCGGCCGTCGTGCTCCTCGAAGTACTTCGTGCGCAGGTCCAGCGGCACGGCCTGGATCTCCCGCTCGCCGTAGGAGGCCTGGCGGGCCGTGCCCAGCCCGTCGGCGTCGACGTCCGTGGCGTAGATCTTGACGCGGTTGCGGAAGTCCTCGACGCCGAGCAGTTCGCACAGCACCATGGCGAGGGTGTAGGCCTCCTCACCCGACGCGCATCCGGCGCTCCACACCCGCAGGGGCCGGCCCAGCGGCTTGGCGGCGATCAGCGGGGGCAGGACCTCGGTGCGCAGGTAGTCCCAGGCCTCCGTGTCCCGGAAGAACGCCGTCACGTTGATCAGGATGGTGTTGAACAGGGTGGTGTACTCGTCGGCGTCGAGCTCGAGCCGGTCGAGGTACTCGGCGTGGTCGGCGATGCCGATCTGCTCCATCCGCCGCCCCACCCGCCGGGTGAGGCTGGACCGCTTGTAACCGGTGAAGTCGAAACCGCGGGTCTCCTTGACGTGGGCAAGGATGGCCTCGAACGGGTCGTCGACGTCCGCCGTGCCGCGGACGTCCTGGGCGGCACCGGGGGCTGGGGTACCTGTCATCGGGATGTGCTTCCTCCTGCCGCGGCCGGCGTCGGATGCGACGATCCGGCCACGGCTGGAGGGTAGCCCGGGCTCCGGGAGGGCTGCGCGCGATACGCCCACCCGAGCCGCCCCCTCACTCCGTCTGCGGGGTCACGACAGGTTGACGATCTCCCCGTCGGCGTCGAGATCGATCGCATGGGCCGCGGGGTGCGCCCCGAGACCCGGCATCGTCCGCATGTCGCCGCAGATCGGGTACACGAATCCCGCCCCCACTGACGCGCGGACCTCGCGCACCGGCAGGCGCCACCCGGTGGGCGCCCCGCGCAACGCGGGGTCCGAGGAGATCGACAGGTGGGTCTTGGCGATGCACACCGGCAGGGTCCCGAAGCCGTTGCGCTCGAACGAGTCCAACTGCCGGGCCGCCGGGGCGGCATAGTCCACCCCTTCGGCTCCGTAGACCTGCGTGGCCACGGTCTCGATCTTCTCCCGCAGCGTGGCGGAGTCCGGGTAGAGGAACCGGAAGGCCGACGGCTCCTCGCACGCCTCCGCGACGGCGTCGGCGAGGTCGGTGGCGCCGGCGCCGCCGTCGGAGAAGTGGGTGCACACCGCCGAGCGCGCACCCATCGCCGCCGCGATCTCCGCGATGGCCGCGAGCTCCGAGGGGTGGTCGTCGGGGAACGCGTTGATCGCGACCACCACGGGCACTCCGTGGATCCGGACGTTCTCGATCTGTTTGCGCAGGTTGGCACCGCCCTCGTGCACCTCCTGCGGGTTCTCGGCCAGCAGCGCCTCGGGCAGCGGGCGCCCGGCCACCACCTTGTGCCTGCCGGAGTGCACCTTCAGCGCCCGCACGGTGGCCACGACGACGGCCGCGTCCGGCGTCAGCCCGGAGGCCCGGCACTTGATGTTGAAGAACCGCTCGGCGCCCATGTCGGCGCCGAACCCGGCCTCGGTGATCAGGTAGTCGCCGGTGTGGATGCCGATGAGGTCGGCGATCACCGAGGAGTTGCCGTGCGCGATGTTGCCGAAGGGCCCCGCGTGCACGAGCACCGGCGTGTTCTCCAGGGTCTGCAGCAGGTTGGGGGCCATGGCGTCGCGCATGATCACCGCCATCGCACCCGCGCCGCCCACGTCCTCGGCCGTGACGGGCTTGCCGGCGCCGGTGTAGCCGACGACGATCCGGCCCATGCGCTCGCGCATGTCGGGCACCGAACGGGCCAGCGCGAAGATCGCCATGACCTCCGACGCCGCCGTGATGTCGAACCCGGTCTGGCGGGGCACGCCGTCGAGCCGGGATCCGAGCCCGGACACGATGTTGCGCAGCGACCGGTCGTTGACGTCGAGCACGCGCCGCCAGGTGATCTCGTGCGGGTCGAGTTCGGCGGCGTTGCCCTGGAACAGGTGGTTGTCGACCACCGCCGAGAGCATGTTGTGGGCCGCGGTGACGGCGTGGAAGTCGCCGGTGAGGTGCAGGTTGAGCGTCTCCATGGGCACGACCTGGCTGTAGCCGCCGCCGGCCGCGCCGCCCTTGATGCCGAAGGTCGGCCCCATCGACGGTTGCCGCAGCGCGACGGTGGCGCGGCGGCCCGTGCGAGCCATGGCCTGGCCCAGCCCGACCGTGGTGGTGGTCTTGCCTTCGCCGAGCGGCGTGGGCGTGACGGCGGAGACCACGACGTACTTGGCCTTCGGGCGGTCCTTCAGCTCACTGATGGCGGCGAGGTCGATCTTGGCGACCGACCGGCCGTAGGGAATCAGGAGCCGCTCGTCGATGCCCATGCCGGCCGCGATCTCGGCGAGCGGCCTCAGCGACGCCGCCTTGGCGATGGCGAGATCAGACTTCGGTGCCGATGGCGAGCTCGCAAGCTCGCTCACAGGCCCGCCGCCGCGCGCAGCTCGTCGGCCTTGTCGGTGATCTCCCACGTGAAGTCGGGGTCGTCGCGCCCGAAGTGGCCGTAGGCGGCGGTCTTGGCGAAGATCGGCCGGTTGAGCTGCAGGTGGCGGCGGAAGGCGGCAGGGCGCAGGTCGAAGTGCTCGTCGACGAGCTTGCGGATGGTGGACAGCGGCACCTGCTCGGTGCCGAACGTCTCGACCAGCAGCGACAGCGGCCGTGCCACGCCGATGGCGTAGGCGACCTGCACCTCGACCTTGTCGGCCAGCCCCGCGGCCACGATGTTCTTCGCGACCCAGCGCGCCGCGTAGGCGGCGGAGCGGTCGACCTTGGAGGAGTCCTTGCCGGAGAAGGCGCCGCCGCCGTGGCGGGCGAAGCCGCCGTAGGTGTCGACGATGATCTTGCGGCCGGTCAGGCCCGCGTCGCCGACGGGGCCGCCGATGACGAACCGGCCGGTGGGGTTGACGTAGTAGTTCTCCTGCAGCTCCTCCACGGAGTACAGCTCCTCGGGGATCACCGGCACGACGACGTGCTCCCACAGATCCTTCTTGATCTGCGCGGTCTCGACCTCCTCGGCGTGCTGCGTGGAGATCAGGATCTTCTCGACGCCCACCGGCCTGCCGTCGCGGTAGCGCACGGTGACCTGGGTCTTGCCGTCCGGCCGCAGGTATCCGAGCGTGCCGTCCTTGCGGACCGCGGCCAGGCGGCGCGACAGGCGGTGGGCCAGCGCGATCGGCAGCGGCATGAGCTCCGGGGTCTCGCGGCAGGCGAACCCGAACATCATGCCCTGGTCGCCGGCGCCGTCGCTGTCGAGCTCGTCCTCGGAGAGCTGGCCCGCGACGACGCGGTTCTCGTAGGCCTGGTCGACGCCCTGGGCGATGTCGGGGGACTGCTTGTCCAGGGTGATCATCACGGCGCAGTGGTGGCCGTCGAAGCCGTACTCGCCGCGGTCGTAGCCGATGTCGTTGATCGTGCGCCGCACCACGTCGGCGAAGTCGATCTGCGCGGAGGTGGTGATCTCGCCGGCCACGACGACGAGCCCGGTGGTGATCAGGGTCTCGCACGCCACGCGCGAGGTGGGGTCGCCGGTGAGCGCGGCGTCGAGGATGGCGTCGGAGATCTGGTCGGCCATCTTGTCCGGGTGGCCCTCGGTCACGGACTCGGACGTGAACAGGTGCTCGTTCTCGGCGAGCGGGATCATGGAGCACTCTCTCTCTGTAGCCGTGCACGCACGGCGGTGGCCGCCGCGGTCATGACACGTAGTTTCGCGCGTGCTGCGGGCGCGGGCAGGTGCCGGAGCCCGCAGTCGGGTGTGACGATCATCCTGTCCGCCGGGACGACGCGCAGGGCTTGGCTGATTCTCCGTTCCACGACGTCGATCGGTTCGACCTCCGGCGTCTTCACGTCCAGCACCCCCACCCCCAGGACCCGGTCCCATCCGTACCGTTCGACGAGCCCCAGATCGTCGTTGCCCTTCCGCGCGAACTCGAGCAGCAGCTGGTCGATGCGGGCGTCGAGGACGGCCGGGAACAGGAAGTCGTAGTGGCCCTCCCACAGCGGGCGGGCGTAGCGGTTGCCGTAACAGACGTGCAGGGCCCAGGTGACCGGCACGTCCTTCACCACGATGTCGATCGCCTCCATCGCGAGCCCCACCTGCTCGGGGTGCCCCGCGAGGAACGGCTCGTCGATCTGCAGCAGCTGCGCGCCGGCGTCGGCGAGGGACCGGGCCTCGGCGTTGAGCACCCGGGCCAGCGCCCGCACGAGGTCGGCGCGGTCGGGGTAGGCGTCACAGCGCAGGCGCCGCGACAGCGAGAACGGGCCGGTGAACGAGAACCGCACGGGGCGGTCGGTGTGGGCGAGGGTGAACCGCAGCTCGTCGGCCAGGCCCAGCGGGGCGGGCGCGGGGTCGTCCAGCACGGTCGGCAGCACGACGTCGAGGTAGTCGAAGTAGAACGCCTTCACCGGATCCGGCACGACGACGCCGGGCAGCCGCGCCAGCAGGTGGTCGACGTCGTTGTCGCGGCGCAGCTCGCCGTCGCTGACGATGTCGATGCCGGCCACCTCCTGGTCCTTGAGCGCCGCCTTCACCGCCATGTCGTGCATCTCGGCGAGCTGGGTACGGCTGACCGAGCCGTGGTAGACGCCGGTCTTGGCGCGCTCCAGCCAGTCGGGCACCGACCAGGAGCCGATGACGGTGGTGGGGAGCAGCTGGTCCATGTCAGTCCCTCACGTCCGCGGTCATCGTGATGATGTTGCTGCCGGGGCGGGCGAACGGCGCGAACGCGACGTCGAAGCCGCGGCGGGCGCCGATGTGGGCGAGCAAGGGCCCGTTCACCCAGTTGACGACCGACCCGTCGTACTTGCCCGGCCCGCGGAACCCGCTGCGGTACTGGTCGGCGTCGGTGACGAAGATGTCGTGGCACTGCAGCCGGCCGTAGGGGTGCAGCAGCGGCAGCGTCTCGGAGAAGCTCGCGGCGGCGCCGTTGGCCACGTGCATGCGGACGTCGCTGCCGGTGGCGAGCAGGGGCCGCAGCAGCTCCCCGCTGATCCCGGGCGCGATCTCGTAGCTGTCGAGGCCCTGCAGCGGCACGTAGCGTTCCTGCAGCCGCAGCGCACGCCAGACCGCGCGCCAGAACCCGACGCCGGCGCGAGTATCGGCGATGTGGTGCGGTGCGGCCTCGGCCAGCAGCGCGGGGCCGAGCCGCAGGAGCTTGTCGATGAGCGGCCCCAGGGCGTCGGGGCGGGTGGACACGCTCGCGGCGATGTCCGCCGCGGCGTCGGCGGGGAGGTAGGCGCGGCTCTCCACGAGGTGCTCACGCTGCCCGATCGTCGCGATCTCGTCGGTGGGCAGGTTGTCGTAGACGTTGGAGATGTAGACCAGGAACACCTTGAACCGCAGGAACCCCAGCGACGTGGTGGGGGCCAGCGCGTCGAGCACGAACGAGCTGACGTGCTCCGCGTGCTCGGCGACGGCGGCGCGCGCGGTGTCCAGGACGTGCGCGGAGTAGTCGCCCATGAGGTAGTGCAGCCGGCGGTAGTAGTCGCGGCCGTGCGCCCGGTCGAGCTCCCGGAAGACGTCGAGCCAGGTGCGGGCCTGGTTGCCGTTGCCGACGCCCAGCTCCACGACGTAGAGCTCCTCGGGCAGCGCCCGGCGCTCGGCGAGCGAGTCCCAGACGGCGAACAGCTCGCGGATGGTGTCGCGCACGGGTTCGTGCTCGGTGGCGTCGCTCTGCCCGCCGGGCAGCGCCGACTCGTAGCCCTGGCCGGTGGCGTCCTCCCAGTCGCGCAGGTGGCCCCAGTAGAGCGCGTTGAACGCCCAGATCCGGCTGCGGCTGGTGGGGCCCCACGGCTCCAGGGTGAGGTGCCCGTTGCCCGCGCCGCCGGTGCGGTGGGCGTGCAGGGCCTGTGCGACCGCCGATGCCGTTGCGTCGCCGCTGATGCGGCGCAGGTCGACCGCCAGCTCGACCTGCTGCCCGCCCACCACCGGTCGCAGCTCCACCGGCGCCCGGAAGTTCTGCTGGTACTGCACCCAGTCGGCGATCACCCGCACCCGCGAGAGGTCGGTGGCCTCGTCGGCGACGAGCGCGGAGAACACCGGGGCGAGCGCCGCGGTGAGGTCCACCGACTTCTTCCCCCGCAGTCTCGCGGCGGGCCGGACGTCAACGAGCATGGATCCTCCTCGCGAGCCCCGCTGCTTCCAGGATGGCGGGGATGCCGCGCTCGTAGCCGAACGCCATGACGTGCACGCCCGCGACGCCGGGGATCTCGCGGATCTCCGCGATCGTTTCCGCACACAGCGCCAGGCCCTCTGCCGCGACCCGCTCGTCCGGCACCCCGCGCAGCCGGCGCCCGACCGACTCCGGCACGTGGACTCCGGGCACCTTCGTGCGCAGGAACTCGTGGGCCCGCAGCGACCGCACCGGGCCGACACCGGCGAGCACCGCGCAGCGCTGCGTCAGCCCCAGATCGACGACCTGCCGCATCCACGCCGCGAAGCCGCCCACGTCGAAGACGAACTGGGTCTGGCAGAACTCGGCCCCCGCGGCCACCTTCTTGCCCAACCGGGCGGCCCGGAAGCGGACGGGCGGCGCGAACGGGTTCTCCACGGCGCCGATCAGGTAGTCCGGGCGGGGTGTGATCTCGCGCCCCGAGAGCAGCCGGCCTTCGTCGCGCAGCGTCCGTGCCACCCCCACGAGCTGGACGCCGTCGAGGTCGAACACCGGCTTGGCCTCGGGATGGTCGCCGAAGACGGGATGGTCGCCGGTGAGCAGCAGGACGTTGGGGATGCCCAGGGTCGCGGCCGAGATCAGGTCGGACTGCAGGGCGATGCGGTTGCGGTCGCGGCAGGTCAGCTGCATGACCGGTTCGAGGCCCGCCTCCGCGGCGAGCAGGCAGCCGGCGAGGCTGCCCAGCTGCACGTGCGCACCCGGGTTGTCGGTGACGTTGACGGCGTCGACCCAGCCGCGCAGGTGGGCGGCGGCCCGGCCGACGGCGTCACGGTCGGCGCCGCGGGGCGGCCCGATCTCGGCGGTCACGGCGAACCGACCCGCCTCCAGGGCGCCGCGGAGGCTCACGGGAACATCCGGGGCATGCCGAGGTCGACGGGTGCGGACCAGAGGTGCTCGTCGCGGCCCAGCCAGTAGCTGACCCACGAGCTGGAGCCGGTGAGGCGGTGGTCCACCGGGCGCTGCAGCCGCATCAGGTCGTCGGCGTGGCCGGCCTCCTCGGCACGTTCCAGCGCGGTGACCCACACGCAGGTGACGCCCGGGTGCACCTCGCAGTCGCCGTTCGGGGCGACGCCGCCGCACGGGCCGTTGCGCAGCTCCTTCGGGCACGTCATCGGGCAGGCGTAGCCCGTGACCGGCAACGCGCACTGCCCGCACATCGCGCAGCCGAACAGCGCCTCCTTGCCGCGGCGCTCCAGCGCGGTGAACAGCCGCAGGGCGCGGGGCGCGCGCTCGAGCCGGGCCGCGACGGCCCGGTAGGCGGCGTTCGGGCGCAGCAGGGGCGCGAGCGCGAACGAGGCCCGGGCGGTGAGGCGGGGTCGGAACGGGCGTGCCCACGCCTGTCCGTTTGTGCTTCTCAACAGGTGAGGTCGACCGCCGTCACGGCGCGGGCGACGACGGGGCGCAACCGGGTCGGCAACGGGGTGGCCCCGGCCCGCAGGTGCGCCACGGCGGCCCGCAGCTGTACGACCTCCTCGCGCAGGCCGGCGATGAGGGCCTGGTCAGCGAGGGCACGGTCACTCTCCACACGGCCCGCGATGCGTTCCAGCTCGGTCAGCAGCGGGTGGACGATGCTCTGCGGCACGGGTGGCCTCCTCGCCTCGTGCGGAACTCCCCCGATCACCGTAGGGCGTGGTGTGGGCTCGGTCACATGTGTCGGAGCACAAATTGCGACGCCCGGACTGTGGCCCCGCGCCGCAGCGCTCCCTACGGTGGGGGGATGGCCGCGCCGGCTCTGGGCTCGGACCGTCACGAGAACGTGCTCCTGCGCGAGCTGGTGGCGGTCTACAGCCACCTGTCCGGGCTGGCGTCCCAGGACGGCGACGTCGACGGCGTGGTGCGGCTGGTGGCCCACCGCAGCCGCTGCCAGGTGGCGGTGGTGAGCGGCACCGACGTCCTCTGTGCCGTGCCACCGGACGCCGCCGACCGCATCACCGAGGCGGCCGGGCCCGCGCAGCTCACCGCAGTCCTCGGCGCGGCCGCCCAGAACCGGCGGGCGGTGTCGGTGTCCGGGATGGGCCCGGGTGGGGCCGGCGTGGTGGCCGCGCCCGTGCTCGTCGGCGACGACGTGGCCGCCCACTTCGTGGTGCTGACCGGAGGGACCACCGAGCTCGGCGACGACCTGCTCGTGCTGCTCGCGGAGCACGCCGCCGGCGTCTGCGGGATCATCCTGGGCCGAGGGCGGGTGGTGGCCGCCGCCGCGGGGCAGGCGCGCACCGACCTGGTCGAGGGTCTGCTGCTGGCCCGCGACCGTGACGAGGGGGAGGCCCACCGCTGGGCCGGGCATCTCGGGTTCGCCCACGGCACCGACCACCACGTCCTGGCCGTCGCGGTGCCCGACGGAGCCGACCGGGTCCGGATGCTCGCCCTCGCCGAGCGCACCGTCGCCCGCGGCGGGTCGGCGGCGATCGTGGCGGTCCGGGACGCCGAGGTCGTCGTCGTCGTGCCCGGCCCCGGCGGCATCCAGGCGGTCCGTGAGCTGGCCGAGCGCTGCCGGGCCGCGGTGCTCGCGCGCCATCCCGGGGCGGCCGTCGTCGCAGGAATCGGGGCCACCTGCCGGGAGGCCCACGAGATCGCGCGGTCCTACGGCGAGGCCCGCAGCGCGGTCGATGCCGCGCAGCGGATCCCCCGCTCGCCCTCCGTGGTCGCGTTCGGTGACCTCGGGGTGCAACGGCTGCTGCTGCAGGTGCCCGATCCCGCCGCGCTGCGGGCGTTCGCGGTCAGCGTGCTCGGCGACCTGGTGGGGGAGCGCCGCTCGGGGGCCGACCTGCTCGGCACCCTCGACGAGTGGTTCCGCAGCAACGGCAGCCCGCAGCGCACGGCCCGGGAGCTGCACGTGCACCCCAACACCGTCACCTACCGGATCCGCAGGGTCGAGGAGGTCACCGGGTTGCGGCTGGACCACTACCGCGACCGCCTGATGGCGCAGCTGGCCTGCGAGATCATCCAGGTGCTGCCGTGACCCCGCCGGCCCAGACGGCCCCGACCGCACCGTTCGGCTCGGGCGTCGTCGTCGCCGACGGCGCGATGGGCACCGTGCTGCATGCGGCGGGCCACCCGCTCGACCGGGCGCTGCCCGAGCTGAACCTGTCGGACCCCGCGCTCGTGCGCCGCATCCACGACAGCTACCTCGCCGCCGGCGTCGGGCTCGTGCAGACCAACACGTTCGGCGCCAACCGGCTGCGCCTCGAGCACCACGGCCTGGGCGACGACACGGCGCCGATCAACGCCGCGGCCGTCCGGGTGGCCCGGGCCGCGGCGGACGCCTGCGGGCGTGCCGTCATGGTGGCGGGATCGGTCTCGCCTGCCGTCACGCTCCAGCAGCGGCGCCGGGTCGGGGCGGGCGACCGCGAGGCCACCCTGCGCGAGCAGATCGCGGCGCTGGCGGGCGTGGACCTGCTCGTGCTGGAGACGTTCGGCCACCTCGACGAGCTGGTCGAGGCCGTGGGGGTGGCCGTGGAGACGGGCGTGCCCGTGCTGGCCTCGGCCACTTTCGCCGCCGACGGCCGGACTCTGGGCGGCGACACCCCGCACGACCTGTGCTCGGCGCTGGCGGGCCTGCCCGTCGTCGCGCTGGGCACCAACTGCACGCTCGGCCCGCAGGGTGTGCTGGCCGTGGTGCAGGAGCTGCGCAGCCACACCGACCTGCCCATCGCCGCCGCGCCCAACGCGGGGCTGCCGCGTCGCACGACCGGCCCGCGCTTCTCCTACGACGTCGACGCGCACTACTTCGCCCGCTACGCGCAACTGCTGGTCGGTGCGGGGGCGTCGATCGTGGGGGGATGCTGCGGCACCACCCCGGCCCACCTCGACGCCGTGGTGCGGGCCGTCGCGCGAGCGGTGCCGCCCGCCCCGGACCCGGCGCCCCGGCGCCCACGCGCGTCCCGCGTCGCGTCCCCGGTGCGGGAGAGCACGCGGCCCCGGTTCCGGGTGCTCGCCGAAGTCGAGCCGGCCCAGGCCGGGCACGTCGCGGAGGCGGTGGCCCGGGCCACGGCGCTGCGCGGGCACGGCGTCGACGCGCTGTGGGTGCCGGCCGGCGACGGGCCGCGGGCACGGCTGAGCCCGGTCAACCTGGCCGTCCACCTGCAGAACCAGCTCGGCGTCGACACCTTCGCGAGCGTCACCACCTGGGACCGCACGATCATGGCGCTGCAGGCCGACCTGCTGGGGGCGCACGCCCTCGGGGTGCGCCGCGTGGTGTGCGAGACCGGCAGCCCACCGCTGCTGGGCGACTACGCCGGAGTCGACGGCGTGTGGGACGTCGACTCCACCGGCCTCGTCGAGCTGCTCGCCGGGCTCAACGACGGGCGCGACTGCAACGGCCTGCGGCTCGCGGGCAAGACCGCGTTCGAGATCGGGGCCCGGGTCGCGCCCGGCTCTCGGGACCTCGCAGCCGAGGCCGGCCGGGCGCTGCGCAAGGTCGAGGCGGGAGCCCAGTTCCTGCTGACGAGGCCCGTGTACGACCTCGACTCGTGGCGGCGGCTGCGTGACGCTCTCGGCGAGTCCGGGCCGGTGCTGGTCTCCGTGCGCCCGCTGCGCAGCTTCGCCGAGGCAGAGTACCTCGCCCACGAGGTGCCCGACACCGTGGTGCCCGCGGAGACACTCGCCCAGCTGACGCGTGCGGGCACCGCGGCAGACGACGCCGGCGTCGAGCTCGCGGCCGAGCTCGTGCAGGGGCTGCGGGCGGCCGCCGACGGCGTCGTGCTGCTCCTTCCGGACGATCCGGCCAGCGCCGAACGGCTGATCCGGGCCGCGTTCGGATCATGATCGACATTTGTTGACGTGATCTAGATCACCCGATACGTTCGCCGGAAGTAGCGGCATTCGCATGCCGCTACGCGGCGCCGGGCCCGCAGAGGGCAACGGGCCGTCGCCGTGCCACCTCTGGACGTCACCGTAGGACTGATCCGATTCGAGGAGTGCGCACACCCATGGCTGCATACGACCCGCGGACCGCCACCGGCCTGCCCACCGAGCCTGTCGGCTCGCTGCCCCGGCCGGCGAAGCTGCAGGAGGCCTACGCCAAGTTCGACGCAGGCGAGATCCAGCAGGACGACCTGGAGAAGCTCCAGGACGCGGCCGTGAAGGACTCGATCGAACGATCCGAGGCCACGGGCGCGCCCATCGTCTCCGACGGCGAGCAGCGTTGGTCGAGCTTCGCCACCTATCCGATCGCCACCACCCTCGCCGGCACCGGGCTGGCGCCCAGCCTCGGCCCCGGCGGCCAGTTCTTCGCGATCTTCGCCGACGGCCACGGCCGGCAGTTGCCCAAGCTGGAGCGCGGCCCGTTCGCCTACAACCAGCACGCGGCCGACTCGCTCAAGAAGTCGATCCCGTACGCGACGAAGCCGATGAAGCAGGCCGTCATCGCGCCGTCGATGATGGCGCTGCTCTACCCGCTCAAGGACCCGGTGGAGGGCTACAGCCGCGAGGAGTTCGAGGCCGCCCTCATCGACGAGTGCGAGAAGGACATCCGCGGGGCGTTCGCCGCGGGCGCCGTCCGGGTCTCGGTGGACTTCACCGAGGGCCGCCTCGCCACCCGCGAGGACCCCCGCAACCCGTGGACGGGCGCCGGGCTGCTGCCGCACTTCATCGAGCTGAACAACCGCGTGATGGCCCGCTTCACCGCGGAGGAACGCGTCAACATCGGGATCCACACCTGCCCCGGTGGCGACCGCGACTCCGTGCACTCGGCGGACGTGCCCTACAACAACCTCCTGGGCTCGATGTTCGACATCAACGCGGGCTACTTCCTGATCCAGCTCAAGAGCGAGCGCGACAAGGACCCGGTGTACGAGACCATCGGCAAGAACCTCCGCACCGACGCCGAGGGGGTGGCGCAGATGGCCTACATCGGCGTCTGCAACGTCGCCAGCCCCCGGGTGGAGTCCCCGCAGGAGATCGCCGACCAGCTGATCCGGGCGGCGAACTACATCCCCAAGGAACAGATCGGTTCGACCGACGACTGCGGCTACTCGCCGTTCTCGATCGACGAGAAGCCCAACTACGGCTCGCCCGACTATGCGCGGGACGTGGCCTTCGACAAGATCAAGTCCCGGGTGGAGGGTTCGCGGCTGGCCGCGGAGAAGCTCGGGCTCTAGCTTCCACGGCGGACACGGCGCCCGGTGGGGGTTCTCCCCGCCGGGCGCCGTTGAACTACTTCCGCTCCCCGGCGGTGAAGCCCGCCGCCTTGGCGTCGGACTCGTGGACGAACCACACCTGGGCCGTCGTCCGCCCGTAGTAGGGCGAGGTCGGCAGGTGGTAGAGCATCGAGTCCTCGTTGCCCTTGATCATGAACGCCGGGTTGGGGGCCGACCCGTCCTCGTTCGGCTTGGCCGAGCCCGGGTAGGGCCCCGCTTCGAACGCCGGGGTCTGGACGAGCCCCTGGACCGCGGCGCGCTTGCGGTTGCGGTGCCACGGCTGGAACCCGGCCGCCTCGGCCGCCTCGGCCGTGGTGAACCAGGCCTCGGCCCGCGTGCGCACGTAGTAGGGCGACTCCGGTGCGTGGTAGAGCATCGAGTCGGCGTTGCCCTTGATCGTGAACCCGTCGCCGGGGGCGGATCCGTCCGCGTTCGGGTGGGCCGAGCCGGGGCCGAAGGGGGCACCCTCGGGCCTGCCTCCCGGCCCCTTCTCCGAGCCGTGGGAGCCGTGGGCGGCCGCCAGACCGGCGACGCCCAGCACGCCCGCGCCCACTGCGACGCCGGCGGCCGTGTCGGAGCCGGTGTCGGAGCCGGTGGCGCCGGAGGTTCCGGGGTCGGCGGCTGTGGCCGGGGTGGCCGAGTCCGTCGAGTCCGCCGGTGCGGCGTCGGATCCGGCGTCCCCGGTGACGGTGCTGTCCGAGCGGTCGGAGCTGTCGGCGAGGGCGTGCGCCCCCACCGCCCCGGCCCCCGCTGCTGCCCCAGCCCCGGCTCCGGCTCCGGCCGCGGCTGAGGTGTCGGTCCCCGCGTCGGCCCCGGACCGGTCGGCGCCGGACTCGTCGGTCACGTCGGCGGCCGGCGGGTCGCTGGGGGTATCAGCCACGGCCGAGCCCGGGGTGTCGGCCTCGGCCGGTGTCGACGACTCCGTGGTGGGGATCGTGGTGGTGGGGATCGTGGTGGTCGGGGTCTCGGGGTCTCGGTGGTCGGGGTCTCGGGGTTCGGGGTCTCGGTGGTCGGGGTCTCGGGGTTCGGGGTCTCGGTGGTCGGGGTCTCGGAACTAGGCGTCTCCGAGCGCGGGTTCTCCCTGGTCGCGGCGTCCGAGGTCGGGATCTCCGACGTCGCGACGTCCCCGGCCGGACTGGCGGCGAGGGCGTGGGCGCCCGCTGCTCCGAGCAGGGCGGTGCCGCCGACCGCGGCGACCCCGGCTGCTGTCCCCGCCGATGCGTCGACCGCCGGCTCACCCTCGTGCGCGGCCGTGACCGGCAGACCGGTGGTCTCCGCCTCGGAGTCCGCAGCGCCCGACGGGGACGCGGCCTCAGGCGTGGCGCTGCCGGCGTCGGGGTCGTCGGCAGCGGTCTCCTTCGTGTCCGCGCTCCCGGCGGCGGTCGCGGCGGTCACGCCGGCCGCCGCACTCGCCCCGGCGGCGATCCCGCTGCCCCCGGGCGGCGTGGGGGTGTCGCCCGACGCGTCCGGTCCGGTGGCCGCTTCGGCTGTGGTCGCGACACCGCTCGGCGGGGTCGCGTCGCTGTCCGCCGCGCTCGGCTCGCCGGTCGTGGCTGCGTCGGCGACGGGCCCGGTGCCGCTGGGCGGCGTGGAGTCGTCCGCCGCGGCGGGCGTGGCCGGGAACTCGGTGGTGGGGTTCTCGGCCGCCTCCGGGGCGTGGCCGTCGCGGGAGGCCCCGGCGAGGGCCGCGGCGCCGAGCACGGCGGCGCCCGCGGCGCCCGTGCCGCTCCCCGCAGGCTCCTCCGGGGCGGCGGTGGTGTCGGCCGCCCCACCGTCCGCTGGAACGGGTGCGGCCGCAGCCGTGTCCCCCTCCGGCGTCTCGACGGTGGTCGCGGACTCGGCGACCGGCACGCCGGCCTCCGCGTCGACCTTCGGGCCGCCGTCGTCGTGGCCCGCGACCGCGGCCGCACCCAGCGCCGCGGCACCGCCGGCCGCTACCGCTCCCGCGGCCCCCGCGGACGATCCGTGGCCGTCGGCGACCGTGTTGCCGTCCCCCGCGACGTTGCCGTCCCCGGACACGTTGCCGTCGCCCACCTGGTTGCCGGTCCCGGTCGTGATCGGGCCGGTGGGGATGGTCCCGGTGGGGATGGTCCCGGTGGGGATGGTCTCGGTCGGGGAGTCGCCGGCGTCCTTGCCCAGCGAGACGGGCCCGGTGTGGTCGTCGCTGCCGTCGGTGAAGGCCCCGGAATCGAGCGTGCTCAGCGCCGGGTTGACCGCCGGGAGCTGCTCGGTGACCGGCTCCGGCTCCTGCTCGGTGTCCCCGCCGGAGCCGGAGGCGTGCTCGGCCACCGCGGCGGCGGCGAGACCGGCCCCGCCCAGGCCGACCGCCGCGGCGGCCGGCACGGAACCGAGCACGGCCGTGTCGTCCTCGGCAGTGTCCTTGGCAGCGGTGTCCTTGGCAGCGGTGTCCTTGGGGGTGGTGTCCTTGGCCGGCGTGGGTTCGGCGGGGGCGGGCGCCGGAGTGGCGCCCCTGTCCTGCAGCGCCGTGAGCCGGCGCTGCTGCGGGCGGACGAGGAACAGCCACGCCAGCAGGACGCCGACGAGGAACGCGATCAGGTACCAGAGCCAGGTCTGGCCGTAGAGCCACGACACGGGGAACGTCCTCCAGGGGGAAGGGGGTGCGGGGATGGATCAGGTGCCGGAGAGGATCAGGCGGAGTCGAGCGCGTCGGCGGCGCGGCGCACGGGGCGGGCCCAGAACAGCCAGCCGGCGAGCACGCCGAGCGCGAGCGCGACGATGATCCAGACCCAGACCTGGGTGAACAACCAGAGCATGACGGTCCCTCCTCAGACGACGGTGATGACGACGCGGCGGGCGGGACCCTCGCCCTTGCCGGCTGCGGTGATGTGGTCGGCCGCCACGCCCCCGGTCACCAGCGCGTCGCGGACGGTGCCCGCGCGCTGGTCCGACAGCTGCTGTGCGGTGAGCTTCCCGTTGCCCTTGCCGGGCGCGACGAAGCCGTCGACCTCGATGCGGGCACCCGGGGCGGCCTTGAGCAGGTCGAGGACCTTCGCGACCGTGGTGACGCCCTCCGGGGTCAGCTGCGGGCTGTCGGGGCCGAAGGTGATCGGGGCGCCGGCGAGCAGCGCCGTGATCGACGCCTGGAGCTGCTGCTTCGTGGCCGCGTCGAGATCGCCGCCGGCCGCGGTGGCCGCGGCGACGGTGAGCTGGTTGTCGACCGACGCGCTCGGCAGGGCCGCCGCGACGGCCTTCGCCGCGGCCGCCTTGGCCGCCTCGTCGGCGACGGCGCCGCTGAGCGTCACGCCGTCCGGCGCGATCGACAGGGCCGCGCTGCCCGTGCCGGCGGCGATCGCCGCTGCGGCCGACCCGACCGATGTCGCGTCGACGCCCGGAGGCAGGGGCGCGCCCGGTGTGACGGTGAGCTGGTCCACCACCGTGCGCCCGGCGGCCTGTGCGGTCGCGGCAGCGACGAGCTGGGTGCGCTGCTCGTCGGAGCCCACGACGCCCGTGAGGACGATGGTGTCGGCCTGACGCGCGATCCCGAACGGTTGCGCGGCCTGCGCCGGAGCGCCGTTGCCACCGGCACCCGTCCCGTTCCCGTTCCCCCCGCCGGAGCCGGCCTCGGGGAACGCGGCCACCCGCACGCCGGTGACGGCCTGCACCGCGTCGATCGCGCGCTGCCGGTCGGCTCCTGCGGGGATGCCGGTGATGGTGGCGTCGCGGCCGTTCAGCGACAGCGCCGCGCCGGGGAAGCCGGCGGCGGCGAGGGCCTCGGTGCCGGTCCGGCTCAGCTCGCTCTCGATCTGCGGCCGGGGCCACAGGAGCGTCAGGCCGGCCAGTACGGTCGGGACGACGATCGCCGACGCCGCGAGTGGCAGCCAGGCGGGTCGGGCGGCACGGTCGGCCACTGGTTGATCGGACACGGGGCCCCTCGCATCTCGGGAGTCGATCGGAGAGGGGGCCTGCGCCCCCCGACGCCAGGTGCACGGGCGATGACGCTGTCACCGCCCGTATCCGCCCGAAGGCTCGACCATCGGGATCACGGAGTGGTGACGGTCCGGACACGGGTTGTCGAACAGTGACGAAGATCGTTCAACGGTGGGCTGCGTCGGACGGACGGTCGTGTTCGGCCGACCGGCCCAGGCGTCGGCGTGGCCAATCCGGCCGGGCGACGCACGTCACCCCGGCATGGCGCGCGGGAACAGGGCGGGAAAGACTGCGGAGCCAGCCCTTCACCGACGCAGGAAGAGGATCAGATGAGCGACAACGTGCCGCAGCGCGTGGCGATCGTGACCGGATCGGCCCGGGGGATCGGTGCGGCCACCGCGCTGCGCCTGGCCGCCGACGGGCTCGCGGTGGCCGTGGTCGACCTCGACGAGGCGGCCACCAAGACCACCGTCGAGGCGATCGAGGCCGCAGGCGGCAAGGCACTGGGTGTCGGTGCCGACGTGTCGGACGCGGCTCAGGTCGAGGCAGCGGTGACCCGTGTCGCCACCGAGCTGGGCGCCCCCACCGTGCTGATCAACAATGCCGGCGTCACCCGCGACAACCTGCTGTTCAAGATGACCGAGACCGACTGGGACACCGTGATGGGTGTGCACCTCAAGGGCTCGTTCCTCATGAGCAAGGCCGTGCAGAAGCACATGGTCGACGCGAAGTGGGGCCGGATCGTCAACCTCTCCTCCACCTCGGCGCTGGGCAACCGCGGGCAGTCCAACTACTCCACGGCCAAGGCGGGCCTGCAGGGCTTCACCAAGACCCTCGCGATCGAGCTGGGCAAGTTCGGCGTGACCGCCAACTGCATCGCCCCCGGGTTCATCGTCAGCGACATGACGAAGGCCACCGCGGAGCGCATCGGCGAGGACTGGGAGACCTACGTGTCCGCGCGGGCCGCCGCCATCCCGGTGGCCCGCGCCGGTCAGGTCGACGACATCGCCCACACCGTGTCGTTCTTCGTCAGTGAGGGCGCCGGGTTCGTCTCGGGTCAGGTCATCTACGTGGCGGGCGGCCCGAAGGCCTGATGCGCTTCATCTTCCGGCCCCCGGCGGCCCAGGCGGCGGGCCTCCTGTCCCTGCCGTGGGAGCAGCCGCTGGAGACCTGGGAGGACGACCGGCTGCTCGAGATGGCCCACCGCGGCATCTCGCGGCACGTCGTGCGGTTCGTCGAGGTCGACGGCATGGTCTACGCGCTCAAGGAGATCGACGAGCGCCTCGCCCGCCGTGAGTACCGGCTGCTCGGCGAGCTGGAGACCCTCGGCATGCCGTCGGTGTCGGTGCTGGGCGTGTGCGTGGAGCGGGCGTGGGTCGACGAGAACACCCCGCAGGACGCCATCCTGGTCACGCGGTTCCTGGACTACTCCATGTCCTACCGCTACGTGTTCAGCCACGGCCACACCCCGCAGACCACCGACCGGCTCGTCGACGCGATGGTGCAACTGCTGGTGCGGCTGCACCTCGCGGGGCTGTTCTGGGGCGACTGCTCGCTGTCCAACACGCTGTTCCGGCCCGACGCCGGCAGCATCGGCGCCTATCTGGTCGACGCCGAGACCGCCGAGATGCACCCGACGCTGAGCGACGGCCAGCGCCGCTTCGACATCGACTACGCGGCCGAACGGGTCGGCGGGGAGCTGTTCGACCTGCAGGACGGCGGACTGCTCCCGCCCGACGTCGATCCGGTCGAGATCGCCGGTGAGATCCCGCGCCGCTACCACGCGCTGTGGGACGAGCTGACGCGCGAGGAGCGCTTCCGCCCCGACGAGCAGCGCTACCGCGTGGCCGAGCGGGTCGACCGGCTCAACGAGCTGGGCTTCGACGTCGACGAGATCGAGCTGATCACCACGGAGGACGGCACCCGGCTGCGGGTGCACACGCGGGTGGCCGAGGTGGGCCGCCACCGCACCCGGCTGTTCGCGTTGACGGGGCTGCAGGTCACCGAGAACCAGGCCCGGCGCCTGCTCAACGACGTGCTCAGCTACCGCGCCCACCTCGAGCAGAAGGAGGGCCGTCCGGTGCCGGAGACCGTGGCCGCGCACCGCTGGCGGTCGGAGATCTTCGACCGGGTGATGGCGATGGTGCCCTCCCACCTCGACGACCGGCTCGCGCCCGCCGAGGTGTTCCACGAGATCCTCGAGCACCGCTGGTTCCTGTCGGAACTGGAGGGCAAGGACGTGGGGACCACCGCGGCCGCCCGCTCCTACGTGCGCAGGATCCTCCCCGGTACGCCGAGCACGCTCACGGTGCTGCCGGACATGCCGGGCTCGCCGTCATGAGTGCCCGTCATGAGCTGCTGTTCGTGATCGCCGACGTCCAGGCCGGGATCGGGTCGGCGCCCTTCGGCACCGTGACGGCGTCGCCGGTCAGGTTGACCACGAGCGCGCTGCCGCCCTCCCGGAACGCCAGCAGCGGCAGGGTCGTGGAGTAGCCGATCTCCACGTCCCCCTTGGCCAGCCGCGGCACCAGCCACTGCCAGGCCGCGGTGAGCGGGGTGGCCTGGCCGCCGCCGGCCTTGGTGGAGTCGGTCCACAGCGCCGCGTAGCCGAGGCTGTCGCTGGCCTGCGGCCCCCACAGCAGGGCCCCCGCGGCACCGGACTGGGCGAAGGCGGCGAGCGCGGACAGGGTGGCGGCGGCGCTGGCCGGGCTGTAGGGCGCGTTGTCACCGCCGGCGGGGAGGTCCGGGTAGAACTCGGCCCACCAGATCGGCAGGTCGGTCTGCTGTTTCAGCCAGGCATCGAGGTCGGTGAACTTCTGGGCCCCCTCCCGCAGCGACGTGGGGAGCGTCATCTGGCGGGTGGACGTGCCGCCGTCGACGGCGAGGAAGTCGGCACCGACCTTGTTCTTCAGCCAGTAGGAGATGACGTCGAGCGGGCGCTGGTCGGCCACACCCCACTGGCCGCTGACGTCGGAGCCGTCGTTCTGGCCGGGATCGAGGCTGTCGAGCACGATGTAGGGGCCACCGACGGGCACGTCGGGACGGACGGCCTTCACCGCGGTGTAGACCTTGTTGTAGAGCGCCGTGTAGTCCTCGTAGTCCCAGCGGTTCTTGCTGTTGTCGTAGAAGCCCTTGAGCTCGTTCCAGACGAGCACGCGCTGGATCTGCGGGTAGCGCTTGACGGCGGCCGCGGCGAGCGCGGCGAAGTCGTCGTAGTGGTCCGGGGTGGGTGCCACCTCGATCTGGGACCAGTCGGTCTGTCCGGGTGCGCCGCCCTTCATCCAGTCCGGCGAGCAGCACAGCGTGAGGACGGTCTTCCCGCCGGTGTCCTTGACGAGCTGCATGCGGGTGTCGAGGCTCTTCCAGTCGTAGCCACCGGGGGAGGCCTCGGGGTTGAGCGTGCCGAAGCCCATCAGGTGGACGTTCTGCCAGCCGCCGGCGTCGGCACTGCGCAGGATCTGCTCGCCCTGCTGCCGGGCCGTCGCGGGCTCCTCCGGGTCGAGGCTCGACTGGGTGTGGGTCACGCCGAGGTCCAGCGCGGAGCCCTGCTTCTGCCAGTTCCAGTTGCCGGCCAGCGCGGCCGTCGCACTCGTCGCCACCGATGCTGGTGGAGGCGTGCTGGAGCAGGCGGTGAGGACGACTGCGAGGAAGGCGAGCGGAACGAGCCGTCTGATCACGGGGGGTAGCCTATCGATCGCTGAGAGTTGTTGCTGCGGAGTACCACCCCGGGCGCGCGCGGAGCTCGGCGTCGGTGCCGCGTTGCTCGACCCGCCCGTCCCGGACGACCACCACCTCGTCGAGCTGGTCGAGGCCGGTGAGGTCGTGGGTCACGAGGATCATCGACCGGCCCGCGGTGGCGGCGAGGAGATCGTCGAGGACGGCACGGGCCGTGTTCGGGTCCAGGTGGGTGGTCGGTTCGTCGAGCACCAGGAACCGCGGGTCGGCGAGCAGGGCCCGGGCCAGCGCGAGGCGCTGGCGCATGCCGCCGGACAGCCGGGCGCCGTGGGCCCCGACCTCCTCGTCCAGCGTGGTGGAGCCCATGCCGACGCGGTGGAGCACGTCGCTCAGCTCGGCGTCCGTGGCTCCCACCCGGGCCAGGCGCAGGTTCGCCGCGACGGTGCTCGTGAAGACGTGCGGGTCCTGGGGCACGCCGCTGATGCTGCTCCGCGTGTCGTAGGGCTCCTGTGACGTGAGGTCGACGCCGTCGAGCGCGACCGTGCCCGCATCGGGGTCGCGGAAGCGCAGCAGCACGTCGGCGAGTGTGCTCTTGCCCGCTCCGCTGGGCCCCACCACGGCCACGCGCTGCCCGGGGGCGACGTCGAGGTCGAGGCCGTCGAGCGCCCAGGGCTCGGCGGGCGCGTAGCGCACGCGCAGGTCGCGGATGTGCAGCCCGGCGCCGGCAGCGACGGGGCCCGCGGCCCGCACGTGCACGGCGGGCGGGGTGTCGAGCACGTCGAACAGCCTGGCCCCCGACGCCCGCACGGCCCCGAGCCGGGCCGCTGCGGCGGGCAGCGGGGCGACGATCTCGAACGCGGCCAGTGCGGTGAGCACCAGCACGGCCAGCGACACGGTGCCGAGATGCGCTACCCCCAGCAGCAGCGTCACCCACAGCGTCAGGCCCGCGACCAGCGCGGACGCCCCGGCCCCGAGCCCGAGCAATCCGGCGTCGCGCCGGGCCACGCGGGTGAGCTCGGCGTCGGCCTGCTCGATGCGGGCCACGGCGGCGGGCATGGCGCCGTAGGCGACGAGATCGGGCGCGCCGTGCAGGGCGTCGACCAGCGCCGTCGACAGGTCCGCGTTCGCTGCGGTCCGGCGACGGCCGGGACCGCGCCCGGCAGCGGCGGCGATGAGCGGCACCGCGAGCCCGCCGAGCACCAGCCCGGCGGCCAGCACCAGCCCGCCGGGCACGAACACGATCGTCGACAGCGTGACGACGCCCGCGCCGGCGACGAGCGCGGCCAGCGGCGGGGTGAGGCCCCGGATGAGCAGGTCCTGGGTGGCGTCGGTGTCGCCGACGAGCCGTGTGACGAGGTCGCCGGAGCGGAACCGGCGCACCGGCTCGGTGGCGGCGAGGCGTGCGTAGACCCGGACGCGGACGTCGGCGAGGGTCCGCAGGGCGGCGTCGTGGGTGACGAGGCGTTCGAGGTAGCGGGCGACGCCGCGCGTGACGCCGAGCGCCCGGGTCGCGACGATCGCGACGCTCAGCGCCGTCAGCGACGGGTGCTCGGCGGCGGTGGCGATCAGCCAGGCGGCGGCGGCGAGCAGCGCGACGGCGGACGCGGTGGCGACAGCGCCGGCGAGCACCCCGAGTGCGAACCGCGCACCGCGCGGCCGGGCGAGGCCGAACATCCGAAGCAACGGATCGCGGTTCACGGCGCGCCACCCCCGATGACAGCAAAGCCACTTTCCTGTCGTGAGGTGCCGGCAAAGTGGCTTTCCTGGCATCCGGGGAGGGCCACCACCTCGTCCGACAGCATCGACCAGCCTGCGTCGTGGGCCACGATCACCCCGGTGCGGCCTTCCAGCAGCCTCGCCACCGCTGTTCGGATCAGCGCGGTGGTCTCCGGGTCCAGGTGGGCCGTCGGTTCGTCGAGCAGGACGATCGCGTCCGGCGTCGCCGCCACCCGCAGGAACGCCCGGGCCAGGGCGATCCGCTGCCGCTGGCCGGCCGAGAGGCGGGTGCCGCGCTCGCCGAGGCGGGTGGCGTAGCCGTCGGGGAGCGCGGCGATGACGTCGTGGGCTCCGGCGAGCCTCGCCGCCGCCTCGACGTCGCCGTCGGTGGTGCCGAGGCGGATGTTCTCCGCCACCGACGCGTCGAAGAGGTACGGGCGCTGCGGGACCCAGGCGATCCGGCGTCGCCATTCCTCGGCCGGCACGTCGGCGAGGTCGACGTCGCCCACCGTGATCCGGCCCGAGTCGGGGTCGGTGAACCGCAGCAGCAGCGAGAGCAGCGTGGTCTTGCCCGCGCCGCTGCGACCCGTGACGAGCGTGGTGGTGCCGGGCCGCAGCACCATGTCGACGCCGGACAGGGCCGGTTCCGTGCGGCCCGGGTAGGTCAACCCGACCCCGCGCAGCCGGATCTCGGCCGCTGCGGCGGGAACGGCGGGCGTGGCCGGGACGGGGGCCGGACCGCCCGGACCGTCGAGGACCGCGAACACGCGCTCCGCGGCCGCGACGCCCTCCATGCTCGCGTGGAACCGGGCCCCGACCTCGCGCAGCGGAAGGTAGGCCTCCGGCGCGAGGATCAGCACGAGCAGTGCGGTCTCCAGGTCCAGCTGGCCGTAGAGCAGCCGCAGCTCCACCTCGACGGCCACGAGCGCCACCGCGATCGTCGCGAGCAGTTCCAGCACGAACGCCGAGAGGAACGCGACGCGCAGTGTGCCCATCGTCGCGCGGCGGTGGTCGTCGGTGACCCCCCGGATCAGCTCGGCCTCGGCCTTGGCGCGGCGGAAGATCGCGAGCGTCGGCAGGCCCTCCACGACGTCGAGGAAGTGGCCGCCGAGCCGTTCCAGCAGCCGCCACTGCCGGGACGTGCGGTCCTGGGTGTGCCAGCCGATCAGCGCCATGAACACCGGGATCAGCGGCACGGTCAGGGCGATGACCAGTGCGGAGATCCAGTCGGCGCGCGCGACGACGACGAGTACGGCCACCGGGACGAGGACGGCGAGCACGAGCTGGGGCAGGTAGCGCGCGACGTAGTCGTCGAGGGCGTCGAGGCCGCGGGTGGCCAGGGTGGCGAGCTCGCCGGCGTCGGTGGTCACCGGGTCGGCGGCGGGTCCGGTGACGTGGGCGACGAGTCGCCGTCGCAGCTCGGACTTGACCTTCGCGGCGCTGCTCAGGGCCGCGGCCTCGGCGCCGTACGACAGGGCGGCGCGGGCCAGCGCGACGAGGGCGACGGCGCCCACGGCGGCCGTCACCCCGCCGGCGGCCGCCCCGGAGATCACCCGTGCCAGCAGCCAGGCCTGCAGCAGGATCAGCCCGGTCAGCGCCGCCCCGCAGGCGACCGTGACGACGAGGTGGACCCGGACCGACCGGGTGGTCGCCACCAGCCGCGGGTCCAGCGGCTTCATGCCGTCACGCGCATGCGGAAGATCCAGTAGCTCCACGACTGGTAGGCGATCACGACCGGCAGGAAGATCCCGCCCACCCAGCTCAGCAGCGTCAGCGTGTAGGGGCCCGAGGCGGCGTTCGCCACCGTGAGGTCGAACGCGGGGTCGGTCAGCGAGGGCAGCACGGCCGGGTAGAGCGACCCGAAGATCACGACCGTCAGGGCGGCGATCGTGACGGCCGTGGCGACGAACGCCCACCCCTCGCGGCCCCGCACGGCGAGCACCGCACCCGCGACGAGGAGCCCCACGGTGACGGCGGTGACCCAGCCGGCCGCGGTGAGCGCCAGGAAGACGGCCAGCGCCACGACCGCCACCGGGAACAGCCGTTTCACCACGGCCCGGCCCAGCAGCCGCGCGGGCCCCTCGGTCTTGAGCGCCACGAACACCGCGCCGTGCAGGGCGAACAGCGTCAGTGTCACGGTGCCACCGAGCAGCGCGTAGGGGTTGAGCAGGTCGAGCAGCGACGACGTGACCACGCCGTCGGCGCCCAGGTCCACCCCGCGCACGAGGTTCGCGAACACCAGGCCCCAGACGAACGCGGGCACCGCGCTGCCGACCACGATGCCCAGGTCGCACCGGGCGCGCCAGACCGGGTCGTCGACCTTCCCGCGGTACTCCAGCGCCACCCCGCGCACGATCAGCGCGAGGACGACCACCAGCACCGGCAGGTAGAAGCCCGACAACGTGGCGCCGTACCAGGCGGGGAAGGCGGCGAACATCGCGCCGATCGCGGTGATCAGCCAGACCTCGTTGCCGTCCCAGACCGGCCCGATGGCCGACAGTGCGGCGCCGCGGTGGCGGCCGAGCGCCGGCAGCAGCATGCCGACCCCGAAGTCGAATCCCTCCAGCACGAAGTAGCCGGTCCAGAGAACGGCGATGGCGACGAACCAGACGGTGGGCAGATCCATGACCGTTCTCCTAGTAGCCGAAGGCGGGGAGCTTCGCGGGCTCCCCTGAATCGGACGACGCGGCCGGGGCCCCGACGGGTTCCGGGCCGGCCTTGACGTAGCGCCACAGCAGCCGGGCCTCGACGATCGCGAGCGCGCCGTAGAGGGCGGTGAACACCGTCAGCGAGAGGGCGACCTCGACGAGGCTGACCCCGGGGGAGACGCTGGCCGCGGTGAGCAGCTCGCCCACCACCGTCCAGGGCTGGCGGCCGACCTCGGTCAGCACCCAGCCGAAGATGTTGGCCGCCAGCGCGGCAGGCAGGGCGGCGATGGCCAGCTTGTACATCCACCGCTGCACCGGCAGCCGGCCCTTGCGCGTGAGCCACAGCCCGGCCACGCCGATGCCGACGCCCGCCATGCCCAGGCCCATCATCAGCCGGAACGCCCAGTACAGGACGGGCACGTTCGGCACGTAGTCACCGGGGCCGTACTGCGCCACGCTCTGGGCCTGCAGCTCGGTGATGCCCTGCACGGGCGCGGAGAACGTGTCGGTGGCCAGGAAACTCAGCAGGTACGGGACCTGGACGTTGAGGTGGTTGCGGCTGCCCTGCACGTCGCCGATCGCGAACAGCGAGAACCCCGCGGGCTGCTCGGTCTGCCACAGCGCCTCGGCCGAGGCGAGCTTCATCGGCGAGTACTCCGCCATCAGCTGGGCCTGGTTGTGGCCCGAGAGCGCGACGACGATCCCGGCGATCGCCGTCGTCGCCAAGCCCGCGCGCATCGTGCGGCGGAACAGGTTGTCCCGATCTGCTTCTGCGGAGCCGCCGCGCAGGATGCGGACCGCGCTCACGGCCACCACGAACAGCCCCGCCACCACGAACGACGCGCCGAGCACGTGCACGTAGGTCGAGAGTGCCTGCGGGTTGGTCAGCACGGCGACGATGTCGGTGAGCCGGGCGCGGCCCGTGACGGGGTCCACCACGAACCCGACGGGGTGCCGCATCCAGGCGTTGGCGGCGAGGATGAAGAACGCCGAGAGGTTGGAGCCGATCGCGGCCAGCCAGATCGTGGCCAGGTGCACGCGCTTCGGGAGCCGGTCCCAGCCGAAGATCCACAACCCGATGAACGTGGACTCCAGGAAGAACGCCAGCAGCGCCTCCAGGGCCAGCGGGGCGCCGAAGACGTCGCCGACGAACGTCGAGTACGCCGACCAGTTCATGCCGAACTGGAACTCCTGCACGATCCCGGTGACCACGCCCATCGCGAAGTTGATCAGGAACAGCTTCCCGAAGAACTTCGTCGCCCGCAGGTACTCCGTCCGCCCCGTGCGGTGCCACGCCGTCTGCAGCGCTGCGACCACGACCGACAGTCCGATCGTCAGCGGGACGAACACGAAGTGGTAGATCGTCGTGATCCCGAACTGCCAGCGGGACAGGTCCAGGGCATCCACGGGGCGCCTCCTCACGGGAACTTCTACGTTCTGTAGTAGTTCTACACCGCGTAGAAGAATCGCGTCCACAGCATGGGCACAGGAGACGCACAGACCGCGGCGGCACGGTCGGGTACATGAACCAGACACCGCGGGCAGCGGGCCGGCGCCGGGTCGTCCTCGTGACGGCGACGATCGCGGGGGTGGGTGTGGCCGGGGTCGTCGGCATCGCCGTCGTCGCAGGTCACGGGACCGCCGCCGCGAGCACGAGCACCTCGACCTCCGCTTCCACGTCCTCCTCCGCCGGCTCGTCGTCGAACTCCTGGGTGCCCTCGGGCACGTCCGTCGGGTCGGGCTCGACGAGTGGCGGATCACAGGCCTCGTCGGGCGGCTCGTGATGCCGCTCCTGGAGACGCTCCCGGTCGGACCGGGCACCGCCCAGTGGCCGCTGTGGAGCACCACCGCGCGGCTGGTCGTCACGGACGTGGACGCGCTCCCGGTCGCACGCCGCGTGGTGGAGGACGTGACGCGGCAGGTGGAGGCGGCGTGCAGCCGCTTCCGGCCCGACTCCGAGATCATGACGCTCCCCGGGGACGGCACGCCGACCCCGGTGAGCCCGATGCTCGCCGAGCTCATCGACACGGCGCTGCTGGCCGCGCGCCGCACCGACGGTGACGTGGACCCGACGCTGGGCCACGCGCTCTCGGCGGCCGGCTACGACCGGGACTTCCACCTGATCGGGGGCGGCCCGATCCGGACCTTCGTGGCGGCACCGGAGCCGGCCTGGGAGCGGGTCCGCCTGGACGGAGACACCCTGACCGTGCCCGCGGGCACGCGACTCGACCTCGGCGCCACGGCGAAGGCCTGGGCGGCCGACCGCAGCGCGGCCGAGGTGGCCCGCGCGTGCGGCACCGGGGTGCTGGTGGCGCTCGGTGGTGACATCGCCACCGCCGGCCCCGCCCCCGACGACGGCTGGCGCGTGCTCGTGCGCGACCAGGCCGAGGACCCCGGCGCCCCGGTCACCCTCGCCGCCGGTGGTGCGCTGGCCACCTCCAGCACCGTGAGCCGCACGTGGGACCGGGGCGGCCGCACCGCCCACCACCTGCTCGACCCGCGCACGGGCGTCCCGGCGAAGGCCGTGTGGCGCACCGTGAGCGTCGCGGCCGGCACGTGCGTCGAGGCCAACACACTCACCACCGCGGCCGTCGTCCGCGGGCTCGACGCGCTGCCCTGGCTGCGCACACTCGGTGTCCCGGCCCGGCTGGTCGGAGCGACGTTCAAGATCGTGACTCTCGGAGAGTGGCCGACACCATGACCGACGCGCTCTGGTTCCTCGGGCGCGGCACCGGAGTGGTGTCGCTGGTGCTGCTCACGCTGGTCGTGGCGCTGGGCATCGCGACGCGCTCCGGCCGCCCGTTGCCCGGCCTGCCCCGCTCGCCGTCACCGCCGTGCACCGCAGCGCGAGCCTGCTCGCCGTCGTGTTCCTGGCGGTGCACGTCGGCACGCTGCTGTTCGACCCCTACGCGGGGCTGAACCTGCTCTCGCTCGTCGTGCCGTTCACCGCGGCGGCGCAGCCGTTCTGGTACGGCCTCGGCGCCGTGGCGCTCGACCTCGTGCTCGCGCTGGTCGTCACCAGCGTCCTGCGCGACCGGATCGGGCCCCGCGTCTGGCGCGGGATCCACTGGGCCGCCTACGCGTCGTGGCCGATCGCGCTGGCTCACGGGCTCGGCTCCGGCTCCGACTCCTCGACCGGCTGGATGCTCACGATCACCGGCGTCTGCGTGGCCACCGTGCTCGCCGCGGTCGGCTGGCGGGTGTCCGGGCGCTTCGCCGAGGTGCCCGATCTCGCCCCCGTTCCTGTCACACCGCCGCCGCTCATCGGCGCCGGATTCCCGGAAGGACCCCGATGACCGCCTTGCTGGAGCGCACCAGCCCCCTGTCGGAGACAGCGCGGTCGCGCCCCGGGCCGGTGCCGCTCCGCGGGGCCACGATGGTCGCCGAGGTGGCGGCAGCCGGGCTGACCGGGCGCGGGGGCGCCGGGTTCCCGGTGGCGCGCAAGCTCGCCGCGGTGGTGGCCACCGGCCGGACACCCGTCGTCGTCGGCAACGGCTCCGAGGGCGAGCCGGCCAGTTCGAAGGACCTGCTGTTGCTCACGACCGCGCCGCACCTCGTCCTGGACGGGCTGGCGGTCGCGGCCGACACGGTCGGAGCCGACCGCGCCCACCTGGTTGTCGCCCCGGCCGCGTTGTCCGCGGTGCGCTCCGCCGTGGCGGAGCGCACCGACCGGGTGCCGGTCGACGTCGTGGCTGCGGACGAGCACTTCGTCTCCGGCGAGGAGTCGGCCGTCGTCGCGGGTCTGGAGGGGCGGCGGGCGGTGCCCGGGGACAAGTTCCGCCGCGTCGTCGAGTCCGGGGTGCACGGGCGGCCCACCCTCGTCCAGAACGTCGAGACGCTCGCGCACCTCGCGGTGGTCGCGCGGTTCGGCGCGGCCTGCTTCCGCTCCCGCGGCACCGCGGCCGAGCCCGGGACGGCGCTCGTCACGATCAGCGGCGCCGTCGCACGCCCGGGGGTCTACGAGGTGGAGCACGGTGCCCCACTGCGCGACGTTCTCGGCCTCGCCGGGCCGCGGGGCGAGACCCCCGTGCTGGTCGGCGGCTTCCACGGCGCCTGGCTGGCCCCGCGCGAGGTCGCCGGCGCCGCGTTCTCCCGGGCGTCGCTGGGCGCGTTCGGAGCGTCACCGGGCGCCGGGGTGCTGATCGTGCTCCCGGCCGGGGCGTCCGGCCTCACCGAGACCGCCCGCATCACCGCCTACCTGGCCGGGCAGAGCGCCGGCCAGTGCGGCCCGTGCGTCAACGGCCTGCCGCGCCTCGCCGCCGTGCTGGGCCGGGTGGCCGCCGGGCACGGGGACGTCACCGAGCTGTTGCGCCTCGCCGGGCTCACCGAGGGCCGCGGCGCCTGCCACCACCCCGACGGCACCGTGCGGCTGGTCCGCAGTGCCCTGCGCGTCTTCGGAGGAGAACTGTCGTGAGCACCCTGCATCTGGACTGGACCCGCTGCCGGGGCCGCGGTGGCTGCGTCGAGCTGCTGCCGGAGCTGGTCGGGCGCGACGAGTGGGGCTACCCGCTCACCACCACCGACGTCGCCGTGCCGCGCGCCCTGCGCGGGCCGGCCGAGCAGGCCGTGCGCGACTGCCCACGGATGGCCCTGCGCCTGGCTGACTGAGCAATGCGCCCGACCGAGCAGTGCGCGGCGTCACCCGTCTCGGAGTGGAACGGTCAACCCCGACTGTCACTAGACTCCGCGCATGGTCGACGGCCGCGAAGAAGCAGGCGCACCTGAAGCACCCGACGAGCTCGTGCTGGCCGCGGAGTTCCCCGCCGCCACCCGCGAACAGTGGGTGGGGCTGGTCGACGGGGTCCTGAAGAAGTCCCGGCGCATCGGTGACGACGCGGAGCCCGGCGCGGGGGTCGCGAAGCTGGTGCGCACGTCACCCGAGGGCATCGGGGTCCTCCCGCTCTACACCGCCGAGGACGTGGCCGACCTCCCCGCCGTCGGGGTGCCGGGGCAGCAGCCGTTCGTCCGCGGCTCGCGCGCCGGGGGTCCGGTTCCGGACGGCTGGGACGTGCGGCAGCGCCACGCCGAACCCGACGCGCAGAGCGCCCACACCGCGGTGCTCGCCGACCTCGAGAACGGCGTCAACTCCATCTGGCTCACCGTCGGCGAGGGCGGCACCGCCCCCGCGGACCTGCCCACCGTGCTCGACGGGGTCTTCCTCGATCTCGCGCCGGTCGTGCTGGATGGCGGTGGAGCCGAGGAGTTCCTCGCGCTCGCCACCGAGCGTGGCATCGACCCGGCCGCCCTGCTCGGGACGCTGGGGATCGACCCGATCGGCATGCGCGCCCGCACCGGCTCCGGGCCGGATCTCGACACGGTCGTCCCGCTCGCGAAGCGGGTCGCGGCGGAGTTCCCGCAGGTCCGCGCGATCGTGGTCGACGGCCTCCCGGTGCACTCCGCCGGTGGCTCGGACGCCCAGGAGCTGGGGTTCTCCCTCGCCGCCGGTGTCGCCTACCTGCGCACGTTGACGGCCGCCGGCCTGGACGTGGACGCCGCCGCGCGGCTGCTCGAGTTCCGGGTCGCCGCCACCGCCGAGCAGTTCCCCACCATCGCGAAGCTGCGCGCGAGCCGCCGGGTCTGGGCCCGTGTCCTGGAGGCGAGCGGCGCCGCCCCGGAGACCACGCAGACCCAGCACGCCGTCGCGTCCCCGACGATGCTCACCCGCCGCGACCCCTACGTGAACCTGTTGCGCGGCACCGTCGCCGGGTTCGCCGCCGGGGTGGGCGGGGCCGACGCCGTCACCGTCGCGCCGTTCGACGCGGCCATCGGCCGCTCCACCCCGTTCTCGCGGCGCATCGCGCGCAACACCCAGTCGCTGCTGGTGGAGGAGTCGCACCTCGCCCGCGTGATCGACCCGGCCGGGGGTTCGTGGTTCGTCGAGTCGCTCACCGACTCCCTGGCCCGCGCCGCCTGGGCCTTCTTCCAGGAGATCGAGGCCGCCGGGGGTGCCGTGGCCGCGCTGGACTCCGGGTTCGTGGCCGAGCAGGTCGCGACGGTCCGGGCGAAACGTGAGAAGGACGTCGCGACGCGGAAGGTGCCACTCACCGGCGTCAGCGAGTTCCCCGACCTCGACGAGAAGCCCGTCGACCGCTCGCCGCTGCCCGAGGTGGCCGGGGGAGGACTCCCGGTCTACCGCCCGGCCGGTGCCTTCGAGGCCCACCGCGACCGCTCGGACTCGGTGTTGGGCGAGACGGGCGCCCGCCCACGCGCGTTCCTCGCCACCCTGGGCCCGCTCGCCGCCTACACCGCCCGCGCCGGCTTCGCCCGCAACCTGTTGCAGGCCGGCGGGATCGAGCCTGTCGAGGCCGGGCCCACCGAGACCGTCGAGGACGTGGTGAAGGCCTGGACCGACACCGGCTCGCCGATCGCGGTCCTCTGCAGCAGCGACGCGCTCTACACCGAACGCGCCGAGGCCACCGTCGCCGCACTGCGCGAGGCCGGAGCGTCGTACGTGCTGCTCGCGGGCAAAGCCGACGTACCGGGCGTCGACGGGCACCTGTTCGTCGGCGGCGACGCCCTGGCCACCATCGACGCCGTGTGGGCTGCGCTGTGAGCCGCGGCTCCGCCGCCCGTGCGCGGCTTGTGTCGTCTCACTGGATGGCGGCGCCCCGGCCCCGTTTTCCGCGCACGACCCCAGGAGGCGCGCGATGACCATTCCCGACTTCACCACCGTCTCCCTGGAGACCGGCGTCCCGACCGGCGAGTGGGCGCCCGACCCCGCCCCCGAGACGTGGGAGGCGCCCGAGGGCATCGGCGTCAAGCCGCTCTACACCGCCTCCGACCTGGACGGCGTCGACTTCCTGGGCACCTATCCGGGAATCACGCCGTACCTGCGCGGCCCGTACCCGGCCATGTACGCCACGCAGCCGTGGACGATCCGCCAGTACGCCGGTTTCTCCACTGCGACGGAGTCCAACGCGTTCTACCGGCGCAACCTGGCCGCCGGGCAGAAGGGTCTGTCGATCGCGTTCGACCTGGCCACCCACCGCGGCTACGACTCCGACCACCCCCGCGTGGCCGGTGACGTCGGCATGGCGGGCGTCGCCATCGACTCGATCTACGACATGCGCCAGCTCTTCGACGGCATCCCCCTCGATCAGATGTCCGTCTCGATGACCATGAACGGCGCCGTGCTGCCCGTGCTCGCGCTCTACATCGTGGCCGCGCAGGAGCAGGGGGTGAAACCGGAACAGCTCACGGGGACCATCCAGAACGACATCCTCAAGGAGTTCATGGTCCGCAACACCTACATCTACCCGCCGCAACCCTCGATGCAGATCATCTCCGACATCTTCTCGTACACCTCGCGGGAGATGCCGAAGTTCAACTCGATCTCCATCTCCGGCTACCACATCCAGGAAGCCGGCGCGACGAACGACCTGGAGCTGGCCTACACGCTGGCCGACGGCGTCGAGTACCTCCGGGCGGGCATCGACGCGGGCCTCGACGTCGACAAGTTCGCTCCCCGCCTGAGCTTCTTCTGGGCGATCGGCATGAACTTCTTCATGGAGGTCGCCAAGCTCCGCGCCGCGCGGCTGCTGTGGTCCAAGCTCGTCCAGCAGTTCGACCCGAAGAACGCGAAGTCGCTGTCGCTGCGCACGCACAGCCAGACGTCGGGCTGGTCGCTCACCGCCCAGGACCCCTACAACAACGTCATGCGCACCTGCATCGAGGCGATGGCCGCCACCCAGGGCCACACGCAGAGCCTGCACACCAACGCGCTCGACGAGGCGCTCGCGCTGCCCACCGACTTCTCCGCCCGCATCGCGCGCAACACCCAGCTGCTGCTGCAGCAGGAGTCGGGCACCACGGACGTGATCGACCCGTGGGGCGGCAGCCACTACGTGGAGCGCCTCACCTACGACCTCGCCCGCCGCGCCTGGGCCCACATCACCGAGGTCGAGCAGGCCGGCGGCATGGCCCAGGCCATCGACGAGGGAATCCCGAAGCTGCGCGTCGAGGAGGCGGCGGCCCGCACCCAGGCCCGCATCGACTCCGGCCGCCAGCCCGTCATCGGGATCAACAAGTACGTCGTGGAGAACGACGAGGCCCTCGAGGTCCGCAAGGTCGACAACGCCGGCGTCCGCACCGAGCAGCTGGACAAGCTGCGGCGCCTGCGCGAGGAGCGCGACTCCCGGAAGGTCGACTCGGCCCTCACGGCGCTGACCAACGCCGCCTCGATGATCGCCGACGGGTCCACGCGCACCGACGAGCAGAACCTGTTGCACCTCGCCGTCGACGCGTCCCGCGCGATGGCCACCGTCGGGGAGATCTCCGACGCGCTGGAGAAGGTCTTCGGCCGCCACGCGGGACAGATCAGGATCATCTCCGGCGTGTACTCCCAGGAATCGGGCACCAGCCCCGCCGTGGCCCGGGCCCGCGAAGCCGTCGACGAGTTCTCCGAGGCGGAGGGACGGCAGCCCCGCATCCTCGTCGCGAAGATGGGCCAGGACGGCCACGACCGCGGCCAGAAGGTGATCTCCACGGCGTTCGCCGACCTCGGCTTCGACGTCGACGTCGGCCCGCTGTTCCAGACCCCCGCCGAAGTGGCGCGTCAGGCCGTCGAGGCCGACGTGCACGTCGTCGGGGTGTCCTCGCTCGCGGCCGGGCACCTGACCCTGGTGCCCGAGCTCCGCGACGAGCTGGCCAGGCTCGACCGGGCCGACATCATGATCATCGTGGGTGGGGTGATCCCGCCCGCCGACGTGCCCACGCTCATCGAGATGGGGGCTGCCGCGGTGTTCCCGCCCGGCACGGTGATCGCGGAGTCGGCCGTGGAGCTCCTGGCCAAGCTGACGGCCGCGCTCGGCACGTGACGCGGCTCCGCCGCCCGTGCGCGGCTTGTGTCATGTCGAAGGATGGCGTCGTTCCCGCGGTGACTGCCGCTCACGAGGGTTGTCGTGGCTGAGCGCAGACCCGTCGACATTCCGGCCCTCGCGAAGGGGGTGCTGGAGGGCAACCGGTCGGTGCTCGCGCGGGCCGTCACGCTCGTCGAGTCCCGGCGGGTCGACCACCGCGAGGCCGCACAGCAGTTGCTCATGGAGCTGTTGCCCCAGGCCGGGGGAGCGCACCGGGTCGGGATCTCCGGCGTGCCCGGCGTCGGGAAGTCCACGTTCATCGAGGCGCTGGGCACCATGCTCACGGCCGCGGGTCACAAGGTCGCCGTGCTGGCCGTCGACCCGTCGTCCACGCGCACCCGAGGCTCGATCCTCGGTGACAAGACCCGCATGGCGAAGCTCGCCAACGACGACAACGCGTTCGTCCGGCCGTCGCCGTCGGCCGGCACCCTCGGCGGTGTCGCCCGGGCCACCCGCGAGACGATCGTGCTCATGGAGGCCGCCGGCTTCGACGTGGTGCTGGTGGATACCGTCGGCGTGGGGCAGTCCGAGGTGACCGTCGCAGGCATGGTCGACACGTTCCTGCTGCTCACCATCGCCCGCACCGGCGACTCCCTGCAGGGCATCAAGAAGGGCATCCTCGAGCTCGCCGACGTCGTCGCCGTCAACAAGGCCGACGGCGACCACGAGCGCCCCGCGAAGGCCGCCGCCCGCGAGCTGGCCGGTGCGCTGCGGATGATGACGCCCACCAGCGAGAGCTGGCGCCCCCCGGTGCTGGCCTGCAGCGCCCAGACCGGCGGCGGGATGGCGGAGGTGTGGGAGAAGGTCACCGAGCACCGCACCACCCTCGACGAGCACGGCGAACTCGCCCCGAAACGTGCCACCCAGCAGGTGGAATGGATGTGGGCGATGGTCCGCGACCAGCTCCTGGACCGCCTGCAGTCCGACCCGGCGGTGAAGGCAGAACTCCCGGAGCTGGAGCGGGAGGTCCGTGGAGGCGACCTGACGCCGACGCTGGCGGCGCAACGCATCCTGGGCCACCTCGGCCTCTGAAGGGGGTCGGCGCGGGGCGCCCCGCGCGCCCCGGGGGTCGTCGCGCGATGATGCGGGCGTGAGCCAGCTCCAGTTGCCCGACCGCCCGGTGATCGGGATCCTGCACCCCGGCGTGATGGGCGCGTCGGTCGGTTCCGCGCTCAAGCCCGTCGCCGGCGCGGTGATCTGGGCGGCGGCGGGGCGTAGCGTCACCACGTCGAAGCGGGCGGAGATCGCCGATCTCGTCGGCGTGCCCGACCTCGCCGAACTGGCCCGCCGGTCCGACGTGATCATCTCGGTGTGCCCGCCCGACGCCGCGCGCGACGTCGCGGAGCAGGTGGTGGCCGCAGCGGGCGACCGGCGCCCGCTCTACGTCGACGCCAACGCCGTCTCGCCCGCCACCGTCGTGGGCATCGGCGAGCTGTTCGGGGCCGACCGCACCGTGGACGCGGCGATCATCGGGCCGCCGGCGTGGGAGCAGGGGCACACGGTGCTGTGGCTGGCGGGAGAGCATGCGCCGGTGGTGGCGGCGTTGTTCGAGGGCTCGCCGTTCGCCGCGCGGGTGCTCGACGGCGGACTCGGGGCGGCGAGCGGGTTGAAGGCCTGCTTCGCGGCGCAGAGCAAGGCGCTGCCCACGATCTGGCTGGCCATCGCGGAGGCGGCCCGGGCCTATGGCGTGGAGGACGCGCTGCGCGAGGAGTTGACGCGCGACGGCACGGACCTCACGGCCCAGCTGGAACGGCTCGGCGCCCGCTCGTCGGGCAAGGCGTGGCGGTGGGTGGGGGAGATGGAGGAGGCCGGCGACGCGTTCGCGGCCGTCGGTCTGCCCGACGGGTTCTCCCGCGCCGCCGCGCAGATGTACCAGCGGATGGCCGACGGCGACCCGATCGACCGGGCCAACATCTGGGGCCTGCGCGGGGGAGCCGTCTAACGATCGAGTGCGGCGATCGCAGCCGCGGACGGCACGTCCCAGCCGCGGTTGTAGGCGGACGACGCGAGCGGTGTGGCGGCGTCCGCGGCCGTCGAGCCGGCGAGGACGGCGACGGCGGCGAGCACGAGGGCGACGACCAGGGGCTTTCGATGCATGTGACCAGCTTGGCCGGTGATCATCCCTGCGTCGCGCGTCCGGCCACGATCTCACCCGAAGGTGTCGGGTGTGTCCACCCGACCGCGTGACGTGACGACGCTGGGTGGTGACTCAGGGCGTCCAGCGCCGGAAACCGCCCTCGGCGTCCACCACCTGACCGGTGATCGTCTCCGCGTCCGGGCCGAGCAGCATCGCGACGACGGCGGCGGCTTCGGCGGGGGAGTTCCAGCGCCCGCGAGGCATGTGCCGGCCCACGAACACCTCCTGCCCGGCGGAGGCCCAGCCGGTGTCGGTGGGGCCCGGGTTCACGCAGTTCACCGTGATCCCGCGCTCGACGAGGGCATCGGCGAGGCTTGCGGTGAGCTGGTGCAGTGCGCCCTTCGTCGCGATGTAGGGGATCTCGTCGGGCATCGGCCCGCGGTGCTGGCCGGACGTGAACAGGACCACCCGGCCGGCGTCGCCGGTGAACTGTGCCGCGAACGCCTGCACCAGAAGCAGCGACGCCCGCACGTTCACCGCCCAGGTCAGGTCGAGCATGTCGGCGGTGAGGTCATCGATCCCGGTGGCCTGGCTGCGCGCGTGGTTGAGGACGAGGGTGTCCAGCCGCCCCCACCGTTCCACCGCGGCGTCGACCAGCCGGGTCGGCGCCGACGGATCCTCGAAGTCGGCGGCGAGGTGGGCGAACCGATCGCTTTCGAGTTCGCCCAGCGCGCCGTCGAGATCGGCGCCCCAGGGCTCCGTCGCGTCGTACGGGCTCCAGGACTGGGCGAACACGCGGTGGCCGTCGTCGAGCAGCCGGCGGGCGATGGCGAAGCCGATGCCCCGGCGGCGGCTGACCCCGGTGACGAGGGCGGTGCGGATCATGCGTGTTGTCTACCCGGAGGGGCCGAACCGCTCCACCCGGATTCGGGCGACGGGCACCCCGGCCTCCTCCAGCGCGGCGGTGGCGGCGTCGGCGAACGCGGGCGTGCCGCACACGTAGACGTCCTCACCGCCCCGCACGAGCGGCGCCACGTCGGCGGCGGTGATGCGACCCACCGGACGTGCGGTGCCGGGCGGCGCGGCGCGCGTCCAGATCACGGTGGACTCCGGCCCGGGCAGCTCGTCGGCGTAGTAGAGATCGGCGGGGGTGCGGGCGGAGACGAGCAGCCGGACGAGCTCGGGGCGCCCTTCACGGCGGGCCGCGCGCAGCATCGCCATCAGCGGCACCACGCCGGACCCGCCGCCCACCAGCAGGGCCGGGGTGTCGCCGGCCCACGCGAAGAACCCGCCGATGGGGCCGCGCACCTCCAGCTCGTCGCCGGGCACCACGATGTCGTGCAGGAACTCCGACACCTCACCGTCGTCGAGCTTCTCCACCGTCAGCTCGATCTCGCCGCTCGCGTCAGGTGCGGACGCGACGGAGTACGAGCGCTGCGCGGTGTAGCCGTCGGGCGCGGTGAGCCGCAGGACGTAGTACTGGCCGGCCAGGTGCGGCATCGCAGCGGGCAGGGCGAGGCGGAACGTACGGGCGCGGGGCGTCTCGTCGCGCGTCGAGAGCACGGTGGCCTGCTGCCAGCGCAGCGTCCTCCGGTTCGTGGGGACGGACGTCATCAGTCGCCCTGGTACCGCTGCTCGGTCCACGGGTCGCCGCGGTCGTGGTAGCCGTTGCGCTCCCAGAAGCCCTGCTCGTCGTGGTCGAGCAGCCGCAGGCCCGAGACCCACTTCGCGCTCTTCCAGAAGTACAGGTGGGGCACGATCATCCGCGCCGGGCCGCCGTGCTCGGTGGTGAGTGGTTGCCCGTCGGCGTCCCACACCACCCAGGCCTTCCCGCCCGTGACGTCGGCGAGCGGCAGGTTGGTGGTGTAGCCGGTGTGCGACACGGCGACGACGTGCGTGGCGGTGGGCAGGACCCCGGCGGCGTCGAGCAGGAGGTCGACCGACACACCGTCGAACGTCATGCCGAGTTTCGACCAGGTGGTGACGCAGTGGATGTCGCCGGCGTAGCGGGAGGGGGGGAGGGCGTGGATCTCCCTCCACGTCCAGGTCGTCTCGCGCTCGACGAGCCCCTCGACGGTGAACGTCCAGCGGTCGGTGCCGATCCTCGGGGTGGCCTCCGCGTGCAGCACGGGCCAGTCGTCGCGGGCGTCGTACTGGCCCGGGGGCAATCGGGGATCGCGAGCCTGTCGGCGTCCGGTGAAACCTCGCGTGATGCCAGCCATGTCGCTCCCAAGCCGGATGGGGATCGGTTCATTCCGCTCGCCGGCGGGCGGCGCGCAGTGCGTCGAGGTCGCCGTCGGCCAGCGCGGTCCAGAAGCGTAGCGCCGCGTGCTCCATCTCCAGGCCCAGCTCGAGTGTGATCATGCGCGGCTCGGCGCCGTGGTCGCCGCCGAACCGGGCCACCATCTCGTCGTACTCGGCGATGTGGCGTCGGTGCAGGCGGATCTGTTCGACGGCCAGCGCGGGGACGTTGCCGGGGTCGCCCACCTCGTGGAAGAACAGCTTGAGCGCGGCGATGTCGCGCATCTGGAAGGGCACGTCGGTGGGGGAGGCGAGCCAGTCGCGCAGCACGTCGTGGCCGGGGCCGGTCAGCGAGTACGTCTTGCGCCGCCGGCCGACGTCCTCGACCGAGCGGGCGAGCAGGCCCAGCTCCGCGAGCCGGTCGGGCTCCGCGTAGAGCTGCGCGTGCGGCAGCAGCCAGAAGTGGGCGACGGAGTGCTCCACCGCGCGCTTGAGGTCGTACGGGGTGGAGGGGCCGCGCAGCGCGATCATGCCGAGCACCACGTACGACGTGGTGGACAGGCGCACGTCGGTCACGAGGCCGCATTCTACGGGCCGGGCCGGACCCTCCGATCCCGATGATGTGGGCCGGATGGTCTGCCTCGGATGATGGCTGCGCTGCGTCGGGCCAGGCCCCATTAGGGTCGGTGTCGTGCTCGATCCCCAGTTCCGCGTCCTGCTCGACACCGCCGCCGCGGCCGGCGCCGTGCCGCTGGTCCGCGGCTCCGCCCGGGAGAGCCGGGACCACTACCGGGCCCTGTCCCTCGCGCGGCGCGGCGCCGGGTTCGTCCCCGAGGCGGTGGCCGAGGTGGTGGACCGGACCGTCGACGGCCCGGCCGGCCCGATCCCGGTCCGGATCTACACACCGGAACACGACCGCGGCCGCGCCGTCACCTACCTGCACGGGGGCGGCTGGGTGCTGGGCGACCTCGACACCCACGACCCCGTCTGCCGGCGCGTCGCCAACGCGGTGGGAGCCGTCGTCGTCGCCGTGGACTACCGGCTCGCACCCGAGCATCCCCACCCGGTGCCTCTGGACGACGCCACCGCAGCGCTGGCCTGGACCGCCGGGCAGTACCCGGAGCGGACGCTCGGGGTGGCCGGGGACAGCGCCGGGGCGAGCATGGCCGCGGGAGTGGCGCTGCGGGCCCGGGACGAGGGCCTACCCCTCGCTGCGCAGCTGCTGTGGTATCCCGCCACCGATCCGACGATGAGCTCTCGGTCGGCTGCGGAGAACGGGGTGGGCTACTTCCTGTCGGCGAAGGACATGGGCTGGTTCTACGCCCAGTACGTCCCAGGCGGCAGCGCGGATCCCGAGATCGCCCTCGCCGGCGCCGACGTCACCGGCGTGGCGCCGGCGGTGGTGGCCACCGCGGAGTTCGACCCGCTGCGCGACGAGGGCGACGCCTACGCGGCACGGCTGTCCGCCGCGGGGGTGACGGTGCGGCACGTGCCCGGGCCGGGCCTGATCCACGGCTACGCCGCGTTCCTCGGGGCCGTGGACGCGGCCGACGTGCGGGGCCGAGGTGCTCGGGGCGTTCGACGCACTGCTCGGCTGAGCTCGTGCGTGGATATCGTTGCCCTGGCGACGATATCCACGCACGGGCGGCGTCAGCCGCTCGTCGTCGCCCGTAGGCCAGTGCCGGACTTCTCGTGCTTCGTCCCGCAGTCCGTGCAGGTCAGGTCGTCGGGGAGGCGCTCGCCGCACACGCAGACCCAGCCCTTGGCCGTGGCCGGGTTGCCGGCGACGAACGCGTGGGCCGGCACGTCCTTCGTGACCACCGCGCCTGCGGCGGCGAAGGCGTACTCGCCGATCTCCGTGCCGCAGACCACCACCGTGCCCGCACCGAGGGTGGCGCCGCGGCGCACCGTCGTGGACAGCAGCACCTCCGGCCCGCGCTTGATCGCCGAGCGGGGGCGCAGGTCGTTGGTGAACAGCACGTTGGGGCCGAGGAACACGTCGTCCTCGCAGGTGACGCCCGTGAACACCAGCGTGCCGTTCTTGACCGTGACGTTGTCGCCCAGCACCGCGCCGGTCTCGACGAAGGCGCAGTCGCAGATGTTGCAGTCGCGGCCGATGCGGGCGCCCGGCAGCACGTGCGCGAACGCCCACACGCGCGTGCCGGGGCCGACGTCGTCGCTCTCACAGAGGCCATGGGGATGGACCCTGACCCCCGTGTCGGTACCGGTCACTTCACCGCGTCGGCGAGCACCGACACGACGCGCTCCTGCTGCGCAGGGGTGATGTTCGGGAACATCGGCAGCGAGATGATCTCCGCTCCGAGCTGTTCGGAGACCGGGAACGTGCCCTCGCCCTGGCCGAGGTTCGCGAACGCCTCGGTGCGGTGCACGGGCGTGGGGTAGTGGATGCTCGCGCCGATCTTGTTGGCCTGCAGCTCCTTGAGCACGCGGTCGCGCTCCTGGACCCGCACGACGTAGAGGTGCCAGACCGGCTCGTTGCCCTCCAGCACCGTCGGCGCGACCACACCGTCGACGCCGGCCAGCAGCCCGGCGTAGCGGTCGGCCGCGGCGCGGCGCCGGCCGTTCCAGCCGTCGAGCCGCTTGAGCTTGGCCGAGAGCACCACGGCCTGGATCGTGTCGAGGCGGCTGTTGAAACCGAGCACCGCGTGCTCGTACTTGCGGGGCGAGCCGTGGTCGCGCAGCAGCCCGACCGTGGCGGCGAGGTCGTCGCGGTCGGTGAGCACCGCGCCCGCGTCGCCGTAGGCGCCGAGGTTCTTGCCCGGGTAGAAGCTGGTGCCGGCGATGTCGCCGAGCTTGCCCGCGGCCACGCCGTGGCGCTTGGCGCCCTGGCTCTGGGCGGCGTCCTCGAGGATCGCGACGCCCTCGGGCAACAGGGCCCGGAGCTTCTCGACCGCGGCGGTCTGGCCGTAGAGGTGCACCGGGATGACGGCCTTCGTGCGGCCGGTGACCGCGGCGGCGGCCGCCTCGACGCTGATCAGCGCCGTGTCGAGGTCGGCGTCGACGAGCACGGGCGTGGCACCCGAGCGCGCGACGGCCTCGGCCGTGGCGATGAACGTGTTGGCCGGGAGGATCACCTCGTCGCCGGGCACGACGCCCAGTGCGCGCAGGGCCAGCTCGATGGCGTCCGTGCCGTTGCCGAGGCCGACGACGTGGCCGACGCCCGACCAGGCCGCGTACTCCGCCTCGAAGGCCTTGATCTGCGGGCCGCCGACGAACGCGGTGCGGGCGAGGACCTCGGCCCAGCCCGCGCTCACCTCGTCGGCGATCTCGGCGTGCGGGGTGGCCAGGTCGAGGAACGGAACGGCCTCGGTGGTGGTCAACGCAAAAACTCCTCGGTGACGACGTCAGTGAACGGCGGTCTGCAGGCCGATCGCCGCGGCCAGCGCCGCCACGACCGTGTCCTGCTCGGCCTCGGTGAGCTCGTGGTGCACGGGCAGGATCACCGTGCGGGTGGTGAGGTGCTCGGTGACGGGCAGCGGCGCATGCGGGTGCCCGGCGTAGGCGGGCTCGGTGTGGGCGGCCATGATGCCGCGCCGTGCCGAGACCCCGGCCTCGGCCAGTGCGGCGAGCACGTCGCCCACGGGCCGGGCCGCGTCGGGCAGCTCCACCCAGAACGACTGGAAGTTCGAGGTGGCGCCCTCCGGGTCCCGGACGGTGCGCAGCCCGAGCGGGGCGAGCATCTCCTGGTAGCGGGCCGCGATCTCCCGCCGCCGCGCGACGATGCCGGGCAGCTTGCGCAGCTGCACGAGGCCCATCGCGGCCTGGATGTCGGTCATCCGGTAGTTGAAGGCCGTTTCGCCGTACGACTCGACGATGGCCTTTCCCGCGGCGGCGTGCCGGTCGGCGGCCGAGACGCTCATGCCGTGCTCGCGCAGGCGGCGCATGCGCGCGGCGAGCTCGGCGTCGTCGGTGGTGATCATGCCGCCCTCACCGGTGGTGAGCAGCTTGCGCGGGTGGAACGACCAGGCGGCCATGAGCGCACCCCGGCCGGTCGGGGCCCCGTTCAGGGTGGAGCCGACGGCACAGGCCGCATCCTCGACCAGCGGGAGGCCGCCGAGCGAGGCCTTCAGCGCGGGGATGTCGGCGGGCACCCCGCCCTGGTGCACGACCATGACGGCCTTGGTGGCGTCGGTGCGCACCGCGGCGACGGTCTCGGGCGTGAGGTTGCCCGTCTCGGCGCTGACGTCGGCGAACACCGGGGTGGCCCCGCAGTAGCGCACCGCGTTGGCCGTGGCGATGAACGAGAACGACGGCACGATGACCTCGTCGCCCGGGCCGACGCCCAGGACGTAGAGGCACAGGTGCAGCGCCGTGGTGCAGTTCGACGTGGCCACGCCGTGGTCGGCGCCCACCGACGCGGCGAACGCCTTCTCGAACTCCGCGACGCGCGGGCCCTGGGCCACCCAGCCGGACCGGACGGCCTCGGCGACGGCCAGGGCCTCCTCCTCGCCGAGAGTCGGCTTCATGACGGGGATCATGCGGACACTCCAGCGGCGGTGTCGGCCTTCCACCACTCGACGAGACCGCGCAGGCCGGCGTCGAGGGTGATCTCCGGCGTCCACCCCAGGTCGGCCTTCGCGCGTGAGATGTCGGCCAGGCGCCGGGTGACGCCGTTGACGGCGCGCTCCGGTCCGTGCTCGGGCTTGAGATCCGAGTCCATGGCCACGAGCAGCGCGTTCGCGAGGTCCAGGAGGCTGGTCTCGGTGGCCGTGGCGATGTTGAAGACCTCGTCGGTGACGTCGGCCTTCGCGGCGAGGATGTTGGCGCGCGCGATGTCCTGCACGTGCACGAAATCCATCGTCTGGAGGCCGTCGCCGAAGATCAGCGGGGGCTCGCCGCGCGCGATGCGCTCCATCCAGCGGATGAGCACCTCGGTGTAGAGGCCGTGCACGTCCATGCGGGGGCCGTAGACGTTGAAGTAGCGCATCGCCACGTAGTCCAGGCCGTTCATGGCGTGGAAGCTGCGCAGCATGCCCTCGTTGAAGGCCTTGGCGGCGCCGTAGAAGGTGTCGTTGTTGTACGGGTGGTGACGCTCGGTGGTGGGGAAGGTCTCGGCGAGGCCGTAGACCGACGCCGACGACGACGCCACGACCTTCTTGACGCCGTGCGCGACGGCCGCCTCGATGATCGTGAAGGTGCCGTCCACCAGCGACTCCAGCGCCAGCCGTGGCTGTTCGGCGCACTGCGTGATGCGCAGGGCGGCGAGGTGGAAGACCACGTCGATGCCGTCGGTGAGCTCGTTGACGAGCTTCGGGTCGTTGATGTCGCCGGTGACGACGGTGAGCCGGTCGCCGCCGATCTCCTGCGCAGGGGCCAGGTTCTCCATGCGACCGCGGGCGAAGTTGTCGAGGACGACGACCTCGGAGGCCCCCGCCCCCAACGCCTGGTCCACCACGTGCGAACCGATCGTGCCGGCCCCGCCGGTGACCAGAATTCTCTGACCGGAGATGGGCTGGCCAGAGCCGGTTCGGACAGTGCTCACGAGCAGACCTCCTGCTGATCAGACTCTGCACCACGCAGAGCCGTCGAGAACGATGTCATCCCGACCCGGCGACACCACAGTGGGGGTCGCGGGCCGGGACGGGCGGTCATCCCGCCCGGTGCTCCACCAGGCGGTCGACGAACGGCACCTGCGCGGCCACCAGCTTGCGGCGGGCGGTGTCGGCGTCGAACCAGGCGGCCCGGTCGATCTCCGGGAACGAGGCGATCCGGCCGGACTTCGGGGGCCACTCGATGGTGAAGTGGTTGCTCTCGATGTGGTCGGCGTCGAAGTCGCCCTCGACGGCGAACACCGTGATGATCTTGCCACCCCGCAGCCGGACGCTGCCCAGCTCGTGGGGCGGCCCGTCGGGCGGCGGCGAGCCCATCTCCTCGGTGAACTCGCGGCGCGCGGCGTCGAGGGGGTCCTCGGCCGGGCCGTGCTCACCCTTGGGTACCGACCAGGCGGCGTCGTCCTTCTTCGCCCAGAACGGGCCGCCCATGTGGCCGAGCAGTACCTCGATCCCGCCGGGCCCGGGGCGGTGCAGGAGGAGGCCTGCGCTCAGTACTGCGCCGGTCACACCGAGTGCTCCTCGGCCGGTGGGCCGACTGGGTCCGGTGCCGTGACGGTGGCGGGGCCCATGATCAGGCCTGACGCGCGTCGCGCCACGCGATCCAGTCCTTCAGCAACCCGAGGTCGTGGTCGGGCCCGCCGACGCCGACGGTGAACAGGGTGGCGCCCGCGGCCACCAGTGCGTCGGCGACCTCCTCGGGAGCCTTCTGCACGCCGATGGACCGTTCGATCTCCGCAGGGTCGCGGCCGATGTCGGTGCAGTGGGCGTCGAGGACGGCGTTCTTGTGGGTGAGCACGTCGACGTCGCCGAAGCTGTGCCAGATCTGGGCGTGCTCGGCGGTGTAGCGCAGCGTCTTCTTCTCGCCACCGCCGCCGATCAGTACCGGGATCTCGCGGGTGGGAGCGGGGTTGAGCTTCGCCCAGCGGTCCTTGATCCGGGGCAGCGCCTGCGCGAGGTCGGCGAGCCGCGAGCCCGCGGTGCCGAAGTCGTAGCCGTACTCGTCGTAGTCGCGCTGGAACCAGCCCGCGCCGATGCCGAGGATCAGCCGGCCGCCGGAGATGTGGTCGACCGTGCGTGCCATGTCGGCCAGCAGCTCGGGGTTGCGGTAGCTGTTGCACGTGACGAGCGCGCCGATCTCGACCCGACTGGTCGCCTCGGCCCAGGCTCCCAGCATCGTCCAGCACTCGAAGTGCTTGCCGTCGGGCTCGCCGTAGAGGGGATAGAAGTGGTCCCAGTTGAAGAGGACGTCGACGCCCGCCTCCTCGGCGGCCGCGGCGGTGCGGCGGATCTGGGCGTAGTCGGCGTGTTGGGGCTGGAGCTGGAGGCCGATCCGGACCGGGTGCGTCATGACGGCGATCCTGCCACCGCCCCGATGATCATCCGGGCCGGGTCGATCACCCGGCCCGGGCCGGGCGCATCGCCATTCGGTCGACGCCGAACGCGACGGCGGCCAGGACCAGGAACAACACTGTGATCAGCAAGGAGTTGACCGCGACCTGTCCGTAGCCCAGCGTCGTGACGTCGACGAACGGGTAGGGGTACCAGCCGATCAGCGCGCCGCGCACCAGTGTGAACGCGAGCCAGGCCAGCGGGTAGATCAGTGCTAGGAGCACCACGCGCCGCCGGACGAGGCCGCGCGGTCCGAACAGCAGCCAGCCGACGACGAACAGCAGCGGCGACACCGCGTGGAACAGCCGGTCGGCGAGGTACTCGGCGCCACGCAGGTCGTAGAGCCCCGCCAGCACGGTGTTGTAGACCACGCCGGTGACGGTGATGCCGAGCAGCGCGTCGAGCCACGCCACCGCGAACAGGTCCGAGTGGCGCCGGCGCAGGACCAGCGCCACGCAGACCGCAGCGACCAGGATGTTGGACAGGATCGTGAAGAACGTGAAGAGGTTGCCCACCCGGGCCGCCGGGGTGTCGAAGAACCCGCCCACCTTTCCCGCGGTGATCGGGATCTGGATGGCGAGGGCCACCGCGACCACGAGGGCGTTGAGTGCGAACCAGCAGCGGGCCGGGAGGGACACGTCGTCATGGTGACATCGATCACGTCTCGCGGCGACCGGGCGCACTTGTCATGGCGACGCTACGGTCGCGTAACGCAGCGGAAACAGTTCACGAAGAGGGTGCGAATCTCAACCGTGAAGCATGTCGGGAGGGGGCGGGCCGTGGCATCCGAGGACGGCCCCGACGTCGGCTTCACGGGTGCCCGCTTCGGCGGAGGTGGCCGTCGCCGCGACCGCAGGGGCGGGCCGACCAGCGGCGCGGATGACGACACGGTCTCGATGGCCACTGTCCGCGTCGAATCGGAACGGCTCGCCGTCACGGCTGATCCGGCCGAGCCGGTCGTGGGCCTCACGGGAGCGCGGTTCGGCGGATCCTCTCGCCGCCGACGACGGGAGACGCCGCCGACGGACGCGGTCACGCCGCAGACCCCGCCGGACGGCGATACCGGGGCGGCGCCCGATCCCGAGCCCGTCGTGTGGCGCGATCAGCCGGCGGATCCCGATCCGCTCGCCTCGTCGTCCGTCCGCCCCTACGTACTGACGAGGGGCCGCACCCGCTCGACGTTCGAGCTCGCGATCGAGGCGCTCGTATCGGTCGTGCCGGCCGCGCTCGACGGGCAGACGCCGCACCCGGACATCGTCGAGCTGTGCCGCGAACCCCGCTCCGTCGCCGAGATCGCGGCACTGCGGGGCGTGCCGCTCGGGGTGGCGCGGGTGCTCCTGGGTGACCTCGCCGCGGCCGGCGCGGTCGTCGTGCACCGCACCGTCGACGCGGGCGGCCCCGACGTCGCGCTGATGGAACGCGTGCTGAGCGGGCTGCGCCGCCTCTAGTCAGCCCCTCGCCGGGCGCGCACGTCCGGGATGTGGCAGAACGGGACCATGAGCGAGCTCCCCGAGATCCAGGCCCCACCCGTGCCCGTGGTCCCGCCGCCCTACCACTCGCCGGAACGGGAGGAACTGCAGGCCACGGCGCGCCGGTTCGCCGCCGAGGAGGTGCTGCCGGTCGCGAACGAGCTCGACCCCGTCAAGGGCGAGATCCCGCGCTCGTTGCTGGAGAAGATGGCCGGGCACGGTTGGTTCGGCATCACCGTCGACCGCGAGCACGGCGGCATGGGGCTGGGCGCCTTCGAGTACTGCATGGTGGCCGAGGAACTGGCCCGCGCGTGGATGAGCGTGGCCAGCATCATCGCCCGCGCGCAGGGGGCCGGCACCGACGTGGCCGACGAGGCCCGCCGTGCGCAGTTGCTGCGCCGCAGCGCCGCGGGGGAGTGGATCGGGGCCATCGCCCTCTCGGAACCCGACGCCGGCTCGGATCTCGCGGGTGTCGCCACCCGGGCCGTCCGCGACGGCGACGAGTTCGTCGTCACCGGCCAGAAGCGCTGGACCGGCAACGCGAAGGCGGCGGACTTCATCCAGGTGCTCGTGCGCACCGACGATCCCGAGCCCGGTGAGAAGCGCTCGGCCGGCCTCGCGACCCTGCTGGTGGAGAAGCAGCGCGACACCTTCCCCGAGGGCATCACCGGCACCCCGATCGACAAGATCGGCTACCACGGGTTCGTGACGTGGGACCTCGAGTTCGACGGCCTGCGGGTCCCGGTGGCGAACCAGGTGGGGACGGGCGGGTTCGCCGACGCCCAGAAGTGGCTCAACATCGCCCGCGTGCACACCGCGGCGCGCGCGGTGGGCCTGGCGCGGGCCGCCGTCGAGGACTGCATCGTCTACCTGCAGCAGCGCCACCAGTTCGAGCACCCGATCGGCGACTTCCAGGCCGTGCGCTTCACCCTCGCCGACATGGCGGCCCGGGTGGAGCAGGCGCGGGCGTTCTACCAGCACGTTGCCCACCTGATCGATCTCGGTCACCCGTGCGAGCGCGAGGCCGCGATGGTGAAGCTGATGGCCACCGAGATGGCGGCCGAGGTGACCGCCGACGGCATCCAGCTGCACGGCGGCAACGGCTACACCACCGAGCACCAGGTGGAACGGCACTGGCGCGACGCGCGGCTCACCACGATCTTCGAGGGCACCAGCGAGATCCAGCGCAAGATCGTCTCGGACCGCCTGTTGCCGCGCAGCCCGCTCGGCTAGCTGTACTGACCGGAGACGTTGGTCGAGAACTTGTGACGACACGATCTGAATGATCTTGAGGTGGAGGACCTCTCGGGAGTGCTGTGGAGCTGTCTGACGGCATCCACCACAACCGGGAGGTCCTCCATGGCCCACGC
>JBBRLM010000051.1:0-52626 GCA_038231335.1 Mycobacteriales bacterium
AGCGGAGCTCCCGGTAGATCGAGGCTGTCTTGGAGGACGACCTCTCCTACCGGAGCTCCGCTCCCACGTTCAGCACCGACACGCCGAACAAGGATCCTTGACCGAAAGCCAGACCGGCTAACTGAACGGCTTTGCCCCTAGGCGAGCAGGTGGCGGCGGAGCTGAAGGGGCGGCGGAGTCGGTTCCACGATCCCAGCGTGAAGGCGGAGCCGTGCCCACGGGAGCCCAACTTCGCAGCCTGTGGACGACTTCCCCACGTCCGCGCGCGAACGCCTACGGGGCGGCGCGGAGGACCTTCTTCAGCAACTTGCCGCTCGCGTTGCGCGGGAGCTCCTCCGCGAACTCCACCACCGTCGGGCACTTGTAGCGCGCCAGTCTGGTGCGGGCGTGGGCGATCAACTCTTCCGGTGTCGGCGTCGTACCTTCCACCGGCACCACCACCGCCTTCACGGTCTCGCCCCAGCGCTCGCTGGGGATCCCGATCACCGCGACGTCGGCCACGTCGGGATGGCTCGCCAGGGCGTTCTCCACCTCGGCGGGGTAGATGTTCTCGCCGCCCGAGATGATCATGTCCTTGATGCGGTCGTGCAGGAACAGGTAGCCACCCGCGTCGGTGTAGGCGGCGTCGCCGGTGCGCAGCCAGCCGTCCGCGGTGAGGGTGGCCCCCGACTCCTCCGGCCGGTGCCAGTAGCCGGGGGTGTTCTGGCCCGAGCGCACCCAGATCTCCCCCACCTCGCCCGCCGCGGACGGCCCGCCGGTGATGGGGTCGTGCACCACCACCTCGTGCCACGACAGCGGCTGCCCCACCGAGCGCAGCAGGCCGGCGCGGGGGCCGCCGGGGTCGTGGTCCTCGGGGGCCAGCGCGGTGACGCTGCCCGCCGTCTCGGTCATGCCGTAGACGCCCATGAACGCGCAGCTCAGGGTGCCCATCGCGCGCAGCAGGAGGGCCTCGGTCATCGGCGCGCCGCCGTAGGCGATCACCTCGAGGCTCGAGAGGTCGGCCCCGGCGGCGGCGTCGAGCAGCAGCTTGACCACGGCCGGCACGAAGAACGCGTGCGTGACGCGATGCCGCTCGATCGCGCGCACCATCGCGACCGGGTCGACCTCCGCCATCAGCACGGTGTGCGCGCCCTGGCCCATCGCCGTCAGCGCGTAGCCGGTGCCGCCGATGTGGAACAGGGGCGAGGCCAGCAGGTTCACCGACCCGGCGCTCATCCGGTAGGACTCGCGGCCCATGCGCGGGGTGAACATCAGGTTGGCGTGGGTGAGCCGCGCACCCTTGGGCACGCCGGTGGTGCCGGAGCTGTAGAGCTGCAGGACCACGTCGTCCGGGGCGACGGCGACGTCGGGCGGGGTGCCCGGGAGACCGTCGATCCAGGCCTCGTAGCCGGTGTCGAGATCCACCGCCCCGTCGGCCAGCGACGCGGGCAGCAGCGGGCGCTGGTCGGTGCCTGTGAGCACCAGCGACGGCTCCGCGTCCGCCACGATCGCGGCGATCTCGGGTGGTGCGAGCCGCCAGTTCAACGCGACGAGCACCGCGCCCGCCCGGGCCGCGCCGAAGAGCAGCTCGAAGAACTCTGGCCGGTTCTTCGTCAAGACCGCGACGCGGTCGCCGGGCCGCACCCCGGCCCGGACCAGCGCGTTCGCCACCTGCGAGCTGCGGCGGTCGAAGGCCCCGAAGGTCAGCGTGGCATCGCCGCAGGTGATGGCCGGCCGCTCGGTGCCGAGCGCCGCGAGCTTCGCGAGCAGGTCCCCGAGCACGGCTTGCCCCTTTCCTGCCGGGATTCTGGCCCTGTCGATCATCGGGCGTCCGGTCCGGGAGCCCACCTGGGCCACCCTGGGCAGGCCAGGCTGCGAGCCCCGTTGGTCACCGGACGTCCGGTCCGGGAGCCGACATCAGTAACTCCTGGGCAGGCCCAGGCTGTGCTGGGCCACGTGGTTGAGCACCATCTCCTTGCTCACCGGCGCGGTGCGGAACATGCGCGCGGTGAACCACAGGTCCGACAGGCCGTACTCGTTGGACAGGCCGTTGCCCCCATGGATCTGGATGGCGTGGTCCAAGGCCGCGACGGCCGCCTCACCCGCGGAGTACTTGGCGATGTTGGCCGCCTCCCCCGCCTCGGCGCCGGAGTCGGCGAGCTGCGCCGCGTGCTGGGTCATCAGCCGGGAGAGCTGCACCTCGATGTAGGCCTTGGCCAGCGGATGCGCGATGCCCTGGTGGGCCCCGATCGGCGTGGACCAGACCGTGCGCTCGCTGGCGTACCGGGCCCCGCGCTTGATCGCGTAGCGGCCGATGCCGTTGGCCTGCGCCGCCGCCGTGACGCGCTCGGGGTTGAGCCCGGCGAACATCGCCTTGAGCCCCGCTCCCTCGGCGCCGACGATCCCGTCGGCCGGCACCGGCACGTCGTCGTAGAACGTCGTGAACTGGTTCTCCGGGATCTGCAGTGCCGAGTCGATCTTCTGCCAGGACAGGCCGGGCGCATCGGTGGGGATGAGGAACAGGGAGGGCTTGCCGCTCGCCGCGTCCTTCGCGACGACGAGCACCGCGTCGGCCTCGTCGATGCCGGAGGTCCAGTACTTCTGGCCCCGCAGCCGCCAGCCCTCGCCGTCCTTGTGGGCTGTGGTGGTGATGTTGTGGGTGTTCGTGCCCGCGTCGGGCTCGGTGATCGCGAAACAGACCTTCTTGCTGCCGTCGGCGATGCCGGGCAGCCACTTCTGCTTCTGCTCGACCGTGCCGTGGGCCACCAGCAGCGACCCCGCGATGGCCGGCGAGATCACCAGCATGAACATCGGGCAGCCCTGGGCCGCGGTCTCCTCGATGACGAGCGCGAGGTCCTCCAGCCCGCCCCCGCCGCCGCCGAACTCCTCGGGCAGGTGCACCCCGAGGAACCCGCTCTTACCCATGTCCGCCCACAGCGCGTCGGGCTTCTCGCCCTTGCGGGTCACGTCCTGGAAGTACTCGCGTCCGTAGCTGCCCACGAGCTTGCCGACCGCGTCGCGCAGGGCGCGGCGCTCGTCGGTCTCGGTGAGCAGCGCGTCGCGCACCTGTCCGTCGGCCACTTCGCCTCCTCCTAGTCAACACCCATGTTGATACCGGAGCGGGCGCCCGTCAAGCGGTCCAGTCGAAGAACCCGCGGCCGCTCTTGCGCCCCAGGTCCCCGCGCTCCACGAGCCGCTCCAGGATGGCCGGTGGGGCGTAGGCCTCGCCATACACGCCCGACAGGTTCCGGGCGATGTCGAGCCGGACGTCGAGGCCGACGATGTCCGACAGGTGCAGCGGGCCGATGGGGTGCCCGTAGGCCAGCACGGCCGCCCGATCGATGTCCTCGGCGCTGGCCACACCCTGCTCCAGCATCCGCATGGCCTCGAACGCGGCGATGTTGTCCAGGCGGCTCGTGGCGAAGCCCGGCACGTTGCGAACGAGGATCGACTCCTTGCCGATCGCCACGGAGGCGGCCTGCGCGGCGGCGATCGCCTCCTCGGAGGTGACCTCACCCCGGACGATCTCCACCAGCGGCAGCGACCAGACCGGGTTGAAGAAGTGCATGCCGAGAAAGGACTCGGGACGACTCAACGCCGCGGCCAGCTCGTCGATCGACAGCGCGCTCGTGTTGGACGCCAGCAGCGCCGGCCCCCGCGCCTCGGCCGCCGCCAGCACGTCGAGCTTGAGGGCCTGGCGCTCGGGCACGGTCTCGATCACGAGGTCGAGTCCCTCGCCGAGCCCGTCCACCTTCTCGACGACGGCGAGCATGTCCCCCAGCGCGTCGGCCCGGGCAGCATCGAGCTTGCCCCGGTCCACGCCTCGTCGGGCCCGCACCTGCAGCGACTCGACGAGCCCCGCGGCCCGCCCACCGTCCGGCTCGACGACGGTGGTGGCGATCCCCGCCGTGGCGAACACATAGGCGATCCCCGCCCCCATGGTCCCGCCACCGATCACTCCCACCCCGTTCATCGGGCCGTCCCACAGCGTTGATCACGGGCAGATGGTGGTGCGGCATGATCTACTGGCGACCGTCCGCCCGTGATCACCGCGTTCATGCCAGCGCCTCGCGCAGCGCGTCGGCCACGCTCGTCGCCAGGTCGCGGCCGGCCTTCAGCTCCCCCGCCATCCAGAAGAAGCCGTGGACCGTCCCGGGCCACTCCAGCAGCGCGACGGGCACACCGTCGGCGCGCAGGCGCCCGGCGTAGGCCACACCCTCGTCGCGCAGGGGGTCGAAACCGGCCACCGCGATGGTGGCCGGCGGGAGGCCGCTGAGGTCGGACGCTCGCAGCGGTGAGGCGTACGGGTCGGCCGGATCGGCCGCGTAGTGCCATCCGAACCAGGCCATCGACCCCGCCGTGAGCAAGTAGCCCGTGCCGTTCTCCTCCCGCGACGGGTACGAGCCGGCCTGGTCGAGCGCCGGGTAGAGCAGCATCTGGTGAGCGATGGCCGGGCCGCCCTCGTCGCGCAGGACGAGCGCGGTGGCGGCGGCCAGGTTGCCCCCGGCGCTGTCGCCCATGAGCGCGATGCGGGTGCCGTCGGCGCCCACCTCGTCCGCGTGCGCCGCGAGCCAGCGCGTGGCCGCGACGCAGTCGCGCAACGGCGCCGGGAACGGGTTCTCCGGCGCGAGCCGGTACTCCACCGACACGACGACGCACCCCGACGCGAGGGCGAGCGTCCGGCACGGCCGGTCCGCCGCCGCGATGCTGCCGCCGACCCATCCACCCCCGTGGAAGTGGACGACCAGCGGCAGCACCGCACCCGGCTCGGGGTGGTAGACGCGAGCGGGGAGCCGCCCCGCGTCGCCCGCCACGAGCACGTCTCTCGTGGAGATCTCGGCCCTGGGTTCCTGCATCCAGCGCCCGCCGTCGATGGCGCTGCGGGCGCGCAGCACCCCGCCGAGCTCCTCGTAGGGCCGCATGCCCATCTCGTTCAGGCGGGCAAGCAGGTCGGCGGCGTCCGGATCGAGAGAGGTCACGAGCGCACCGCACGGCGCAGCCCGACCCGGTCCCGCACAGCCCGCCCGGTGACGGCCCCATCCGTGACGGTGACCATCCCGACCACCGACATCGACACCTCCCGGCCCTCCGCCCCGTCGGTACCGGGCAGGCCACCGAGGTACCGCCCGGTCTGCACGACCTGGAACGCCACGCGGTCACCCGCGGAGAACAGCTCCCCGATCTCGACACCCGTGACGTCGAGCAGCGGGGGCGTCGACTGCCCGGTCCAGCCGTCGTCGACGACGAGCCCGTCGGGCGAGCCCTTCTCCAGCCAGGTGCGCACCACGGCCTCGGCAGGCGGGTCGGGCGGCTGCGGGACGGCCGCCCACGGAGCGGGCGCCGGGCTCTCCACCGGATCGGACACCCGGGAAGCGAGCTGGCGACGCCGGGAGTGGTAGTCCTCCTCGGTGACGTTGCGCGTGAGCTGCCGGCCGTCCCAGAAGAACAGGCCGATGCCGCCCCACGCCGCCGCGGCCATGTCGTCGGCCTCCGACGGGCCGTGCTCGGTGAAGCGCATGGCGACGCGGTCGCCGTCGGTGAACAGGTCCTGCACCGACAGCAGCAGGCCGGGGAAGCGGTGCAGCTGGGCGAGCGTGCCCGGGATGTAGGCACCCTCGCGGCCGGCGAGCGTGTGACCACCGATGAGGATCGAGTAGTCCTCGGCCATGATCTCGGCGCACGCGTCCACGTCGGCGCGCCCCAGCCAGTCGAGTGCGAAGCGCCGCATCAGCGCGACGAGCGGATCCATGGCTGCACCCTAGCGCTGATCGTCAACTCTGGCGTTGACAGGTCCCCCGTGCCCTGTGGTCACAAATCACAGGACACCGTCACAGGAGACTCCCGTGGCCAGTATGTGTTTCGGCATCTTCCTGCCCCCGCACCACGTCCCCGTCGGGCAGAACCCGACGTACTCCCTGCAGCGCGACGTAGAGCCCGTCCAGATGCTCGACCGCATGGGGTTCGACGAGGCGTGGTTCGGCGAGCACCACTCCTGCGGCGTCGAGCCGATCGGCGACCCGCTCATGTTCATCGCCCACGTCGCCCAGGTCACGAGGAACATCAAGCTCGGCGCCGGCGTGCTGTCGCTGCTCTACCACAACCCGTTCCTGGTGGCGGACCGGTTGATCCTGCTGGATCACCTCACCCGCGGCCGCGCCATGATGGGCGTCGGCCCCGGAGCACTGGCCACCGACGCCCAGATGCTCGGCCTCGATCCCGCCGACGCCCGCGCCGCCCTCGAGACCGACGTCGACGTGCTCATGCACCTGTTGCGCAACGACGAGCCCATCTCCATCGGCACCGGCCGCTACAAGCTCGTCGAGGCCCCGCTGCAGATGGACGCCTACTCCGACCCGCACCCCGAGATCGCCACCGCCGCCGTCGTCTCCCCCTCCGGGCCGCGCCTGGTCGGCAAGCACGGCGTCGGCATGATCTCCATCGGAGCCACCATGAGCCAGGAGGGCTTCGACGCCCTCGGCATGCACTGGTCCGTGGTGGAGGAGCGCGCCAAGGAGTTCGGCCAGGACGTCGACCGCGAGGGCTGGCGCCTCGTCGGCCCCATGCACATCGCCGACACCGAGGACCAGGCCATCAAGGACGTCGCCTACGGCATCGACGCCTGGTTCGACTACCTGCAGCACACCGCCGCCGCGCCGCAACTCGGCGTCATGGGCGAGAACACCAAGGAGCGCATCGACTTCGTCATCGAGTCCGGCATGGGCATCATCGGCACCCCCGCCGACGCCATCAACCAGATCGAGCGGCTCGAGGAGCAGAGCCAGGGCGGATTCGGCGCCTACCTCATGGTCGCCCACAACTGGGCCCCGTGGAAGGAGACGCAGCACCACTACCACCTGTTCGCCAACCACGTCATGCCGGTGTTCAAGAAGACCACCAGGCGACTGCTCGCCAACGAGGCGTGGACCCGTTCGGTGCGGGACCCGCCGGCGGCTAAGCAGTGGGACGCCATCAACGCCTTCACCGCCAAGCACCAGGCGGAGCAGGACGCGAAGAACCAGGGGTCGATGAGCTGATGGCACCTCCGTCCTTCCGGCTCGACGGGTCCGTCGCGCTGGTCACCGGCGCGGCCGGCGGCATCGGCGCGCGGGTCGCGCTCGGGCTGGCCGAGTTCGGTGCCGACGTCACCTGCCTCGACGTGGTGGGCAGCGAGAAGACCGCCGCCGCGATCCAGGAGATCGGACGCCGCGCAGAGGCGCTCACCGCCGACGTGTCCGACGCCGGGCAGGTGGCCGACGCCGTCGCGGCACGCAGGACGCCCTCGGGCCGCTGCGCTACGCGGCGAACTGCGCAGGCATCCACTCCGATGCCCCCGCCGAGACGATGGCGCGCGAGCAGTGGCAGCGACTGCTGGACGTCAACCTCACCGGCGTCTTCACCTGCTGCCAGGCCGAGGGCGCGGCGATGCTGGGAGGGGGGCGGGTCGATCGTCAACATCGGGTCGATCTCCGCGGTGCCCGCGAAGCGCGGGCTCGCCCAGGTGCACTACAACGCCGCGAAGGCAGGAGTCCTGCACCTGACGACCAGCCTCGCGTTGGAGTGGGCCGACCGCGGGGTCCGCGTCAACGCCGTCAGCCCGGGCTACACGGCCACACCGATGGCGAAGCACCCCGACGTCTGGGAGCACGTGCAGGCCTCCGCGAAGGACATCCCGCTCGGGCGCCTCGCCGAGACCGACGAGCTGGTGGGACCGACGGTGTTCCTGCTCAGCGACGCGGCGTCCTACGTGACCGGCACGAACCTCATGGTCGACGGGGGCGCCACCGGCTGGTGATCGGCGTCCGGCGCGGTCGACGGTGACCGCGCCGAACGCCGGGCCTGCGGGTCAGACCCTCACCTGGACCGCGCTGAACTCCAGCCCGTCGTAGCCGTCGGCCACGACCTTCTCCAGGATCCGCCGGTAGCCGCGCACCCCGCCGACATACGGCATGAACACGCGCGGCTTGCCCTCGATCTCGTCGCCCATGTAGTAGGACGTCGCCCTCGGATACAGCGTGGCGTCGGCGCGTTCGTTGACGTGCGCCACCCAGCCCGCCTCGGCGTCGGCGGTGGCCTCCACCAGGTCGGCCCCCTGCGAGTGCGCGTGCGTGAGCAGCTCCGCCAGCCAGTCGACGTGCTGCTCGATCGACAGCAGCACGTTCGACAGCAGCGACGGGCTGCCCGGCCCGGCGATCACGAAGAAGTTCGGGAAGCCGTGGGTGAACAGGCCGAGGTAGGTCTGCGGGCCGGCCGCCCAGTGCTCCCGCAGCGACTCTCCGCTGCGCCCGACGATCTCGGGCCGCAGCAGCGAGCCGGTCATGGCGTCGAAGCCGGTGGCGAACACGAGCACGTCCAGGTCGTGGTGACCGGACGCGGTGTCGACGCCCGTGGGCGTCACGCGCTCGATCGGATCGGTCCGGACGTCCACGAGCGTCACGTTGTCGCGGTTGAACGTCGGGTAGTAGTCGCTGTCCACCGACGGGCGCTTGGTGCCGAACGGGAAGCCGCGCGGGATCAGCTTCTCGCGGATCTCCGGGTCGTCGATCTGCGCGCCGATCTTCTCGCGGATGAACTCGGACGCGGTGTCGTTCGCCGCCTCGTCGAGGATCAGGTCGTGGTAGGCGAGGATGAAGCCGAAGCCCATGCGCTCCCACGCGGCCTCGTACGTGGCGCGGCGCTCCTCGGGAGTGACCTCGAGCGCCGAGACCTTGCTCGGCTTGAAGCCCAGGCCGCTCGGGGAGTTGCGGGCCGCCTCGCGCCGCTGCGCGTAGTGCGCCTTGACCTCGGCGTCGGTGGCGTCGTCGATCGCCGCGTTGGACGCGGGGATGCTGAAGTTCGGGGTGCGCTGGAAGACCGTGAGGTGCGCGGCCTGCTTCGCCACCACCGGCGTCATCTGCATGCCCGACGAGCCGGTGCCGATGATGCCGACGCGCTGTCCGTCGAGGTCGACGCCCTCGTGCGGCCACTGCGCGGTGTGCAGGATCCGGCCGGTGAACTCGCTCTGCCCGGGGAACTCGGGTGCCTTGGTGGTGGACAGGTTGCCCACGGCCATCACCAGGTACTGCCCCGACCAGTGCTCCCCGTTCTCGGTGGTGACCCGCCAGCGGGCGCCGTCGAACTCCGCCCGGGTCAGGCGCCGGTTGAGGTGGACGTCGCGGCGCAGGTCGAACCGGTCGACCACGTGCTCGACGTAGCGCAGGATCTCCGGCTGGGTGGCGTAGCGCTCGCTCCACCGCCACTCCTGCTGCAGCTCGTCGGAGAAGCCGAACGAGTAGTCGTAGCTCTCGACGTCACAGCGCGCACCGGGGTAGCGGTTCCAGTTCCAGACCCCACCGATCCCGTCCCCGGCCTCCAGGACCGCGACCGAGAGGCCGAGTTCCCGCATCGTGTGCAGTGTCCGCAGCCCGGCGAATCCCGCCCCGATCACGAGCACGTCCACGTTCATGCCGTCAACATATCCGTTGACGGACATGATCGCTAGGGTGCAGCGGTGACCGATGACCGGGCCGCACAGGGCCTCGACCGGCTGGCGGCGTTCAGCGACGGCGTGTTCGCCATCGCCATCACCCTGCTCATCCTCCCGCTGGCCGACGCCCAGATCGACCCGGACCACGTCGGGGAGAGCCTCGCGGCGCTGGCACCGCGCGGGTTCACCTTCGCGTTGAGCTTCGCGGTGATCGGGCGGTACTGGCTGGTGCACCACGACAACGTCCGCGCGCTCGTCCGCTCCGACCAAGGCCTGCTCCTGCTCAACCTGGTGTTCCTGTTCTGCATCGCCTTCATGCCGTTCCCGACGTCGGTGCTCGGAGGCACTCCGGACAACGCGGCCGCGACCGTGCTCTACGCCGTGACGATCATCGCGACGAGCCTCAGCGCGGCCGCCCTGTGGTGGTACGCGACGTTCTTCCGGAAGCTGGTCGACCCGGAGATCTCCTCCGACACGCACGCCCGGGACGCTCTGGCCGGCTCGCTGGCCGCGGCGGTCGGGTTCCTCCCGTCGATCCCGCTGGCGTTCGTCAGCCCGAGCTGGGCCAAATTCTCGTGGCTGCTCGTGGTGCCGCTGAGCATTCTGGCCGACCGCCTGCCCCGTCGCCGTTCATCAACGTAGCTGTTGATGCCACCACCGTCCGTGTCTAGGGTGGTCGCAGCCGACGACGGAAGAGGACGACGTGGACCTCGAACACCTCATCTACGAGAAGGAGGGTCGGATCGCGACCCTCACCCTCAACCGGCCCGACCGCGGCAACGCACTGTGCCGCAAGCTGCGCGACGAGCTGGACCTGGTGCTCGACGACCTCGACTCCGACGACGACACGCGCGTGCTGATCATCAAGTCGAACGGCAAGAACTTCTGCACCGGCTACGACCTCACCGAGTGGGGCTACCTCTGGGGCACCGGCGAGCCGTCGCGACCGGAGGACGCGCGCCCGCACCGGCGCAACCCGATCTTCTCGCGCCGCGAGTTCCACGAGTCGCGCGTGCGCTGGATGCGGCTGTGGCGCATCCGGCAGGCCACCATCGGAGTCGTGAAGGGCGCCTGCGTCGCCGGTGGGCTCGACCTCGCCGGCGTGCTGGACATCGTGTTCACCGCCGAGGACGCCACGTTCGGCCAGCCCGAGGCCCGCACCATGGGCGAGATCCACGTGTTCGGCATGTGGCCCATCCACCTGGGCATGCGCAAGACCAAGGAGTGGCTGTTCAGCGGCGACTCCATGACCGGCGTCGAGGCCGCCGAGCTCGGCCTGGCCAACCGGGCCGTCCCCGCCGACGAGGTGGAGGCCGTGGCCCGCGCCTACGCCGAGCGCATCTCCCACGTGCCGCTGGAGATGCTCTACGCGCACAAGGAGTCCACTAACCGCTGGTGGGACGCCATGGGCATCGCCTCCGCGATCGCCGCCGCCAACGACGCCGACGCCATGGCCATCGCCGGGCCCGCGATGCAGGACTTCGAGCGGATCCAGAAGGAGAAGGGCGTGCGTGCGGCGGTGGAGGACAGGGACGAGCCGTTCTCCCACCACCGCACGTACTGGGAGGCCTACAAGGCGTCAAAGGGTGGCTGAGGTGCCGGCCCCGGATGACAGCAAAGCCACTTTACGGCCACCAGATGACAGCAAAGTGGCTTTGCTGGCACCCGTCGGGGACCGCCAGGCCGCGCTCGAGGCCCGGTTCCCCACCTGGGTGCCGCGTCGGCTCGACCAGATGCTCGACGTCGTCGCCGCCGAGTTCCCCGAACGGCCGCTGGTCGTCACCGACGAGCGCACGTGGACCTACCGCGAGATCCAGGAGTGGTCGGTGCGCATCGCCGCCGGGCTGGCGGCGGCCGGGGTGCGGCCCGGTGAGCACGTGGCGCTGGTCATGGCCAACCACGTCGAGTTCGTGGCCGTGAAGTTCGGGATCTCGCGGGCCGGGTGCGTGTGCGTGCCGGTGAACTTCCTCAACCGGCGCGACGAGCTGGGCTACGTGCTGCGCCAGTCGAACGCGGTCGCGCTGATCACCATGGACCGGTTCCGCGACCTCGACTACCTCGCCATGCTCGACGAGCTGCCCCGCGGCGAGCTGCGCACGGTGGTCGTCCGCAACGAGCTGGACGCGTTGACGGGCGACAGCGTTCCCGACGTACCCACGGGCCCCGACGACGTCGCCGACATCCTCTACACCTCCGGCACCACGGGCGAGCCCAAAGGCGTGCTGCTCACCCACGACATGCTGCTGCGCACCGCCTACGGCAGCGCGTACGGCCGCGCCTTCCAGGACGGGCGGCGGATCACGTTCTCCCTGCCGATGTACCACGTCTACGGCTACGTCGAAGGGCTGCTCGCGGCGCTGTTCGTGGGCGGCGCGATCATCCCGCAGCTCGCCTTCTCCCCCACCGCCACGCTGGAGGCGATCGAACGCCACCGCGCCGACGACGCCCTGTTCATCCCGACGATGACGATGGCCGTCCTGGACGCCGCCACCGGTCCCCCCACGTTGACCAGCGCGATCTCCTCGGGCGGCATCTCCCCCACCGGCCTGTGGGACCGCATCCACTCCGAGTGGGCCGACGTCGAGATGACCACCGGCTACGGCATGAGCGAGGTGACGGCCTCGAGCACCGTGACCCGTCCCGACGATCCCCCGGAGAAACGTCTGACCACCAACGGCCGCCTGCGCGACGTGGGCGTCGCCGGTGGCGGGCGGCACCTCGTCGACTACCGCGTCGTCGACGTCGTGACCCGCACCGACGTCGCCCCCGGCGAGATCGGCGAACTGCTCGCGAGCGGCCCCGGCGTCACGGCCGGCTACTACGACAAGCCCGACGAGACGGCCCTGGCGTTCTCCGACGGGCCGGGCTGGATCCGCACCGGCGACCTCGGGAGGTTCGACGACGGCTATCTGACGCTCGTCGGCCGCGTGAAGGAGTGCTACCGCTGCGGCGGCGAGCAGGTGATGCCCAAGGAGGTCGAGGACGTCCTCACCGGGCATCCCGCCGTCGCGCAGGCGCACGTGGTGCCGCTGCGCGACGACCGGATGGGCGAGGTCGGGGTCGCCTGGATCGTGGGCCGCGGTGACGTGGACCCGGCCGCGCTCATCGCGTACTGCGCCGAGCGGCTGGCCCGGTTCAAGGTGCCCCGCCACGTCCTGGCCATCGACGCCGCCGACATCCCGGTCACCCCCAGCGGCCGCCCCCGCAAGTTCCTGTTGGCCCAGCGAGCGGCAGAGGAGTTGGGATCATGACCGCGATCGTCACGGGTGCGGCCCGCGGCATCGGCGCCGCCGTCGCCCGGCGGCTCGCCGAGGACGGTCACGACGTCGCCGTCCTCGACCTCGACCGCGCCACGTGCGCCGACACCGTCGCCGCCGTCGAGAAGGCCGGCAGGCGTGGGCTGGCGGTCGGCGTCGACGTCACCGACGAGCCCGCGGTCGCGGCGGCCGTCGCGGAGGTCACCGACGTGCTCGGTGCGCCGACGGTGCTCGTGAACAACGCCGGGATCCTGCGCGACTCCCCCGTCGCCGAGATGCAGCTCGGCGACGGGGGCGCCGTGCTCGACGTCCACCTCACCGGCGCGTTCCTCATGACCCGGGCGGCGCAGCCCCACATGGCGGCCGCGGGCCGGGGCCGGGTCGTGAGCATGTCCAGCATCGCCGCGCTCGGCGACCCGAACCGCGCCCACTACTCCACGGCCAAGGCCGGGCTGCAGGGCTTCACCAAGACCCTCGCCCGCGAGCTCGGCCCGCTCGGCATCACCGTCAATGCGGTGGCCCCCGGGTTCACCGTCACCGACATGACCCGTGCGATCGCCGAGCGCCGCGGCCTCGACGCGATGGCGGCCGATCGGATCACCGCCATCCCCGTCGGCCGCGCGGGCACGCCCGACGACATCGCGCAGGCCGTGTCGTTCTTCGCCGACGAGCGCTCTGGTTTCGTGTCCGGCCAGGTGCTGTACGTCGCCGGCGGGCCGTTCGGCTGACCCCTCACGAAAGGCTCTGCTCATGGATCTGTTCGACCTCACCGGCAAGACCGCCGTCGTCACGGGCGGCGCCCGCGGCATCGGCCAGATGATCGCCACCGGGCTGCTCCAGGCCGGTGCCGCCGTCTACGTGACCTCGCGCCGTCCCGCCGACGACGCGGTGGCCGAGCTCGCGGCGTTCGGGAAGGTGCAGGCGATCGCCGCTGATCTGTCCAAGGAGGACGAGTGCGTTCGGCTGGCGGCCGAGCTGGGCGAGCGCGAGCCGGGCGGCGTGCACATCCTCGTCAACAACGCGGGCGCCGCCTGGGGTGCGCCGATCGAGGACTTCCCGGCGGCGGGTTGGGACAAGGTCCTCGACCTCAACCTCAAGAGCCCGTTCTTCCTGACCCGCGCGTTCCTGCCGCTGCTCGAGGCGGCCGCCACCGTCGACGACCCGGCCCGCGTGATCAACGTCGGCAGCATCGACGGCATGCGGGTGCCGGAGTTCGACAACTTCAGCTACACCGCGAGCAAGGCCGGTGTGCACCAGATGACACGCGTGCTGGCGAAGAAACTGGGCCCGCGCGGGATCACCGTCAACGCCATCGCCCCGGGCCCGTTCCCGACGAAGATGATGGCCGCGATCCTCGAGGACGCCGGCGACGAGGTGGCCGCCAGCTCCCCGCTGGGCCGCATCGGCCGGGCCGAGGACATGGCCGGCGCCGCCGTCTACCTGTCGAGCCGGGCGGGCGCGTGGGTGACGGGCGTGATCCTGCCGGTGGACGGCGGGATCTGGACGACCCTCTAGACACTTTCCGCGGCGAGCTCCCGCAGCCGGAACTTCTGGATCTTGCCCGTCGGGGTCTTCGGGAGCTCGTCCACCAGGAGCAGGTGCTCGGGGTACTTCTGCCTCGCGATGCCCAGGCCGTCCAGGTAGGTCGTGATGGCCGCCAATGTCACCGTCGTCCCGGGCCTGGGCACCACCACGGCGCACGCGCGTTCGACCAGCCGCGGGTCAGGTACCGCCACCACGGCGACGTCGGCGATGTCGGGGTGGGCGTAGAGGAGGTCCTCCACCTCCTTTGCGCTGATGTTCTCCCCGCCGCGCAGGATGATGTCCTTGGTGCGCCCGGTGATCGTCACGTAGCCGGCCCCGTCCACCGATCCCCGGTCGCCGGTGTCGATCCAGCCGTCCTCGTCGACGGAGTGCTCCCGCCCGAGGTAGCCCACGAATGCCTCAGGGCCGCGGGCGAACAGCCGACCCACCACACCGGGCGCGACCAGCGCACCGTCGTCGTCGAGAATCCTGAGCTCGGCCTCCCCCACCACCCGCCCGTCGGTCCGGGCGCGCAGCTCGGCGGTGTCGTCGGCATGGCCCATCGTCAGCGTCGGGATCTCGGTGGAGCCGTAGACCCGCACCGCGAGGCAGCCCAGCCGGGCCTCGGCGTCGCGGATGAGGTCGGGCGGCACGTCAGCGCCGCCGCACGCGAACACCCGCAGGCTCGTCACGGGCCGGTCGGCGTACGTCAGGCCGTGCAGGAACGGCGTGGCCGCCACCACGAAGGTGCAGCGCTCGGCCTCGACCAGCCGCGCACCGGCCCCCGGCTCCCAGACGTCCTGGTAGACGACGGTGGTGCCGAGCATCGTGGCGAGGTGGAAGCCGTAGAGGACCCCGGTGATGTGGGCGATCGGCGACGGCATGAACATGACGTCGTCACCGGTCAGGCCGAAGTGTGCGATCACGCTGCGGTCCTCGTAACCGAGGGTCTCGTGCGAGTGCACCGCGCCCTTCGGGTCCGCCTCGGTCCCGGACGTGTACAGCAGCACCACGGGGTCGTCCGGGCCACGGCCGGGCTCGGGGTCGCCGCCGGCGGGGTCGCCGAGCAGCTCGTCGAAGCCGGGGCGCACGGTCACCACGTGTCGCAAAGCCGGGAGCTCGGGCTGCAGGCGTCGGGCCAGCGCGGCGTGGTCGAACCCGCGGAACTCCGAGGCCACCACCAGCACCGACGCCCCGGCGTCGGCCAGCGCGAACCGCATCTCCCGCTCGCGCAGGATCGGCATCAGCGGGTTGCTGACGGCTCCGATCCGGATCACGGCGAGGTGCAGCACCAGCGCCTCCCACCAGTTCGGCAGCTGCGACGACACGACGTCGCCGCGCGTCACTCCTAGCCGGCGCAGGCCCGCCGCCGCCCGGGCGACGCGGTCGAGCAGCTCGGCGTAGGTGAGCCGGACGCCGCTGTCCACGACGGCGACGCGGTCGGGCGGGGCTGCGTCCACGTAGCTGTCGAGCAGCCGGCCGTCCCAGGCGCCGCTGCGACGGTGGCGGGCCGCCTCGCCCGCATGCCCGGCCGGAAAAGGTGTCACGATGCACAGCCTCCGCCGCACCCCGGCACGCGTCAACACGTGTGTGGATCGACAGGCTCAGGTCGTCAGGTCGTAGACGGTCTGGCCACCCACGGTGGTGGCGGTGAAGTTCGCCGCCACCCAGGTCGCGATCTGGGACGACGTGCTGTCCGTGCTCCCCCCGGGACCGCCACCCTGGCCACCGCCGACGTAGTAGTGGATCGCGCCGGAGGCGACGTCGGCCTGGAACTGCTCCAGCGTCACCGCCGGGTCCGAGCCGCTCCAGCCGCCGAGCGACATCACCGGGGTACCACTGGCCAGCTCCAGCGACGCCGCGCTCTGCGACGTGCCCACCGCGGCCGACCAGGTGCTGTCGGTGGCCTTGAGCAGGGCTGTGAGCTCGGCGCTGCTCGTCGCGCCGCCGCCGAAGCCGCCGCCTCCCGGGCCGCCGCCGAAGGCCGCGCCTGTGGGCCGGGAGGGACGCTCGCCGCTGCCCCCGGGCGGGGTACCCGTGCCGCCGCCCATGCCGCTCGACACCGTCCCGACGCTCGGGATGCTGCCGGTGTGGGTGCCGGCCGCCGTCGCGACTCCGTAGGCGGCCGTGCCGGCGATGCCGGCGACCAGCGCGGCGACGACGGTGGCCCGGGCCAGCCGGCGGGTCCCGACCAGGAGCCCGATCACCGCGAGGACGGCGACGGGCACGACCACCCAGCGCACCCAGGCGAACGACTCCGACGAGGACGCCAGCAGCACGAAGCTCCACGCCCCGGTCGCCGCCACCATCAGCGTGAGCGGCACCCGTGCGCCCTGCTTCCACAGCGAGTAGCCGCCGATCGCCACCAGCGCGGCGATCCCGGGGGCCAGCGCCACCGTGTAGTACGGGTGGATCGTGCCGCTCATGAAGCTGAACACGAGCCCGGTGACCAGCGTCCAGCCGCCCCACAGCAGCATCGACGCACGCAGGCGGTCGGTGCGCGGCGCCTTCCGGCTGAGCCACAACCCCGCCACCAGCGCGATCAGCGCCGCGGGCAGCAGCCAGGAGATCTCCAGGCCCATCTCGGACGTGAACAGCCGGAAGATGCCGGTGGCGCCACCGAAGCCGCTGTTGCCACCACCTCCCCCGCCGCCCCCGCCGCCGTTACCGGACCCCCCGAGCAGCCGGCCGATGCCGTTGTAGCCCAGCGCCAACTCCAGCAGGGAGTTGGTGGTGGAACCGCCGATGTAGGGCCGGTCCGCGGCAGGCCACAGCTCGACGAGCGCGATGAACCAGCCCGCCGAGACCACCATCGCGGCCACCGCCGCGAGCAGCTGCATCAGCCGGGTGTGCAGCCGCGTCGGGCCGGCCACCAGGTAGACGAGCCCCAGCGCGGGGACGATCAACAGCGCCTGCCCCATCTTGGTGAGGAAGCCCAGCCCGATCAGCGAGCCACTCAGCACCAGCCACCAGGTGGAGGCCTTGACCGAGGCGCCGTCGATCGCCCGCACCACCGCGTAGGCCGACGCGACGAGCGTCAGCACCAGCAGGGCGTCGGGGTTGTCGAAGCGGAACATCAGCACGGCAGCCGGCGTGAGCGCCAGCGCCGCCCCGGCCACCAGCCCGGTGACGGGACCGGCCCAGCGCTTCACCGCCGCGTACAGCAGGGCGACGGCGGCGACGCCTTCCAGCGCCTGGGGCACCAGCAGGCTCCACGAGGAGAACCCGAAGACCCGCGCGCTCGCTGTCATGATCCACAGTGAGGCGGGGGGCTTGTCGACGGTGATCGCGTTGCCCGCGTCGAGCGAGCCGAACAGCCACGCCTTGACCGACTGCGTCCCGGCCTGTACCGCCGCCGCGTAGTAGTCGTTGGCGTACCCGTTGGCCGAGAGGTTCCACAGGTAGAGCGCGGCGGTGGCCAGCAGCAGCACGGCCAGCGCCGGCCGGACCCACCGTCCGGACCGGCCGGGCCCGGCATCGGGCGGGGAGGCCGACGGCACGGCCGGTGGGGACAGGGTCGCGGTGCTCACGGGGTTCTCCTGGGGGTCTCGTCGATCACCCGGTCCACGATGGGGTCTCCCCCTGTCGCGTCACTGTGCCCTTCTTGTGAGCCTCCTGTGGCGATGTCGCCCGCCCGACGGATCCTCCGACCCTCTAACGTGGAGCCGTGCAACATCCCGCTGTGGCGATCGGCGTCGCCCTCGCCTCGGCCGGTTGCTACGCCGTGGCCGCCGTACTGCAGCAGCGCGAGGCGTCACGGCACGCGTCGGACGCCGAGGTCGGCGGCCTGGCCCTTTTCGGCCGGCTGATCCGTCGCCCCCGCTGGTGGGTCGCCGTGTCCGCCACCCTCGTCGGAGCACTGCTGCACCTCGTCGCCCTGCGGTTCGGCCCGTTGACTCTCGTGCAGCCCCTCGGGGTGTCCGCGCTCGTGCTCGCCCTGCCCCTGGGGGCGTGGCTGGTGGGGCGCACCGTCACCCGCGGCGAGTGGGCCGCGGCGGGTGCTGTCGCACTCGGACTCGTCGCCATCCTGTCCCTCGCCCCGCACCACGCCCGACCACCGGAGGTGACCGACGCGGCGCTCGGGATGGCCGTCGGCGGCTGCGCGCTGGTCGTCGGACTGATGGTCGTGGTCAGCTCGTTCTTCGGCCACCGCGCGGGCTCGGTGCTGCGGGCGGCCGCGTCGGCCATCCTGTTCGGGCTGGCCTCGGCCATGGCCAGGCTGCTCGTCGCGGGATCGGGTCCGTGGGTGCTCGCCGCCCTCACCTGCGCGGTCGCCGCCGTCGTCGGCATGGTCCTGATCCAGATGGCCTACCGCGACGGCGGCCTGGGCGCTCCGCTCGCCACCTGCACGCTCGTGGACCCGCTCTCCGCGTCGGTGCTCGGCGTCGTCCTGCTGGGCGAGGTCGTGCGGATCAGCCCGCTGCCGGTAACACTCGGCATCGTCGGGCTGGCCCTGACCGCGGCGGGCCTCACGGTGCTGTCCCGCCATGCCCACCGCCCCGTCCCGGAGCCGGTGCCGGCCTGAGGCCCGGCCCGGTCCGCATCAACTCCGGGCGTACCAGGCGAACCAGTCGCGGCTTGTCGGAACGAGGTAGTGCGCCGGGTCCACCTTCTCGGCCGGGAACAGGCGGAAGCCCTGCGGCTCGGCACCCGGCCGGTCGTGGAAGTAGGTGCCGCTGACCCAGTTCGGGTTGATGTCGAGCTCCATGCCCCGCACCACGCCCGCGTCCTGCAGGATCCGTCCGAGCGTGCACACCGACAGAGCCGGGCCGCCCACGTAGACCTCGACGCCCGTGGCCGTCACCCCGAAGCCGGACCGGTGGATGTAGGCGGCCTGCCCGACCGTCGAGCCCCACTCCTTCGTGCCGCCGGTGGCGCACGTCGGGTTGACCTGCCCGTCGTCGACGAGCGGGAGCAGGTTCTGCCGCACGCTCACCACATCGGGCCCCATGTGCACCTCCCGGTTCCAGGCACCCACGTCGGCGGTGCCGTCCGCCCGCAGCACCAGGCTCGCCGCGCCGTCCACCAGCGGTTTCACCGTGCGCCCTTCCGCGTAGTAGCCGGGATGGCTGGGGTCGGTGAGGCGGAAGCCGCCGTTGAACGCCGCCGCGACGTCGGCCTTCTGGGTGCCCGTCAGGGACGTGGAGGTCTTCCAGGACCCTCCGGGGTCGAGGGTGCCCGGGTGCAGTTGACCACGCACCAACGTCGGGTCCATCCGCATCACGCCCACCACGAACGACGTGTGCTGGGCATCCGGCCGCACCGCCGCCACCTGCACCGCCGGGCGCCCCTTGACGGTGACGACGGTCTGCCACACCCCTTCGCCCGGTAGGTGCGCGCCGCCCGCCAGCGGCGGCAGGGCCACCGAGGGCAGCCGCGACGAACTCCCGGCCCCCGGAGCCACGCCGTCGGCCGTCGGGATGCCGCCCGGCGGGGCGCCGCCCACCGCCGGCTGGTTGTTGTCGTACTGGATCTGCTCGAGCCAGGTGACGACCGGCCCGAGGCCGTGGTCGCGTCCCCACTCGGCCAACTTCGCCGCGAGGCTCTCCGACCCCGGGATACGCAGCGCGTCGAGCACCACGCCACCCGTTCCGGCGAGCACGATCGCCACGACGAGAGCCAGCGCGATCCACGGTCCGCGACGACGGCGCCGCAGCGTCAGCACCTCGGTCGGTTCGTCGTGGTGATCCAGAATGGCCATGCACCGACAGTAATGCGGCCGAGGTTGAATCCCGGAATCGCCTGCACAGTCACTACACCGGCAAATCACCCGTTTCGAAGGAAGAACGGGAACGCGTACCGTTCGACAGGTGCTCGCGCTCGCCATGACCACCCCGCTCACCACACTTCGCGTGTTCACCGCGTGGCGGGTCGAGCCCGGGGTCCTGACGGCCGCGGTCGTCCTCGGCGGCGGTTACGGCGCGGCCGTGGCCCACACCCGGCGGGCCGGACGTCCGTGGCCGCGAGTGCGTGTCGTGTGCTGGGCCGCCGGGATCGCCACGATCCTGCTGGTCGGCTGCTCGTTCCTCGGGGTGTACGACGACACCCTGTTCTGGGTTCGCGCCGTGCAGAACATCGTCCTGCTCATGGTCGTGCCGCTGCTGCTGGCGCTCGGGGCCCCGATCCTGCTGCTGCGCGATCTGCTGCCGGGCCGCCTCCGCGCCCCACTGGGCCGGGCACTGCGCAGCCCCGTCGCCCGTTTCGTGACATTCCCGCTCGTCATCACGGTGCTGCTGGTGGTCCCGATGATGGTGCTGTATCTCAGCCCGCTCTACGAACTGACGCTGCGCAGTTCGGCGGCGTCGGCAGTGAGCGGATTCATACTCACGCTCGTCGGATTCGTCTATTTCTGGACCCGTTTCCGGCTCGACCCGACCCCCCGCACCGATCCGTACGGCGTGACGATCTGGATCACCGTGGTCGAGATGATCGGCGACGCGGCGCTCGGCGTGGTCCTCTGGCTGGGTCCACTGGTGGCCGCCGGCTTCTACGGCGCCCTGACCCGGGACTGGGGGCCGAGCGTGCGCACCGACCAGACGCTCGGCGCAGGCGTGCTGTGGATCGGCGGCGACGTCGCGGGCCTGCCGTTCATCGGCATCGTGCTGTCCCGCATGACGAAGGAGGACGAGGTCCGGGCCGCTGAGATCGACGTCGAACTGGACGCGGTGGCCGCCGCCGACCCGGACGAGGCCCCCAGGCTGTGGTGGCAGGACGTGCCGGAGATCGCGGACCGCTTCCGCCGGGGATGACGTGAGACCGGCGCCGCGAGTCTCAGGGCCGAGGTTCCGAGGCCGGTGGGGCGGAAGGTGAAGGCCACCGGCACCTGTGGTGAGTGCACCCGGACCAGCTCCGCGTCCGTGTAGCGGACGCAGCGGCGGTGCCACTCGAGGATGCCGGACATCCGCTCCTTGAGATCACCACCAACCGGCAGCGGGCCCTCGCCGCCGTCGCCGAGGAGGCCGATCTCGTGCTGGTGGTCGGGTCCGCGAACTCGTCGAACTCCGTGCGCCTGGTCGAGCTGGCCCGGCGCCGGGGGCGGGCCGCCCATCTCGTGGAGGACGCGGGCGGCATCCGCGCGGAGTGGCTCGCGGGCGCCCGGACCGTCGGCGTCACGGCCGGGGCGTCGGCGCCGCCGCCACTCGTGGACGCGGTGGTGGCGGCGCTGCGCCGATATGGGCCGATCGTGGTCGAGGAGCGGGAGCAGATGCGCGAGACGATCCGCTTTCTTCCGCCGAATCGAACTCATGAGTAACACCCGCGAGTAGAACTCGCCAGTAGCGGGAAAGCACGCTCACATTCCGATCACGGCCGGTACCGACTATGTTCTTGGGACATGAAGCCGTTCGTCCTCAACGCACACGGCCACCTGGTCTTCCCGGCAAATTTCCTCGGTGAGCTCGATTTCTCCGTCCTCGACACTCTCGAACAGTTCACGGCGGTCATCGGCCGCGATTTCGAGGCGAAGGCCCCTACCGGTTCGGACCTTCTGGCCCGTGTGGAGGCGGGCGCCTACCCGAGCAGGTTCGCACTGCTGCGCGATCTCGGCCAGAACCTGTTCTGGGTCAACCGCTACCCGATGACGATGTTCGACAAGCGCCCCACCCGCTGGCGGGACGTCCCTCGCCACCGCGACGACGTCTTCCTGCCGGTGCTGACCCCCTGGGTGGACGGCGAGAAGAAGGTGGCCGCCGTGGAGCGCGCCTACCGGGAGCTCGCGCCCACGTGGGAGGCGGAGGCCGAGGACTCGGTCTTCGAGCTGCTGTTCGACCTGTTCCGTCACAAGCTCCACCACGCCACGGAGCTGCCCGCCATCAAGCCCACGGTGGCCGAATTCGTCGATCAGCGCGAATCGCTCACCTTCGTCCTGCCCGACCATGATCCGGACTATCCGGTATTCAGCCACCAGGAGATCCTGGACGTCGACGAATCGGTGCCCGAGCTCGAAGCGCTGAAGCGCTGGGCGATGGTGCTGCACAACCAGTACCCGTGGGACCGATCGCGCACCGAACTGCGCCCGGCCCACGCGATCGGTGACGACGATTTCGTGATCGCGTTTCATCCGCGCAACCGCGACGTCACGGCATTCATCGACCGCGTGAAGTCAGGGGCCTCACCCGTGCGGGCATCCCGGCCGCCGGTCGAGGCCCGGCCGCCGGTCCGGCCCTATCCCCCGGTGAAGGTGCGCGAGGCGTTCCGCGTGCAGCCGAAGATCGAGTCGCTGGCGGTGGTCCGCGGCGAGCACGTGTGCTCCAACGTCGACGTCGTGCGCAACGCGAGCTTCTCGTGGTCGCCGATGAGCGCCGAGGAGATCCGCACCAAGACCGGCATCGACCAGCGCCGCTACACCGAGCACGAGATCGGCGACCTCGCGCTGGAGGCCGCCGTCGCCGCGCTCGCCCACGCCGGGCGCTCCGCCGACGAGATCGGCGCGGTGCTGGTGGCCACCTGCACGAGCGAACGGCTGATCCCGTCGCTGTCCACGTGGCTCTCGGGCGAGCTCGGCATGTTGCAGACGCACTGCTCGGCCGACATCGTCGCCGCCTGCGCGGGGCTGCCCTACGGACTCGCCGAGGCCGTGCGGCAGCTGCAGGAGGTGGACCGGCCGGTGCTGCTGGTCTGCGTCGAGAAGTTCTCCGACAAGATCGGCGCCGTCCGCACGTCACGGATGATCTTCGGGGACGGCGCGGCCGCCATGGTGGTGGCCCCGGCACCCGCGGGCGAGCCCGGCGACGTCGAGATCCTGCAGACCTACGCCAGCGGGCCCGCGAGCCAGGTCAACTCGATCATCTGGCCCAACCCCGAGTTCGACAACGACATCACCGTCTACGGGCCCGAGGTGAAGGCGCTGGTCTCGCGCTACCTCGACCAGATGCTCGCCGAGCTCACCGATCTCGACCTGCTGGGCTCCATCGACCTCATCGTCCCGCACCAGGCCAACAAGACGATGATCCTGCAGCTCGCCGACAAGGCCGGGCTGTCGCACGACCAGCTCTACTTCAACATCGAGACGATGGGCAACGTCTCGGCGGCGTCCATCCCCATCGCGATCTTCGACGCGGTGCGCGACAAGGTCATCACCCGCCCCACCCGGGTGTTCGCGCCCGGCTTCGGAGCAGGGGCGGTCGGCGGCTACGCCGTGCTGAGCGTGGACCCGTCGATCGTCGCACCGGAAGTAGTGCTCGCGGCCCCGGCCGGCCCGGCTGTCGCCGCCACCCCAGCCACCACGAGCGACGACGTCCGCGTCGCGTTCGGCGAATAGGAGGACCCTTGACCGCCATTTCCGACACGAACCCCGAGCAGCGCGTCGCCATCGTCACGGGCGGGGCCCGCGGCATCGGCGCCGCCATCACCACCACGCTGGCCCGCGCCGGCGTGCACGTCGCCGCCGGCTACAGCTCCAACGCCAAGGCCGCCGAGGAACTCGCCGGCAAGCTGGGCGCCGAGGGCGCCTCGGTGTCGGTCCACCAGGGCAACGTGGGCGAGCCCGCCGACTGCCAGCGCGTGGTCGCCGAGGTGCTGGAGCAGCGCGGGCGCGTCGACTACCTCGTGAACAACGCCGGCATCACCGTCGACAAGACCGTCCGGAAGATGACGGTCGAGGACTGGCACGCCGTGCTGCGGATCAACCTGTCCGGCGCGTTCTACATGACCAAGGCCGTGCTCGACCACATGACGGGCAACAGCTTCGGCCGCATCGTCAACATCTCGTCGGTCATCGGGCAGACCGGATCGGTGGGCCAGGCCAACTACGCCTCGTCCAAGGCGGGGCTCATCGGCTTCAGCAAGAGCCTCGCGCAGGAGGTGGCCCGCAAGGGCGTCACCGTCAACTGCGTGGCGCCGGGCTACATCGAGACCGAGATGGTGGCGGCGATCCCGCAGGAGGTGCTGGAAAAGCTCCTCAAGGGGGTGCCCGTGGGCCGCCTGGGTCAGGCCAGCGAGATCGCCCGCACCGTGGCGTTCCTCGTCGACGACGACGCCGGCTACATCACCGGGTCGGTCATCTCCGTCAACGGCGGTCTGGACATGTGAGACGCCTGGTGCGGCCGGCCCCTCACCGACCGGCCGCACCAGGACTCAGTGACCGACCGCCTTCTCGACCCCGACGCCCGTGAGCGACCGGACCTCCATCTCGGCGAACTTGCCGGGCGGCGGCTTCTCCTTGCTCAGCACGGTGCCGAGGTAGCCGAGCAGGAACGACAGCGGGATCGAGACGATGCCCGGGTTGTCGAGCGGGAACCAGTGGAAGTCCACACCCTGCAGCATCGACGGGCTCTTGCCGGTGGCCGCGTCGACGGCCTTGCCCGACACCACCGGAGAGAACACGATCAGCACGATCGTGATGGCGAGCCCGCCGTAGATGCTCCACAGCGCGCCCTGGGTGTTGAACCGCTTCCAGAACAGCGAGTAGAGGATCGTCGGCAGGTTCGCCGAGGCCGCCACGGCGAACGCGAGCGCCACGAGGAACGCGATGTTCTGGCCGTTGGCCAGGATCCCGCCGACGATGGCGACGATGCCGATGACGACCGCGGTGAGGCGGGCGACCCTGACCTCGTCCTCGGGCTTGTCGGGCCTGCCCTTCTTGATCACGTTGACGTAGATGTCGTGCGCGAACGACGCCGACGCCGTGATCGTCAGGCCGGCGACCACCGCCAGGATCGTCGCGAACGCCACCGCCGCGATGATGCCCAGCAGCACCGTGCCGCCCAGCTCGTAGGCCAGCAGTGGGGCCGCCGAGTTCGCCGCCCCGGGGGCCTTCTTGATCGCGTCCGGGCCCACCAACGCGCCCGCACCGTAGCCGAGCACGAGCGTGAACAGGTAGAACAGGCCGATCAGCCAGATCGCCCAGACCACCGACCGGCGGGCCTCCTTGGCCGTCGGCACGGTGTAGAAGCGCATCAGGATGTGCGGCAGGCCTGCGGTACCGAGCACCAGGGCCAGGCCGAGCGAGACGAAGTCGAGCTTGGTCACCCCGGTCTTGCCGTACTGCTTGCCCGGGTTGAGCAGGGCCTCGCCCGCGGCGCCGCCCTTGGCCACCGCGTCCCCGAGCAGCGCCGAGAAGTTGAAGCCGTAGAGCGCCATCACCCAGACCGTCATGACGGCGGCACCCACGATCAGCAGGACCGCCTTGATGATCTGCACCCAGGTGGTGCCGCGCATGCCGCCGATGAGCACGTAGGCGATCATCACGACCCCGACGACGGCGATCACGATGCTCTGCTGGGTCTTGTCGGTGATGTCGAGCAACAGTGCGACGAGCCCACCCGCACCCGCCATCTGGGCGAGCAGGTAGAAGAACGACACGGCCAGCGTCGACGTCGCGGCGGCCGCCCGGACGGGCCGCTGCCGCATGCGGAACGCGAGGACGTCGCCCATCGTGAACTTCCCGGTGTTGCGCAGCAGCTCCGCCACCAGCAGCAACGCGACGAGCCAGGCCACCAGGAAGCCGATGGAGTACAGGAAGCCGTCGTAGCCGTTGAGTGCGATGGCCCCGGCGATGCCGAGGAACGACGCCGCCGACAGGTAGTCGCCGGAGATGGCGATGCCGTTCTGCGGGCCGGAGAACCCGCCGCCCGCGGTGTAGAAGTCCGCCGCACCCGCCGCACGGCGGCGGCTGACGTAGATCACGATCCCGAGCGTGACCACGACGAAGAAGCCGAAGATCAGGATGTTGAGCAGGGGGCTGCTGCCCTCGACGCCCGCGGCGAGGATCACTTGTCGCCCTCCATCTCGGCACGCAGCTTCGCCGACAGCGGGTCGATCGTGCGGTCGGCCCAGCGCACGTACCAGGTGGTGATCGCGAACGTGGAGACGATCTGCAGCAGCCCGAAGATCAGCCCGATGTTGACGTTGCCGAGGACCTTCACCGACATGAAGCCGGGCGCGTAGCTGGCGAGCAGGACGTAGAGGAGGTACCAGGCCAGGAACAGGCCCGTCACGGGGAACACGAAGTTGCGCAGCCTGCTGCGCAGCTGCTGGAACTCCGGCGACGACTGGACGGCGTCCCAGTCGTGCACCTGCGTCCCGGCCTCGATCGACTCCGGCGGTGGGGATTCGGTGGTGCTCACGGGTGCCTCCTTGCACAGAGCGGAAGGCCAGGAAAGGCGGTCCACGGAGGCGGCGGAAGTGGCGCACGACACACCGTCGGGGTGGACGACGAGCGGTCGACGAACGGTCAGAAAACCGGTCGAACGGTCAGCGTCAGGGCTGCCGCTCGTCCAGATGCAACCGGAGCATCGCAGCGGGTGCCCATGCGGGCGGCCTGCCTCGCAGCGACACCAGCACCATCGTGGCGAAGGCCAGCGGCACCGACCACAGGGCCGGCTGGCCGAACAGGATCGACGCCAGACCGGGCGGGGTGCCCGCGAACAGGTCGATGCCGATCGATCCCGCCGACGCCACCAGCCCCACCACCATGCCCACGACGGCCCCACGGGCGGTGAGCCGGGCCCACCAGATCCCGAGCACGAGCAGCGGGCAGAACGTGGACGCGGCGACGGCGAACGCCGAGGTGACCAGCACGCCGACGTCGAGGTGCACGGCGGGCAGCGCGAGCGCCACGACGATCGCCGCGGCGCCCAGCGTGGTCAGCCGCAGCCGGCGCAGCGTGGTGCCGGGCAGCAGGTCGTGCGACACCGCGCCCGACAGGGCGAGCAGCAGGCCGAGCGAGGTGGCGAGGAACGCGGCGAACGCGCCGGCGGACAGCATCGCCGTGACCAGCAGCCCGGCCCAGCCGCCGTCGACGCGCGCGGGCAGGGCCACCACCACCGTGTCGGTGGCCCCGGAGAGGTACAGCTCCGGCAGCAGCACCGCCCCGAGCAGCCCGTACACCGCCGGGAACAGGTAGAACACGCTCAGCAGGCCCACGGTGATCGCCGCGGTGCGCCGCGCGCCCCGGCCGTCGGAGCTGGTGTGGAAGCGCACGATGATGTGCGGCAGCCCCATCGTGCCCAGCACCGTGGCGATCAGCACCGACCAGGTGGCGAGCACGGGATGGCCCGCGCCGCCGGGGTCGAGCAGCGGGCGGGCCCACGTCTCGCCGCCGGGCCGCTGGGCGCCGGCGACCTCGGGCACCGAGCTGCCCGTCGGGAACGTCCACGTGGTCCCGGCCTCGACGGGGTAGGTGCCCGGGGCGAGCACCTGCTCCGGAGCAGCCCCGATCGCCACCGGGGTGGGCTCCGTGATCGTCAGCTGCGTGTCGAGCTGGAACTCCACGGGCGTCACGTGGCTGAAGTGCGTGAACTCGACCGGTGAGAGGGCGTCGCGCCGGGTGTCGGCGCCGACCTGCAGCAGCAACCAGATCGCGGGCGCGACGAACAGCAGCATCTTGAGCCCGAACTGGAACGCCTGCACGTAGGTGGCCGCGCGCATCCCGCCGAGCGCGAGGGTGATGCTGACCGCCGCGCCCGCCACGACCACGCCCACCCAGTACGGCGTGCCGGCGACCGCCGTGAGCACCATGCCGGCCGCCTTGAACTGCGGCACGACGTAGAGCGTGGCGATCACCAGAACCACCACCGCCGAGAGCTTGCGCAGCCCGGGCGAGCCGAGGCGGGCCTCGGCGAAGTCCGGCACCGTGAGCGCACCGGTGCGCCGCATCGGCGCGGCCACGAGCGTCAGCATCGCGATGTAGCCGGCCGCGAACCCCACCGGGTACCAGAGCGCGCCGACCCCGTCCTTGACCATCAGCCCGGCCACGCCCAGGAACGACGCCGCCGACAGGTACTCCCCCGACACCGCCGCCGCGTTGAGCGTCGGGGAGATCCGGCGCGAGGCCACCAGGAAGTCCGACGTGGTGCGCATCGCGGCCACGCCGCGGGCGCCGATCACCATCGTGACGACGACGACCAGGAGGATCGCCCCGGCTATCACTCCTCCGCCTGTTCGGCCCGGCGCAGCTGCCACGCCGCGAGCACCACGAGGAACACGTACGGCACGACGGCCACGGCGATCCACCCCACCGGGATCCCGGCGACGCTCACGTCGTCGAGCACCGGGAACGCGGCGAGCACCACCGGCAGCCCGATGATCAGCAGCGCGAGCAGGGCCAGCGTGGCGACGGCCCGGTGCAGCTGCAGCCGGTGGGTCCGGCGGGCGCGTTCCAGGTCGGCCGGTGCCAGGTGCGGCATCGCGGCCCGCACACCGCTGCGACGCCTGCTCATGTCCAGGCGCGTCTGCGGGCTGGCCACCGCCACCCGCCGATTGCGCGTCACCCGCGGCCCCCGTCGAAGGCGCCGCGGGTGGCGGCCTCCAGCAGCAGTTCCCGCAGCTCCCGGCCGTGGCGGCGGCTGACCGGCACGTCGCCGACGTCGGTATGGGCGAGCAGGCCGCCCGCGATGTCGCTGCGCAGCTCGCGCACGCCCGCCACGGCGAGCAGGTAGCTGCGGTGCACGCGGACGAACCCGGCCGGGCGCCAGTGCTCCTCCACCCGCGAGATCGGGATACGCACCAGGTGCGCGCCCGACGGTGTGTGCAGACGCACGTAGTCGCCCTGGGCTTCGACATAGCGGACGTCGTCGCGGCGGACGAACCGCGTGCGCCCCCCGAGCTCGACGGGCACGGCCGCCAGCGCGTCGACGGTGGGCGCGCTGTGACCGGCGAAGCGCCGGACCCGGTCCAGTGCCGCGGCGAGGCGATCGGCGCTGACCGGTTTGAGCAGGTAGTCCAACGCCCCCACGCCGAACGCCTCTGCGGCGTGCTCCTCGAAGGCCGTGACGAACACGATCACCGGCGGGTCGGTCATCCGGGCCACCAGCGCGGCGAGCTCCATGCCGTCCATCGCCGGCATCGAGACGTCGAGGAAGACCACGTCGAACGTGTGGGCCTGCAGCAGCTTGAGCGCGGCGAGCGCGTCGCCGGCGATGGACACGGCGTCGACGCCGGGCGCCTCCAGCAGCAGCCGGCGCAGCTCCTCGAGTGCAGGGGCGACGTCGTCGACGGCCAGCACATTCATGCCGAGTGCCCTCCAACCGGTGAGGCCGTCGGGACCGGCGCCGTGATCGTGGCCGGCCGATTCACAGAGCCACCACCCCGGGTTGGAACCGCGGCACGCGCAGCACGACCTTGGTGCCCGCGCCCACGGCCGTCTCGACGACGAGCCCGTACGCGGGCCCGAAGACCGTGCGCAGCCGGCGGTCGACGTTGACCAACCCGAGGCTGCCCGGGTTGCCTCTGCCGGCCAGCACGGCGGCAGCATAGGTGGGGTCCATTCCGGGCCCGTCGTCCTCGACGGTGATCACGCACTCGCTCCCCTCGGCCTGGCCCGCCACCAGGACGGTGCCGGCGGTGCCCGCCAGCTCCACGCCGTGGCGCACCGCGTTCTCCACCAGCGGCTGCAACGCGAGGTAGGGCAACGCGACGGGCAGTATCTCCGGCGCGATCCGCACCTGTACGCGCAGCCGCTCGCCCAGCACCGCGCGGGCCAGCGCGAGGTATGCCTCGATCGCGGCGAACTCCCCGGCCACCGTGGTGTAGTCGCCGTGGCGGGCGAGACTGTGCCGGGTGTACTGGGCGAAGTCCAGCATCAGCTCACGGGCCCGCTCGGGGTCGGACCGCACGAACGACGCGATCACCGTGAGGCTGTTGTAGACGAAGTGCGGGGAGATCTCCGCCCGCAGGGCCCGCAGCTCGGCCTGCTCGGCGACGTCGGACGACGACTCCAGCCGCGCCCGCTCCAGCGCCTCCCCCACCCAGGACGCGGCCTCCCGCGCGGCCGACGTGGCGACGTCGCCTGCGACGATCAGCACCCCGGCCAGCTCCAGCCGGGCGTGCACGGGCACCGCCACCAGCCCGCTGCCGCCCGCGCGGGAGTCGGTGCGCAGGACCCGGGCCACCAGCGGACCGGCGCCGTCAGTGGGGTCGCCGGCCCACACCGGCTCGCCGTCGAGCCCGGACAGCCCGACCGCGTCGGCGTCCAGCAGCCGCCGCAACCCGCGAGCCGCGGCGCCGGCACCCGCGCCGTCGAGGCCGCCCCGTAGGTCGGCCGCCACCCCGCGCCCCAGGGCGAGCACCGCCATCGCGTCGGGAACGGGGCGCGCGCGGGCGGTGCCGGGCCACCTCGCCACCATCACTCGCCTCCGTCGTATCGACCGCTATGTCACCTTCTCATCCATTGAGCTCCTTGAGGGCCCGCTCGGCGGCCTCGAGTTCCGCGCGCAGCCGCTCCACCTGCTCGGCCCGGCGCCGGCGCGCCGCCTCCAGCGACGAGGAGATCGCCTCCGCCACCGCCGGCGGCAGCGCACGGGCCGCCACGGCGACGTCGCCTGGCTGCACCGGGGTGGGCCGCACCGTGCGCTTCTTCCCGACCATGACCTCGACGGTCCACTCGCCCTCGCCGGTGGCGGAGAGGGTGATGCTGACCTCGGCAGGTGGGCGGCTGGAGGCGCGACCACCAGCTCGCGGCCGCAACTCCTCGACCACCGCTGCCTTCTCCACCGCTGCCTTTTCCGCCGCTGGCGCCGGAACGACCGGGGCAGGAGCGACCGGGGTGGGAGCGACGCGCACCGGAGCCTTCTTGCCCGCGGCCGGGCGCTGGACCGAGGCGGGCTCGGCCGCCTGCTTGCGCGACGGGCGGGTGCGGGTGAGCTCGCCCGGCGAGCAGAACATGGTGTCGCGGGAACCGGTGGGCCGCACCTGGATGAAGTCGCCCTCGGCGACCTCCCCGACCGACACGATCTTCGCCGAGCCCCCGGCGGGCACCCCGACCGCCGCCGGCGTGAACCACACCGATACCCCCCGCCCGACGGCCAGATCCGCGCGCGCCGCCTCCACGTCCTGCTCCGACAGCCCCTGCGCCGCAACCATCTGCTCTCCCTAGCCTCGTCGGAAGCAGTGTGCACCGAGGCACCGACAGAACCGCACAGCGGCACGCTTCGATCCGATCGCGTTGATCACGGGCAGATGGCGGCAGGTGGAGATCAACAGGCAACCATGTGCCCATGATCGGCGAGGTGGCGTGCAACTCGCCGGGAACGAGACGCCCGCGCGCCAGTTGTGCATCCGCGCGCGTAGCTGCACGCGCGGATGCGAGTCCCGCGCGCGAACGCAGCCGAGGGTGGGAGCGCGCCGTCCGATCCCGCGGTGATCACGGGCAGATGGCTGCACACGGAGATCAACAGACAACCCTGTGCCCGTGATCCGCGAGGTGGTGGGCGTCGCCCAACGACCAGCCCCGGTGGCGCCCGTGATCGGCAGCTGCACCGGAATCCCGGAGATCACGTACGACCCGGCCATCTCCGGCTCCGTGGGGACGGGCTCCTACATTGTTCGCGGACGAGCCCACGAGGACGCCTACCGGTCCGCGTCGCACGGCGCGGCACGGAAGACGTCCCGCGGCGCGGCGAAGCGGATGTTCACCGTCGAGGACCTCCAGGCCCAGACCGAGGGCGTGGTGTGCCGGAAGGACGCCGACGTCATCGACGAGATCCCCGGCGCCTACAAGGACCTGGAGACGGTGATGTCCGAGCAGCGCGACCTCGTGGACGTCGAGGCGCGGCTGCGCACCATCCTCTGAGTCAAGGGCTAGGTACCAGCGCGGCCGGCAGGTCCACCGGCCGACTGCGCAGGTACTCCCCCAGGCCCTTGGCCTGCGGATCGGGCCGGGTCGACGACGCGACGCCGGCGCCGAGAAGGCCGTGCACCACCACGTTGACGGCGCGCAGCCGGGGCAGGTCGAACCGCTCGATCCGCAGGTCGGCGGCCTCCGCTCCGATCAGCTCGCGCACCTTCTCGACCGTGAGGAACCCGCGCAGCCAGGCGTAGGAGTCGTCGTCGCGGGTCCAGAGGCCGACGTTGGCGTTGCCGCCCTTGTCGCCGGACCGCGCCCCGGCGACGAGCCCGAGCGGGGCGCGGGTGGTCACCCCCGGGGCCACGGCGGGTGCTTCCCCGGGGGCCGACGGCGGGACCGGGCCGGTGGGCGGGTCCACGATCACGCGGCGCTCCCCGTCCGGCAGCACCACCGTCTGCGTCACCGCCGCGCGCGGCACCGCGGCCGGCCGGTAGATCCCGAACGCCGACGCGTCGGTGGGCGGGGTGAGGGTGTGGAACCCCGCGTAGCCACCCAGCGCCAGCTCCATCGTCGCGTTCGAGAACGCGCGGCCGACCTTGCGCTGGTCGGCGTCCTTGACCGTGACGCGCAGGTGCGCGGTGGCCTCGGCGTTCGACGCGGCGTCGGGGTGGTCGAAGCGCAGCAGCCGCACGTCGAACTCGGCGAACCGGTCCCGCCCGCCCAGCACGTCGACCAGCAGCGCCTCGGCGTGGGCGGCCTTCGCCTCGATGTCGAGGCCGGTGAGCACGAGCGTCATCGTGTTGCGGTAGCCGCCGACATCGTTGAGTGCCACCTTCAGCGTCTCCGGCGGCGGGCTGCCCGTCGTCCCGGTGATCGCGACGCGGTGCTCGGCCTCCTGCCTCAGCGTCAACGCAGCGAAGTGGCTGGTGACGTCGGGCCCGAGGTAGGCGGGCTCGGCGATCTCGTAGAGCAGCTGTGCAGTGACGGTGCCCACCGAGACGAGCCCGCCGGTGCCGGGGTGCTTCGTGATCACCGACGAACCGTCCGCGGCGACCTCGGCGATCGGGAAGCCCGGGTAGCGGCGGTCGGTGATCTCGTCGAGGAACGGGTAGTTGCCGCCCGTGGCCTGCGGGCCACACTCGATGACGTGCCCGGCGGCGACCGCACCGGCGAGAGCGTCCCAGTCGTCGCGGGCCCACCCGTGCCACCACGCGGACGGTCCGACGACGAGCGACGCGTCGGTCACGCGCCCGGTGACCACGACGTGAGCACCTGCTGCGAGGGCCTCCGCGATTCCCCACCCACCGAGGTACGCGTTCGCCGACACCGGCTTGCCCTCCACCGCCGGGGTGATGGCGTCGAGGGATCCGCGCAGGTCGTCGCCCTCGACGTAGGCCACCTTCGCGCCGGTGCCGAGCGCGTCGATCGCCGCCGCGAGGCCGGCCGCGTTGAGCCCGCCCGCGTTGGACACGATCTTGATGCCGCGTTCCAGGCAGGTGCCCAGCACGTCCTCGACCTGGGTGAGGAACGTCCGCGCGTAGCCCAGCGCGGGGTCCTTGGCCTGCGCCTTGGCCAGGATGAGCATGGTCAGCTCGGCGAGGTAGTCACCGCACAGGACGTCGATCGGGCCGCCGTCGACCATCTCCCGGGCGGCCTTGAGCCGGTCCCCGTAGAACCCGGAGCAGTTCCCGATGATCACCGGGCGCGTCATGCGAACTCTCCTGCCTTGCGGCCCGTCCCGGCGTCACCGGCGAAGGCCTGCGCGATCGACATCCAGTCGGTGGCCACCGGTCCCGTGATCACCAGGACGGTGTCGTCGCGGTGACGGCGCTGGGTGACGGCGAGGCAGAAGTCCAGGGCCGGACCGCTGATCCGGTCCGGCGCGTCCTCCGGGCCCCAGGTCCAGCGGGCCCCCGACGGGGCGTCCAGCTCGACCCGCACGGGAGTGGCGTCCACCTCGCGCCCGTTGACGACGTAGCTGTACCCACGCGCACCGATGCCGATGTGGGCGACGTGGCGCAGGCGGTCGGTGGGCTCTCGCGTCGCGCCGACGGTGTCGGCGACGTCCTGCCCGTGCGCCCAGGTCTCCATGATCCGCGCCGTCAGCGACGAGGCCGCGCTCATCGACGGGCCGAACCACGGCACGCGCAGCGCCGGGTCCAGCGGCCGGAACGCGCTGATCAGGCGGGTGCGGGCGTCGTCGAACCAGACGAGCAGTGCGGCGCCGGACCTTCCCCGGTACTGCTCGGCGATGGTGTCGGGGCTGACCCCGCCCGCGGCGACGATCTGCTCCAGCTCTGTCCGGAAGGCGTCGGGCTCGACGGCCGACCGCACGGCCACGTCGTCGAAGTGGGCGAGGTGCGCCACCTGGTCACCGACCGACCAGCCGGCGGCCGGGGTGGCGCGACGCCAGTCGTCCTCGCCGAGCGGGGCGAGCAGCGCGCGGAGCACCGCCGACTCCGCGGCCAGGTCGTCGGCGAGCGCGTCCATCGAAACGGGCATCTAGCGTCCCTTCCACACGGGTGCGCGCTTCTCGCGGAACGCGCGCGGCCCCTCCTGGGCGTCCTCGGAGAGGTACACCGGTTCCCAGATCTCCTCGGCGAGGCGGTAGGCCTCGCTCATCGGGTGCTGCGCCGAGAGGTAGGCGGTGGCCTTCGCCGCGCGCACCGACAGCGGCGCGTTGCGCGCGATGCGCTCGGCGAGGCTCTGCACGTGGTCGCGCAGGTCGCAGGCCGGCACGACGTCGTTGACGAGCCCCACCTCGTGCGCGCGGGCGGCCGGGAGCGGGTCGCCGGTCATCAGCATGTGCAGCGCGATCCGCGGTGGTACGAGCCACGACAACGGCGCCGCCCACGGCGCCCCGCGCCCGACCTTCACCTCGCTGACGCCGAACGTCGCATGTTCCGCGGCCACCACGAGGTCACACTGCTGCGTGAGCAGGAACCCCCCGGCGAGCGCGGCCCCGTTGACGGCGGCGATGGTCGGCTTCGGGACGTCGACGGTGCGGCCGGGCTGCGGCACGAAGTCCGGCGGCGGCACCGTCAGCGAGGTCTCGGCCATCTCCTTGAGGTCGCCGCCCGCGCAGAACGCCTTGTCGCCGGCACCGGTCAGCACCAGGACCTGCGCGTCGTCGTCGGCGGAGAAGCGCTCCATCCCCGCCCGCAGCCCGTCGCGCGCGGCCTTGTTGAGCGCGTTGCGGGCCTCGGGCCGGTCGATGGTCAGCCAGGCGACGCCGTTGACGACCTCATAGGTGACGGCCCGGTCGACCGAACTGCTCACGGGAACATCTTCCGCAGCTCGGGACGGTTGAGCTTGCCGCTGCCCGTGCGGGGCAGCGCGTCGACGATCTCGATGCGCCGTGGCCGGTGCATGCCGCGCAGGTTCGGGTCGGTGGCGCAGTAGGCCGCGATCTCGTCGGCCGTGACGCCCTCGCGACTCGGCACCACCACGGCCGTGACCTGCTCCACCCAGCGCTCGTGCGCCGACCCGATGACGGCGACCTCGGCCAGGTCCGGGCAGTTGGCGAGATGCTCCTCCACCATCTGCGGGAAGATGTTCTCCCCGCCGGACACGATCATGTCGTCGATGCGGTCGACGTAGTAGAGGTAGCCGTCGGCGTCGCGCGACATCAGGTCGCCGGTGCGGAACCAGCCGTCGGACCACTTCTCGTCGAGCATCTCCGGCATGTTCCAGTAGCCGGGCGTCACGGCGTCACCCTGCACCCAGAGCTCGCCGACCTCTTCTCGGTCCTCCACGTCCGTGCCCGTCATCGGCGAGACGAGCCGGGTGCGCACGACCTGCTCGAGCGGCCGGCCCATCGAGTCGGGACGGCGGGTGTCGCCGGCGGCGTAGGAGACCACGAGCCCGCTCTGCTCGGTCTGCCCGTAGATCTCGACGCCCTCGATGCCGGTGCCCGCGGCCAGCCGGTCGATCGCCGCGGTGGGTGTGCGCGAGCCGCCGAACATGCAGATGCGGAAGGAGTCGAGGACGACGGGCGCGCCGACCGTGCGGTTGCCGACATCGATCATCATCGTGGCGATCAGGCCGCCGTAGGTGGGGCGCAGCCGCTGGGCGAGATCGACCCACACGAACGGGTCCCACCTGGCCATGAACGTGATCTGGCCGCCACGCAGCAGCACCGGCAGGCTGGCGAGCTGCAGGCCACCGACGTGGAACAGCGGCATGCAGTTGAGGACGTGGTCCTCGGCGGTGAGCTCGTAGAGGTCGATCACGCCGTCGACCTGCGCGGTGATGTTGCGGTGGGTCTGCCGCACGCCCTTGGGCACGCCGGTGGAGCCCGAGGTGTACATGAGCAGGGCGTCGTCGCGGTCCAGGCGCGGCACGACGGTGTGCACGGGCTCGTGCGCCGCGACGGCCGCCGCGAACCCGCCGCCCGGGCCGGTGGTCAGCAGGGGCACCTCGACGCCCAGCGCCTGCACGCGCTCGACGTCACCGGGCAGCACCACGAGGTGTGTCACGCCGGAGTCGGTGATCGCGTGCCGCAGCGCGGCCTCGGGGAACATGTGGTTGAGCGGCACCCCCACCCCGCCGGCCTGCCAGACGCCGAGCAGCCCCGTCAGGTACTCGAGGGTGTTGGGCAGGAAGAACCCGACGCGGTCGCCGGGCGCGAGGCCCTCGGCGTGCAGGTAGGCGGCGAACCGGCCGGCGATCTCGGCGAAGTGGCCGTAGCCGATCTCGGTGTCCTCCATGCGCAGGGCGACCTGCCCGGCGTGGTCGGCCGCGGCGCGGCGCAACAGGGTGGCGATGTTCACGGGATGACGACCCTTCTCTCGCGGAACGCCCGGAAGCCGGTGGGGGTGATGCCGGTGGCGGCGGCGACGCTCACCCCTCCGGCTCCACGACCACGGCCAGGATCTGGCCGGTGTCGACCTGGTCGCCGGCGGCGACGTCGATCTCGGAGACCACGCCGTCCACCGGCGCCACGACCGTGTGCTCCATCTTCATGGCTTCCAGCACCACGAGCGGCTGCCCGGCCGTCACGGCGGCACCGGCCTCGACGAGCACGCGCACGACCCCGCCGGGCATAGGGGCGAGCAGCGATCCCGCGTGCGCGACGGCGTTGGGGTCGGCGAAGCGCGGCACCTCCACCAGCGCGGACGAACCGTCGGGCCCGTCGACGTAGGAAACGCCCGCGACGCGGTGCACGGCGTAGTCGCGGCGCACGCCGCCGACCTCCAGCGTGACGGCGTCGGGGGTGGCGGACAGCAGCCGGGCATCCAGGGCCTCGCCGTCGACGGTGAGCGCCACGCCGTCCCGTCCGAGCCGGTAGCCGACCTCCGCCCCGTCGTAGGCGACCCGCTGCAAGGCGGAGCCGACATTGCGCCAGCCGGAGGGGAAGGTGCCCAGCACCTGCGCGGTGGTCCGGTTCGCCGCCTGGGTCGCGAGTGCGGCTGCCGCCGCCCGTGCGCGGAAATCGTCGTCCTGACCGCGATTTTCGCTCACGACCTCGGGGTGGCGTCCCAGGTAGCCCGTGTCCGTCCCGCCGGCCAGGAACTCCTCCTCGCGGAGGATCGCGACCAGCAGGTCCCGGTTGGTCGTGACGCCGTGCAACTCCGCGGTCTGCAACGCGCGGGCGAGCCTGCGGGCTGCATCGGCGCGCGACGAGCCGTAGGCGATGACCTTGGCCAGCATCGGGTCGTACGCGGTACCGACCACCGACCCGTCGACGACTCCCGAGTCGACCCGAATGCCCGGCGACGCCGCGATGCGGAACCGGTGCAGCGTCCCGGTGGCGGGCAGGAACCCGGCTGGAACGTCTTCGGCGTAGAGCCGCACCTCGATCGCGTGCCCGTCGATGCGCGCGCCGGTGACCGATTCGGGCAACGGGTCGCCCTCGGCCACCCGCAGCTGCACCTCCACCAGATCCAGCCCGGTGATCAGCTCGGTGACCGGGTGCTCCACCTGCAGCCGCGTGTTGACCTCCAGGAAGTGGAACGCACCCTGGGCGTCGAGCACGAACTCGACCGTGCCGACGCCGGTGTAACCCAGCGCCTTGCCCGCCGCGACGGCCGCCGCGCCCAGCTCGGCGCGCAGCGCGTCGTCGACGGCCGGGGACGGCGCCTCCTCCACGATCTTCTGGTAGCGGCGCTGGATCGAACACTCACGCTCGAAGAGGTGCACGACGTTGCCGTGGGTGTCACCGACGATCTGCACCTCGACGTGCCGCGGGTCGACGACGAACCGCTCCAGGAACACCGTGCCGTCGCCGAACGCGGCCGCGGCCTCGCGTCGCGCACCGTCGACGGCGTCGGTGAGATCGGCGGGCGTGTGCACGACGCGCATGCCGCGCCCGCCGCCACCGAAGGCGGCCTTGACCAGCACCGGGAAGCCGATCTTCTCCGCGGCCGCGGCGATGTCGGTGTCGTCGGTGATCGTCGCGCCGGGAAGGACGGGTACCCCCGCCGCCTCCATCAGGGTCTTGGCCTCCACCTTGGAGCCCATCGACGCGATGGCCTCCGGCGACGGCCCGACGAACGTGACGCCCGCAGCGGCGCAGTCGCGCGCGAACTGGGCGTTCTCCGACAGGAACCCGTACCCGGGGTGGATCGCATCGGCCCCGGTGGCCGCCGCGGCGGCGAGCACGAGGTCGCTGCGCAGGTAGGTGTCGCCGGGCGCGGAGCCCGGCAGCCGCACGGCCTCGTCCGCGAGCGCGACGAACGGCGCCTCGGCGTCCGGGTCGGAGAACACGGCGACGGTCGAGATCCCGAGCGCGTGCGCGGTGCGCATGACGCGGGCGGCGATCTCCCCGCGGTTGGCGACAAGCAGCTTCTGGATCACGCGCGCTCCTCCCGATTGCAGCACAGCCACGTTGCTGTCATCTCGTTGCAGCAACGTGGCTTTGCTGCAACGGGGCGCGGGGGCCTCACATCCGGAAGACGCCGAAGCCACGACGGCCGGCGACGGTGGTGGAGTGGACGGCCGAGAGCGACATGCCCAGCACGGTGCGGGTGTCGCGGGGGTCGATCAGGCCGTCGTCGTAGAGCCGGGCGGTGACGAAGAAGGAGTGGCTCTCGGCCTCGATCTGCGCCTCGATCGCGGCGGTGCGCTTCGCATCGGCGGCCTCGTCGAACGGCTTGCCCTGCGACGACGCGGACGCGCGTCCCACGATCGACATCACGCCCGCGAGCTGCGCCGCTCCCATGACCGCGAGCTTGGCCCCGGGCCACGCGAACATCAACCGCGGATCGTAGGCACGTCCGGACATGCCGTAATTGCCCGCACCGAACGACGACGCCATGTTCACGGTCAGATGAGGCACGGCGCTGTTCGTCACCGCGTTGATCATCTTGGCGCCGTCCTTGATGATCCCGCCCTGCTCGTACTCCGTGCCCACCATGTAACCGGTGGTGTTCTGCAGGAAGATCAACGGCGTGTCGGTCTGGTTGGCGAGCAGGATGAACTCGGTGGCCTTCTTCGCCTCCTCGCTGAACAGGACGCCGCGGTGGTTGGCCAGCACCCCCACCGGATAGCCGTGGATCTGCGCCCAGCCGGTGACCAGCGACGACCCGTAGAGCGGCTTGTACTCGTCGAAGTCCGAGTCGTCGACGGTGCGCGCGAGGATCTCGCGGGGGTCGAACGGCACCTTGGTGTCGGTGGGGACGATGCCGAGGATCTCGTCGGGGTCGTACCGCGGCGGGACGGGATTCAGCGCCGGGGCCGGCCCGAGCTTGCGCCAGTTGATCCTGGACATGATGTCGCGGCCGATGCGGATGGCGTCCCGCTCGTCGACGGCGAAGTAGTCCGACAGACCCGACACCCGGGAGTGCATCTCCGCGCCACCGAGCGACTCGTCGTCGGCCTCCTCGCCGGTGGCCATCTTGACCAACGGCGGGCCGCCGAGGAACACCTTGGCGCCCTTGTCGACGAGCACCGCGTAGTCGCACATGCCGGGCACGTACGCGCCGCCGGCGGTGGAGTTGCCGAACACCAGCGCGACGGTCGGGATGGCCAGCGACGACAGCTCGGTGAGCTCGTGGAAGATCCGCCCGGCCGGCACGAACAGGTCGGCCTGGGTGGGCAGGTCGGCCCCGCCCGACTCCACCAGGTTGATCACGGGCAACCGGTTGAGCCGCGCGATCTCCAACGCGCGCAACGTCTTCTTCAGCGAGTACGGGTTCATGGCCCCGCCGCGGACGGTCGGGTCGTGGCCGATCACGATGCACTCGACGCCCGACACCACCCCGATCCCGGTCAGCACGGTGGCACCGACGGTGAACTCGGTGCCCCACGCCGCGAGCGGGGAGAGCTCCAGGAACGGGCTGTCCGGGTCGAGCAGCAGCTCGAGGCGCTCGCGGACGGGCAGCTTGCCACGGTCGCGATGGCGCTGCATGTAGCGCTCACCGCCACCGGCGACGAACAGCTCCAGCTGCTCGTTGAGCTGCTCGAGCACCGCGAGCTGGGCGGCCCGATTGCGGACGAACTCCGGGGCCGAGACATCGACGGCAGACCGAAGTGCGCTCACCGCGAACCTGCCGAGCGTGTCACCCGCGTTGTCGGAGCAACGCTGACAACACGTTCGCCGGGCAGTGACGTCATTCCGCGCCTCCGTAGTGGGTGGTGTACTCCTCGCGGAGCCTGTTCTTCTGGATCTTGCCCGTGCTGGTGCGCGGCAGTTCGCTCGCCACGATCACCGACTTGGGCACCTTGTAGCCGTCGAGGGTCTGCTTGAGCGCCACCAGAAGCTCGGCCTCGTCGATCGTCTCCCCCGGCTTCGGGACGACGACCGCCGTGATCGCCTCGGTCCAGCGCTCGTGCGGCAGCCCGACGACGACGACCTCGGCCACCCGCGGGTCCGCGGCATACACCGCCTTCTCCACCTCGATCGACGCGACGTTCTCGCCGCCGGTCTTGATCACGTCCTTGAAGCGGTCGGCGAACCACAGCACGCCGTCGGCGTCGAAGCGGCCGACGTCGCCGGAGTGGAACCAGCCGTGCTCGAACGCCTCGGCCGTGGCCTCCGGGTTGCGCAGGTACCCGTTCATCGTCGACGGGCCGCGGTAGACGATCTCGCCCAGTTCGCCGTTCGGGAGCAGCCGGCCGGTCGGTCCCATGATCCCGACCTGGACGCCGACGATCGGGGTGCCGACCGCGCCGATGTGGGTGAGCTGGTGCTCCGGGCGGAACAGCGTGGTCACCGGGCTCATCTCGGTCTGCCCGAACAGCAGCGCGAAGTCGCACCCGAAGCCGTCGAGGCAGGCCCGGATCAGGGCGTCGGGCATCGGCGCCATCGCGTAGACGGCCCGCTTGAGCGACGAGAGGTCGCGCGAGCCGAACGACGGGTGCTCCAGGGCCGCGCGGAACATCATCGGCAGCCCGAACACCTGCGTGATCCGCTCGCGCTCGATCGTGTCGAGGAACGCGGCGGGATCGAAGCCGCGGTGCACGTGGATCGTGGCGCCCACGAGGACCGCCGGCGTGCAGAACGCGTTGAGCTGCGCGGTGTGGAACATCGGCATCATCGCGACGAACCGGTCGTCGGCGTTCCACCCGGCCTCCAGCGCCCCGGACATCGAGCCGAGGTAGATCGCCTTGTGGCTGCCCACCACGCCCTTCGGGAACGACGTGGTGCCCGACGTGTAGAGGTAGCTGACGGCGTCGTCGTCGGCGACGTCCACCTCGGGCTCCGACGCGTCGTCTGCCAGGACCGCGTCGAGCGTCAGCGCTCCGTCGGGCACGGTGCCGGTGCCGGGCGCGACGATCAGGTCGCCAGCGACGGCCGGGAGCGTGTCGAGCAGCTGCGACTCCACCACGATGCCGCGGGCCCGCGAGTGGTCGAGCACGTAGGTGACCTCGTCGGGCCGCCAGCCCAGGTTCATCGGCACGCAGACCACGCCGAGCTTGGCGCACGCGAAGTAGACGGCCAGGAACTCGGCGCTGTTGGCCGACGCGAGCCCCAGCGCGTCGCCCCGGGCGTACCCGCGCGCGGCGAGCCCGTGCGCGAGCCGGTTGACCCACGTGTTGAGTGCGGCGTAGTCCCAGGAGCGCGCGCCATCGACGACGGCGAGCGCGGACGGCCGCAAGGCGGCGGCGCGGGTGAGCGAATCGCCCACGTTGATCCGCTGGATGAGGCTCACCGTGCAGACCTCCTTGTCACCGTGCAGAGGGGATGACGTCTGCACGGTGACCAACTGCTCTGCACCGTCGACATCAGTACGACCTCGGGAGCCCGAGCGTCGTTTGCGCCACGTAGTTCAGGATCATCTCCCGGTTGACTGGGGCGATCCGGAGGAGCCTCGCGAGGCCCCAGTACGGCATCAGGCCGTACTCGCTGGCCACGCCGTTTCCCCCGTGGGTCTGCATCGCGGCGTCGCAGGCGGCGATGGCGGCCTCCGCGGCGGCGTACTTCGCCATGTTGGACGCCTCGCCCGCCGGCAGTCCCTGGTCGTGCAGCCAGGCCGCCTTCTGCGTCATGAGCGCGGCCAGCTCGGTCTCGATCTTGGCCCTGGCCAGGGGGTGCGAGACGCCCTGGTGGGCACCGATCGGCGTGTCCCAGACCCGCCGGTCCCTGGCGTACGCGGTCGCGCGGTCCAGCGCGTAGCGCGCGATGCCGACGCACATCGCGGCCCCCGTGATGCGCTCGGGGTTGAGGCCGTGGAACACCTGCCGGAAGCCCGCGCCCTCCTCCCCCACCAGCGCCGACGCCGGCAGCCGCATCTCGTCGAAGTGCAGCGTGAACTGCTTCTCCGGGACCATGACGTCCACCGGCAGCGGTGTCTTGACGAGCCCGGGAGTGTCGGTGGGCACCACGAACAGCGACATCAGAGGTTTGCCGTCGTCGGTGCGGCCGCTGCGGGCCACCAGCAGCAGCGCCTCGGCCTCGTCCACACCGGAGATGTAGTACTTGGTGCCCTTCAGTACCCACTCCCTATCGGCGTGCTCCCCTGATCCGACGCGGGTGGCCGTGGTGGTGATCTCGTGGGTGTTGGAGCCTGCGTCGGGCTCGGTGATCGCGAAGACCACCTTCTTCTCGCCGCTGGCCAACCCCGGCAGCCACTCCTTGCGCAGCTCCGCGGAGCCGAACTCCTCGATCACCTCGGCCGAGATCGCCGCCGTGACCAGCAGCAGCAGGATCGGGGTGCCCTGAGCGGCGAGCTCCTCGCACACCAGGGCCAGCTCGACGAGCCCGCCGCCACCCCCGCCGTACTCCTCGCCGACGTTGACGCCGATGAACCCGGCGTCGCCCAGCTCCGACCACAGCTCGCGCATCGGCTCGCGAGCGCGGGCGTGCTCGGCGTAGTAGCTGCCACCGAAGCTCGCAGCGATCGCGCCGACCGCCGAGCGGAGGTCGCGGTACTCGTCACTCTCGAGGAAGTCCACCCTGACCCCTTTGTGATCGACGGTTCACTGTGGCGACCTTAGCGCCGCGCTGCCATGATGGCCAGATGGTCAGCCCAGGTCCGCGGAGACGCGACCCAGAACGCCGCGAGCGGATCCTGTCAGCCGCCGCCGAGCTGGCCGCGCGCCGCGGGTTCCACACCGTCGGGATGGCCGACATCGGCGCCGAGGCGGGCATCGTCGGCTCGGGTATCTACCGGCACTTCGGCAGCAAGGACGCCGTGCTCGTCGCCCTGCTCGACCAGGTGATGGATCGGTTGCAGACCGGGGCCGAGCAGATCATGGCGGCCACCACCGACGAGCGGGCCACGCTGTCGGCGCTGGTCCGCGACCACATCCGCGTCGCCGTCGAGGACCGGACGGTGCTGGCCGTCTACCACCGGGAGATCCACAACCTTCCGGAGGACGAGCGGCGCAGGCTTCGGCGGCGCCAGCGGCACTACCTGGAGGACTGGGTTCACGTGCTCACCCCGTTGCGGCGCGATCTCGCCGACGGGGAGCTGCGCCTGGCCGTGCATGCGGCCGTCGGGGCGGTGCAGTCCACGCTGTTCTTCCGCAGCGGCCTGGCCCCGGAACGGCTCGCCGCGCTCCTCGACGACATGGCCCACGCATGCCTCGGCGTCACAGCGGCGAGTGAACCGCTGGTGACTACCTCTTGAGTCGTGACGCCCATCACGTCATGCTGCACCCATGGATATCGCGCCTGACTTCGCCGGCCACGACCGCGGTCCCGATTCCAGCCGCGTCCCCGGTCCAGCGGTCGACGTCACCACTCTCCGCGGCCGCCGGGCGGTGCACCGTTTCGAGCGCACGTCGGTCGGCGACGTCTTCGAGCGGCTGACCTGGAGCTACCCCGACCAGGTCGCGGTGGCCGGCTGGGCGGGCGCCTACGGCGAGGAGGCGTTCGCCCGCGTCACCTACCGCCAGGCCGACGAGACGGCCAACCGCCTCGCTCGCGCACTGGCCGCGGCGGGGCTCGAACCGGGCGACCGCGTCCTGCTGTTCTGCGAGAACTCGGTCGAGGCGTTCCTCGCGAAGATCGGCATCGCCAAGGCGGGCATGGTGGCGGTGCCGCTCAACCCGAACCTCGCCACCGACGTCGTCGCGCACCTCATCGAGCTCACCGAGCCGAGGTTCGCGATCGTCGACGCCGAGCTGTGGCCCCGCGCCCAGCCGGCGTTCGACGCCACCGGACTGGCCGTGGGCGCCACGATCACGATCGGCGGCGGGCCGGTGGCGGGCAGCCCGTCGTTCGGCGGGCTGATCGCCGAGGAACACGCCACCGAGCCGGACGTCGAGATCCACGGCGACGACATCTGGGAGCTGCTGTTCACCTCCGGCACCACGTCGCTGCCGAAGGGCGCGATGATCTCCCACAGCTCCACGCACATGGCGGCCCTGAACTTCGCTCTGTCGCTGACGCGTGGGCTGCAACACGAGTGCGACCTTCGCCTGGCCGTGTTCCTGCCGATCATCTACCACGTCGGCGACCAGATCTTCACGTTCTCGGCGTTCCTCTCGGGCGGCTCGGTACTCATCGGCCGCAGGCCCGTCCCCGACGCCGTGGCCGACGCACTGGCCGCGCAGCGGATCACGGCGCTGTGGGCGGGGTCGCCGCAGTTCGTCAACGGCCTGGTGGCCGAGCTCGACGCCCACCCGGAACGTGACGTCACGGCGCTGCAGGTTCTCGTCTACGGCTGGGGTGCGCTCGCCCCGGCGACCCTCGATGCTCTCGGGAAGCACACCGGGGACATCGTCACGTTCGGCATCTTCGGGCAGACCGAGGCCATTGCCTGCCACCGCTTCTGGCCCACCAAGTGGCCCGAGCTGCACCGCGCCACCGCCCCGGCCGTCAACTACGTCGGCGTGCCCAGCCCGCTGCTCGCCTCCGACGTCGTCGACGAGACGGGCGAGCCCGTGCGCGGCGAGCCGGGCGAGGCGATCTACCGCTCCCCCGCCGTCACCGCCGGGTACTACCGCAACCCCGAGGCCACCGCCGAGGCGTTCCGCGGCGGGTGGTTCCACTCCGGCGACAGCGTCGTGATTCCCTCCGGGGCGACCGACACCGACGGCCTGCGGATCATGGTCGACCGCTACAAGGACATCGTGAAGACCGGCGGCGAGAACGTCTCCAGCATGCGGGTCGAGACCGTGCTCATGAGTCATCCCGACGTGCTGCGCGCCGCCGTGATCGGGCTGCCGCACGACCGCTGGGGCGAGGCCGTCACCGCCGTCGTGGTGCCCCGGCCCGGCGCCACTCCCGTCGAGGCCGACGTGATCGCGTTCTGCAAGGAGCGCCTCGCCGGGTTCGAGACGCCCAAGGCCGTCGTGGTGGCCGACGCCCTGCCCGAGACGGTCGGCGGGAAGATCCTCAAGTACAAGCTGCGCGCCGAGCACTCAGGTCACTACTCGAGCCCGGCCCGCTGATCGCGTAGCCCCCGGACCTGGACGGATGCAGTTACCCGGGGTGGTCGTCCGGCGTCACGGGGCGTGCGGGATCCTGTGCGCGTGACCAAGCCCGGGCGCACCGCCGTCGCCATCCTCGCCGACCGTTCCCGATCCACCCGCCCGGTGCGCGATGCACTGCGCGCGGGCCTGACCTCACTCCTGGCCGACCAGCAGGGCGACGTGCTCGCCGCCGTCGTCCCCAGCGGCGGGTCGCTGCCGGCCCTGCGCCCCGCCGCGGACGTCACCGTGCCGGCCCTGCGCCCGCGCGGCACCGCGACCCTGCGCGACGACCTCGGCTCGCTGATCACCGACCTGGGCACCGCCCTGTCGGCGATGCCCGAGGAGGACCGCCCCTCCCGCGTGCTCGTGCTGGTGGTCGGCACCGCCACCGGCGGCACGAGCTGGAGTCCGGACGCCATCGCCGACCTCGTGGGCGCGCAGCAGCGCGACTACGCGTGGGGGTTCGCGTTCGTCGGCACCGGCGACGCCGCGGGCGAGCTGGGTATCCACCATGTCCTGTCCGCCACGCCGTGCGACGAGGGCGTCCGCGCCGGGCTCGCCGCCGCGTCGGCGTTCCTGAGCCGCGCCCGCGAGGCCCAGCCGTGGGCCCCGGTGGAGGGCTTCTCCGACGCCGACCGCGCAGTCGCCGCCGCCGCCCCGGCCCCGGCTGCCACCCCGACCTGGTGGCAGCGGCTGATCGGCCGCAAGCCGGAGATGGCCGCGGCCGACCAGAGCTGACCAACCCGGCCGCGAGTTGACGAATTCGACACGGCGAGAGTGCCGATCCGACACACGAACCGCGTGCTCGATCGGCATTCTCACCGTGCTCGAAAGGTCAACTCGCCTACTGCGGGGTGTCAGCCTTCGGCCGTGGCTCCTGCGAACTGCGCGTTGTAGAGGCGGTAGTAGGCGCCACGGGCATCGAGCAGCTGCTCGTGGTTGCCCTGCTCCACGATGCTGCCCGACTCCATCACCAGGATGAGGTCGGCGTCGCGGATCGTGGAGAGGCGGTGGGCGATCACGAAGCTCGTGCGGTCGCTGCGCAGCGCCGCCATCGCCCGCTGTACCAGCACCTCGGTGCGGGTGTCGACGGAGCTGGTGGCCTCGTCGAGGATCAGCAGTGAGGGATCGGCGAGGAACGCCCGCGCGATCGTGATCAGCTGCTTCTCCCCCGCACTGACGTTGGAGCCCTCCTCGTCGATCACGGTGTCGTAGCCGTCGGGCAGGGCGCGGACGAACCGGTCGACGTAGGTGGCCGTGGCCGCCGCCATCAACTGTTCTTCGGTGGCGTCCGGGTTGCCGTAGGCGATGTTGTCGCGGATCGTGCCGCCGAACAGCCAGGTGTCCTGCAGGACCATGCCGATGCCCGAGCGCAGGTCCGCCCGGGTCATGGCGGCGGTGTCGACGCCGTCGAGGGTGATGCGGCCGCCGTCGAGCTCGTAGAACCGCAGGATCAGGTTCACCAGCGTGGTCTTGCCCGCGCCGGTGGGTCCGACGATCGCGACGGTCTGCCCCGGTTCGGCCACCAGTGACAGGTCGTCGATGAGCGGGCGCTCCGGCAGGTACCGGAAGCTCACGTTCTCGAACGCGACGCGGCCGCTGCGTTCGCTGCGGACCTGCGCCGGGACCGGGTCGGGGCTCTGCTCCTGCGCGTCGAGCAGCTCGAACACCCGCTCCGCCGACGCCACGCCGGACTGCAGGAGGTTGGCCATCGACGCCGCCTGGGTCAGGGGCTGGGTGAACTGGCGGGAGTACTGGATGAACGCCTGTACGTCACCGAGGCTCATCGACCCCGACGCCACGCGGAAACCACCGATGACGGCCACGAGTACGTAGTTGATGTTCCCGATGAACATCATCGACGGCATGATGATCCCGGAGATGAACTGCGCCCCGAAGCTGGCGCCGAACAGGTCCTCGTTGCGCTTCGCGAACTGCGCCTCCACCTCCTGCGTGCGGCCGAACACGCGCACCAGCTCGTGGCCGGTGAACGCCTCCTCGATCAGCCCGTTCAGCTGACCGGTGTGGCGCCACTGCGCCACGAACTGCTTCTGCGAGCGCTTCGCGATGGCCCTGGTCAGCCACAGCGACGCCGGGATCGTGAGGACCGCGATGATCGAGAGCAGCGGCGAGACGAACAGCATCATCGCCAGCACGCCGACGATCGTCAGCAGCGAGGTGAGCAGCTGGCTCATCGTCTGCTGCAGGCTCGTGGAGATGTTGTCGATGTCGTTGGTGACGCGGCTGAGCACCTCGCCGCGCTGCTGGCCGTCGAAGTAGCGCAGCGGCAGCCGGTTCATCTTGTTCTCGACCTCGCGGCGCAGGTTGAACACGGTGCGCTGCACGATGCCGTTGAGCAGGTAGCCCTGCAGGTAGCCGAACACGGCCGAGCCCAGGTAGATCGCGATGACGCCGAGCAGTACCTTGCCCAGCGCGGTGAAGTCGATGCCGACGCCCGGGATCACGTTCTGCGCGATGATGATGTTGGCGATCGTGTCGTTGCCGGCCGCCCGGGCCGCGTCCGCGGCCTGCTGGGCGCTGACGCCGGCCGGGAGTTGCTTGCCGATGACGCCGGCGAAGATCAGGTCGGTGCCGGCGCCGAGGATCTTCGGGCCCAGCACGTTGAGCGCCACGCTGACCACGCCCAGGACGATCACGGCGATGACGCCGGACCGCTCCGGGGTCAGCCGGGCGGCCAGGCGCTTGGCCGAGGGCCCGAAGTCCGACGCCTTCTCCGCAGGTGCCCCGGCCCCGGCCCACGGTGGTCCGCCGCCACGGCGCTGGGCCGCCATACCGCGAGCGGCCTGGACCGTGTCCTCGTCCTGCTTCGGCTTGCTTCCCGACTTGTTCTCAGTCGTGGTCACGCCGCGACCTCCACGCTCAGCTGGGACTCGACGATCTCGACGTAGGTGGGACAGCGCTCGAGCAGCTCGTCGTGGCGGCCGATGCCCACCACGACCCCGCCGTCGAGCACCACGATCTGGTCGGCGTCGCGGATGGTGGACACGCGCTGCGCGACGATCACCACCGTCGCCGCGGCCGTCACGGGCTTGAGCGCCGCCCGCAGCTTCGCGTCGGTGGTGAGGTCGAGCGCGGAGAAGGAGTCGTCGAACAGGTAGATCTCCGGCTTGCGGACCAGCGCGCGGGCGATGGCGAGGCGCTGGCGCTGGCCGCCGGAGACGTTGGTGCCGCCCTGGGAGATCGGCGCGTCCAGGCCATCCGGCATGGCGCGCACGAAGTCCTCGCCCTGCGCGACGCGCAGCGCCTCCCACAGATCGTCGTCGGAGGCGTCGGGGTTGCCGTAGCGCAGGTTGCTCGCGACGGTGCCCGAGAACAGGAACGGCTTCTGCGGCACCAGCCCGATGCGGCCCCAGAGGTCCTCCGGATCGATCTCGCGGACGTCGACGCCGTCCACCGACACCGACCCCGCGGTGGCGTCGAACAGCCGCGGCACCATCGAGATCAGCGTGGTCTTCCCGGCCCCGGTGCTGCCGATGATCGCGGTGGTGCGGCCCGGCGACGCCGTGAACGTGACGTCGCAGAGCACCGGCGCCGACGCGCCGGGGTACTGGAACCCCGCCCCGTCCAGCACGAGCTCGCCTGTCCTGACGGCCGGCGTGACGGCCCGCCGCGGCGGGGCGACCGAGGACTCGGTGTCGAGCACCTCCGTGATGCGCTCGGCGCACACCGACGCGCGCGGGATCATGATCGCCATGAACGTGGCCATCATGACGGCCATCAGGATCTGCAGCAGATAGGCCAGGAACGCCGTGAGCGCCCCGACCTGCATCTCACCGGCGTCGATGCGCGCGGCGCCGAACCACAGCACGGCCACGCTGGACACGTTGAGCACGAGCGTGACGATCGGGAAGATCAGCGCCTGCAGCCGGCCCGCGCTCATCGCGACGTCGGTGACCTCGGTATTGGCCACCCCGAACCGCGCGGTCTCCTGCGGCTCGCGGACGAACGCCCGCACGACGCGGATGCCGGTGATCTGCTCGCGCAGCACGCGGTTGACCGCGTCGATGCGGACCTGCATGAGCCGGAACTTCGGCACCATCCGGATGATCACCAGCCCGATGGCGATGACGAGCACCGGCACGGACACGCCCATCAGCCAAGCCAGCCCGGCGTCCTCGCGCAGAGCCATGATCACGCCGCCGACGCACATGATCGGGGCCGAGACGAGCATCGTGCAGGACATCAGCACGAGCATCTGGACCTGCTGCACGTCGTTCGTGTTGCGGGTGATCAGCGACGGCGCCCCGAAGCGGTTGACCTCGCGGGCCGAGAACCGGCCGACCTGGTGGAACACCGACGACCGCACGTCGCGGCCGAAGCCCATGGCGGTGCGCGCGCCGAACCAGACCGCCGCGATGGAGCAGACGATCTGCAGGAGCGTGACGACGAGCATCCAGCCGCCGGCGCCCAGGATGTAGGGGGTGTCGCCCTTGGCGATGCCCTCGTCGATGATGTCGGCGTTGAGGCTCGGCAGGTACAGCGCGGCCATCGTACCCACCAGCTGGAGGGCGACGACGGCCCACAGCAGTCGGGAGTAGGGGCGCAGGTGGCTGCGCAGGAGTCGGATCAGCATGGTGAGTCCTCCATGGCGGGTCGTCGGACCAGCAGGCCGTCGAGCAGGATCGCGACGATCTGCTCCGCGGTCAGCGGCCGCCCCTGGGTGATGCGGTGGTGGGTGCCGGAGAAGACGAGCAGGCGCAGGACGTGGGCCACCTCGGCCGCGTCCACGCGGAGATCGGCGGCGTCGGGGCTGATCAGCTCGATCATGGCGGCGCGGTGGGCCTCGTTCACCGAGTCGGACCTGCGATGGTCGTGGTCCTTCGGAGGCCCGGTCCAGCCGAGCGCGTCGATCAGCCCGAAGACGCCGTTGAGCCGGCGCTGCATGATGACCACCGCGGCGACGAGCCGCTCCCGCAACGGCAGCCCCCGGTCGATCCCCGCCAGCTCGCCGAGCATCGGCTGCGGGTCGAACGCCTTCTCCGTGACCGCCGCCATCAGCGCGTCCTTGTCGGGGAAGACCCGGTAGATCGTGCCCTCGGCGACGTCGGCGGCCTCGGCGATCTGCCGCGTGCTGACCCCGGAGCCGTGCTGGAGCACCAGGGGCAGGGTGGCGTCGACGATTGCCGCCCGACGATCGTCGGGCGCCATCCGCACGGCACGGTTCTCTCTGGCGACCACCGGCGAACCGTAGATGAGTGCGCACTCATTAGGCAAACCGGTTTCGCTCCGGGCGTACCCCGCAAGATCGCCCGTCGTTGATCGCTCCGTGCAGCGTGCGGTGAAGGCGGCGGTGGCCGCGGCGGTCGTGATCGGAACGGTGCTGGCCACCATGTCGACGGCGCAGGCCGCGCCCGAGGGGCCGCCGCTCGACGTCCCGGCCGCGGCGCTGGCGAGCAGCCTCGACTGCTCGCCCGGCGCATTCACGTCCGGCGCCGCACCGATCCTGCTGATCCCGGGCACCACGTTGACCGCGCAGGAGAACTTCTCCTTCAACTACGAGCCGGCGTTCCGGCTGCGCGACCGGCCCTACTGCGCCGTGACCCTGCCCAACCACGGCATGAGCGACATCCAGGTCTCCGCCGAGTACGTCGTCCACGCCCTGCGCACGATGGCGGACCGGTCCGGGAAGCGCGTGAAGATCGTCGGGTTCAGCCAGGGCGGCATGATCGGCCGGTGGGCGCTGAAGTACTGGCCCGACACCCGCCGCGACGTCGACGAGGTGATCGGCCTCGACCCGTCCAACCACGGCACCCTCGACGCCTACGCCACGTGCACTCCCCTGACGGCCGCCTGCGCGCCCGCGCTCTGGCAGCAGCAGACGGGTTCGCGGTTCCTCGCGGCGCTCAACTCCGGCCCGGAGACCTTTCCCGGCATCGACTACACGTCGATCTCCACGCCGCTCGACGAGGTGGTCGTGCCGAACCTGCCGCCCGCAGCCAGCTCGTCGCTGAACACCGGGGACGGCCGACGGGCCAACATCTCGACGCTGGAGGTCTGCCCGGTGCACGTCGCCGAGCACCTGAGCATGGGCTCGATCGACCCGGTCGGCTACGCCCTGGTGACCGATGCCCTCGACCACGACGGCCCGGCCGACCCGGCCCGCATCGACCGCGCCGTCTGCGCGACGCTCTACCACGAGGGCGTGAACCCGGTGACGCTCCCGACCGACTTCGCCACCTACGCGGCGGGCGCCGTCCAGAAGGTCCTGCTCTACCCGCACGTGCCCGCGGAGCCCGCCCTGAAGTCCTACGCGAGGGACTGACCGGCCAGCAGGTCGGTGAACATCAGGGCCAGCTCCGCGCGACCCGGCGACGGCTGCCCGTCGATCGACGTGGTGAACACCAGTCCCTCCAGCAGCGCGAGCAACTGGCGGGTGTGGCGGTCGGGAGCGGTCGAGCCCAGGGCCACCAGCACCTCCCGCGAGGCCGCGCGCAGGACGTCGCCCTCCCGGGCGAGGTGCGCGCGGAGCTCGGGACGGCGGGTGGACTCCAGTGTGAGCTCGTAGCGCGCGATGGTCTGCGACCGGCGCGTGGTCAGGACGGCCTGCGTGGCGACGGCGAGGGCCTGGGCCAGGTCGTCCGCGCTGTGCGGGGTGACCGCTCCGAACGCGGCGAGATCCAGCTCCGCCAGACGCACGACGGTCAGCTCCAGCAGCGCCACACGGGTGCGCGCGACGTTGGACGTGGCCCCCTTCGGCAGGCCGGCCCGCTCGTCGACGGCGCGGTGGGTCAGCGAGCGGCTCCCGCCGTCGGCCAGCACCGCGATCGCCGCGTCCCCGATGGCGCGCACCCGTTCCGTCGACACCGGAGCGAAACTACACTTGTAGTGTGACGGCCGTCGCGCTAGCCTCATTTTCTACCACACGTAGAAACCCTGGGGGGATCATGCGGACGGCACTCGAGGAGCTCGACCAGCGCTTCCATCCGGCCGCGGGAATGCGGAAGCAGTTCAACAAGGTCTTCCCCACGCACTGGTCGTTCATGCTCGGCGAGGTCGCGCTCTACAGCTTCATCGTGCTGCTGGTCACGGGCACCTTCCTGGGGCTGTTCTTCGACCCGTCGATGACCGAGGTCACC
>JBBRLM010000052.1:0-48013 GCA_038231335.1 Mycobacteriales bacterium
CAGACTGACGACGCGTCGATACCGACACGCTCGCCACCACCATGATCACCGGTCACGAAGCGGTGTCCACGGCGACGGTCGTGGACGCCGCTTCACCCTGTCCTCTTGACAAGGAGCACTACATATCAGAGCCTGTCCCGTGGATCTATGCCGAGCGAGCGGCGGCCAGGTAGGTGCCTCGCAAGGCGGAGGAGTCCCTGATCCCGGTGTTGGATCAGGGACGACGACAACGCCGCGAGGTGCCTGGCTGGGCGTCGCGTAGCCGGCTGGAGATCCACGGGACAGGCTCCGGTCCCATATCGCCCTGGTGGGCGGCCCGTTCCGGGGTGAAGACGGGGTTGGTCGCTCGCTGACGTCGTTGCTCTATGACCCCGTTCGAGGCCGTGGGCTAGTGGGACCGGTCCCCGAGCCCCATGGACCACATCCTGGACGGCTCGCTGATCAGCAGCAGGAACGTGGCCACCACGTAGACGCCCGTGGCGATGCCCAGCAGCAGCTGCTGCGACGGGCCGATCAGCGAGTAGACCACCGGCAGCAGCAGCAGCTGGGCGACGATGGCGGGCGTGCGCGCCCCGCGGCGTCCCTGGAGCAGCCCGATACCCACCCCGAGCAGAACGAGCCCGATGACCACGAACAAGGCGGTCTCGCCGAGCACCGCCGAGACCGGCAGGGCGAGCTGGGCCGCTTGCACCCCGATCACGACGGCGAACCCGATCGCCGCCAGGGCCTGCACCGCCACCAGCACTCCGGAGATCCGCACCTGCCGCGGAGGGCCCGGCACCCGTTCGATCATCACGACGTCCAGGATAGGCCTGGTCAGCTGGGCGGAATGTCCGGCGCCGACCCGCCGTTGCACCGTCGGGACCCCTCGTGGGGCCACTGTCGGCACTTCGGGCCGTGACCGTGGCGCTACGCGTCGTCGTACCAGACCCGCAGCTCGTCGCACCTGGCCCCCTTCTGTCACTCGGCCGAGTGACAGAACGTGTCCATTCACCGATGCGCGCGGACCGTCGGGCCGATAAGGGGTCGCACCAGGGCAAACAGTGGCCCAAGGTAGGTCAGGCGGAACGAACGAACGCGGAAGCCCCCGGGAAACCGGGGTCGACCGCATGGTCCGTCGGGAGATCGGGTAGCCGGGATCCCGTGGGCGGTTCGAGGTTGGTCGTTCACCACAGCGAGACACGATGAGTAACCGATCGTGGCCACACTCGTTGCGGTGGGTAGGTGAGTTGAGTAACTAACTCACCCGATCAGCCCTCGACCCTTGAAGATCGAGCGCGCTCGTGAAATCATTCACAAGCGCGGAAACACCGTGACAGACGATCGGCGCGACCCCGATCGCGCAAGTACGAGGAGCAGAGCAACATGGACTGGCGTCACCGCGCTATCTGCCGCGACGAGGACCCCGAGCTGTTCTTCCCTGTGGGGACCAGCGGTCCGGCGTTGCTGCAGATCGCCGAAGCCAAGACCGTATGCCGGCGCTGCCCCGTGGTCACCGAGTGCCTCACGTGGGCACTGGAGAGCGGCCAGGACGCAGGCGTCTGGGGCGGCATGAGCGAGGACGAGCGGCGTGCACTGAAGCGCCGCAACGCACGTACGCGTGCGCGTACCGCCTGATCTGAAGCACCAACCGAGAAGAAGTACAGAGCCTCCCCCACCGAGGGCCCGAAACCGGACACGACCCGGTTCCGGGCCCTCGGTCGTTCCGCCGGGCGCACACTGGAGCAGCTCCGGAGGGGAGTCGGGACTCCTCGTTTCGACCAGGAGATCTCGACCACGAACAGTAGATTAACGCCCCCGCAGAGAGAGCCTGATAACGGCCTCCGTACCACCTCCGGAGCGGGCCCGCACCTGCAGAGCGGAGTCCAGCTCCGAGTCGAGCAGGGTGCGGACGATCTGCAGCCCCAGCCCGTCCGACGTGGCCAGATCGAACCCCTGCGGCAGGCCGTGGCCGTCGTCGGACACCACCACGTCCAGTGCCGCGGCCGACCGCGTGGCCGACACCACCACCTCGCCTGCCGTGCCGGGATCGAAGGCGTGCGCCAGGGCGTTGTGCACCAGTTCGGTGAGCACGAGCACCAGCGGCGTGGCCAGTGCGGCCGGCAGCGTGCCGAAGCTGCCCTCGCGGCGGACCTTGGCCCGGACCTCGGCCGTGGCGCCGTCGCCGATGGCGGGCAGCACCTTGTCGACGAGCTCGTCGAGGTCCACGCGCTCGGCCACCGACACCGACAGCGTCTCGTGTACCAGAGCGATCGAGTTCACGCGACGCACGCTCTCCGCCAGCGCCCGCCGGGCCTCCGGGATCGCCGTGCGGCGGGCCTGCAGGCGCAGCAGCGCGGCCACGGTCTGCAGGTTGTTCTTCACGCGGTGGTGGATCTCCCGGATGGTGGCGTCCTTGCTCAGCAGCGCCATATCGCGCCGGCGCAGGTCCGTGACGTCCCGGACGAGCACGAGCGCGCCGGCCGCGTCACCCCGCGGGCGCAGCGGCAGGGCCCGCACCAGCATCACGGCGCCGCGGGCCCGAACCTCCATCCGCAACGAGTTCCGACCGTCCAGCGCGGCGGCGATGCGGGCCGCCACCTCGGCGGCGTCGAACGGGTCGTGCACCAGCTCACGGGTGGCCTGGGCCAGCGAGACGCCGACGAGGTCGGCCGCGAGCCCCATCCGGTGGTACGCCGAGAGCGCGTTGGGGCTCGCGTAGGCGACCAGGCCGAGGGCGTCGAGCCGGATGAGACCGTCACCCGCACGCGGGCTGGTGTCGGCGCCCACGACCGACGCCCGGGGTGGGAAGGTGCTGTCGGCCACCATCTGGCACAGGTCCGACGCGCAGCCCAGGTACGCGATCTCCAGCGGGCTGGGCACCCGCGGCATGGCCAGGTTGGTGTCCCGCGACAGCACGGCGATCACGGAGCCGCCGTGGCGCACCGGGATGGTCTCCGAGCGCACCGGAACCTCCAGGTGCCAGCGCGGGTTCTCCTCACGGCAGATGCGGCCCTCGACGATGGCGCGGCGCAGCTGGGGGTTGTCCGCGGCCACCACGCGCGCGGCCACGATGTCCTCGGGATGCGCGGTGGGTCCGGTGGTGGGCCGGGCCTGGGCCACGCAGAGGAACTCGCTGTCGACCCCCACATCGGCGCCGCCGAGCGGGATCCACAGCAGGAAGTCGGCGAAGGACATGTCGGCCAGCAACTGCCACTCGGCCACCACACGTTGCAGATGTTCGACGGCGTCGCCGGACAGCTGCGTGTGCTCGGCGAGCAGCTCACTCAAGGTGGACACGTCTGAACCGGCCTCCCACTCCCCGCGCTCGTAGATCCCATCCAACCACGTGGGATCATTGGCCCCAGACGAGCGAACGAAGGAGGTAAGCATGTCGAAGCGTGCACGCAAGCGTCGCGACCGCGGCAAGAAGGGCGCCAACCACGGCAAGAAGCCCAACACGTGAGGCTGGTAACTGTGACTCCGTGACACGGAGAAGCCCGGTGGAGAATCTCCACCGGGCTTCTTGCTGTTCTGATGACCTAGCCGCGCTGCTCGATGCGCACGCTGCGCACCTCCACCGTCGTGGTGGTGGTGCCCTCCGGGCCCGTCGCCACCGTGACGTCGGCCTGCTCGAGAACGGCCACGCGGATCTGCTGGCGCAACTTGTCCTTCAGCCCCAGCGGGGCGTGCTCACCGCCGCACTTGGTGGCCAGCAGCTTCTTCAGCTTCTCCTCCAGCCCGTACTCGGCGAGGCACGGCTGGCACTCGTCGAGGTGCTGGGCGAGCAGGGCCCGGCGGTCCTCGTTGCACTCCTGGTCGAGGAACAGCCAGACCTCGGCGAGTACCTCGGAGCAGTTCGTGTCGTGGTGGTCGCCGCAGCTCATGAGGTGACCTCCTGGGCCTTCTCGCCACGCAGGCCCTGCTCTCCACGAAGAAAGCCGCGGTCGCGTGCGGTGTCGGTGAGCATGTCGCGCAGCTGGCGACGGCCCCGGTGCAACCGCGACATCACGGTGCCGATCGGGGTGCCCATGATGTCGGCGATCTCCTTGTAGGCGAAGCCCTCGACATCGGCGAGGTAGACCGCCATCCGGAAGTCGTCGGGCAGTGCCTGCAGCGCCGACTTGACGTCGTTGTCGGGCAGCAGGTCCAGCGCCTCGACCTCGGCCGAGCGGAGGCCGCGCGACGTGTGCTCGGAGGCTTGCGCCTCCTGCCAGTCGGTGATCTCGTCGGCGGACGACTGCAACGGCTGACGTTGCTTCTTGCGGTAGCCGTTGATGTAGGTGTTGGTGAGGATGCGGTACAGCCAGGCCTTGAGGTTGGTGCCCGCGCGGAAGGTCCGGAAGGCCGAGTAGGCCTTGAGGAACGTCTCCTGCACGAGATCCTCGGCATCGGCCGGGTTGCGCGTCATCCGCAGGGCAGCGCCGTAGAGCTGGTCGAGGAGCGGCATGGCGTCGCGTTCGAAACGCGCGGCCCGCTCCTCGGTGGTTTCCTGCTCCATGTCGACAGGTGCGTCGACCTGCGCCTCATGGGCGGTGGTTGCCGCGGATTCGGCCGCCTGCTCGGTGCCGGGCACCGTGCTCCTCTCGCGCCGGATCGCGCCGGGCGCGACCTGGGGGACGGTCACCGCTGCGGCAACCGGATGACGGGGCGAGCGTACGCGCTCCGTCCTGGTCCGGCTCGTCGGCCGCGTGTCCCTCACCGGAACCGGGGCCTCCATCACTGCGTGCGTCACGTTGGTGTCCAACACGGACCCCCGCCGAGTGATTCCCTTACGCTTCCGTGACGTGGCAGGCAAAGGAACTCCGGCGACGGCTCTGCTGGTCAAGGCGAAGGTGGAGCACCGCACCCATACCTACGAGCACGGCGGGGGCGCGGCGTACGGTCCCGAGGCGGCCGAGATCCTCGGGCTCGACCCGTCGCAGGTGTTCAAGACGCTCGTCGCGGAGGTGGACGGCGCGCTCACCGTCGGCGTCGTGCCGGTGTCGGCGATGCTCGATCTCAAGGCACTGGCCGCGGCTGTCGGGGGCAAGCGGGCGAAGATGGCCGACGTCACCGCCGCCGAGCGGGCCACGGGCTACGTCGCGGGCGGCATCTCCCCACTGGGGCAGCGCAAACGCCTGCCCACGGTGCTGGACGCCTCCGCCGAGGTGCTCACCACGATGTACTGCAGCGGCGGGAGGCGCGGCCTTGAGGTGGAACTGTCCCCCGCGGACCTGGCCCGCCTGACGGGCGCGGTGTTCGCCCCGATCGCCACCCCGTAGCCCCGCGAGTTGACCATCTCGACACGGCGAGTTCGCCATCCTGCGCACCGAGTTCGCTGATCGGGCACGCCCTCGACGGACGGAGCGGCGGACTCACGGCGAGAAACGGCGAACACAGCGTGTCGAAATCGTCAACTCGCCGGGAGGTGGGCGAGCCAGGTTCCGACGGCGGCGCGGAGGGCGGGGGTGTCGGACTTCAGGGAGTGGTCGCCGCGCAGCAGCACCACCTCGCGGCCGGGGGCCTCGGGCGGCACGCCGAACGGGTCGCGCTCGCCCTGCACCACCAGCACCGGGACGGTCGGGGCGGCCAGTTCGTGGAGGCGGTCCTTGTCGGGCCTGCCGGGCGGGTGCACAGGGAAGGCCAGGCACAGCACCCCGATGGCGCCGCCGGCCGTGGCGTTGCGGCAGGCCACCCGGGCTCCTGAGCTGCGACCACCGAAGATCAGCGGGAGGTCGGTGCGGACGTGCTCGACGACCGCCAGCCACGCCGCGTCGAGCTGCCCCGCCGGGGCGGGAGCGCGGCGGCCGGCGACGCGGTAGGGCTGCTCGACGAGGACGACCGAGATGCCGCTCCCGAGCGCGGCGGCCGTGGCCGCGACGAGATCGGGCGCCGTGATGCCCCCGCCGGCGCCGTGCCCGAGCAGCAGGACGGCGCGGGCGTCGCCGGCGTCGTGACGCGTGATCCGGGCCGGACCGTGCGGCGTATCCACTTCCTGGGTCACCCCCCACCCCCGGCCACATGGTCACCAGTGGCTGTCCGGAGGGGACCCACATCAGCCACAAGTGACCAGGTGACGGAAAGGGGGGCGGGGATGAGAGCGGGGACGGCGGTCACTGGGGGTTCGGGCCGGCGAGCAGGTCGAGCTGCAGGGGCTCCGCCACGTCCTCGACGGCCATCTCCGCGAGGAGGTCCGGGCCGTTGTTGCGGACGCTGTTCACCAGCGCCGACACCGGCCGCAGCTCCATCGTGGCCACCAGTCCCACCGACGGCGGCACGATCAGGTCCGTGACGGAGTCGCTGCCCGCGTCGGGGTTCAGCCATGCCTCCCAGGCCGACGGCGGCAGCACCAGCGGCATCCGGTCGTGCACCTGGGCGAGCGGGCCGACCGCGGCCGTCGTCAGGACGCACGCCGTGACCAGGCCGTCGGGGTAGAGGCCCTCGGGGTCGTCCTTGGGCTTCCAGAACTCCCACAGCCCGGCCATCGCGAGTGAGGACCCGTCGGCGTAGTGGGTGTAGTAGGGCTGCTTGTGGTCGGGGCCCCGCTGCCACTCGTACCAGCCCGCGGCCGGGAGCAGGCAGCGCCGGGCCTGCAACGCCTTGCGGAACGAGGGCTTCTCCGCCGCCGACTCCGACCGGGCGTTGATCATGCGAGCACCGGCCTTCGGGTCCTTCGACCACGACGGCACCAGCCCCCAGCGCACGACGCGCAGGCTGCGCTCGGTCGTGTCGGGGTCGGGCGTGCCCTCGGCGTCTCGGGGGTGGCGCGCCACCACGGCCACCACGTTCTTGGTGGGGGCGACGTTGTAGTCGGGCTCGACCCCCTCGGTGGCGTCGACGGCACGGAACTCGTCGGCCAGGTCCGCGGGGGCCTTGATGGAGGCATAGCGACCGCACATGGGGTCCATGCTCCCAGTTGCCGCAACTGCCCACGAGGTGGGCGGTGGGCGTCGTATTCTCACCTCTGTGAGCGGTCCCGAGGACATCGAGGCCCGTGTGGTGCGGCTCGAACATGAGGTCGCCCGGCTACAGGAGCGGCTGGCCGGGACGGGCAACGGCGCAGCTGCAGCTCGGGTGCCGGCGGGTGGAGCCGATCGGGACGGGTTCGCCGAGATGCGATCCGGGATGGCCCAGATCGTCACCCTGCTCGGCGGTGCGCCCCCGGCCTGACCGGGGATGGGGGATCATGTCTCCCGTGACCTCCTCCTGGCCCGCGCCGCTCGCCTCCGGCCCCGTCCGCGGCCGGGTGGCCGTGCCCGGCTCCAAGTCCGTCACCAACCGCGCGCTGCTCCTCGCCGCCCTCTCCGGCGGCCCCGCGTCCGTGTCCGGGGCGCCCGCCACGCGCGACACCGCACTGATGATCGGTGCGCTCCGGTCACTCGGCGTTCCCCTCTCGGTCGACGGCGAGCACGTCACCGTCGCGCCCTACGACCGCCTGCACGGCGGCACCGTCGACTGCGGCCTCGCCGGCACCGTCATGCGCTTCGTCCCGCCCGCCGCGGCGCTGGCCGACGGGCCCGTCGCCTTCGACGGTGACGCTGCGGCCCGCAACCGTCCGATGGGCACGGTCCTGGACGCGCTCCGGGCCCTGGGCGCGAGCATCGAGGGCGACGGCCTGCCGTTCACCCTGCACGGCACCGGGGCACTCAACGGCGGCGACGTGGTGATCGACGCGTCGGCGTCCTCGCAGTTCGTGTCGGGTCTCCTGCTCTCCGCCGCGCGCTTCGAGAAGGGCCTCACCGTCCACCACGACGGCAAGCCGGTGCCGTCGCTGCCGCACATCGAGATGACCGTGGACATGCTGCGCACCGCGGGCGTGGACGTCGACGACAGCGAGGCCAACACCTGGCGCGTCGCGCCGGGCCCGATCCGGCCGCGCGACTGGGCGGTCGAGCCCGACCTCTCCAACGCCGCCGTCTTCCTCGCCGCGGCCGCGGTCACCGGCGGACGGGTCACCGTCGCCGGCTGGCCTGCCGGCTCCACGCAGCCCGGCGTCGAGGTGCTGTCGGTGCTGGCCCAGTTCGGTGCCGTGATCGAGGCGGGCGACGACGGCATGACCGTCACCGGGCCCGACCGGCTCGCCGGCGTGGACGTCGATCTGCGCGACGCCAGCGAGCTCACCCCCACCGTCGCCGCCGTCGCCGCGCTGGCGTCCGGCCCGTCGCGGATCCGCGGGGTGGCCCACATCCGCGGGCACGAGACCGACCGGCTGGCCGCGCTGGTCGCCGAGATCAACCGGCTCGGCGGCGACGCGTCCGAGACCCCCGACGGCCTGGAGATCCGACCCGCGCCCCTGCACGGCGGGCTGTGGGGTGCCTACGCCGACCACCGGATGGCCACTGCGGGTGCACTGGTGGGGCTGGTGGTGCCCGGCGTCGAGATCGACGACGTCGGATGCACGGACAAGACCATCCCCGACTTCCCCGGACGGTGGGCAGGGCTCGTGTCTTGAGCAAGCGGGAGTACGACGAGACCGACGTCCGGATCCGGCCCGGGCGCCGCGGCGCGCGCCCGCGCACCAAGACCCGTCCCGACCACGCCGACGCGGCCGTCGCGATGGTCACCACCGTCGACCGCGGCCGCTGGACCTGTGCCCCCGACGGCGACTCCACCCGCCCGCCGGTGACGGCCATGCGGGCCCGCGAGCTGGGCCGCACCCCGATCGTCGTGGGCGACCGGGTGGGCATCGTGGGGGACCTGTCCGGCGCCGTCGACACGATCGCGCGCATCGTCCGCCGTGAGGAGCGCGCCACCGTGCTGCGCCGCACGGCCGACGACGACGACCCGTTCGAGCGCGTGGTCGTCGCCAACGCCGAGCAACTCGTGATCGTCACGGCCGTGGCCGACCCGGAGCCGCGCACGGGGTTCGTCGACCGCTGCCTCGTCGCCGCCTACGCGGGTGGGCTGGCCCCCGTGCTGTGCCTGACGAAGTCCGATCTCGCCGACCCCGAGGAGTTCGCCGCCCAGTACCGCGAGCTCGACATCCCGGTGCTCGTGACGCGCCGCGACGAGTGGCCCGAGCAGCTCGCCCGGCAGCTCGCCGGGCGGGTGTCGGCTCTGGTGGGGCACTCGGGCGTGGGCAAGTCGACGCTGGTCAACCTGGTGCTGCCCGACGCCGCGCGGGCCGTCGGCATCGTGTCGAACATCGGGAAGGGCCGTCACACCACCACCGCCGCGCTCGCCCTGCCGCTGCCCGAGGAACGGGGCGGGGGCTGGGTGGTGGACACCCCCGGCATCCGGTCGTTCGGCCTCAACCACGTCAAGGCCGACGACGTCCCCCGCGCCTTCGACGACCTGGCCACCGCCATCGAGGACTGCCCGCGGGGCTGCGGCCATCTCGGGCCGCCCGCCGATCCCGAGTGCGCGCTCGACGTTCTGGTCGAGAAGGCGTTACTTCGACCGGGCCGGCTCGTTGCACTCAGGCGGGTCTTAGTAGCTCTGCGGTAACGCTGCGTTACCGCGTTGCCGCCGCGAACCGTGGAGGCTCCCCTGATGAGGTACGGCAGACACGTCGTTGCGTTGGTGCTGTTCCTTGCCGCGGTGACCGCATGTTCGAGCACGCCGGCTCCCACGGTGGCCCCGGCCCGCTTCAGCACGATCGCCGACCTCGTCGCCGCCGTGGCGGAGCGCCAGCGCACCGACCAGACGGCCCGGTTGAGCCTGCGCGGCGACATCACGGGAAGCGCCACCCTCCAGTTCACCGGTGAGGGCGTGCTGCGCGTGCTCACCAACGCGGTGTCCGTGCAGTTCACGCAGGTCGTCACCCAGAAGGGAGCGGCACCCCAGGAGACCAGCTACATCGTTCTGCCTGACGCCGCCTACCTGCGGCTTCCGCCACCGAAGGGCGAGAACGCAGCGAAACGCCCCTGGGTGCGGGTCGACCCCACCAGCACCGATCCGGCCGCGAAGAGCCTGGCCGCGCTGGCCACGACGCTCACGGAGAGCGCCGACCCCACGCGCACGCTCAGCCGCTACGCCGGCGCCACGCAGATCTCCGGGGCCACCCCCGACACGATCGACGGCGATCCGGCCGTCCGCTACGCGATCGTCGTCGACCTCGCGAAGGCCGCCGCGCAGGAGACCGACCCGACGCTGAAGGCCCAGCTCGAGCAGCAGGTCCGCGGCGGGCTGGCCACCGTCACCTCGACCCTGTGGGTCGACGCGCAGAACCGGCCCGTCCGCAGCGCGGTGCGCCAGGACCTGCCCGGGATCGGCACGCTGTCCATCACGGGGAGCTACCGCGACTGGGGCCAGCCCGTCGAGATCGACGCCCCGCCCGCCGCACAGGTGCGCTGACCTCGTCCGAGTGGCAGGCTGCCGCCCATGACCGAGGGGACAGGCAGCGGGTCGATGCGTATCGGCACCAGCGAGCGCAACTCCGCGATGAAGGCGCTGGACGCCCATCTCGAGGCGGGCCGGATCGGGGTGGAGGAGTACGGCGAGCGCTCGGCGAAGGCCGCGAACGCCTCGGTCGCGTCCGAGCTGACGGAGCTGTTCACCGACCTGCCCGCCCCGCATCCGGCGATCGGGGGCACCGCGCCGCTGCCGGCCGTGCCCCCGCCGACGGCGGCGATGCCCGTGGTCGGTGACTCCGGCACGGTGGCCCGGCGGGGAGGCGCCTTCCTCGACGTCGCGGCGCCGCGGGTCATGGCCGTCATGCCCTTCGTGGCGCTCGCCTTGTTCTTCACGGTGGGCGGCTGGTGGTGGTTCCTCCTGATCCCGGCCGCGGGCGCGCTGCTGTACGGCAGCCGCCACGACGGCAACGACGGCGACCGCCGCCGTGACGAGCGCCGCCGGGATCGGCGGGACCGGCGCCGCGACCGCTGAGTTCAGCCCAGCAGCGCCGCCAGCCGCTCGTCGGCCGCCTGGCGGTAGCGCGCGGGGAACTGCTGCGCCATCACCTGGAGCCAGGCCACGGCCTCGAGTTCCCGGGCCGCCCGGAACGGGGTGAGCTCGGTGACCGCCCGGCCCGTCCGTTCCGCGTAGGCGGCCACCGCCACGGGATCGTCCAGCACCGCGAGGTCCCACTCCGGCGGCCCGAGCGAGGTCTCCTCCAGGTTTACCCAGAACCAGCCGCCCCCGCCCCGGAGCAGGTTGCCCGCGTGCGCGTCCCCGTGCAGGACGACGGGGGCGGAGCCGGCACCGTCCAGGTCGGCGAGCACGCGCGCGTGGTGGTCGTGGAGCGCAGCGACCGTGTCCGCGGGCAGCCACCCGGCAGCCGTCCGCAGGGCGTCACGCACCTGCTCGTCGGCCGGGCCCAGCCAGGGCAGCTCACCCGGATAGCCCGCGGTGGCCGCGTGCAGCGCCGCGAGGGCCTCCCCCAGCTCGCGCCCCTCCGCGCGCCCCGGCGTGCTCGGGCGGAACTCCATCAGTCCCACGACGAGCCCGTCCACGTCGTGCGGGCCCGGATCGACGAGTGTGGTCGGCGCCGCCACGGGCCCGCCCCGGCCCGCCGCCCACGCCGACACCCCGATCTCCCGCACGACCCACGCAGCAGGATCCGCCCGGGTCGCCGCGGTCAGGGTCACCACCCTGGCCAGCACGGGTGCCGGGGCGAGGTGCACGAGGAGGTTCCCCCGGGACGAGAGCACGCGCAGGTCGTCCACCGGCAGCCCGAGCCCCCTCCCGAGCCGGGCCACGGACGCGAGCCCGGCACGCGTCACCTCCTCGATGTCCACCGGGCGATCATCGCGCGCATCGCGGCGGTAGCCCACAGACTTGTCCGGTGCTGCTCCCCACGCCCGACCCCGACGACGTCGCCGAATGGGTCCGGACCCACCTCGGCGACCTCTACTGCGACGACCCGACCCCCTCGCCGTCGTTCCGGGGCGGGCAGGTCGCCGCCGACGCCGCGCTCGCCGGCCTCGACCTCACCGGCTACGCCGCCCGTCGCAACGAGGTGCTGCCGCCGTCGCGGCGCGGGGCCACGCGCCTGTCGCCCTACATCCGCCATGGCCTCATCGACCTGCCCACCGCCTGGGCGGCAGCCGCCGACGCGCCCGCCCGCGACCGCACGAAGTTCCGCGACGAGCTGGCCTGGCAGGAGTACGCGCGCCACCTCTACGCGCGGCTCGGTCGGCGCACGGCGTCGGCGTTGCGGCGGGCCCCGGCCCGGCCGGCCCGGTCCTGGGACGAGCCGTGGCCGGCGTCGATGAACTGCGTCGCCACGTGCGTCGAGGAGTTGGAGACCGACGGCTGGCTGGTCAACCAGACGCGGATGTGGATGTCGTCGCAGTGGACGGTGCGCGCCGGCGCCGAGTGGACCGCCGGCGAGGACCGTTTCTTCGCCCACCTGCTCGACGGCTCGCGCGCGGCCAACCGGCTGGGCTGGCAGTGGACGATCGGCGCGGGCACCGGCAAGCCCTACGGCTTCTCGCGGTGGCAGGTGGAGAAGCGGGCGCCGCAACTGTGCCGGGGCTGCACGCTGGCCGACGCGTGCCCGATCGAGGACTGGCCCGCCGACTCCCCGCAGGCGGCGGCGCAGCCGGAACCGCTACTGCGCCACGATCCCGATCCGGAGTCCACCGGCGGGCCCCGCACGTCGCTCCGGCTCGCCGAGCCGGACGCCGTCTGGCTGACCGCCGAGTCGCTCGGTGACGCCGACCCGGCCCTCGACGCACACCCGGACCTGCCCGCCGTCTTCGTGTTCGACGAGCCGCTGCTCGCGCGGCTGAGGCTGTCGGGCAAGCGGCTGGTCTTCCTGGCCGAGACGCTGGCCGACCTGGCCGGCCGCCGGAGCGTCGAGGTCCGCCGCGGGGAGGTGGCCGCGGAGCTCACCGGCAGATCGGTCGCTGTCACGTACGCGCCGGTGCCCGGGTTCCGGCGGCTCACCGACACCATCTCGCCTGCGGTGCTGCACCCGTGGCCGTGGCTCTACCGCCCGCATACCGGAGCTGTCAGCTCCTACTCGGCCTGGCGAAAGAGGTCGTGAGCGGCAATCACCGCGGGAACAGCGTTATCCGCGCACGGGCGCGTCAGCGCAGCTCCACCAGGAACGCCACCTCGGACGGGTCGTACCAGGCCAGCTCGTGGTCCTCCGCCTCACCGACGAGGAACTCCGCGTCCAGGTCGCCCATGTCGGCCGAGTCGATCGCGTCCGAGGCCTGACGCACCGCGTACTCGGCCTCCTCTGTGTCGACGTGCACGGCCGCCACCTTCTCCAGCGGCACCGGCCCGGCGATGCGGACGGCGCCGTCGTCGAGGTCGGGGCGCAGCGTGACGTCGTCGAGGTCGGCGGCGATGACGCACCGCCGGGCCGGGGTGCCGTCCTCGCCGAGGCCGAACTCCACCGACAGCAGCCGCAGCGACGCCCGCGCGGCCTCCGACAGCGCCGCGTACTCGAGCTCCTCCTCGTCACCGGAGGTGTAGGACTCGCGCAGCCTCGGCGTCAACGAGAACGCGGTGCCGCCGATCGGGGACACCACCCCGTTCTTCACCAGCGTCCGCAACATCGGCCACGTGGCCGGCACATACACGCGCACGTTCAGCTCACCGTCTCCAGCAGTTCCTCGAGCGACTCCCCGACCAGGCCGGCGAGCACGTCGACGTCGGCCATCGCGTCGCGGTCGCCGTTGAAGCCGTAGTACACCCCGCCGTTGTAGGAGGTCAGGCCGATGGCCAGCGCCTGCCCCTTCGCCAGCGGCACCACCGGGAACATCTCGAGCATCTTCGCCCCGGCGGCGTAGAGCGGGAACTGCGGGCCCGGCACGTTCGTCACCACCAGGTTGAAGATCCGCTTGGAGATGCCGCTCGCGGCGCGGGCGCCCAGTGCGTGCAGGGTAGGGGGCGCGAAGCCGCCGATGCGGACCAGGGTGTCCGCACCCACCGACTGGCCCGTCGACGTGTGCTCGCGCATCGCGTGCGTGACGTGATGCAGCCGCACCACCGGGCTGGGCTCGCCCACCGGCAGGTCGACCAGGAACGACGACACGCGGTTGCCGAGGGAGCCGGCCGTGGCGGAGCTGGGCACGTCGGCCTCACCGCGCACCGACAGCGGCACCATGGCCCGCACCGACGACGACGCGGTGACGGCCTCGCCGCGTGACAGCAGCCAGTTCCGCAGCGCTCCGGCGACGACGCTGAGCACCACGTCGTTGACCGAGCAGCCGTGCGCGGCCCGGATCTTGCGGTAGTCCTCGAGCTCGGTGCGGGCGATCGCGAACCGGCGCTGGGTGGAGATGTCGACGTTGAGCGGCGAGCCGGGGGCCTTGCGGCTGGCGGTGCGGGCCATCGAGAACAGCTGGCCCGCCGCACCGACGAGCTTGCCCACGGTGGCCACGGTGTCCCCGATGGCGACGCGCGTGTTGTCGACGATCTCCCCCGGCCGGGCCACGGCCTCGGCGACGGCGCCGAGCATCAGCTGGGCGTCGGTCGGCTCGGGCCGGGGCATCCATAGCTCCTCGGCCACCACGCGCGGCTCGGCGGAGACGTCGAGGATCACCTGGCCGATGTCGATGGCGCTGATGCCGTCGACCATGGCCTGGTGGGTCTTGGTGAGCACCGCCGTACGGCCCCGCGCCAGCCCCTCGACGAGGTACATCTCCCACAGCGGACGGGTGTGGTCCAGCGGCCGTGACATCAGCCGCGCCACGAGCTCGGTGAGCTGGTCGTCCGAACCCGGCTTGGGCAGCGCGGAGCGGCGCACGTGATAGGCGACGTCGAACTCGGGATCGTCGACCCACACCGGCCGCGCCAGGTTGCCGGGCACGTGGCGGACCTTCTGCCGGTAGCGCGGGACCAGTGCGATGCGCTGCTCGATGAGCTCGACGAGCCGGTCGTAGTCGAACCCGGACTTCGGTCGTCGGAAGATCGAGACGGCGCCGACGTGCATCGGCGTGGTCGGCTGCTCCAGGTAGAGGAACGAGGCGTCGAGGGCGGAGAGCCGGGGCGGCATGCGTCGATCCTAGGCTCACCCCGTGTCCACTTCTCGATCGCCGAAAGACACCTTCATCACCGTCTACGGACGCAAGCCGGTGCTGGAGGCCCTCGACGACACCGCGCTGCGCGTGGACAAGGTGATTCTCGCCGAGGACATCCGCGGCGGATCGGCCCGCGAGATCCTCGACGCAGCCCGTTCCCGGGGCGTCCCGGTGCAGCGCGCCACCGCCCACCGGGTCAAGGTGCTGGCGGGTAACGGGCGTCACGACCAGGGCGTTCTCGCCGACATCGTCGCGCCGCGGATGGCGCCGATAGCGGAGTTCCTCGACACGCTCGGAGCCAACGAGCAGGTGGCGGTGCTGGTGCTCGACCGGCTCACCAACCCGTCGAACGTCGGCATGATCCTGCGCAGCGCCACCGCCGCGGGCCTGGACGGCGTGCTGCTCCCCCGCCGCGGCCTGCCCGCCATCGACCCGCTGATGATCAAGGCGTCGGCCGGGGTGGCGTTCCGGGCTCCGGTCCTGCGTTCGGCCACGGTCGAGGAGGGCTGCGAGGCCCTGCACGCCGCCGGCTTCACGATCTTCGGCCTCGACGCGGGCGGGGAGTCCCTCCTCACCGCCGAGCTCCCGAGGCGCGTCGCGCTGGTGCTGGGCAACGAGACCGACGGCTTGTCCGACTCGATCCGCCCCCACCTCGACGGCGTACTGGCGATTCCCATGCACGGCGGGGTGGAGAGCCTGGGCGTGGCGAGCGCAGGAGCGGTGGCGGCGTTCGAACTGGCGCGCCGCCGCCCCGCCCCACACCCCGCGAGTTGACCCTTTCGACACGCTGTCTGTGCCGATCGAGCACAGCCCGCGGCGTGCCGAATCGGCACACTCGGCGTGCTCATTTCGTCAACTCGCCGTTCTAGGGTGGGCGTCATGGTTCAGCGGCGGTTGCCTCGTCCCTCCGAGTTGCGGCCTCTGCTGCAGCCGGCTCCCTTTGTGCGTGACGCCACGCAGCGACGGTTGCGGCGGGCCGCCACCATCGGTGATCTGCGGACCATCGCGCGACGGCGCACGCCGCGCGCTGTCTTCGACTACACCGACGGGGCCGCCGACGGGGAGCTGTCGCTCAACCGGGCTCGGGCGGCGTTCGCGCGGGTGGAGTTCACGCCGTCGGTGCTGCACGACGTCTCGTCGGTGGACCTGGGCCGCGACATCCTCGGGACCCGCTCCGCCCTGCCGTTCGCCTTCGGCCCCACCGGCTTCACGCGGATGATGCACACCGAGGGCGAGCGGGCCGTGGCCGCCGTCGCCCAGGACGTCGGGATCCCGTACACGCTCTCGACGATGGGCACGACCACCATCGAGGCCGTGGCCGCGGCCGCGCCGGACGCACGCAAGTGGTTCCAGCTCTACATCTGGCGCGATCGGGCCTACGCCAAGGACCTCGTCCAGCGCGCGGCCGACGCCGGCTACGACACGATCATGCTGACCGTCGACACCCCGGTGGGCGGGGCCCGGCACCGCGACACCCGCAACGGGCTGACGATCCCGCCCGCGTTGTCGCTGAAGACGTTCGCCGACGGCGCGCTGCACCCGAACTGGTGGTTCGACCTGCTCACCACCGAACCGCTGGAGTTCGCCAGCCTGACCTCCACCGGCGGCACGGTCAGCGACATGATCAACCGGGTGTTCGACCCGGCCCTGACGATGGCCGACGTCGACTGGCTGCGCGGCACGTGGGGCGGGAAGCTCGTGATCAAGGGCATCCAGAGCGTCGACGACGCGCGGCGCGTGGTGGCCGCAGGGGCCGACGCGGTGCTGCTGTCCAACCACGGCGGCCGGCAGCTGGACCGCGCCCCGGTGCCGTTGGAGCTGGTGGAGCCCACCGTCCAGGCGTTGGGCGACCGGGCGGAGGTGTTCGTCGACACCGGCATCACCAACGGCGCCGACATCCTCGCCGCCGTCGCGCTCGGCGCCCGCGCGGCGCTCGTGGGTCGCGCCTATCTCTACGGGCTGATGGCGGGCGGGCAGGCCGGCGTGGCCAAGGCGGTCGAGATCTTGACGGGTGAGATCCGGCGGACGCTGCAGCTCATCGGGGTGAACAGTGTGGACGAACTACGCAGTTCGCACGTACGCATACGCCCGAACGGGTGAGTCCCCGTTGGCGTCAGGGCGCGTTCCGGGCCAAGGTGCACGTATGAGTTTCCTCGACAAGGCCAAAGAGCTGCTGAACCAGAACGACGACAAGGTCGACCAGGCGCTCGGCAAGGCCGGCGACATGGCCAAGCAGAAGTTCGCGGGCCACGACGGCGAGATCGACGGACTCGTCGGTCAGGCACGTCAGCACACCGGTGAGGGCGACACCACGCAGGCCCCGCCGCCCGCCGCGCCGCCTGCGCCGCCCGCCGAGGGCCAGCCGCCGGCGCAGCCCTGATCCGCACCGACCGACCAGAGGGGTCACGGGCCGTCGGCCTGTGGCCCCTCTGTCATGTCCAGCAGGATCTCCACCTCTCGGACAGTGGTGTCGAGGTCGTCCCCGTGCAGCACGCCGACCGCCCCGGCCGCGCGGGCCCCGCGGACGTTGCGGGCCAGGTCGTCCACCACCACGCACTCGCGTACGTCGACGCCGAGCAGGCCGGCCACGCGGCGGAACACCTCGGGATCGGGCTTGCGCACGCCGAGAGCCGCACCGAGCACCACCACGTCGAACGCGGCGACACAGTCCTCCGGCACGGTGTGGGCGTCCGACACGAGCGCGGTGGGCACGCCCCACGCGCGGGCCCGCAGCACCAGGTCCAGGGCCTGCGGCCCGTCGGTGATCACACCTCCGTAGTCCATCACCAGCGCACGCAGCACGGCTACCGCACCTCCAGCACCGCGAGCAGGTAGTCGCGGACGATCGTGGCGTTCCCCGGCGGCAGCGCCGGCATCCGGGTCCGGACGGCCTGCTCCACCCCGGCGGTGGCCACGGCGGTCCGCTCCCGGCCGCGTGCCGTGATCGACAGCCGCACCACCCGACGATCGGAGGGGTCGCGCTCGCGTGTCAGGTCGCCCGAGGCGGCCAGCGCGTCGACCACCGGGGTGAGCGTGGCCGGCGTGAGCCCGAGGCGGGCCGCCAGCTCGCGGTGCGACGTGCCGCCACCACCATCACCCCGGGACAGCTCGTCGAGCACCCCCAACGAGGTGCTCGTCAGGCCGTGCTCGGCGGCCGCCTGCTGGTGGGCCCGGCCGACGGCCTGGCCGGCGCGCATCAGCAGCACGTGGTCGGCGAGAGCGGGCCCGGTCAGCATCCGTAAACCGTACGCCTCCATACGGTTCGGTGCCGTACGAATCCATCGGGGAATGCTGCTCGGCGTCCATACGCACGCTTCGTCCATGACCAGCGCAGCCCTGGAACACCCACCGCTCCTCGCCCCACCACCGGCCGCAGCCGGATGCGCACGTCCGCGGCTGCGCCGGATGCGGTACGAGCCGGAGCCCGGCACGACACCCGGGCCGGCGCGGGCCCCTGCTCCCGTCGAGCCCGCCGACGACGGCCCCGTGGGGGTCGACCCCGACGCGGTCCGCCGAGCCCTGTCCGGACCGCTGCGGCTGGCCATGGAGGTGCTCGACGGCAGGCGTCCGCCCGCACACCTGACCCGGCACTTCGATCCCGCGGCGATGCGCTACTGGCGGGTGGCCGCCGGCCAGCGGCGGTTCCGCGCCCCGGCCCGGCTGCTGAGGGTGCTGCTCTGCCTGCCCCGGGCGGGTGCGGCCGAGGTGAGCGCGGTGTGTGACATCGACGGACGGGTGCGGGCGCTGGCCGCCCGCTTCGAGCAGTCCGGCGCCGGAGGGCCGTGGCGGTGCACGGCCCTCCGGCTCGGTTAGGACCTACGGTCAGGGACGGGCGGTGGTGGGCGAGCCGTGGCACTGCTTGTACTTGCGCCCCGAGCCGCACGGACACGGCCGGTTGCGCGACGGCTGGCCCGCGACGTCGCCGCCCGCACCGTTGCCGCCCCGCGCACCGTTGGCGGCCGGCTTGCGACGCGCCGCGTTGCCGTCCTCGGTCGGCCCGCTGTAGCTGAGGTCGGCCTGGTTCGCCCCCCGGTAGGCCGCGGGCAGCACGCTCGTGGTCTCCGGATCAGCGGCCTCGACGGCGTGGTGACCGGCGGCAGGGGGCGCCTCCACCGGAGTGGAGGGCTCGACCGCGGCAGGTGCCGCGTCCACGGCCTCCACGGCCGCCTGCTCGGGAGCGGGCTGCTCCGCAGCCTGAACGACCACGTTGAACAGGTGCCCGACCGTCTCCTCCTTGATGCCCTCGAGCATCGCCGAGAACATGTCGAAGCCCTCGCGCTGATACTCGATCAGCGGGTCGCGCTGGGCCATCGCGCGCAGGCCGATGCCCTCCTTGAGGTAGTCCATCTCGTAGAGGTGCTCGCGCCACTTGCGGTCCATCACCTGCAGCAGCACCTGCCGCTCCAGCTCCCGCATCCCGCCCTGGGCGCCGATGACCTCGTCGATCTGGGCCTCGCGACGAGCGTAGGCGTCCTTCGCGTCGGCCAGCACGGCCGCCTGCAGCGCGTCGGCGGAGAGGTCGCCGTGATCGTCGTCGTCACCGTCGCCCGCCAGGTCCTGCCAGCGGATCCCGACGGGGTACATCGTGCGCAGGGCCGTCCACAGCTTGTCGAGGTCCCAGTCCTCGGCGTAGCCCTCGGACGTCTCACCCTCGACGTAGGCCTTCACGACGTCCTCGAGCATGTGGTCGATCTGCTCCTGGATGTTCTCGCCCGCGAGCACGCGGCGCCGCTCGTCGTAGATGACGGTGCGCTGCTTGTTGAGCACCTCGTCGTACTTGAGGACGTTCTTCCGGATCTCGAAGTTCTGCTGCTCCACCTGCGTCTGCGCGCTGCGGATGGCCTTGGTGACCATGCCCGCCTCGATCGGCACGTCGTCGGGCAGGTTGAAGCGGTTCATGATCGATTCGACCATCTGGCCGTTGAACCGGCGCATGAGCTCGTCGCCCAGCGAGAGGTAGAACCGCGACTCGCCCTGGTCGCCCTGACGGCCGGAGCGACCGCGCAGCTGGTTGTCGATGCGCCTCGACTCGTGCCGCTCGGTGCCCAGCACGTAGAGGCCGCCGGCCTTCTTGACCTCCTCGGCCTCGGCCGCCACCTGGTCCTTCATCGAGGCGACGGTGGCGTCCCAGGCGGCCTCGTACTGCTCGCGGGTGTCCACGGGGTCGAGGCCCTGGCGGCGCAGCTCCAGGTCGGCCAGGAACTCGTAGTTGCCGCCCAGCACGATGTCGGTACCGCGGCCGGCCATGTTGGTGGCGACCGTGACGGCACCGGCGTGCCCGGCCTGCGCGACGATCGTGGCCTCGCGCTCGTGCTGCTTGGCGTTCAGCACCTCGTGGGGCACCTGCAGCTGCACGAGCAGCTTGGCCAGGTACTCCGACTTCTCGACGCTCGTGGTGCCGACCAGCACCGGCTGGCCCTTGGCGTGCTTCTCCGCGATGTCGGCCGCGACGGCCTCGAACTTCGCCTCTTCGGTCTTGTAGATCAGATCGGGCTGGTCGGCCCGGATCATCGGCATGTTCGTGGGAATCGGCACCACGCCGAGCTTGTAGATCGAGCTGAGCTCGGCCGCCTCGGTCTGCGCGGTGCCGGTCATACCGGAGAGCCGGCTGTAGAGGCGGAAGTAGTTCTGCAGGGTGATGGTGGCCAGCGTCTGGTTCTCCGCCTGGACCTCCACCCCCTCCTTGGCCTCGATGGCCTGGTGCATGCCCTCGTTGTAGCGACGCCCGGCCAGCACGCGGCCGGTGAACTCGTCGACGATGTAGACCTGCCCGTCGCGGACGATGTAGTCCTTGTCGTTCTTGAACAGTTCCTTCGCCTTGAGGGCGTTGTTCAGGTAGCCGACGAGCGGGGTGTTGGCCGCCTCGTACAGGTTGTCGATGCCGAGCTGGTCCTCCACCAGGGAGACGCCGTCCTCGGTGACGCCGACCGTGCGCTTGCGCTCGTCCACCTCGTAGTGGATGTCCTTCTTGAGCATCGGCGCCATGCGCGCGAACTCCTGGTACCAGCGGGCGCTCTGCTCGGCCGGGCCGGAGATGATCAGCGGGGTGCGGGCCTCGTCGATGAGGATGGAGTCGGCCTCGTCGACCACGGCGAAGTTGTGGCCGCGCTGCACCATGTCGGCCTTGTTCCAGGCCATGTTGTCGCGCAGGTAGTCGAACCCGAACTCGTTGTTGGTGCCGTAGGTGATGTCGGCGAGGTACTGGCCGCGCCGGATCAGCGGCGTCATGTCCGAGAGGATCACGCCCACCGAGAGCCCGAGGAACCGGTGGATGCGGCCCATGTTCTCGGAGTCGCGCTTGGCCAGGTAGTCGTTGGTGGTGACGAGGTGGACGCCGTCACCGGAGATGGCGTTGAGGTACGCGGGCAGCACCGAGGTGAGCGTCTTGCCCTCACCGGTCTTCATCTCCGCGATGTTGCCCAGGTGGAGGGCCGCACCGCCCATGAGCTGCACCTTGAAGTGGCGCTGGCCGATGGTGCGCACCGCGGCCTCGCGTACCACCGCGAACGCCTCCGGCAGCAGTTCGTCGAGGGACTCGCCGTCGGCGAAGCGCTTGCGGAACTCCTCGGTCTTGTCGCGCAGCTCGGCATCGGTGAGGGCCTGGACGTCGGGCTCGAGCGTGTCGATGTGCTCGGCGATACGTCCCAGCCGCTTCACCAGCTTCGTCTCACCGGCACGGAGCAGACGGTTCAGGAGCGGCACTGGTCGACCTCATTCACGATCGCGGTCAGGATGGTCGAACGCCACAGGACGGCGCCCCACCGGCCCAGGGTAGCGAAGTACCCCCGGGCCCTCCCCCACAACGCCGAAAGGGCGGCAACCGTTCCGGGTGGAACGGTGCCGCCCTTCGGAGGGTTGAGCTACCTCACGAGCTGGATCACGCCGTAGTCGTAGCCCTTGCGCCGGTAGACGACGCAGGGTTCGCCGGTGTCGGCGTCGGCGAAGAGGTAGAAGTCGTGGCCGACGAGCTCCATCCGCGACAGGGCGTCGTCCACGCTCATCGGGTCGGCCGTGTGGGATTTGTGCCGGACGATCCGGCCGGGTATCTGCTCGTCCTCAGGTGTGAGGTGCTCGTCGTGACCACGGGGACCCGGGATGTCGACCAGCGTCTCCAGGTCCTCGAGCACAGCGGTGCCGCCGGCCCGTCCGACCGTGACGCGGGTGCGTCTGCCGGTGATCCGGCGACGGTCGTGCGACCGTCGCAGACGGGACTCGAGCTTGGCCACGGCGCAGTCGAGCGCCGCGTAGAAGTCCTGGGCGCAGGCCTCGGCCCGGGCCACTCCCTGGCAGCCGCGGCCGGTGATCTCCACGCGCTGACAGTTCTTGCTCTGGCGCCGGTTGGGCTCGTGGAAGAGTTCCACCTCCATACCGACGATCTTGTGGTCGTAGCGTTCCAGGCGGGCGACCTTCTCGGCGATGTGTTCCCGGAAATGCTCCGGAACCTCGACGTTACGGCCGGTGACAACGATCTCCACGCAGACTTCCCTCGCTTTCGGCGTCGGGTTGGCGTTGCAGACTGCACCCGGGATATCCGAACCCGGGCACTCGATCGGTGGTTCCTCCACATAGGGGCCTCGGCGGATGCGGACGACCGTAACCCCGATCACGGTTGCGCAACAGACTTCTGCGCCGAGTGGCCCTACCTGGGTGGATGCGCCGAACGACATTCCCGGGACGTCTGCGGGCCACTACGATTCCACGCTGTTTTCATGATCGGGTGTGACCGCCCGTGGCGTCGCAGAGCACCACTGCGACGTCAGCGACCACTCCTGCCCCGTTCAGCGCAGCCCTGCATGCACGGAGCGTGGCCCCGGTGGTGACGACGTCGTCGACCAGCACGACGCGCTCCCCCGACGGCGGGAGCGCGGAAGGCCGGACGCAGAGCCGGCCCGCGAGGTTGGCCGCGCGCTGCCCCGCGTCGAGGCCGACCGAGTCGCGGGCCCGGCGGGTGAGGCGGAGTGCACGGGCGACCCGGACGTCGTCGCGGCCCGCGGCCAGTGTGCGGCACAGCCGGAGCACGTGGTCGCCGCCGCGGGCCCGCGCGGCGGACGGCCGGGACGGGGCGGGCACGAGCCAGGTGACTCCGCCACCCCCGAGCTCCTCGAAAACAGGCCCCAGGACGTCAGCCAGCGGCCCGGCGAGATCCCGGCGACCGCGTTCCTTGTAGCGCAGCACAGCCGACCGGAGCGGGCCCGTGTAGCGCCCGGCCGCCACCACCTCGGGGCCGCCCGGGAGCCACGGCGACGAGCGGGACCCCAGCCACCCCGAGCACCGGCCGCACCACGGCGACTCCGGTGCCCCGCAACCGGCACAGTCGGCGGGCAGCACGAGATCCACCAACGCCGCGCCCATCTCCAGGATCCGCATGCCCCGAGCCTGCCGCAGCGCACCGACACCCGGCGGCAGTTGTCCACAGCCCTGGACGTTGTCCACACCCGGGCCGGGCGACCCGTGCCGACCGCTCGGGTCAGCCGGGGTAGTTGGGGACCGCGTTCGGGGCGCCGCCCAGTACCTGGCGCCAGGCGCCCTGATCGCCGCCGCCGAAGCTCCACACCCCGCCCTGGTCGGTGACCAGCGTGGGGCGGCTGGGGGCCGCGGCCACCGCGGTCAGCGGCGGGGTCAGGTTGCTCCCCGGCACGGCCGCCACGGTGAGCCCGTCGACGGAGACCTCGGTGACCTGGGGTTCGGCGCCTGCGGTGATGGCGACGATCGACTCGGTGGAGCGCCAGTCGGCCGCCACCACCTGGCCGAGGTCGGCGGGACGCAGCCGCCGCACGTTGCGGATCGCGACCTCGCCGTCGATGCCGCGGGCCACCGCCGCGGTGTAGAGGCCGCCCCCGACGACGGCAGCCACCCTCATGCCGTCGCGCGAGAGGCGCAGGTCGCTGATCGGGCCCAGCGACGTGAGCTCGTCGGCGTTGACCTGCCCGGTGCGGGTCTGCCCCTGGTCGGAGACGGCGACGCGGGCCACCACCGACGAGTTCAGCACCGTCCACACCTCGCTGCCGGTGGGCGTCCAGGACGGGCGGGTCATCGTCTTCGCGCTCAGCGTGACCGGGGTGACGCCGCGGTCGGGGCCTCCGCCGACCAGCAGTGTGCGCCCGTCCCCGGTGCGGGTGACGACCGCGAGCCGCTGCCCGTCGACGGTGGACGCTGCCGACTCGGCGTCGTAGGTGCCGTTGCCGACCGGCCCGGGCAGCGGGGCCGCGGGCGCCGGCCCGATGAGTTCCTCCACCCGGCCACCGGTGACGACGAGCGCGGGCACGTCGGCCCCGGGCGGCACATCGGCCGACCGGTCGGTGACGTCGTCGCGGGTCCAGTCGGTCTTGCCGGGCAGCAGCGGCTCGCCGTCCACCAGCAGGCGGACGCGCGCGACGTTGACCTCGGCCAGCGACAGCACGATCTGGGCGGCGAGCAGCCGCCGGTCGGCCTCGTTGAGATCGGGCAGGCGCGTCAGGTCGACGACGAGGGCGCCGTCGGCACTCAGCGCCACGTTGGACCGCAGCGGGACCGATTTGTCGATCTGGCTGCCGACCGCCCCGACCAACGCCGACGACGGGCCGGCCTGCAGCAGTTCGATGACGCGCGCCGCCTGTGCCCTCGCCGGGACGCTCGGCACGTAGCGCAGGTCGGGCACGACCAGGCGGCGCACCGGGTCGACGAACCAGATGCGCACGGCCCGGTAGCTGTCCCGGAAGGTCACCAGCGGGACGACGACACCGTCGGGCAGGCGCGAGATCCGCCACTGGCCGTCGCGGCGCACGACGTCGACGTCGGGCTGGAACGTGGCCTGGGCGGGCTCGAAGGACCCGGCCGAGTTCACGTGACCGATCATGGTGCCGCGGATCCGGATGGTCGTGGTGTCGGCCGCTGCGCCCTGCGTGCCCTGGCCGGAGCCGGATCTCGGGGCGGGGACGGTGTCGAGCTGGCCGTCGAGGACGGTGATGCCTGCGGCGTCGTTCCACCCCGCGGCCTCGGGCGCCAGGAACCGCCGGGCGGCGCCGTGCTTGTCGGTGCTGCTGCCCGACGCGCTGACGAACTCCCGCACGAGGTCGAGCGGGTTGAGGCCCTCGGTGGGCCCCTGCGGGGGAGCCGCGTCGTCGCCCACACTGACCTGCCGCAACACCTGCACCGGCGAGCTGGACGGCACGCTCGCGCAGCCCGCGACACCCGCGAGCACCAGCAGCAGGGCCAGGACGACGGTGGTGCGACGGGCCCTCATCGGATGTCCCCGGAGGGCACACCGACGTCGTCGGGGACGACCGGTTCCTCGCCGACGTCGTCGCCCTCGGACCACGACGGGATCTCCGCGACGACGGGCCAGCTCGGCGGCGTCGGCACCGAGCCCGCCGCCTCCGGCACGCGCGTGTCGACGCCGGGCCGGTCGTCGGGGCCGAGCGGGAGCGGGCTGGAGCTGACGGTGTCCCCGGCGGTGCGGGGCAGCGTGAGCCGGAACGCGGCACCGCGGCCCGTCTCGCCCCACGCCTGCAGCCAGCCGCCGTGCAGCCGGGCGTCCTCGATCGCGATGGACAGTCCGAGTCCGGTGCCCCCGCTGCGCCGCGCGCGCGATTCCTCGGCCCGCCAGAACCGGTTGAACACCAGCCCGGCCTCGCCGGGGCGCAGGCCGACACCCTGGTCGCGGACCAGCACGGCGACGGTGTCCTCGTCGGCCCCGAGGATGATCCGCACCGGCCGTCCCTCGCCGTGGTCGAGCGCGTTGGCCACCAGGTTGCGGACGATCCGTTCGACCCGGCGGGGGTCGACGTCGGCGTAGACGCCCGCCGGCAGCTCCAGCTCGAGAGAGGTGGCGGACTCGTCGGCCAACCCGCGGACGGCCTCGACGGCCCGCGAGACCACCCCCTGCATGTCGACGCGCTCGGCGCCGAGCTCGGCGACACCGGCGTCGAGGCGGCTGATCTCCAGCAGGTCGGCCAGCAGCGCCTCGAACCGGTCGAGCTCGGTGACCAGCAGCTCGGAGCTGCGACGCAGCGCCGGCAGCAGCTCGTCGCGTGACGCGTAGAGCACGTCGGCCGCCATCCGCACCGTGGTCAGCGGCGTGCGCAGCTCGTGGCTGACGTCGGAGGTGAAGCGCCGCTGGAGCGCCCCGAACTCCTCCAGCTGGCGGATCTGGCTCTGGATGCTGCCGGCCATCTCGTTGTACGACTCGCCCAGCCGCGCGACCTCGTCCTCGCCCTGCTCGGGCATCCGCTCGTCGAGGTGGCCGTCGGCGAAACGCTCGGCGATCTCCGCGGCCTGCCGGATCGGCCGCACCACCTGGCGGGTGATCAGGCTCGCGATGCCCGCGAGCAACAGCAGCAGGATGAGCCCGCCGACGATCAGCGTGCTCTGGACCAGGCCGAGCGTGCGCTGCTCGGAGTCGAGCGGGAACAGCAGGTAGAACGCCAGATCACCGTTGGCCGTCCGGACGGGCTGGCCGATCATCATCGTGGGGATCTCGGTGCCCTGCTCGTCGATCGTGCTGTAGCGCAGGGCCCGCGCTCCTCCCGCCACGGACTGGCGCAGGTCGGCCGGGACCGAGTCCAGCGGGCCGACGGAGTCGCTGCCGTCACCCGAGGTGCTGGTGAGCACCGCGAGGAAGCTGCCCGCGCTGGGAGAGCCCGACGCGTCGTCGGCGCGCGCGTTGGTGAGCTGGTCGAGCGCGTTGTTGAGCTCGCCCTTCGCCCCTTCACGGCTGGGGTCCACGCTGGCCAGCTCACGTTCCAGCAACGCGGTGCCCGAGTCGATCTGGTGCTGGGCGTCGGCGAGCTTGGCCGCCAGGATGTTGCCCGCGATCTGCGTCTGGATCACGAAACCCAGCACCAGCACGACCGCGGTGGACAGCGCGAGCGTGCTGAACACGACCCGCAGCTGCAACGACCGGCGCCAGACCGCGTTGAACGCCTCCGCGAGGTCCTCCCCGACCACGCGGGCCTGCGCGACGGTCCGCCGTGCGCGGTCCCCCAGCGCACTCACGGCATCACGGTGCCGACGATCATGGGGGGCCGGCCTTGTAGTCCACGCCGCGCACCGTCAGCACGACCTCGGGGTGCTCCGGGTCGCGCTCCACCTTCGAGCGGAGCCGCTGGACGTGCACGTTGACGAGCCGGGTGTCGGCCGCGTGGCGGTAGCCCCACACCTGCTCGAGCAGCACCTCCCGAGTGAACACCTGGCGCGGCTTGCGGGCCAGGGCCACGAGCAGGTCGAACTCCAACGGCGTGAGCGCGATCTGCTCGCCCTCGCGTACGACCTGGTGGGCGGGCACGTCGATGGTGACGTCGCCGATGGACAGCTGCTCGGCGGGCTCGGTCTCGGTGCGCCGCACCCGCGCCCGGATGCGGGCGACGAGCTCCTTGGGCTTGAACGGCTTGACGACGTAGTCGTCGGCGCCGGACTCCAGACCCAGCACGATGTCGACCGTGTCGGTCTTGGCCGTGAGCATGACGATGGGCACGCCCGACTCCGAGCGGATGGCCCGGCAGACATCGATGCCGTTCATGCCGGGGAGCATCAGGTCGAGCAGGACGACGTCGGGCCGCAGCTCCCGGACGGCGGGCAGCGCCCGCGTGCCGTCGCCGACGACGGCGGTGTCGAAGCCCTCGCCCCGCAGCACGATGGTGAGCATCTCGGCCAGTGCCGGGTCGTCGTCGACCACCAGTACGCGCGACTTCATCGGGTCAGCATCCCATTGGCTGGTCAGCGACCGCCTGCGACCCGTGATTTCCGGAACTGCACCCACAATGCATGCACGCTCGGTACCCTCGGGTCATGCCCAAGAACGTCCAGATCCGGAACGTGGACGACGCCACCTACGAGGTGCTGCGTCAGCGTGCGGCGGAGAAGGACCTGTCGCTGACCCAGTACCTCCGACGGGAACTCGTCCGGCTGGCGGAGCCCCGGCAGCAGACGATGGCCGAATGGCTCGACCGGGTCGACAGGTCCCGGCACCGCTATGGCGGCGTCAGCGGGAAGGACGTCGAGGCAGCCTTCGACGAGGCCCGGGCCGAGCGTGACGCGAGGTTCGACGACCTGTGACGACCTTCGTGCTCGATGCCTCGGCGCTCGTCGAGCTGGCCCTGGGATCCGCCCCGGACCCACGACTCGTCCGCCGGATCCGCACGGGGTCCGGAGCGGCACCCGAGCTTGTCGACATCGAAGCGCTGCACGCCTTGCGCCGAGCGGCGCGCACCGTCGAGGAGCCGATCCTCGGCCGGGCCGTCGCTTTCATGATGGAAGCGCCGGTTGTTCGCGTGCCGCATCGGCCCCTGTTGAACAGGGTATGGCAGCTGCGGGACTCGATCACCGCCTACGACGCCACCTACATCGCCTTGGCCGAGCAGCTCGACGTCCCGCTGCTGACCTGCGACGCCCGCCTCGGCCGGGCGCCCGGCCACGACGCCGAGGTGATCGTCTACCCGAGGAGCTGAGCCGCCAGCGCCGCCGCGTCGAGCGGGGCGGAGCCGTCGAGCACCGTCCATGGGCTCAGCCAACCCCGGTCCGCGAGCTGGGCGTAGACGGCGCCCGTGCGCTCCTGCAGCCCGCCGTCGGACTCGTAGGCGTCGCGCTCGCGGCCCGCCTCGGTGCGCTCGCGGTGCGCGGCCCGCTCGGCGGCGACCGTCTGCGGAACGGACAGATAGAGCTGGTGGTCGGGCACCGGGATGCCGAACCGCCCGATCTCCAGCTCGTGCACCCACCCCACCACCTCGCCGTCGGCGTCCTGGTGCAGCCGTGCGGCGTTGTAGGCGGCGTTGGAGGCGACGTAGCGGTCGACGAGCACGACGTCGTGCGCGATCAGCGCCTCGCGGAGCACCGGTGCCGCGGCCCGCCGGTCGAGCGCGAAGAGCACGGCCATGCCGTGGACGGAGTCGCCGAGGTCCCCGAGCCGGCCGTAGAGGGCGTCGCGGGCGAGCTCGGCGTGCACGTCGTCGTCGTAACGGGGGAAGGCGAAGCGCGCGACCCTTGCCCCGAACTCGCTGCTCAACGTATCGGTCAGGGTGCGCTTGCCCGCGCCGTCCAGTCCTTCGATGACGATCAGTCGGCCCACCGGGGAGATGATGCCCTCTACGTCGAGACCGGACGCGCCGAGCCCGGGCAGCTCCTGGAGCCGGCCGCACCGTTCGCCATCACGCCGGACCCCGCCGCGCTGCTGCGCTGACCTGCTCCCAGCTCGCCGCGAACCCCGGGTGCAGCGGCAGCTCGTGGAGGGAATCGGCCCCCACCCACCGCACCGCGAGGGTCTCCGCGGTGAGGCCGGTCAGCTCCAGCGCCCTGTCGGTGCACGCGATCACCGTGGTGTAGCTCCAGCCGCCGTGGTCGTCGACGAAGCGGTCGGTGACCGTGTAGCTCGCGGGGTCGAGCCCGGCCTCCTCGCCCGCCTCGCGGCCGGCGGCCTGCTCGGCCGTCTCACCGTGGTTGCGGGCACCGCCGAGGATGCCCCAGGTGCCGCCGTGGTGGCTCCAGAGCGCGCGGTGCTGCAGCAGGACGCGGTCGCCGTGCCAGAGCAGGAGGCCCGCGGCCCCGTAGATGCCCCAGTGCTTGTGGCCCTGGTCGCACCGGGTCCAGCCGTCGCCGTCGCCGGTGGGGATGTGACCTGTCTCGATGGGCACCCCGCCAGCGTAACCGCGCACGGGTGATCTAGGGTCGCGGCTCAAGTAAGCATCTGCTGACTTAGGGGGCACCGTGTTCCGTCGCCATGCCGTTCCGCTCGTTCTCGCCGTGGCCGCCGGACTGGTCGGGGTGCCCGCCGCCGCCGCGACCGAACCCACCGCCCCCGCCCGGGCCTACGTCGCCGCCCTGGTGAGCCACGACGGCTCGCAGGTGCCGCTCACCGACGACGCCACGCGCGTCGAGGCCGGGCTGAAGACGGGGTTCTCGGGCCCGCAGATCGCGGCGGACCTCACCGGCGGACTGCAGTTCCGGGTGATCCAGGCCGTCCGCAACGAGCACTACACCGTGGCCCGCGACGTCGTCACCGCCGACTACGTCCTCGACGTCGGCGTCCTGGGCATCAGGCTGGCCACCTCGACGATCCACGAGACGTTCGAGATGCAGGACGGGAAGATCCACAGGATCGTCGCCGACATCGCACTGGGCGGATGACCGCGCTGTCGCGCCACACGTCTCTGCGTGCGGTCGAATCTATCCGTTCCGGATGGACCCGCCCGCTCGATTTGGCATGTACGTCGCTATCCCCACCGCGCCGGTGCCGTTTCGATGGACATGCCTGATCGATGGCATTCCCGACGAGAAGGACCAGTCTGTGCGCTCACGACGTCTCCTGCTGACCCTCACCCTCCTGGCGGGGCTCTTCCTCGTGCCGGGCACCGCATGGGCCGCGAGCCCCTACCAACGCGGCCCGGACCCCACCCTGGCCAGCATCACGGCCACGACCGGGCCGTTCGCGATCGCCACCGCCCAGGCGCCGCGCGGCAACGGCTTCGGCGGCGGCACCATCTACTACCCGACGTCCACCACGGACGGGAAGTTCGGCGCCATCGCCGTCTCGCCGGGCTTCACGAACCCGCAGTCGCGGATCGCGTGGTACGGGCCGCGCCTGGCATCGCAGGGCTTCGTGGTGATCACGATCGACACGAACTCGCCTCTCGACCAGCCGGGCCAGCGGGGCACCGAGCTGCTGGCCGCGCTGCAGTACGTCGCCACCAGCAGCACCGTGAAGGACCGGGTCGACCCCGACCGGCTGGCCACGATGGGTCACTCGATGGGAGGCGGTGGGGCCCTCGACGCCGCCCGCAGCTACCCGCAGCTCAAGGCGGCGATCCCGCTGGCCGGCTACGAGACCAACAGCAACTTCTCCACCCTCAAGGTCCCCTCGCTCGTCTTCGGGATGCAGAACGACACCACGGCACCCACCAGCGTCCACTCGAAGCGGTTCTACGCGAGCATGCCCGCCACCCTCGACAAGGCCTACGTCGAGATCGCCGGGGCCGCGCACTCCGCCCCGACGTCGCCGAACCCGATCATCGCCGCCTACTCGATCTCGTGGTTGAAGCGGTTCGTCGACGGTGACCTGCGCTACGACCAGTTCCTGTGCCCGATCCCGGCGTCCGTACAGGGCGTCTCGGCCATCCAGGGCACCTGCCCGCACACCACCCCCGAGCCCTCCTGAGACGCTCCTGCCCCCGTCCCGGAGAACCGGGACGGGGGCAGGAACTCGAACGCGCTCAGTAGCGCCGGACGTACTCAGTAGCGGTAGTGCTCCGGCTTGAAGGGGCCCTCGACGTCCACGCCGATGTACTCGGCCTGGTCCTTCGAGAGCTTCGTCAGCTCGCCGCCCAGCGCCAGGACGTGGATCTTGGCGACCTTCTCGTCCAGGTGCTTGGGGAGGCGGTAGACGTCGTTGTTGTACTCCTCGTGCTTGGTGAACAGCTCCACCTGCGCGATCACCTGGTTCGCGAAGCTGTTGCTCATCACGAACGACGGGTGGCCCGTCGCGTTGCCGAGGTTCATCAGGCGCCCCTCGGACAACAGGATGATCGAGTGCCCGTCCGGGAACACCCACTCGTCGACCTGCGGCTTGATGTTGATCTTGATGATGCCGGGGATCCGGCCCAGGCCCGCCACGTCGATCTCGTTGTCGAAGTGACCCACGTTGGCGACGATCGCCTGGTGCTTCATCTTCTTCATCGCGTCGGTCGTGATGATGTCCTTGTTGCCCGTGGTGGTGACGATGATGTCGGCCTTCTCGATGGTCGACTCCAACGTGGCCACCTGGAAGCCCTGCAGCAGCGCCTGGAGCGCGCAGATCGGGTCCACCTCGGACACGATCACGCGGGCGCCCTGGCCGGCCAGCGCGGCGGCCGAGCCCTTGCCCACGTCGCCGAAGCCGCAGACGAGCGCGACCTTGCCGCCGATGAGCACGTCGGTGGCGCGGTTCAGGCCGTCCACCAGCGAGTGGCGGATGCCGTAGACGTTGTCGAACTTGCTCTTGGTGACCGAGTCGTTGACGTTGATCGCCGGGAACAGCAGCTTGCCCTGCTCGGCGAGCTGGTAGAGCCGGTGCACGCCGGTGGTGGTCTCCTCGGTGACGCCGCGGATCCCCTCGGCCACCGTGGTCCAGCGCTGCGGGTCGTCGGCGAGCGAGCGGCGCAGCGTGTCGAGCACGACCCGGTACTCGTGGGAGACGGTCAGGTCGTCGTCCTCGACGGTGGGGACCACGCCGGTCTTCTCGTACTCGAGGCCGTTGTGGATCAGCATGGTGGCGTCACCGCCGTCGTCCAGGATCATGTTCGGCCCCACCAGGGCGCCGTTCTCGTCGTGGAACAGGAACAGCTGCTCGGTGCACCACCAGTACTCCTCCAGCGTCTCGCCCTTCCAGGCGAACACCGGGACACCCTTGGGGTCCTCGGGAGAGCCGGAGCCGACGACGATCGCCGCCGCCGCGTGGTCCTGCGTGGAGAAGATGTTGCAGCTGACCCAGCGCACCTCGGCGCCGAGACTGACCAGGGTCTCGATGAGCACCGCGGTCTGGATCGTCATGTGCAGCGAGCCGACGATGCGGGCGCCGTGCAGCGGGCGCGCCTCCGCGTACTCGCGGCGCAGCTCCATGAGGCCGGGCATCTCGTGCTCGGCGAGGCGGATCTCCTTGCGGCCGAACTCGTGCAGCGAGAGGTCGGCGACGGCGAAGTCGATGCCGTTGATGTTCTGCAGCCGGCTCTGGCCGGGCGCGGTGGTGGCGGTCATGGGGTGGTAGAGCCTCCTGTTAGTGAGCTGACGCCCCAGCACGGGAGACCGCGGAGTTGTTCACGGGTGGGCGGCCTCCTCACGTGGGTGAGGGCGCCCTTCTGCAACGGCCAGCGGTCGAGCGTGGCGGACCTGATCGGCCCGTCGCAGCGCCCCTCGACCCCGGTTACGCGATTGCCCGTCCATCGTCGCCACTCCGGACGTGGGCTGTCAAACGCGCCGTCACGTGATCTCCGACGGAATGACGCGGCTCACATCCGCAACGCGGGCAGGTGCCCACCGCGTCACAGGGGGGTCAACCGCTTCCCGAGAGGACCCCGACCGTGACCTCACGTCTCTGTTTCGCCGCTGCCGTCACCGCGGCACTGTTCGTCGCCCTGCCCGGTGCGGCGTTCGCCGACACGACGCCGCCCGCCCCGGTCCCGACCGGCACCTCGTCATCCGGTCCGGTCCAGAGCCAGGCACCCACCACGCCGCCGGCTCCGGCCGGGCCGGCCACGACGGTTGCGCCCGTTCCCGCTGCGCCCGCTCCCGCCCCCGGGCAGGTCGGCGTCGTGCCCGTCGGGGCGGCCGACACCGGGGGCGGGAGCACGGCGCCCGGTTCGGCGGGGACGCTGTTCGTGCTGGGCGGGCTGGGCCTGGCGGGGGCCACCGGGGCGGGTGCGCTGGTCGTGGCCCGGCGCCGGACGGCCTGAGGTGCGCGGTGACCGCGTCGCGCAGCTGCTGCTGGCCGTGACGTTGGTGACGGGGCTGTGCGGGGCGGGATTCGTCGCCGCGGGCCTCGCCGGGACGCCCCGGGCCCCGCAGCGCGTCGACGCGGTCGCCGTGAGCTCCGGACCCGCCCCGGTGCTCGGCCGCTCGTTGCCGGTGACGCTGGCCATCCCGGCGATCAGGGTGCACGCCGGCCTGCTCACTCTCGGCGTGGCACCCGACGGCCGGGTCGCGGTGCCACCGCTCGACTCCCCCGACGCCGGCTGGTACGAGCACTCGCCCACCCCCGGTGAGCTCGGCCCGGCCGTCCTGCTCGGTCACGTCGACTCGGCCCGCACCGGCCCCGGCGTCTTCTACGATCTGCGGATGCTGCGGCCCGGTGACACCGTCCGGGTCACCCGCGCCGACGGCGGCGTGGTGGCGTTCCGCGTCGACCGGGTCGGGCAGTACCCGAAGGCGGCGTTCCCCACCGCCGCGGTCTACGGCGACATCGACCACGCCGGGCTGCGCCTGATCACCTGCGGCGGCGCGTTCGACCGGTCCGCGCGCAGCTACGTCGACGACGTCGTCGTGTTCGCCTCGGCGATCGCATGATCCCCACGGAGCAGCCCGACTTCGAGGCGTTCGTGCTCGCGCACGGCCCCGAGCTGGTGGCGTTCGCCCGCCGGCTGACGCTCGACCACCACCGCGCCGAGGACATCGTGCAGGACGTGCTGGCCCGCATCGGACTGGCCCGGGCGCGGACCGGACGCGTCTCGGACCTGCGCGCCTACGCCTACAAGGCCGTCCTCAACGACTTCCTGTCCTGGCGCAGGCGGCGGTCGTCGGGTGAGAAGATCACCGACCGGCCCGATCCCGGCCGCTCGTCGGTCGACGAGGTGGAGACCGTGGTGCTGCGCGACGAGCTGCAGGAGCTGCTCGGCGTGCTGCCGCCCGTGCAGCGCGCCGTGCTGGTGCTGCGCTACTACCTCGACCGCCCCGACGACGAGATCGCGGCGATGCTCGGCTGCCGCGAGTCCACCGTGCGCTCCCACGCCCGCCGCGCGCGGGCGACCCTGAACGCCACCCCGAGCAACGAGAGGGCGCGTCGATGACCGACCACGACGACGACCTGCGCATGTCCCTGCACGATCCCACCCTCGACGCCGGCATCTCGGCCACCGCACTGCTGGCCGGCGTGCAGCAGCGGGGCCGACGGCTGCAACGCCGCAGGCGCGACGTCCGCACCGCAGCCGCGGCCGTCGCGGCCGTGGTGGTCGTCGGAGGGGCGGCGCTACTGGTGCCCGGTCGCACCCCGACCGTGCAGCCGGCCCGCCAACCACCCCCACCCGCCGTGTCGACCGCACCGGTGGGCCCGACCCCGGCGACGCCGTCGATCGCACCGACCACGGTCCGCCCGGCCCCGGCCCAGCCACCGGGTGTGACACCGGCCCCGGCCGCACCGGCGACGACCATGCCGGTCCTGGCGCCCTCAGCGCCCACCCCGACGCAGTGATGGGAATCCGCCCTCGGGAACTCGGGGCTCAGCCCAGGAGGTGGTCGCGCAGCAACGACTCCGCCGCCGCGCGGCGGCCGTGGGCGGCGAGCAGGCCCGCGGGGGCGACGGTGAAGTCGGTGTCCACCACCACGCGCACGCCGTCGAGCAGGGCGGCGAGCTCGGGGTCGGTGCGCAGCGTCGACTCGACGGCGGCCAGGCCACCCCGCGGGTCGCGCCGCCGGAACACCCCGCCGGAGAGCACCACCATGCCCAGGTGCTGGGCGGCGTCCGCGTGCACCCGGACGTGCCGGCGCACGGCGATCACCGCGGCGAGAGCGGCGATGCGCCGGTCCTCGGCGGCGCTGCCCGGATCGCGCGGCACGTAGCCGATCTCGCCGGCCATGCGCGCGACGGTGGGTCCGAGCAGGTCGGCCTCCACCGGGTCGACGACGCCCTCGGCCTGCGCCCCGAGGAGCACGCCGCCCGCGGCGGCCCGTACCCCCAGGTCGCCCTCGACGGTGCGCGAGCCGGCCTCGCCCGCGGCGGAGTGGACGTCGGTGGTGGCGCACCCGACGTCGACGAGCAGGACGCGACCGCCACAGATCCGGGCGAGCTCGGTGGCACCGTGGCCCACCGCGTCGGAGGTGGCCACCCGGACGAGCCGGCGGAACCGGGGCGCGGCGGCGGGAGCCCGGCCGCCCACGGCGTGGCGGCGGTAGAGGCGGCTGATGGCGGCCCGGGCCGCCTCGGGCACGATCTGCCCGCGGCTGGGCAGCACGTTGTCGCAGGCCACCACGGTGCGGCCGGTGGCGCGCAGCAGCGCGGAGGCGTCGTCCCGGCCGGCCGCGTTGGCGGCGAGCACGATCGGGTAGCGGACACGGGCGGCCGCGAGCCGGCCCGCGTTGTGCAGGAGGTCGGTGGGGTCGTCGCCGTCGGAACCGCCCACGAGCAGGACCACGGCGGGGCGCGCGCTGCGCAGCGTCCGGATGTCGGACGGCTCCAGTGGTCCGGCGTGCACGTGCACCACGTGCGCACCCGCCGAGCACGCGACGCGGTGGGCAGCCTCCGTGGTGATCAACCGCTCCGAGCCCACGACCGCGAGCCGCAGCCCCCCGCCCGCCGACGAGCACGCGAGCAGCTCCGGCTCGGCCTCGGCCCCGGCCGGGCCCGCGGCGCGGACCGCACGGACCGCGGCGTCCATCCCGGTGAGCACGTCATCGGTGGTGGTGGGGTGCTCGGCGAAGCCGCCCAGTGCCCCGTCGGCGTGCACAAGCACGGCCTTGGTCCAGGTCGAGCCCACGTCGAGGCACACCGCGGCGGCCTGTTCGGTGGACATGGCTGGCGAGCCTATCCGTCTTTTGTGACGTCGGCGCGTGGTGAACGGGGGGCTCGTCCGGGTAGTTTTCGGATGCAAGTAACCGTGACACGTGCCACATCCCGCACAGGAGCGCCCCGATGCTCGGACTCATGCAGGACCGCCCCCTCGCCCTGCCCCACGTCTTCCACCGCGCCGAGCAGTACTTCGGACACAAGACGATCGTCACCGCCGAGGCCTCGGGCGAGACGACCACGACGATCGCGGAGTGGGCGGTCCGGGTCCGGCGCCTCGCCGGCGTCCTCGACACGCTCGGGATCAGCGCCGATGGCCGCGTCGGCACGTTCTGCTGGAACACCGGCCGCCACCTGGAGCTCTACCTGGCCGCGCCGTGCACCGGCCGCGTGCTGCACACGTTGAACATCCGGCTGTTCCCCGAGCAGCTCGTCTACATCGCCAACCACGCGGAGGACGAGGTCGTCTTCGTCGACCGTTCCCTGATCCCGCTGCTCGCGCCGCTGGCCGACAAGCTGGACACGGTCCGGCACTACGTGGTGATCGACGACGGCGCCGACGTCGCGATTCCCGACGGCTGGCTCGACTACGAGGAGCTGCTCGCGGCGGCGTCACCGTTCGAGGGCCAGTTCGTCGTCGAGGACGAGAACACCGCCGCCGCCATGTGCTACACCTCGGGCACCACGGGCAATCCGAAGGGTGTGGTCTACAGCCACCGCTCCGCCGTCCTGCACTCGTTGATCACGCTGGTGGCCGACGGCAGCGCGCTGTCGGAGCGCGATGTGGTGCTGCCCGTCGTCCCGATGTTCCACGCCAACGCGTGGGGCCTGCCCTACGGCTGTCTGCTGGCCGGCACCGACATCGTCTTCCCCGGCCCGAACATGACCCCGAAGGCCATCGCCGGACTGCTGGAGAGCCACAAGGTCACCGTCACCGGCGGCGTCCCCACCATCTGGATGGGCATGCTCCCGCTGCTGGCCGACCACGACCTCTCGTCGGTCCGCACCATCCTGTGCGGCGGCTCGGCGGTACCGCGGTCGCTGTCGGAGAACTACCGCAAGGCCCTCGGCGTCCCGATGCTGCACGCCTGGGGCATGACGGAGACCAGCCCGATCGCCACCATGTCCACCCCGCGCACCCAGCACGACGCCCTCACCGAGGACGAGCGCGCCGACGTCCGCGCCCGCCAGGGGCAGGCCGTGCCGCTCGTGGAGCTGCGCATCGTCGACCCCGACACCGGGGAGGCCCAGCCCTGGGACGACGTCGCGAGCGGCGAGATCCAGGCCGCGGGCCCGTGGATCGCGAAGGAGTACTACCGCGGCGAGGGCGGCGGCACGCAGTTCACCGAGGACGGCTGGCTGCGCACCGGCGACGTCGCGTCGGTGGACCGCTACGGCTTCCTCCGCCTCGTCGACCGCACGAAGGACCTGATCAAGTCCGGCGGCGAGTGGATCGGCTCGGTGGAGCTGGAGAACGAGATCATGGCGCACCCCAAGGTCGCCGAGGCTGCGGTGATCGCGATCCCGAGCGAGAAGTGGGTGGAACGGCCCCTGGCGTGCGTGGTGGTCAAGCCCGGCGAGACGGTCACGGCCGAGGAGATCATCGAGTTCCTCACGCCGCGGGTGGCGAAGTGGTGGCTGCCCGACGCCGTCGAGTTCATCGACGAGGTGCCGAAGACCAGCGTCGGCAAGTTCTCGAAGAAGACCCTCCGCGAGAAGTTCGGTGGCTACCAGGTGGCGGGGCCGACGAGCCACGACCAGGCCTGACCCACTCAGTCGGTCTCGACAGGGTCGAGGCGGACCAGCGGAATCTCGCGCGTCGTGCCGGCCTGGTGGTCGGTGAAGAAGGGGAACCCCTCGACCAGGTCCGACCACACCCGGACGCGCTCGTCCCCCGCCAGGGTGACCGCGGTGGCGGCGTAGGAGCGGTCACCGACCTCCACATTCACGGGGGGTCGGCGACGAGGTTCCGGTACCACTGCGGATGTTCGGCGGCGCCGATGTTCGATGCGATGACGACGACGTGTCCGTGCTCCTCGACGAACATCAGCGGTGTCGTGCGCGGAGCGCCGCTGACCCGTCCGGTCGTCGTGAGCAGGACGAGCCCGTCGCGGTTCATGCCCTCGACCGGACCGCCACCGCGGAACTGCTCGATGACGCGGCGGTTGGTCTCGCGGATGTCCATGAGTGAATCCCTTCGCAGTGGTCGATTCCGTCGGTGGTCGTTCGTACAGGAGGTGACCGGGCCGCAACAGGGCGGCCCGCAGACCGGAAGGAGCGGGTCGATGCGAACCGTCACGGCCACCATGTTCGTCACCCTCGACGGAGTCGTCCAGGGCCTCGGCCGCCCGGACGAGGACACCCGCGGCGGCTTCACCCACGGCGGTTGGGGTGCGCCGTACAACGACGAGGTGATGAGCCGCGAGATGGCCTCGGGGATGGGCAAGCCCGGCGACATGCTGTTCGGGCGCTCCACCTGGCAGGACTTCATCACCGCGTGGGCAGGTGCGACCGACGGCAACCCGTTCACCACGCACATGAACGCGGCCACCAAGTACGTCGTCTCGCGGACGCTGCAGGACGCCGACGCCTGGCGGAACTCGGTCCTGCTGCGGGGCGAGGCCGCCGACACGGTCGCGGAGCTGAAGGCGCAGCCGGGCCGCGATCTCTCGATCATCGGCAGCGCGTCGCTGGTCCGGAGCCTGCACGCCGCCGGCCTGATCGACGAGTACACGCTGCTGATCCACCCGCTGACCCTGGGCAGCGGCGCCCGGCTGTTCGACGGCCCCGCCCCGCTGACCGAGTTCGACCTCGTCAGCAGCGTCCCGACCACCACGGGTGTGATCATCGCCCACTACACCCGGCGCTGATTCAGCCGAGGAAATCGAGGAGGACCGCGAGCCAGCGGTCCTCGGCGTCGACGTGCGGGCCGTGTCCGGAGCCCTCGAACATCTCGATGCGGACGTCGCCGCCGGCGGCCGCGTAGCGGTCCAGGACGTCCCGGATCTGCGTGACCTGCGGCTGCGCCGGGTAGACGTCCGCGCCCGGCCAGCCGGGCACGATGTCCGCTGCGCCGAGCACCCCGAAGTCCAGCGGGGAGCCGTCCGAGACGATCAGGTCCGCGGTGCCGTGGGTCCACAGGACCGGCGGCTTGGGGTCGAGGTCCACGATGCCGTCCCAGCGGCAGTACTTCGGCGACAGCGCGTTGAGGATGCCGCGGGTGCCCGGGGCCACGCCGGGCCAGTTCGAGGACGACGCGGCGTCGCCGGGGTAGCCGTCGTCGCCGATCAGAGTTTTGAGGATCTCGGCGACGAGGACGTCCTCCCGGTCGGCGGGGAGATGGTGGTTGGGCGACCAGTACAGCGCGCGCATGACGTTCCGCGCGGTGAACGGGTTGTCGGGTGCGTCGTCCCCGCTGGTCAGCGCGGCGATCAGCGCCGGGTTCGCCCCGCCGCCTCCGGAACCGGCGTGGTCGTCGTACACCGGCGAGCCGTCGCGGTGCACGCCGCCGAAGCCGAACGGCGACACCGGGTCCAGGAACGTCAGGGAGGCCACAGGGTGTTCTTTCGCGAACGACGCGATCGCGGCGCCGGCGGTCGACCAGCCGACGAGGTGCGGCGGCGTCTCGATCCCGAGGACGGCGAGCAGTGCGGCGGTGTCGTCGGCCCAGTCCGCGAGGCCGCGGGTGGCGTCGAGGGCCTTGGACTCGGTGTCGCCGAAGCCCCGCATGTCCGGCGCGATCACGCGGAACCGGTCCGGGATCCGCGGCATCAGGTGCTCGTAGAAGCGGCCCGTGGAGAGGTTGCCGTGCACGAGTACCAGCGGCGCACCGTGCGATGGTCCGGATTCGAGGTAGTGCATCCGCAGCCGGTCGGTGTCGGCGGTGGCGGAGCGGACCCCGGGCAGCAGCGTCATGGGGCGATGGTGTCCAGGGTCGGTCACAAGGTCAATCAGCCGCCCGGCCGAGTGTGCTCGCCGACCCTCGTGTCGGTCGCGGGAGCGAACGTGGAGGCGAGGCGGGTGCGGGCGGTGCCGAGGTGGCGGGCGATCTCGCCCGTGATCCGGTCGGCGTCGCCCGACCACCGTTGGGCGCGGGCCTCGTCGGGCAGGGCCTGGTAGGAGATCAGGAGCCCTTCGAGTGCGTCGAAGAGATCCGCTACGGCCGCCGTCCGAGCGTTCGAGGCGGACCGGGCTGGGCTGCTCATATCGTTATGGATACGCGCCGGTATCGATCGAACTGACAACGCGGTGAAACGTCCGTGTGAACCTCTCTCGGGTAACCCCCCCGCGCCGGACTGCGATGGCTACATGAGAAGTTCGACGGCCACGCACGACGACGACGGCAGGACATGACGACCGCACGACTGATCCCGAACCGACCCGCACCGGCGCCCCCGGGAACCAGCTCGTCGGCAGCACTGCGGATCGCCTACTCCGACCTCGCGACGATCGCGGCCACGCTCGACGAACCCGACGCGTGGCGCCCCACGCGCTGCGCCGGCTGGGTGGTGCGTGATCTCCTGCTGCACCTGCTCGGCGACGCTCAGCGCGGGCTGGTGGCACTCGCGACGCCCGCCGCGGGCCCCGCGGACCGGGACGCCACCACCTACTGGCAGGACGTCCCGGACGGCCGCGATCCCGAGTTCCGCGAGCTCCGGGCCCAGGGCATGATCGCCAGTGCGTGGGGGCTCGACGCCCTGACCCGCGCTTTCGTCGACACCAGCCGTGCCGTCGTCACGCTCGCCGGGCGCACATCCCCGGACGCCCTGGTCGCCACGCAGGACCACGTACTGCGCGCCGGCGACCTGATCACCACGCTCGCGGTGGAGGCGGCGGTGCACCACCTCGACCTGGTGGTCGACCTGGGCCGCCCCGGCCCACGGGCCGAACCGCTGGCCCTGGTGCGCCGCACCCTCGACGAGTTGCTGGGCAGGCCCTCCCCCGCCGAGTGGTCCGACGAGTGGTGGGCGCTGCTGGGCACCGGACGCGAACCGCTGAGCGGACGGGAACGCCGCGCACTCGGGGCGGACGCGGCCCTGCTACCGCTGCTGGGCTGACGACTATTCTCCCGGTCGTGGAACGGCCGGGGCGCGAGCAGATCATGACGGTACGGACCGACGCCCGGCCCGACGCCGTGGTGGTCGGGGTCGACGGCGAGATCGACGGGCTCACCGCTCCGCGGCTGCGCGCCGCGATCGACGAGGCCTACGACCAGCTCGACGGCCGCCCACTCGTCGTCGACCTCACCGACGTGACGTTCCTCGGGTCGCCCGGCCTGCAGGTGCTGCTCGACAGCGCCCGCGAAGCCGTCCACCACCGGGGGTTCGAGACGCTGCGCATCGTCGTCGACCACGCCCGGCCGGTGGTCCGCCCCATCGAGCTCACCGGCCTCGACGCCGTCCTCACCCTGTTCCACACCGTCACCGACGCCCTCGATGGTTGACCGGGGAGTCACCCCACCGGGTGCGCGGGCTCGCGCACGGGAGGACACTTCCCAGGTGTCTCCGCTGAGCGACCACGACCGCAGTGGGACACACACGGACGTCGAGTTGCGGATGACGCTGCCGGCCGAGCTGGCCGCCCCCTCGCTCGCCCGCGAACGGCTCGCCCGCTGGCTCTCCGGCCACAAGTGGCCGGCCGGTCAGCGCGACGACCTGATCCTCGCCGTCAGCGAGGCGGTCAGCAACAGCGTCGAACACGGCTACGGCGTAGACCACAACGAGGTCGTGGAGAGCGGTGGTCCCGTCGAGGTCCACGGGATCGTGGTGCCCGAGCCGGGCGGCCGGCGCCGTGCCGTCCTCACGATCGTCGACCACGGCTCCTGGCTTCCGCCCTCGGCGGTCCGGGGCAACCGGCGCCACGGCCTGCCGCTCATGGAGGCATGCGTCGAGGACCTCACCGTCGACGGCACCGATCACGGCACCACGGTGGTGCTGCGCAGCCGCGCGGTCCCGCCCTCACTCTGAGGTGCCGGCCGTCGCCCTCGACGACATCGCCGCCCGGGTGCACGCCGCCGCCCCGCGATGTGGCGCCACCCGGCTCGTGTGCGTGGACGGGCCGTCCGGGGCGGGGAAGACCGTGCTCGCCGACCAGCTCGTCCGGGCGCTCGGAGGTGCGTCGCTGGTGCACATGGACGACCTCTACCCCGGTTGGGACGGCCTCGCCGCAGCCGTCCCGCTGCTGCACGAGTGGATCGTGGCGCCGCTGGCCGCGGGGAGACCAGCCCGCTACCGCCGCTACGACTGGGGCCTCGGCCGCTACACCGGGGACCATGACCTGGGCACCCCGCCCGTGCTGGTGATCGAGGGGGCGGGGTCGGGAGCACGGATCATCGCCACTCGTGCGGTGCTGCTGGTGTGGGTCGACGCACCCCCCGCCGAACGCTTCCGGCGCGCCATGGAACGGGACGGCGACACCTACCAGCCGCACTGGGAACGCTGGGCGCGGCAGGAGCAGAGCCATTTCGCGGCCGAGGGAACGCGAGAGCGCGCAGACATCGAGGTGGACAGCGAGGGCCGGTGAGTTCGCGCGCAGAACGTGCATCCGCGCGCGTAGCCACATGCGCGAACGCGAGTGTCGCGCGCGAACAGGTCGTCACGCTCGCGTTCCGGCCCGCCGCGCGCGTTGGGACGCGCGCGTGGCGTCGACAATGCGCGCGCGAGCCCTCGTTGATGGCAGTGCAGCAGCAGAACAGCCCCGATCGGTCCCTTTTCCTGCTGTACCGCCATCAACGAGGTGGGCCGGCTCGGGCAACAGACGAGTAGTGGCTCACGCTGCCAGTCCTACCGGACCCTGGTCCCCCAGCCACCCACGTGTTGCTCCGCTCCCAGCGCTGTTCCGGCCGTTGTCCCGAAGAGACGCATCGGGTCGCGGTCGAGCGCCTTGCCGAGCCTGCGCATCGACAGCGCCTCCACCCCGTCGGCGTCGACGAGCCGCAGTGCGGTGGCGAACACCTGCTCCCGGGTGAGCGGACTCGTCACATTGTTCCTTTCATCGATACACCGTAGTGTCTACACCGTAGCGTCCGCCGATCCGAGGAGAACCCCCACGTGACCCCATCGCTCACCGCAGAAGCACCGACCCGAGGCACCCCGATCGTCGAGGGGCGGCGAGTGGTCAGCGAGAGCGTGCTGGTCCACGTGTTCGTCATCGTCCCGGTGGTGGCCCTGATCCTGGCCGTGCCGCTGGCGTGGGGATGGGGCCTGAGCTGGCTCGACGTCGGGCTGGCCGTCGCCATGTACGTGGTCAGCATTCTCGGCATCACCGTGGGGTTCCACCGGTACTTCACGCACCGGTCGTTCGTGGCCACGCCGGCGCTGCGCAGCGCGCTGGCGATCGCGGGCAGCCTCGCGCTGCAGGGCGACCCCGTGACGTGGGTGTCCGACCACCGCCGCCACCACGCGTTCTCCGACAAGGAGGGCGACCCGCACTCCCCGTGGCTGCACGGCACCGGGCCGGTCGGCCTCGCGAAGGGTTTCTGGCACGCGCACATGGGCTGGCTGTTCGAGGCCGACAAGACCAATGCCGCCCGATTCGCGCCGGACCTGGTGTCCGACCCGGCCGTCGCGCGGATCAGCCGCCAGTTCGGGATCTGGGTTGCGGTCAGCCTCCTGTTGCCCGCGCTCGTCGGCGGGCTCGTCACGATGTCCTGGACCGGCGCCCTGAGCGCGTTCGTCTGGGCGGGGCTGGTGCGCGTCGGGCTCGCGTACCACGTCACGTGGTCGATCAACTCGATCTGCCACATGATCGGTAACCGACCGTTCGCGGCCCGCGACCGGTCGACCAACGTCTGGCCGCTCGCGATCCTGTCGTTGGGCGAGTCCTGGCACAACCTGCACCACGCCGACCCGACCTGCGCCCGGCACGGCGTGCAGCGCGGCCAGATCGACATCTCGGCCCGCACCATCTGGATCTTCGAGAAGCTCGGCTGGGCCCGCGACGTGCGCTGGCCCACCACGAAGCGCCTCGCCCGTCTCACCGCAGAGAGAAGCTCATCATGATCGCGCCTACTGACACCACGGCTCCCGTACCGGCCGCGACCACCGATCAGGAGCACTCGGCCACCACCAGCACCGAACCCCGCCTCGTTCTCCGTCCCACGGGCGCCCACCTCGGCGCCGTCGACGGCGTGTGGTGGCCGCGCGAGTACAGCGCCGACGAGCTCCTGGCGGTGGCGGCAGCCGTGGAGCCATCGTTCCAGAAGGTGGTGCGCGTGGCCCTGAGCACCGAGAACTGGGCGGGCACCCCGCGGCGCATCGGCACCGGCAACGACACGCTGCGCATCGACCTCTTCCGCACCGGGGAGCGCCACACCGTGCGTCTCGTCGGGGAGGACGGGCGGATGATGGATCTACTGCTGGTCGCGCCCGACACCGAGGCCGGCGCGGCCGACGCCGAGATGAAGGCGGGCGGGGACACCGACGACCTGCGCACGATCACCGAACTGCTCGGCGCTCGTACCGGCTGACCAGCAGCGGTCCGATGGACCACTTCAGCTCCGGTACCGGCACGTCGTCGACGTGCCGGAAGCCGGCGCGCTCGTAGTGGGCCCGCAACGCGGAGTTGCCGGCGACGCGGTCACGTGGCCACCGGCTCACCGTCGATCTCCGCGAGCCACACGCACCCGTCACCCAGCGCCGGCTCGATCCACCGGCGCTCGAACCGCTTCGGCCACTGGGCGATGCCGTGGGCGGCCAGGTCGGGGGCCGCCTCGTCCAGCACCGCGAGGACCACGGCACTGTCGTCGACCCCTGCTCTCCGCACGAGCATCGTCAGGCCCGCCGCACCGATCCCGGCGCCACCCCGACCACCCGCTTGAACGCCCGGCTGAACGCCGCCTCCGAGCGGTAGCCGAGCCGCCCCGCCATCTCCGAGACGGTGGCGTCTCCACCCTGGAGCCCGTCGATCGCCATGTGCATCCGCCACCGCGTCACGTACTGCATCGCGGGCTCGCCCACCAGCGCGGTGAACCGGGCCGCGAACGCCGAACGCGACATCGGCAGCTGCGCGGCGAGCGACGCCACCGTCCAGTCGCGGGCGGGATCTCGATGCACCAGCGCCAGGGCCCGGCCGATCTGCGGATCGTGCAGGGCCCCGAGCCAGCCGGTACGGGCGGTGTCGAGCCAGGACCGGATGGCCTGGACGACCAGCACGTCGGCCAGCCGGGTGACCACCGCCTCGCCGCCGGGCCGCAGCTCCTCGACCTCCGCCGCCATCAGGCGCAGCACGGTCTGCAGCCGGTCCCCCAGCGGTGACGCCGGGATGTGCAGGATCGCCGGCAGCAGGTCGACGACCGTGCGCGCCGCGGGATGCTCGAACCGCACCGCGCCGCACACCATGTCCGCGCGCGGCCCGCCACCGCCGTGGCGCAGCACCGCGTAGGAGTCGTCGCCCAGGCTCGCCTCGATCTCGGTGATCATCGGCGTGAGCGCGCCTGGCCCGCTGCGCAGCACGTGCCCCGCGCCGTGGGGGACGAGAGCGAGGTCGCCCGCGCGCAGCACCGTGGCACCGTCGCCCGTCTCGAGCGTGCACTCCCCCGCCGTCACGACGTGGAACCACAGGCACCCCGACACCGCCGGGATCGTCATCCCCCACGGCGCCGTGAGCTCGGAGCGCGTGTAGTAGGTGCCGCTCATCCGCAGGAAGTGCAGGGCCTCCCCGACGGGGTCGGCCGGGGTCCACGGGGGTTGTCGGTCCACACGCCCAGCCTGCTGTGTCGCGCACCCGACGTCCAGGATTCCGGACGATCAGACACGAGTAGCGGACGCCGGATCATTCCGCGTCCACCTACACGACAGGAGAGTGGACGGCACCGACACCCAACGAGGAGTTCGAGATGATCACCGTTCTGGGTGCCACCGGCAACACCGGCCGCCGCGTCACAGCCCGGCTGCTCGCGGAGGGCGAGCAGGTGCGGGCCGTCGGCCGGTCGGCGGGAAGGCTGGCGGCGACCACCGCACAGCCGTGGGTCGGCGACGTGACCGATCTGCCCGTGGTGGCCGCCCGCGACGTCGGCGACGCGGCCGCGCACGCGCTGCTCGCCTTCGACTGGACGGGGACGGAGGTCCGGGAGGTGCTCGGCCCGTGCGACCTGACGCTGCCGGAGGCCACCCGCATCCTCGGGGAGTCCATCGGGATGCCGGAGCTGCCCTACGTCCGCCTGCCCGACGCGGAGATGGCCGGGCTCCTGCGCGAGGCCGGGCTGCCGGGTGACCTCAGCGACCTGCAGGTGGCGATGAACAGGGCGTTCAACGAGAAGGTCGTGGTATCGCACCGCACCCCGGCCGCGACCACGCCGACCACCCTCCGGCAGTGGCTTCAGCGGTAGACGTCCGGACGGCGTTCCTTGAGGTGGGCGAGCACCCGCCGCACGCTGGCCAGCGACGACTCCACGTCGAGCTCAGCGACGGCGATGCCGGCCTTCGACCAGGTACGGGCCAGGATCTCGCCGTCCGGCCCGACCACCTTGGCCTGGCCGAGGAACCGCATCCCGCCGGACGTGCCGGTCAGGTTCGACGAGACGAGCACGACCTGGTTCTCGGCGGCGCGGGAGCGGTCGTAGAGGTCGAACAGGCGCGACTGCCGGTCCTCCGACATCCGCGGCGCCCGGTTGGTGACGCTCGTGGGCCACGCCGAGAGACACGCGAGCACCTGCGCACCGTCGAGCGCGAGGCTGCGCGCCGACTCGGGGAAGGTCTTGTCGTAGTCGACGAGCATCCCCAGCCGGCCGACGGGGGTGTCCACGGCCTGGAACTTCGAGCCCGCGGCGTAGACGCGGGACTCGCCGGGCGGCTGGTGCACCTTCCGGTGCAGCCCGAGCACGCCGTCGCCGGTCAGGCAGGCGGCGGTGTTGTAGCGGAGGTCGCCGTCGGCCTCGCAGAAGCCGACGCAGACGACCATGTCCTTCGCCATCGCCGCGACCGCCACCAGCTCCGGCCCGTCCGGGTCCAGAGCCGGCGGCAGCGACGACGGGTCGGGTTCGACGATGTTGTCGAGGTAGCCGCCCAGCGCGGCGTCGGGCAGCACGAGCAGTTGCACGCCGTCGCGCCGGGCGTGCTCGACGAGGGTGCCGATGCGGGCCAGGTCGAACGCGACGTCCCGGCTGAAGCCCGCCGCGACCGCGCCGATCCGCATCATGCTCACGACGTCAGCCTTCCACGTCAGAACATGTACGCCGAGTTGATGATCGCGCCCTTGCGCTTGTAGTGGATCAGCGCGTCCTGGACGTCGAGCGGGTGGGTGGGGATGATCCCGGGCATGAGGTCCTCCTCACGCGCCCCGTGCAGCGACAGCCCGAAGCGGCAGCAGTAGGCCGTACCGCCCTCCAGGATGAACGTCGCCAACGACGAGTTGATGTTGTGCTCGCCCGGGAAGGCCGAGTTGCCCGTGGTGGGGAACCCGCGCGTGGCCAGGCAGTTGAGCGAGCCCGGGCCGTAGAAGTAGATCGCCGAGTCGAAACCCTTCCGCAGCGCGCGGGTGGCCTGCAGGATCGCGACGAAGCTGACCGACGACTCGTGCGCGATCCCGTGCACCAGCGTGAAGTAGGAGTTCCCCTCCTCGGCCTGGAGGTCGGGGAACACCTTCGTCCCGCCGTAGATCGACGCCCCCTCGGCCAGTGAGGGGTGCGGGATTTCCTCCAGACTCTGCTTCTCGAGATCGACCGTCGCCACATCCCCGGGCTCGGGTGCGGACTCGGGTGCGGCGTGCTTCGCCGGAGCAGCGGGCGCCGGGGCCTCGCCGCCGAACATCCGGGTGAACAGAGCCCTGACGCCCCCGGCCATCAGAACATGTAGGTGGAGTTGATGATCGCGCCCTTGCGGGCGTAGTGGATCAACGCGTCCTGGACGTCGAGGGGGTGGGTGGGGATGACCCCGGCGATGAGGTCCTCCTCGCGGGCGCCGTGCAGCGAGAGCCCGAAGCG
>JBBRLM010000053.1:0-46218 GCA_038231335.1 Mycobacteriales bacterium
CGGCTCTATCTGAGTGAATCCCAGCGCCGCAAGGCCCTACCGGGCTGGCTGCACGAGTACAACCATCACCGGCCCCACAGCGCGACCGGCAGGAAGCCACCGATCACCCGCTTGACCAACCTGTCCGGTCAGTACATCTAGCGAGCCCCGGCGGCCCCGCCCTCTCCCCCGAGGGGCGGGGCCGTCGGCACGAAGGGAGCCACCGATGGCCGCCATCCCCCTCGGTGCGCCGGCCGTCGCGATCGGGTCCTCGTCGTCACGGGTATCGGCGCAGGTGGAGCAGGCGCCCGGCGTGCGCCTGCGCGACATCTTCCGCCGGTTCTGGCCCGACACCCGCCCGTTCCGCGGGCGGATGTGCCTCAGCCTCGCGCTCGTGGCCGTCGGGCCCGCGCTGAGCACGGTGAGCCTGTACCTGTTCAAGATCCTCGTCGACGACGTGCTCACACCCCACGACTACCGGCTCTTCCCGATGGTCGCCGCCGCCTACCTCGCCATCACGGTGCTGGGCGGGCTCGTCAGCTTCGTCGACGAGTACCTGTCTGCCTGGGTCGGTGAAAAGTTCGTCCTCGGGCTCCGGGTCCGCCTGTTCGCCCATTTGCATCAACTCTCGCAGGGCTATTTCGAGAACCATCAGCTCGGCGACATCCTCTCGCGACTCACCGGCGACGTCGGCTCCATCGAACAACTGGTGCTCACGGGTGTGAACCTGGCACTCACCTACGGTTTCCAGATCGCGTTCTTCACCACCGCGATGGTGTGGCTCAACTGGCAGCTGGCCATTGCTGCATTCGTCGCAGCGCCGGGCTTCCTGCTGATCGCCCGCACGTTCTCCCGGCGGATCCAGAACGCCTCGCGCGAGCAGCGGCGGCGCTCCGGCTCGATCAGCGCGGTGGCCGAGGAGAGCTTCGGCAACGTCGCGCTCGTGCAGGCCTACGACCGCGCCGACCACGAGGTGGAGCGCTTCGCGGCGGAGAACGAGGGCAGCTTCCGCGCCCAGATGACAGCCACCCGGCTGGAGGCGATGTTCGGCCCGTTCAGCGGGCTGCTGGAGGCGGCCGGCGTGCTGCTGGTCATGGGCATCGCGGTGTGGGAGCTCGCCCAGAACCGCATCACGCTCGGCGGCCTGCTCGTGTTCGTGGCGTACCTGACCCAGCTCTACGGCCCCGTACAGGGCTTCGCCGGGCTGTCGAACTCGGTCTTCACCGCGAGCGCCAGCGCCGAGCGCATCATCGAGCTGCTCGACCAGGAACCGGCCGTCGCCGAGTCCACGACCCCGTGGCACCTGGGCCGCGCGACGGGCGCCATCGGCCTGGAGAACGTGGGCTTCAGCTATCCCGGCACCGGCACGCCGGCCCTGCGCGGGATCTCGCGGCGCATCGCACCGGGCCGGACGATCGCCGTGGTCGGGGCGAGCGGGGCCGGCAAGTCGACGCTGACGAAGCTGCTGCTGCGCACCTACGACCCCGACCACGGCCGCATCACCCTCGACGGCGTCGACCTGCACGACCTCGCGCTGTCCGACCTGCGGCGCAACGTCACCGCCGTGCTCCAGGAGACGCTCGTCTTCGACGGCACCGTCGCCGAGAACATCCGCTGGGGCCGGCCCGACGCCACCGACGCAGAGGTCGTGGCGGCCGCCCGCGCCGCCGACGCCCACGAGTTCGTGACGGCGCTGGCCGACGGCTACGACACCCGCATCGGCCAACGCGGACGGATGCTCTCGGGCGGGCAGCGCCAGCGCCTCGCGATCGCCCGCGCAATGATCCGCAACGCACCCGTCCTCCTGCTCGACGAGCCCACCACCGGCCTGGACGCCGAGTCCAGCCACCGCGTGATGGGCCCGCTGCGCCGGCTGATGGCGGGCCGCACCACGATCGTGATCAGCCACAACCTGCTGACCGTCTCCGACGCCGACGAGATCCTCTTCCTCGCCGACGGCGCGATCACCGCGGCCGGTACCCACGAGCATCTGCTGCGCACCTGCCCCGACTACGCCCGGCTCTATGCCCTGCACCATCCCGAGGCGGCGCACGGCCGCGTCGCCCGCCCGACCCCGCCGCGGCCCGCACCCGCCCCCGCGCCGACGCGGCTGGTCCCGGTACCCGCCCCGCGGCCGGCACCGATCGCGGCCACGACGCGGGCTGCGCCGCCGGCCACCCGGACGGCGCCGCACGCCGCGCGACCGGCTCCGGAGCCGGTCGCGGTCGCCCGTCCGGCCGGGCGGCCCCGGCCACGCCCGGCCAGGGAGGTCGTGTCGCCCACCACGCCGCCCACCACACCGCCCACCACACCGCTGCCGTCCGCCGTCCCGCGGTTGCGGCCGCGCCACGCCCGCCCGACCGCGCGGCCGAGCTCGCAGCGCATCCCCGTCCAGCCGGTCGAACCACCGACGTCGGTGCTCCCGCAGACCGGACCTGTCCGGCCCCGATCAGCCACGGAGCCACCGGTGCCGTTGCCCCGGACCGCCCGCCACTCGCTGCGGACCGGCGCGTTCCCGAAGGTCGAGCTGCCGGTCCCGCCCCGGCTGCGTTAGAGCCGGGGGTCCACGGGCTCCGACTCCAGCGCCAGCACCGCGAACACGCATTCGTGGACGCGCCACAGCGGCTCGTCGCGGGCGAGCCGGTCGAGCGCCTCGAGGCCCAGCGCGTACTCGCGCAGGGCCAGGGAGCGCTTGAGCCCGAGCCTGCGCTGCCGCAGCTTCTCGAGGTGTGCGGGGGTGTCGTAGTCGGGGCCGTAGATCAGGCGCAGGTACTCCCGCCCCCGCACCTTGACACCCGGCTGCACGAGCCCGCGCGCACCGCGGGTGACGTTGGCGGCCGGCTTGACGACCATCCCCTCCCCGCCCGCCGCCGTCAGCTCCTCCCACCAGGCGGTCCCGGCTGCGACCGAGGCAGCGTCCGTGGTGTCGACGGCCAGGGTCGCCGTGGTGCGCATCAGGTCCGGGTCGGCGGCGTGCAGACGGTCCGCCACGGCGATGTGCCAGGCGTGCGGCCGCGTGGCGAACGAGGCGCCGTGGGCGGCCAGCACCTGGAACGGGGCGAGCTGCACGCCGGCGAGTCCGTCGGTGGGCCAGCAGTAGGGCCGGTAGGCGGCGCGGAACCCCTCGACGTTCGCCGACCGCGTCGCCACGGACGCCGCCAGGCCCCCGACGTCGACGCCCCGGGCCGCGGCGGTGGCAAGCGCCCTTCCCGCCGCCGACAGCCCGGCGTGGGCGGCCGCACCGACCGACGCGAACTGCTCACGGATCAGCCCGCCCGCCTTGACGCTCCACGGCAGCAGCTCGGCGTCGAGCAGCAGCCAGTCGGTGCCGAGTTCGTTCCACAGCCCGGCCGCGGTGGCGGCGTCGCGGACGTGGAGGAGCAGCGCGTCGGTCAGGCCCGGCGCGAAGAACGGGCGCCCGGTGCGGGTGACGACCGAGCCGGTGCCGTCGACGCGCACCAGCACCACCGCGCGCGAGCCCATGTGCTTCTCCTGGCAGACCACCTCGGCCACACCGTCGGAGCGGAACCCCGCGAACGCCTCCGCCGGGTGCTCCAGCGTGCCGTCGAGCGTGGACGTGGCGGTGGGCGCCATCGTCGGCGGCAGGTGGAGCAGCCGCCGCGGGTCGACGGCGAACCGGCTCATCACCTCCAGCGCCGCGGCGGCCTGCTCCGCCCGGACCGTGACGTTGCCCTGGTGGGCCGTCGCGATCTGCCGCTTGCCGGTGACGTCGGCGATGTCGAGGACGTCCGGGTCGCGGGCCGGTGGCGCGTCGGGGGCCAGCGGACGTGTCGGCTCGTACCAGATGCGCTGCGCTGCAACGGAAACGAGCGTCCGCTCCGGGTAGCGCAGCGCCGTCAGCTTCCCGCCGAACACGGCGCCGGTGTCCAGGCAGATCGTGTTGTTGACCCACTCCGCCTCCGGCGCCGGCACGTGCCCGTGGACGACGGTGGCCGCGCCGCGGTAGTCGTTCGCCCACGGCAGCCGCACCGGCAGGCCGTACTCGTCGGTCTCGCCGGTTGTGTCACCGAAGAGCGCGAAGCTGCGCACCGTGCCCGACGCGCGGCGGTGGTAGCGCTCCGGCAGGCCGGCGTGGGCGACGACGAGCCGGCCGCCGTCGAGGACGTAGTGCGCCACGAGCCCGTCGCAGAACGCGAGCGCGGCCGCGCGGAAGTCGTCGCCCTCACCGCTGAGCTGGGCCAGCGACTCGGCGAGCCCGTGCGTGACCTGCACCCTGCGGCCGCTCAGGGCCCGCACGAGCTTGGCCTCGTGGTTGCCGGCGACGCACAGCGCGTCGCCCGACGCGACCATGCCCATCACGAGCCGCAGCACGCCCGGAGTGTCGGGACCGCGGTCCACGAGGTCGCCGACGAACACCGCGCGGCGGCCGTCGGGGTGGTGGGCGCCGTCGGGGCGCACGTCGTAGCCGAGCTCGGTGAGCAGCTCGACGAGCTCGCCGTGGCAACCGTGGACGTCGCCGATCACGTCGAACGGGCCGGTCTCGTCGCGGCGGTCGTTCAGCAGCGGCTCGATCTCGATCCGCGCCGCCGCTACCTCCTTGGGCGTGCGCAGCACGTGCACCCGCCGGAACCCCTCGCGCGCCAGTCCCTTCAGCGACCGGCGCAGCTCGCCGTGCTGGCGGCGGATCACGTGCGCGCCGAAGTCGCGGTCCGGCCGGGCGGCGTTGCGCTCGCGACACAGCGCCTCGGGCAGGTCCAGCACGATCGCCACCGGCAGCACGTTGTGCTCGCGGGCCAGCCTGATCAGCGGCGCACGGGCGTCGCGCTGGGTGTTGGTGGCGTCGACGACCGTGACGCGCCCGGCCTCCAGCCGCTTGCCCGCCACGTAGTGCAGGGCGTCGAACGCGGGGGTGGTGGCCGACTGGTCGTTCGCGTCGTCGGCGACCATGCCGCGGAACGCGTCGCTGGAGAGCACCTGGGTGGGCGCGAAGTGGGTGCGCGCGAACGTCGACTTGCCCGAGCCGGAGACGCCGACGAGCACGACGAGGGCCATGTCCGGGATCTTCATGAGTGATCCTCCCGGGTGAACGTGGCGAGCTGGGTCGCAGCGCCGACCTCGGGATCGTCGACACCCACGGGCAGGTACGCGACGGAGTAACCGCGCCGGTCCGCCACGCCCTCGGCCCACGCCCGGAACTGCGCGCGCGTCCACTCGAAGCGGTGGTCGGCGTGGCGCATCCGGCCCGCCTCCAGGCCCGGGTAGCGGACGTTGTGCTCGACGTTCGGCGTGGTCACCACGACCGTGCCCGGCCGCGCCACCCCGAACACGGCGTTCTCCAGCGCCGGCAGGCGCTCCTCGTCGACGTGCTCGATCACCTCCATCAGCACCGCCGCGTCGTAGCCGGCGAGCGAGGCGTCGGCGTAGGTGAGGGCCGACTGGCGCAGCGTGAGCCGCGGATTGGTCGGGAACCGACGCTCGGCCGCGTCGAGCGCTCGGGAGGAGACGTCGGCGCCGACGATCTCGGTGAACGCCGGGTCGGCCAGAAGGTCGCGCAGCAGCGCACCACGGCCGCAGCCGAGGTCGAGCACCCGGCGGGCCCCGGCCGCGCGCAGGACGGCCAGGACACTGCCGCGGCGCAGCTCGGCGAGCGGGGCGGACCGCTCCACCGGTTCGGCCAGCGCGTTGTCCAGCAGCTCCACCTCGACGTCGTCGGACTCCGCGAGCCGTTCCAGCGCCGACCGGACGTACGGACGTCGGTGGGCGAGGTACCGCTCGGTGATCAGCGTGCGGTCCGGGTGGCCGGCGAGCCAGCGTTCGCCGGCGCGCAGCAGCTTGTCGACCTCGTCGGGACCCACCCAGTAGTGCTTGTCGCCGTCGAGGACGGGGAGCAGGACGTAGAGGTGGGTCAGGGCGTCGGCGAGGCGCAGCTCACCGGTCAGCGTCGTGTCGAGGTAGCGGGAGTCGCCCCACTCGGGGAACTCCGGGTCGAGCGGCACCGGCGTGGCGTCGACCTGCCAGCCCAGCGGCGCGAACATCCGCTCCGCCATGGCGATCCCACCCCGGCAGGCCAGCGTCGGCAGGTGCACCACCAGCGGGATCGCGGTCTCGACCAGCTCGGGGCGCTGGACACAACGCCCCTGCAGCGCCGACCCGAACACCGCGCCCAGCGCCACGGCCAGCAGCGATCCTGCGGCGTAGGGGCGGTCGTTGACGAAGCCGTCGCGGGACGGCGCGAGCGGATCGAGGTCGAGCAGCAGCGCCGCGGTGCACTCCCCCGCGTCGGCACGGGGGTAGAAGACGTGTGCCGTGCCCGCGCTCACCGGGAACGCCTGGGCCTTCCCGGGGTGCTTGTGCAGCAGGAAACCGAGATCGGTGGCGGGCTCCACGGTCGTCGTCAAGGTCAACAGCACCGGGGCAGTCTGCCCGAATCGGTCAGGCGGCGGAGGCCCTTTCCGCCGTCGCGGGCAGGCTCCGCAGCACGGCCCGGGCGACGGCATCGTTGTAGCGCAGGCTCTGCGCGTTCATGCCGGGGCGGGTGAACGCGCCCGCGACCTTGACGCTGGTGTGCGGGCCGACCGCGAACCGGCGCGGGTCCGCGCGCCCCCCGGCGTCGATCACGGCGCCGTCGGCGGGCCGGACGCGGATCTGGCCGGTGTTGCGCAGCACGGTGCCGTCGGCGTCGACTATCACATCCTCGGAGAGCGCGCCGTCACGCAGCAGCGAGGCGACCAGAGGGTCGACGCTGCGGGCCGCGCTCATGTCGGGCAGGCGCGCGTCCACCAGCACCGTGGAGGTGACGGGCGGGGCACCGTCGAGCGCGGCACTGCCGGCCCGGAACTCGCCCTCGCCGATCTCCACCCACATGCCCGGGCCGAGGAACTGCACGTAGCCGGCGCGCGACAGGGCCAGCAGCTGCCGCACCCGGAACCCGGGCGGGCCGCTCGCGACGGAGTTGAAGAAGCTCTGCCACCAACCCATGTCGGTGGCCCGCGACCGGTTCGAGAGCGCGAGCCGTCCGGTCTCGGCGTACACCGACAGCATCGCGACGAACGCGCCCAGGTACGGGGTGTGGCGCTCGTCGACGTGGCGGTGCAGGTCGAGCGCGATGCGGTCGCGCACCAGCGGCTGCAGGTCCTCGAGGCTGCCGGCCGCGAGTCCCTCGAAGGGGCGGTCGAGCGCGGTGAAGTCGATGCGGTCGCCGGCGTCGGGCACGGTCTCCACGATGAGCGCATCCATGGCGGGCGAGTCCCAGCCGAGCGCCGCGAACCGGTCGGCGAACTGCTCCCACGACGTCGTGACCAGCTCGGGATGGCCGAGGAACAGCTCGTGGTACCAGCCCCAGGCGATCTCCTTGGCCATCAGCGGCCAGGCGTCGCGGCGCAGGTCGACCGGCGTCGCCAGCGCGTCCACCACGTCGGGGCCGAAGAACCGCGGCAGCGGAGGGCGGCCGCCCCTGAGCTGGTAGTGGGTCTTGGAGTGGTAGGGCGCGCCACGCGGCGAGCCCGCCACCAGCCGCGGCTCCCGCCCGGACGGCACGTAGCGCACGCCGTCGCCGTCGGGCTCGAAGCGACCGCCGCGGCCCTCGAACAGCAGCACCACGAGATCGACGAACGCCAGCCCCAGCCCGCGGGCGATCACGGTCTCTCCCGGCGTGATCACCGAGAGGTCGGAGTCGGTGGTCTGCTCGGGCGGCAGGTAGCGCAGTCCCCGCTCGGCGGCCTGCGCCGCCAGAGCCAGCTCGTCGTCGGTGGGGGTGGCGTCGAGATGGCCGGACGCGAGCACCACCGTGTCGACGCGGAGCGCGGCCCCGTCGGCGAGGTGGACGACCTGCGCGGCACCGTCCTCGGTCAGACCGGTGGCGCGCGTGCGGTGGACGTGCACGCGGATGCCCTCGGGCAGGCCCGCGCTGACGTGGCGCAGTACCCAGCCCAGGTACTCGCTCTGCAGGCGCCTGCTCGGGAACGTGGTGGCGGTGACGGCGGCCAGCTCGGCGGCCAGCTCCGGGTGCACGTCCGGCCCGGTCTGTGCCCAGTCCCAGAACGACGGCCCCGGGCGCACCGGCCCGTCGCAGATCACGGACTCGTCGGTGAACCTCGTGACGTCGGCGGCCATCGAGTTCATCGCCAGCAGCGGGGACTGCTCGTGGCGCCAGATCCGCCCGGCGCCGGCCGGGTAGGGATCGATGAGGTGGACGTCGAGCCCGCCGGCGGGCAGCAGCTCGGGGGCGCTGGCGCCGAGACGTTCGAGGATGCCGGTGCCGCGCGGGCCCGCTCCGACGATCGCTATCGAGGTGGCCGAGCGCTCCTCGACCGGCGAGGCGGCCGGGACGGGGGCCGTGATGCTGGTGGGCTCGGGCATGACGAATTCCTCTCGGGGGGACGGGGCGATGTCAGCCCGGTCCTCAGAGGTCCGCGTGCGTGCGGCAGAGATCCACGTGCCTGCGCCACACGAGTGAGGTCCCCACGCCTCGACTGTAAGCGGGGATCGGCGGGGTGGCCACTGATAGGGGCGGGGTCACGCGGCCGCGGCGCCAGCTGATCGCCGCGCGCCGCGCATCAACGCCCGATCGAGGGCGCTTCGTGCGGGTCGCGGCCATCACCGGGTGGCGGCGTCCGCCAGCGTCGCGAGGGCGCGCGCGACGGCGGGCTCCGCGACGTCGATCACGTCGCGGCGGATCTCCAGCATCAGCGACGCCACCCGCGCGTCGGTCCGGTAGTGGGTCAGGGGCACGTAGGTGCCCGCGAACGGGGTGTTCACCTCCACCGTCCCGAGCGGGGCGAACGCCTCGCGTGCCGCGCGGAGCAGCCAGGACGGGGTGTGGAACGCGTCGGTGCCGAGGCAGACCGCCGGGCGGGCGCCGTCGGCGTGCAGCTCCTAGGGCAGCGGCACACGCGGGTAGGAGTGGACGTCGAGCAGCACCGCACGGCCCGTGGACTCCACCCGCTCGTGCACCGCCGCCGCGACCGCCTCGGCCCACGGCGTGTAGAAGGCGGTGAGCAGGTCCGCCTCGTGGTCCGGGTCGTCCGCCCGGATCCGCTGCCCACGCGTGCCGTGCGTGTAGACCGCCGCCATCCCGACCGCCGCCATCTCCTCACGCCCGTCGGGGAAGCGCTCCGGGTCGACGACGAACCGGGACACGCTGTTGACCAGCACCTGGGGCCGGGCACCGGCGAGGTCAGCGGCAGCCAGGGCGACCGCGTCGGTGCGGTGGTCGGTGAGCGCCGCGATCTCCGCGGCCAGCTCGGCGTCGGAGAGCAACAGGTGCGCGCGCACCCACCCGGGGACGCCGGTCCCGGCGTGGGGCACGTGGAACAGCACCGGGCTCCGCACACGACCGCGCACCACGTCCCGATCCCCGGACACCCGTCCAGCTCCCTCCCCGTTGCTGCAACGCCACGTTCATGCAACCAGGTTGCGGCAATGTGGCTCTGCTGCAATTGCCCCGGGAATGTGACCGCGTACCCACGCGGTTGACCTCGGACGTGACCGGTGTTGTGGTGGAGGGCGTGTCCGTTCGCGTTCCGCTGGTCGGCCGCGCCCACATCGACCTGGGCCGGGTGTGGTCGGCGGCCTGTCCGGGGACCCGCCGCCTCTGACCCCGCCCCCGGAAGGACACCGTCATGCCCGTCGAGTTCCTCGGCATCGGCGCCACCAACAACGGCTCCGAGACCGACCCCCGCACCGGCCCCGCCTTCGACCGCGACTACACGCTCGCGCTGGCCAAGGCCCACGAGGACACCGGCTGGGACCGCGTCCTCACCGCCTACGGCTCCGGCAGCCCCGACCCCGCCCAGGCCGCTGCGCTGATCGCGTGCCACACCGACCGCCTACAGCTGTTGCTCGCCCACCGCCCCAACGTCTCCTACCCGACGTTCGCGGCGAAGACGGTGGCCACGCTCGACCAGATCTCCGGCGGACGGCTCACGCTGCACGTCATCACCGGAGGCAACGACCACGAGCAGCAGCGCGAGGGCGACACCCTGCCCAAGGACCAGCGCTACGCCCGCACCCGCGAGGCCATCCAGATCTACAAGAAGGCGTGGACGGAGCGCGAGCCGTTCGACTTCCACGGCGAGCACTACGACTTCAGCGACTTCGTGCTCGACGTGGAGCCGGCCCAGAAGCCGCGCCCGAAGATCTCGTTCGGCGGCTCGTCGAAGGCGGCCTACGAGGTGGGCGCCGAGGAGGCCGACATCTACGCGCTGTGGGGTGAGCCGCTCGCCGGCACCGCCGAGCAGATCGCCACGATCACGGAACTCGCGGCCGCCGCGGGCCGTCCGGCGCCGCAGTTCCAGGTGGCGTTCCGGCCCATCCTGGGCCGCACCGAGGAGGAGGCCTGGGAGAAGGCCTACGCCACGGTCGCCCGCATCCAGGACCGGACGAAGGGCGGCACGGCCCAGCTCACCCGCCGCCACAAGCTCACCGATCCCGAGAACGCCGGTTCGCAGCGGCTGTTGGCCGTGGCCTCGCAGGGCGAGCGCCACGACCGGGCACTGTGGACGGTCACGGCGCAGGCCACCGGCGGCGCAGGCAACTCCACGGCGCTGGTCGGCACGCCCGAGACGGTGGCCGCGGCGCTCATGGACTACTACGACCTCGGCGTGCGCATCCTGTCCGCGCGCGGCTACGACCTGCTCGAGGACGCGAAGGAGTTCGGCCGCGAGGTGATCCCGCTCGTCCGGGCCGAGGTGGCCCGGCGTGACGCCGCCCTCGCCGCGGTACCCGCCTAGCGCGACGCTGACTCATGTAGTTCACTTGTCAACGTGACGATTGACCCGGGTCTCGTGCGCCGCCTGCACGTCGACCTGATGCGCATGTGCGCCACCAGCTGTCGCTGACACCGGTCCGTCGCCCCCCGCCGCCCAAGCCGGCACTTCCGCACGCTCTCGTCAAGGAGATCAACCATGCCCCTCGTCAACTTCGCCGTGAGCGGTGCCGGCACCGGCGTCGCGCAGACCGTCGCCGTCAAGGGCGCCGACTACGTCATCGAGACCGACGCCTACGAGGCGTTCGGCGGCGCCGACAAGCACCCCAGCCCGCTGGCCTTCACGCTCGCGTCGCTCAGCTCCTGCAACCAGGTGACCTCGTCGATCGTCGCCAAGGAGCTCGGCATCACGATCGACGCCGTGAAGTTCGACGTGGCCGCCGACTTCGACCCCACGGTGATGACCACGGGCAAGGGCACCGCCGACGCCACCTTCCAGGACCTGCGGATCACCGCGGAGATCACCACCGACGCCACCGCCGACAAGTTCGCCACGCTCCGCGACGAGACCGCCCGCCGCTGCCCGGTGAGCGTCCTGTTCGCCCGCGCGGGCGTGAAGATCACCAACGACTGGACGCAGGTCAAGCCCAGCTGATCCGCGGGGGCGGGGGCTCAGCGCAGGACCGCCTGCGTCTGGGTCACCCGCCCCACCAGCTTCCCGGCGGCGTCGCGCATCTCGGTGTCCACCACGATCACCGTGCGGCCGGTGTTGAGCGGTCGCGCCACCGCCTCGACGTGCCCGTCCCGGACGCCGCGCAGGAAGTTCGTGGCCGACGAGATCGTGGCCGTGCCCGTCGCGCCCTCGGGCAGATTCAGGTGGGCGCACAGCCCGCCGGCGGCGTCGGCCAGCCCCATCAGCGCCCCGCCGTGCAGCAGGCCGCCCGCGGTGCAGCGCGTGGCGTCCCACGCCAGCCGCAGCCGGACCTCGTCGGCCGCCGCCACGTCCACCGTCGCCCCGAGCAGCGCCGTGAACGGCATCGCGGCGTGCAGTTCCTCGTCGGTCATGGGTCCCACCCTGGTCCGTCACGAGCGCACGGGCCATGACCCGTCAGGTAATGCGGACCGATCATGCGCCGGTTCGGCGACCATGGACCCATGGGGGACCAGCAGCTCATCGGCGTCGACGACATCGCGACCCCGACGTGGGCGCAGGGCTACGAATCCACCGCGAACGCCGGGCTGTGGGCGGTGGCCCGCAAGGCGCCGCACACGGTGGCGATCGCCGTCCGATGGGCGTGGACCACGTCGCCCCGGCTCACGCTGCTGACCGCTGCGTTGCAGCTCGTGACAGGTGCCGTCACCGCGTTCGGGCTGCTGGCCACGGCGAACGTGTTCACCCAGCTACTCGAACAGGGGCCCACGCCCGAACGGCTGGTGGCCGCGCTGCCGGCCGTCGCCGCCGTCGCCGGGTCGCTCGCCGCGCGCGGGTTGCTCGACGCCGCGGTGGCCGCGGTGGGCGGAGTCCTCGAACCGCTCGTGGAGCGCCGGGCCGAGGACGACTTCCACACCGCGGTCATCGAGGTGGAGCTGGCCGCCTTCGATGACGCCGACTTCACCGAGCTCGTCTCCCGGGCCGGGCAGGAGGGGCCGCGACGCGTCCGGACCGCCGTCAGCCAGACCGGCGATCTCCTCGCCTCGGCCGTGTCGGTGGCCGCGTCCGTCGTCACCGCGGAGATCCTGCAGCCACTGCTCGGGCCGGTCGTGCTGCTGGCGGCGCTGCCGCAGGCGTGGGCATCGGTGCGCTCGGCGCGGCTCATGTTCGAGTCCATGGTGCGGATGAACTCCCGGAGCCGACGTGTCTTCGTCACCAGCAGGCTGATCACCTGGCGCGACCCGGCGGCGGAGGTCCGGGCGTTCACCACGCAGCCGATGCTGCTCGGTGAACACCGCCGGATCGCCGCCGAGCTGACGGCCGAGGAGGTGCGGGTGGGCTGGCGCCGCACGGGCCTGCAGCTGGCGGGTCGCACCCTGTCGGGTATCGGTACCGGCGCCGCCTACGTGTTGCTGGCCGCGCTGATCTACACCGGCGTGCTGCCGCTGGCACTGGCCGGGGCGGCCGCGGTGGCCATGCGCACGGCGTCGGGAGCGATCACGCGCGCGATCTTCGAGGTCAACCAGCTCTACGAGGCGAGCTTCGCCCTCGACATCTACCGCACCTGCCTGCGCGACGCCCGCACCCGCCGCCGGCCCGCCGCCACGGCGGCGCCGCCCGGAGACCCGGCCGCGATCACCCTGGACGATGTGACGTTCCGTTACCCGGGCCAGGACGACCCGGCGGTCGACGGGGTGACAGCGACGCTGCGCCGCGGCGAGGTGGTGGCGCTGGTCGGGGAGAACGGATCGGGGAAGTCCACGCTCGCGAAGCTGATCACCGGGCTCTACCTGCCCGGGTCCGGCACCGTCGCCTGGGACGGCGCCGACACCCGCACGGTCGACGAGCGCGCTCTGCACGACCGGGTCGCCGTCGTCATGCAGGAACCCCTGCGCTGGCCGATGTCCGCGGCCAACAACGTGCGTGTCGGGCGGATCGACCGCCCCGATCCCGGCGACGCGCACCTCACCGACACCGCCCGCCGCTCCGGTGCCGACACGGTCGCCGCCGAGCTGCCGAACGGCTGGGACACCGTGCTGTCGCGCGCGTTCCAGTCCGGGCGCGACCTCTCCGGCGGCCAGTGGCAGCGCATCTCCGTGGCCCGCGGGCTCTACCGCGACGCGCCCGTCGTCGTCGCCGACGAGCCGACGGCCGCCCTCGACGCCCGCGCCGAGCAGGCCGTGTTCGCCACCCTGCGCGGCCTCACCGGCACGTCGAAGATCACGGTGCTGGTCACGCACCGGCTGGCCAATGTGCGCCACGCCGACCAGATCCTGGTGCTGGAGCGCGGAAGGCTGATCGAGCAGGGCCGCCACGACGACCTGATGGCCGCGGGCGGCGTCTACCACGAGCTGTTCAGCATCCAGGCGCAGGCGTACTCGTGAGATGCCCGTCGACGAGGTCGACGAGCAGGTCGGGGCGGTCGATCGCGGCGAAGGCGGCGCAGTCGGGCAGCGTGACGAGCGTCGCGCCCGGGATGTCGGCGGCGAGCTGTTCGCCCAGCCGGCGCGGGAACGCCCGGTCGTCCTCTCCCCACGCCACGAGCACCGGCCGCGGGAAGTCGCGGTTGGCCTCAGCCGCGGCGAGGGTGTGACGCGGGTGCATGTGCCGTAGGACCGCACGCAGGTCCCGGCGTACGCCGGCGGTGCGCAGCGGCGCGGTCCAGCGGCGCAGCACGGCGTCGTCGACGCCGCGGTGGGTGAGCAGCCGCAGGTTCGCGAGCCTGCGAACGACACCGAGCCGGGCGCTCTGCCCCATCAGCCACAGCGCGCCGGGCACGCGCAGCGGCGGCACCAGCCACCCGAAGCTGCTCGGCGGGAACGCGTCGTAGGCGTCGCAGGCGGTGAGCACGACGTGGTCGACGCGGTCGCGGTGGTTCGCCATCAGCAGCTGGGCGAGCGCGCCGCCCGTGTCCACGCCGACGACGTGCACGCGCGACACGTCGAGCGCGTCGAGCACCTCCACCAACAGCCGGGCGAGCCCGGGTGGGCTCAGGTCGGCCCCGGCGTGCAGCGGGACGCCGTGGGCCCCGAGTGGGAGCTCCGGGATCAGGCAGCGGTGGCCGCGGGCCACGAGCAACGGGGCGAGTGCGGCGTAGAAGTCGGGGTCGGTGAGCAGGGCGTGGACCAGTAGCACGGGGGTGCCCGGGCCGCCGGTGTCGATCACCCGGACCGGGCCGTGCAGGGTGTCGACGGTGCGAAGCGTGGACGTCGCGGCGATCGCCATCGGTTCCTCCTTGAATCATGGCTCAACAAGCCCGACCGTAGCGTCTGTTGAAGATCTGCTCAACAGGAGGTGCCTTAGGTTGACGCGTATGGCCGACACACCCGGGCGCCGCATGACGCCCGAGAACCGGCGTGCCCACCTGCTCGACGCCGCCGCCGACCTCGCAGCCGGGCGGGATCTCGCCGCCGTGTCGGTGCAGGAGATCGCCGAGCACGCCGGCGTGTCGGAAGGCCTGCTCTACCACTACTTCCCCACCAAGCAGGCGCTGCTGGTCGCCGCCGTCCGGCGGGCGGCCGATGCGATGATCGCCGCGCTCGACGCCGCCGCCCAGGGCCCGCCGCTGCAGCTGCTCGCCGCCGTGCTGGCCGCCTACCTCGACCACGTGCAGGCCGATCCGACCGGCTGGCGCACGCTGCTGCAGGCCCACACCGGCGAGCTCGCCGACGTCGCCGCGGAGTGCGACGCCCACTCCGGCCGCCTGGCGTTGACCGCCATGGGTGTGGAGCATCCGTCCCCCGCGCTCATGCTGACGCTCGACGGATGGCTCGCGCTCGAGAAGGGGGTGTGCCTGCACTGGCTCGACCATCCCGAGATCCCCCGGGCCACGGTGGAGGACCTCCTGACCTCCACGCTGCTGAGCGCACTGGAGTCCGCCGCACGGCACGACGAGCAGATCCGCGAGGTTCGGCACCGGCTGCTGGGTACGGTCTGAGCCATGACCGAGCTCGTGCACCTCGACGTCGCCGCCGGCGTCGCGACCATCACGCTGGACTCCCCCGCCAACCGCAACGCGCTCTCCACACAGCTGCGTGGCGAGCTGATCGGGCACCTCCGCGCCGCCATCGCCGACGCCGGCGCCCGCGTGATCGTCCTGACCCACACCGGCAAGGTGTTCTGCGCCGGCATGGACCTCAAGGAGACACGCGGCGCCAGCTCGCAGCAGCAAGGCATCCGCGACGTGCCGGCGATCCTCGAGCTGATCTGGACCTCCCCCAAGCCCGTGGTCGCCCGGCTCGCCGGGGCGGCGCGCGCGGGCGGCGTCGGGATCGTCGCGGCCTGCGACATCGCCGTGGCCGCCGCCGAGGCCACGTTCGCGTTCAGCGAGGTCCGGATCGGCGTGGTGCCGGCCGTCATCTCGGTGACGGTGCTGCCACGCCTGCTGCCCCGCGCCGCGCACGAGCTGTTCCTCACCGGCGAGACGTTCGACGCGACGCGCGCCGTGACGGTCGGACTGCTGAACAGCGCGGTGCCTGCTTCCGACCTCGACACGGAGGTCGAGCTCTACACGGAGATGCTGCGCCTGGGCGCCCCCGGGGCCCTTGCCGCGACGAAGGAGATGTTGCGCGGCAGCGATACCGGGATGAGCACCCGGTTCGACGAGATGCTCGTGCTCTCGGCCGGGTTCTTCGCCGGCGACGAGGGCCAGGAGGGCATGCGGGCGTTCGCGGAGAAGCGGCCGCCGGCCTGGACCGCCGTTCGGTAGGCGCGGCTCAGTAGGCGGCGTCCAGCTCCGTCCACACCGGACCGGGAACCGGGTCGGTGGCCCACCCGACGTCGGTGCGGGCCTGCTCCGCCGTGCGGATCCCGACCACCACCGATGCCACCGCCCTGTGCCGCAACGGGAACTGCATCGCGGCCTGCGGCAGGGTCGCGCCGCCGCGCTCGCAGGCGGCGGCGAGCCGGCGGGCCCGCGCGAGCACCGGCGCGGGGGCGGGTCCGTAGTCGAAGAACGCGCCGTCGGCGGGCCACGGCGCGGCGAGCAGGCCCGAGTTGAACGGGGCGGCGGCCAGCACCCACACCCCACGCCGCGTGCACGCCTCCAGCAGCGGGGCCGCGGAGCGGTCCGCGAGCGTCCAGCGCCCGGCCACCATGACCGCGTCCACAGCGGACTCGTCGACGAACCGGAGGAGCGGCTCGACGTGGTTCATCCCGACCCCGACCGCCCCCACCTCCGGCATCGCGGCCAGCGCGGGCACGGCCTCGGCGAGTGCCCGGTCCATGTGGTCGTCGGGATCGTGGACGAGCGCGATGTCGATGCGGTCCATGCCGAGGCGCTGCAGGCTCTCTGCCACGCTGCGCCGCACACCCTCGGCGCTGAAGTCCCAGCGGCGGGTGAGCGTGCCGGGCACGTCGAAGTCGGGATCCCGGGCCGTCGGGTGCGGGTGCGGCTCGAGCAGCCGGCCCACCTTGGTGGACACCACGAACTCGTCGCGCGGGTAACGGGCCAGCGCAGCGCCCAGCCGCCGCTCCGACAGGCCGAGGCCGTAGTGGGGCGCGGTGTCGAAGTAGCGGATCCCCGCCTCCCACGCCCCGTGCACGGCCGCGGCCGCCGTCTCGTCGTCGACGGCGGAGTAGAGGTTGCCGATGGCCGCGCCGCCGAACCCCACGGGACCAAACGCCCTCGCGGTCACGCCGAGTGCTCCACGGCCGGTGCCGCGGCTTGGACGGGAGCCGTGATCGTGGTCGGCGTGGTCATGCGGCCCCGACCAACCGGTACCACCGCGCGGCGTTCTCCCCGAAGACGCCGGCCTGCTCGGCCGCGGAGAGCTCCGCTACCAGCGTGCGCGCCAGCGCCGCGACCTCGGCGTAGCCGGCGTCCACGAGGCAGACGGGCCAGTCCGAGCCGTAGAGCACCCGCCCGGGCCCGAACGCGTCGAGCAGCGTGTCGGCGTACGGGGCGATGCGGCCCGCCGACCAGCCCGGACCGGCCTCCGTGACCAGCCCGGAGAGCTTGACCGCGACGTTCTCGCACCCGGCGAGCGTGCGGAGGTCACGGGCCCAGGGATCGTGCTCGCCGGCGCCGATCCGCGGCTTGCCCGCGTGGTCGAGCACGAACCGCATGTCGGGGAACGCCCGGGCGGCCTCGATCGCGGCAGGCAGCTGCGCCGGGACCAGCAGCAGGTCGTAGGCGAGCCCGGCGGCGGCGACGGCGGCCAGGCCGCGGCGCACCTCCCGGCCGCACAACCAGCCGGGATCGGGCTCGGACTGGACGCCGTGCCGGACACCCACGAGCGCGTCGCCCCCGGGCCCGGCGCGCAGCTGGGCGATCTGCTGCGCGACGTCGGGCGCGGTCAGGTCCACCCACGCGACGACGCCCGCCACCAGTGGCGACGAGACCGCCATCGCGAGCAGCTCGGCGCCCTCCTCGAACACGTTCACGGTCTCCACCACGACGGTGGCGCCGATGGCCTCACGGTCGAGCTCGGGGGCCAGCTCGTCGAGGGAGAAGGAGCGCCGCAACGCGGGCAGCTCGGCCGTCCAGGGCTGGTCCCGGACGGCGAGATCCCACACGTGGCAATGGGCGTCGACGCGGCGAGACACGATCGTAGATCCTATAGGCATGCTCTGAGCAGCCACAACGGTAGGCTCCGCCAGCATGGTCCTGCCCGCCCCGCGCCAGATCCTCACCGACAGCGTCTACGAGGCGGTCAAAGCGGTGATCATGGACAATGCGGTGCCGGCCGGCACGAAGCTGAACATGGACGCGCTGGCCCGCGACCTGCAGGTCTCGCCGACGCCGATCCGCGAGGCGCTGGCCCGGCTGGAGTCCGAGCAGCTGGTGGTGAAGCTGCCGTTGCGCGGCTACACCACCACGCCGCTGATCACCCGGGGCCAGTTCGAGGACCTCTACGACTTCCGGCTCCACCTCGAGCCGTGGGCGGCGGCACGGGCCGCGGGGCGTGCAGCGGGCGGCACGGCACTGCACGACGAGCTCGACCGCTGCCCCGAGACCCCTCCCGGCGGCACGTACGACGACTACAAGTCCCTCGCCAACCACGACGCCCGGTTCCACGAGCTCGTGATGCACCTGTCCGGCAACAGGTCCGGCCGCGACGCGCTCGCGCACACCCACTGGCACCTGCACATCTTCCGGCTGCACTACGGGCGGGCCGTGGCGGTGCCGGTGCGCGAGGAGCACGGCCGGATCGTCACCGCGATCGCGTCCGGCGACCCGGAAGCAGCCGCCGCGGCCATGCGCGCCCACCTCGTCAGGGCGCGCGACCGGCTGCGCCCCCACCTGGGCTAGCGCGTCCAGCCGGGGTCGCGTCCCGACGTCGCGAGTGCCCGGTCCAGCGTCGCCGCGCCCGCGGGCAGCTCCACCTCGGCGGCGAACCAACCTCCGTCACGGCCCATCTGCGCGATGCCCTGCACGCTCTCCAGCGCGGTGGCCGCGAGACCGTCGGGCACGGAGAACTCCTGCCCGGTGGCCGTCGCGAGGTCCCAGCCGTGCACCACGAACTCCGACATCATCATCGAGCCGATGGCGGCGGCCGGCATGGGGCTGCCCATGAAGCTCGCGTCGCCCTCCCAGGCGGCCGGGTCGGCCCAGGCCCGGGCGGTGGCAACGGCCTGCTCGGCGGCGAGCCCGGCCCACTTCCCCTCGGGCACGCCGACGAGGTAGGGCGCGTGCTCGTAGTCGGTGATCGACGGGTCGAGGTCGCGACGCTCGGCGCCCAGCTGGGCGAGCAGCAGCCCGAACGCGAGGTGGTGCAGGAGCTTCTCGACGGTGTAGTCGGCGCACGGAGTGGAATCGCCGAAGCGGGCCGGGTCGGCGCCGCGGATCGCGGCGACGGCGACGTCGATGCTCTGGGCCATGTGGTCTGAATGATCCATGCGCAGGAGTCTGCCCCGATCGCGACGCCGGGCATTGGACGAACGCGACAGCTACCGTGGAAGCGTGGAACTGCTGGCCGAACCTCTCGAACGGGCACTCGACGTACTGGCCGGCCGCCCTCTCGTCGCGCTGACCGGCGCAGGGCTGTCCACCGACTCCGGCATCCCGGACTACCGCGGTCCCGCATCCCCGAAGCGCACCCCGATGACCTACCAGGAGTTCCGCTCCGGCGAGGGCCCGCAGCGCCGCTACTGGGCACGCAGCTACGTCGGCTGGGCCCGGATGGCCCACGCCTCGCCCAACGACGGGCACCGCGCGCTGGCCGACCTGGAACGCACCGGCGCGCTGCACGGGCTGATCACCCAGAACGTCGACGGGCTGCACACCGCGGCCGGCAGCCGCACGGTGATCGACCTGCACGGGCGCATCGCCGACGTCGTCTGCCTCGGGTGCACCACCCGCAGCCCCCGTCTCGAGCTGCAGCAGCGGTTCGCGGAGCTCAACCCCGGCTTCGTCGAGGCCGCGGGCGCGGGCATCGAGGCCGCCCCCGATGGCGACGCGGAGCTCGACGCCGTCGAGGGTTTCCGGCTCGCCCCGTGCACCGTCTGCGGCGGCCTTCTCAAGCCCGACGTCGTGTTCTTCGGGGAGAACGTGCCCAAGGACTGGGTGGCGCTGGCCTACAGCTGGGTGGACGCGGCCGGTGCGGTGCTCGTCGCGGGCTCCTCGTTGACGGTGATGTCGGGCCTGCGCTTCGTCCGCCACGCCCACAAGCACGGCATCCCGGTGGTGATCGTCAACCGCGGGGTCACCCGCGGCGACGAGTTCGCCGAGGTCCGCCTGGACGCGGGCTGCAGCGAGGTGCTGACCGCACTCGCCGGCTACGCGGGGGGATCAGCGCGGGACTGAGGTGCCCGTCAGCACCACCTTGAGCGGCCGGGCACCGTCCGCAGTGGACTCCATCGCCGCGGCCAGCACCTCCAGCAGCACGCGGTGGCCGCGGGGGTCGCTCTGGCGCAGCACCTCCGCTCCGTCCCAGATCAGCACGACCTCGCCGGCCGGCAGCCACGACAGATCGCCCAGGCATTCCTCGAGCGCGTCGAGGTTCCCGCCGTAGTAGGCGGGGAAGCGCAGCTCCCGGCCGATCGCGGCGAGCAGGGCCCGCCGCTCGTCGATCGTCCCGACGACCGCGACGGTGGCACCGCGCAGCCGGGCCTCCGCGGCCACCTCGGGGGCGGTCGCGGCGACGCGCAGGATCCCGGTGGTCACCGGCGACGGGAGTCGGCGACCAGGTCCACGAGCCGGTCGAGGCCTGCGGAGGCGAACCAGCAGAGCGGCACGATCACCAGGATCGCCAGCACCACCTGGAGCGGGAACGCCAACTGCGTGAGCCACAGCTCGAACGAGTCCCACCAGTCCGCGATCGCACGTGCCACGCCCCACACAGTAGACCGGGGGGAATCCGTCTAGATTGCCTGCATGTTCGCCGTCTATGCAGCCGAGCCCAACGCCGACGCTCCGCTCGACTCCCTCACCGTGGGAGAGCGACCCGAGCCCGAGGTGCCCGAGGGCTGGGTGGCCGTCAAGGTCTCCGCCGCCAGCCTCAACATGCACGACCTCTGGACGCTGCGCGGCGTCGGGATCAAGCCCGACCAGTTCCCCATGATCCTGGGCTGCGACGGAGCCGGCACGCTGGAGGACGGCACCGAGGTGGTGCTGCATTCGGTGATCAACGCCCCGGGCTGGCAGGGCGAGGAGACCCTCGACCCCAAGCGCACCCTGCTCACCGAGAAGCACCAGGGCGCGATGGCCGACACCGTCGTCGTCCCGAAGCGCAACGCCATCCCGAAGCCCGAGGGCCTCACGGCCGTCCAGGCCTCGGTCATGGGCACCGCGTGGCTCACGGCCTACCGCATGATCTTCGTGAAGTCGGGCCTCCGCCCCGGGCAGACCATGCTCGTGCAGGGCGCGTCGGGCGGCGTGTCCACCGCGCTCGTCCAACTGGGCCGCGCGGCCGGCATGCGCGTCTGGGTCACCGGCCGCACCGAGGAGAAGCGTGCGCTCGCCGAGAAGCTCGGGGCGCACGCCACCTTCGAGTCCGGTGCGCGGCTGCCCGAGCGCGTCGACGCGGTCTTCGAGACCGTGGGTGAGGCCACGTGGTCGCACTCGATGCGGGCGCTCAAGCCCGGCGGTGTGATCGTGATCTCGGGTTCCACCAGCGGGCCCAACCCCGGTGCCGATCTGCAGCGGCTGTTCTTCCTCCAGCTGCGCGTTGTCGGCTCGACCATGGGCACCAGCGACGAGCTCGCCGACCTCCTCACCTTCGTCGCGAACGCCGGGATCGTTCCGGAGATCGGGCTGGAGCTGCCCATGGAGAAGGCCGCAGACGGGTTCCGCGCGATGCTCGACGGGCACACCGCAGGCAAGATCGTGTTCACTCGCTGAGGTCGCCGGGCCCGGCGTAAGGACTTTTTCTCACTCTGAGAGCCGCTAATAGTCCTCTCAGCAAGTACAGTCGGTCACCGTGTCCGAGCCACTGAGTCGAAGAACGGCGGGAACGGTCTACGTTCCGGCGCCGCGAGTGACAGGCCTGGTCGAGTTGCTGGATCGGTTGGACCGTGCGGTGGCCACCGCACTGTCCCCGATCACCTCGGCGCAAGGCGTCAGCCGTGACGGCTGGCGTGTGCTGTTGATGCTGGCCCGCGGAGGGGGGCGGAGCATGGGCGAGATCGCGTCGCACACCGCTCTCCCGGCCCCCACGGCCACCCGCGTCGTCGACCGCCTGGTCGCGTCGGGAATGGCCTTCCGCAACACCGACCCCGTCGACCGCCGACGTGTGCTGGTGCACCTGGCCGCCGGTGGCCGCGAGGTGGTCGAGCGCGTCTGCCGCCGGGTGGAACGCGGGGCCGGCGACGTCATCGGGGGGTCCCACACCGTCGAGCGCGCCCAGCTCGCGGACCTCCTCGAAGCTCTCGCCGTCCGGAACTGACCTCCTCCGTCACGACACCCTCCCCACCCACTCCCTCCCCCGGACGCCCAGGTCCTCCCGGGCGCGCACCACCCGATCCAGTCGCTCCCGGTCCCCGGTCATCGCGGCCATGACGTCGGCCACGGTGACGCCGTGCCGCGGGCGTTCCAGAACCGTCACCGGGTCACCCGCCCGGACGTCGGCGGCGTCGGCGACCGCGAGGTAGGCGCCCGGCCGCCCGGCGGCCACGAACCGCTTGACGAGGTCGGGCACGTCGAGGCCCGTGGAATTCATGAAGGCGGCGAACACCTGGCAGGGAATGCGCGGCCCGCGTACCACCAGGACGGCCGCCCCCACCTGCCACCGCTCTCCCACGACGGCACCGGAGCAGTCGACGCCGGACAGCGTGAGGTTCTCGCCCACCCCACCGGGCGCCACCGTGCGCCCGAGCTCGCGGGACCAGAACTCGAGGTCGACGTCCGAGTACGCGTACACGGCCTGGTCGGGGCCACCGTGGTGCTTCACGTCGCAGATCGTGTCGCCGTCCACACCGGACCGTCCCAGGTGGACAGCGCCGTCCACGGGCCGCTTGTCGATGCCGGAGCGGCCGCTCTTGACCCGCGTCCAGTCGTCGGTGCGCACGACCGCGACGTTGACCGACTCCACGCGCCCGGTCACCGGGGCACCGACGCCTGCGGAAGGAGGTTCGCGGTGGCGTCGCCCGCGGTGGCGTAGGGGAACGCGGCCAGCAGCACCGCCGCGGCGGCGATCACGACGATGCGGGTGAACCAGCTGCCCCGCGCGCAGATCCATCCCGCGACGAACGCCACCAGCGGGGGCACGGCGGTGGTGTAGAGCCGGGCGATGTCCGCGGCCCGGGTGCCCACCGCACCGCTGGTGGTGGCGGTGACCACGAACCCGACCACGGCGATCACGATGATCCCGACGAGCAGCAGCCCGAAACGGCGCTTCGAGCGCCCCACCGCCACCCCGACGACGAGCACCACGAGCAGGACGAGGGCGGCAACACCCACGGGGACACCTACGGACATGGCCCCCATCGTGGCACCGCTCAGGGGCGCAGGCCGTCCAACAGGCGGGAGTGGACGTCGCCATGGGCCGATCATGCATCTACTTCTTGGTCTTGTCCCCCGCCGCGTCGGTGGAGAGCGCGGCCACGAAGGCCTCCTGCGGCACCTCGACCCGTCCGATGGTCTTCATGCGCTTCTTGCCCTCCTTCTGCTTCTCCAGCAGCTTGCGCTTGCGGGTGATGTCACCGCCGTAGCACTTCGCGAGCACGTCCTTGCGGATGGCGCGGATGTTCTCGCGGGCGATGATGCGCGAGCCGATGGCGGCCTGGATGGGCACCTCGAACTGCTGGCGCGGGATGAGCTCGCGCAGCTTCGTGGTCATCAGGGTGCCGTAGGCGTAGGCCGAGTCCTTGTGCCGGATCGCGGAGAACGCGTCGACGGGCTCGCCCTGCAGCATGATGTCGACCTTGACGAGATCGGCCTCCTGCTCGCCGGCCTCCTCGTAGTCCAGGCTCGCGTAGCCGCGGGTGCGCGACTTCAGGGCGTCGAAGAAGTCGAAGATGATCTCCGCGAGCGGCATGGTGTAGCGCAGCTCGACGCGGGTCTCCGACAGGTAGTCCATGCCGCCGAGGTCGCCGCGGCGGCTCTGGCACAGCTCCATGATCGCGCCGATGAACTCCGACGGCGCCAGGATCGTGACCTTGACGATCGGCTCGAAGATCTGCGCGACCCGGCCGGTGGGCCAGTCGGACGGGTTGGTGACGGTGAGCTCGACACCGTCGTCACGGATCACCCGGTAGACGACGTTGGGCGCGGTGGAGATGAGGTCGAGCCCGGCCTCGCGCTCCAGGCGGTCGCGGGTGATCTCCAGGTGCAGCAGACCCAGGAAACCGCACCGGAACCCGAAGCCCAGCGCCGCCGACGTCTCGGGCTCGTAGGTCAGCGCGGCGTCGTTGAGCTGCAGTTTGTCGAGCGCCTCGCGCAGCTCCGGATACTCGGAGCCGTCCACGGGGTAGAGGCCCGAGTAGACCATCGGCCGCGGCTCCCGGTAGCCGGTGAGCGGCTCGGTGGCACCGTGGCGCAGCGACGTGATCGTGTCGCCGACCTTCGACTGCCGGACGTCCTTCACCCCGGTGATGAGGTAGCCCACCTCGCCGACACCCAGACCCCGCGACGGCTTGGGCTCGGGCGAGACGATGCCCACCTCGAGCAATTCGTGCGTGGTGCCCGTGGACATCATCTTGATGCGCTCACGCGGGGTGATCCTGCCGTCGACCACGCGGATGTAGGTGATGACGCCGCGGTAGGTGTCGTAGACCGAGTCGAAGATCATCGCGCGGGCCGGGGCGTCGGCGTCCCCGACGGGAGCGGGGGTGACCCGGACGACCTCGTCGAGCACCTCGGCCACGCCCTGCCCCGTCTTGGCGCTGACCCGCAGGATCTCGTCGGGACCGCAGCCGACGATGTGGGCGATCTCCTTCGCGTAGCGGTCCGGGTCGGCCGCGGGCAGGTCGATCTTGTTGAGGACCGGGATGATCGTGAGGTCCTTCTCCATGGCCAGGTAGAGGTTGGCCAGGGTCTGGGCCTCGATGCCCTGCGCGGCGTCCACCAGCAGGATCGCGGCCTCGCACGCCTCCAGCGCCCGGCTCACCTCGTAGGTGAAGTCGACGTGGCCGGGGGTGTCGATCATGTGGAGCACGTGCTCCTTGACGGTGCCGTCCTCCTGGGTCACCTTCCACGGCAACCGCACGTTCTGCGCCTTGATCGTGATGCCGCGCTCGCGCTCGATGTCCATCCGGTCGAGATACTGGGCACGCATGTCACGGGCCTCGACGACGCCGGTGATCTGCAGCATCCGGTCGGCCAGCGTGGACTTGCCGTGGTCGATGTGGGCGATGATGCAGAAGTTCCGGATCAGCTCCGGCGGGGTGAACGTCTGGTCGGCGAACGAGCTCACGCAGCGATTCCTTCGGGTACGGGTGACCCCATCGTCCCACGTGCGGAGATCGGTCCGACCGAACGGGGGACGAGAGTGCCGCGGACCGCGACCGGATCGTGACCGGACGGCGTTTCCGCAGGTCGTCGGGCGGGAACAGGCCTTCATGACGGATGTGAGGCAGGACACTCAGGACTGGACGGGTCGGACGGTGCGCACCCGCGACGGGGCTGCGCTCGGCACCCTCGGGCAGGTGCACCCACCCAACGGCAACGGCGGCACCTGGGGCGAGGTGCGCTCCCGCTTCGGACGGCGCCGGCTCGTCCCCCTCGACGGGGCGGCGGCCGACGGCGACGCAGGGCTGACGGTGCCCGTGGACCGGGCGGTGCTGCGCGCGGCCCCGCGTACGGGCCCCGGGGCTCCGGACGCCGACACCGAGACGTCGCTCCAGCGCCACTACACCGGCCGCGGGCTCCTGGCCGACGCCCAGGCCCGGCAACGCGACCGGTTCGGCGGCGCGAAGATCGGCGCGGCGTTCTTCGGCTGGCTGGTGGCGGTCGGGATGACCGTGTTGCTGGCCGCGATCGCGGCCGGGATCGGCGCCGCGGCAGGCCTTGGCCCGCAACTGAACCCCTCGACCGCCGACGTGCGGACGGTCGGCGTCACCGGCGCGGTCGTGCTGCTCGTCATCCTCGCGCTCGCCTACCTCGCCGGCGGCTACGTGGCCGGGCGCCTCGCCCGCTTCGACGGCCTCCGCAACGGCGTCCTCGCGTGGATCGTCGGCGTGATCGTGACGATCGTCGCCGCGATCGCGGGCAGCATCGTCGGCCAGAGCTACGACGTCTTCGCGAGGCTGCGCCTGCCCGCCGTGCCCGTCGACCCGGCGACGCTCACCCTCAGCGGCGTCGTGGCGTTGGTGGTCGTCCTGCTGGTCACCCTCGTCACCGCCGCCGTCGGCGGCCGGATGGGCGAGCGTTTCCACCGTCGTGTGGACCGGGAGGCCACGGCAGCGGTCTGAGCCGGAGGGGCGTCCCCCGAAAAAAGTGATATCGTCGCGATAGCCACATCGGATCCGACGCCCAGGGGGACGCCATGACCGCCACCGAGAACTCGCCACTACCCGTCCGCATGCCCGATCCGGCGGTGCGCGAACACGCCGCCACCGGAGTGAACGGATTCCTCGGCCTGCTCGCCGGCCTGGTCCTGCTCGTGGTGGGCGCCGTGCTGGCGGCCACCGGGAACGCCGGCCTGCCCCTGCTCGGGGTCATCGTGCTGATCCTCGGGGTGATCGCCCTGCGCGGGCTCGTCACCATCTCGCCCGGCGAGGCGAAGGTCCTGCAGTTCTTCGGCCGCTACGTCGGCACGGTGCGCACCGCGGGCCTGCGCTGGGTCAACCCGTTCACCAGCCGCAAGACCATCTCCACCCGGATCCGCAACCACGAGAGCGAGGTCCTGAAGGTCAACGACTACGACGGCAACCCCATCGAGATCGCCGCCGTCGTGGTCTGGCAGGTGCAGGACACGGCACGGGCCGTGTTCGAGGTCGACTCGTTCGTCGCGTTCGTCCACACCCAGACCGAGACGGCCATCCGCCACATCGCCACCAGCTATCCCTACGACATCCACGTCGACGGCCAGCTCTCACTGCGCGGCAACGCCGAGGAGATCACCGACAGGCTGTCCACGGAGATCGCGGCCCGCGTCGAGGCGGCCGGCGTGACCATCGTCGAGTCGCGCCTGACCCATCTCGCCTACGCCCCCGAGATCGCCGGCACCATGCTGCAACGCCAGCAGGCGGGAGCCATCGTCGCGGCCCGGAGCCGGATCGTCGAGGGCGCGGTCGGGATGGTGGAGATGGCGCTCGCGAGGCTGTCGGAGCGCGAGATCGTCGAGCTGGACGAGGAGCGCAAGGCCGCCATGGTCAGCAACCTGATGGTCGTGCTCTGCGGCGACCGGGCAACCCAGCCCATCATCAACGCGGGCTCGCTCTACCACTGATGGCGGAGCGGAAAGGCGTCCTGCTCCGGCTCGACCCCGCGGTGCACGACGCGCTGGCCCGCTGGGCTGCCGACGAGCTGCGCAGCACCAACGCGCAGATCGACTACCTGCTGCGGGCGGCGCTGGCCGAGGCCGGCCGCCTCCCGAGAGACGCGAGACCACCCCGCCCGAGAGGCCGCCCGAAGTCCGACGAGTAGCCGACGACCGGTTCGCGCGCAGATTGTTCATCCGCGCGCGTAGCTACGCACGCGCACGCGAGTTTCGCGCGCGAACAGGTCGTCACGCGCGCGTTCCGTCCCCACGCACGCGCGGCGTCCACAATGCGCGCGCGAGCCCTCGATGATGGCAGTACAGCAGCAAAACAGCCCCCGGCTGCCCCCTTTCCTGCTGCACCGCCATCAACGATGCGCGGCCGCGAGTCTTACGCCCACATCCCTGGCGGTGCACCAGCACAACCGCCGCGATCGGTCCATTTTGCTGCTGTACCGCCAGGGATGTGGTTGGCCGGGCTTGCTCCGCTGCCAGCGCCGTTCCGGCCGTCATCCCGTGGCGAGCATGACAACAGCACCACACGTCAGTCCCGATGGACGGGACGGGAGATCACCCGCGCCAGATCCGGTAGGCCAGATCGGGGACGGCCGCCACGTCCCCACACTATTCACTACTCGTCGCGCCACACCGACCCCAGGAAACCGGACGAAAGCAGCCGATGACGAGCTGCTGCACGCCCTCTCGGTCGTGATCTGCGGCGGGTCGTCCGACACCGTGAGGATGGCGCCGAGACGCACCAGTCGAAGCACGACGATGCCCGTGAAACACAGATGTGACGTTCCTGCGTTTGCCGCAGCAGTCGGGGGCCGTGAGGATCAGGTCATGAGCATCGCCCCGCTGGACCGCAAGCAGGCCTCCACCGCCGCCCTCGCGGCCAAGCGCCGCTCGTCGCTGCGCTGGGCCGACCTCGGAAAGGCCATCGGCATGTCCACCGAGTGGACGACGGCCGCAGTGCTGGGCCAGCACCCGCTCACCGCCGAACAGGCCGCCACGCTCGGCTCCGCGCTGGAGCTCGACGAGGCCGTTGTGGAGGCCATGATGTTGCCCGCGGTGCGGGGCAAGGACGTCGTCGACACGTCGGAGCCGCTGGTCTACCGGCTCCAGGAGATGGTGCAGGTCTACGGCAACGCGATCACCGAGCTGGTGCGCGAGGAGTTCGGCGACGGCATCGTCAGCGCCATCGACTTCGAGATGGACCTCGAACGCGTTCCCGATCCCAAGGGCGACCGCGTCCGCATCACCCTCAACGGGAAGTTCCTGCCCTACCGCAGCTGGTAGCCGTTCGGTCACTGCCTGCCGATACCCGGTTGCGCACGTCCGGCCCGGCGTGCAAATGGGTGCGTCTACATGCCACGATGAGGTGATCGTGCAGCGTGCGGGGCCCGTCGGGGGTGCTGCGCACGCTTCCGGGTCGGCACCCCAGCCCGGTCCGGCAACCTACCGGCGATCCAGGGAGAGCGGCGGTGACATCGGCCCCGGACGGCTGCGCGCTCGTCATGGGCGCGGCCGAGTGCCGGTGCGTGCACGACATGCCGCACCTCACCGGGCGCCAGATCGTGGATCGGGCCACCGACAAGTTCGTCTGGCAGCAGCGACGGGCGCCCGAACCGCGGGCGGCGGCCCGCCGGGGCCTCGACCAGATGCTGCAGTACGTCCGGGAGCACGGCCCGCCCGGCCTGGTCTCCGAACTGCTCCGGCTCGGGATCATGCTGCGGATCCTCGGTGACGATCCCGAGGACGCCGACGACGTCGAGACGCTGCTCGCGGAGTTCTCCGAGCTCGCCGAGGGCGACGGCGACGCGCGCAGGCTCGGAGAGGCGGCCGTCATGCGCGCCCACCGGACCATCGCGTTCGGGCACGGTGAGAACGCGCTCACCGACGCCGCGACGGCACTGGCCATCCTCGGCGACATCACCGCGCCGGGGGCCGGGGAGGACCTCGGGGACTGGTCCCGCACGCTGTCACGCACCCTCAACGGCCTGGTGCTGGTGCTGTTGAAACTCGGGTCCCACGAGCTCGCCGACCAGGTCTCCCAGCGCGCCATCGCCATCACCGAGTCGTCGGGCACCGCGATCGAACGGCTCGTGCACCAGCTCAACCGGGTCCGGTTGCAGCTGTCGTGGGCGCTGCGGCTGGAGCGGGGCGGGCGGGCCGCCGCCGCCGCCACCCGGTTCGTCGGCGCCGCGCAGACCGCGCACTCCGCCGCCGTCCTGTGGAACGCGGCGCTGGGCCGGGCCGAGGCGGACGCGCGTCCGGCGGCCGAGGAGTGCTCGATCATCGGCTCGGCCTACGCGCTGGCCCGGCCCGATCCGGGGCACCTCGACGTGCTGTTCGGGCTGCAGGACATGGCCCACTTCACCGAGGACCGCATCGTGCTGGCCATCGCCACCGCCCGCTGCCTGATGACGGCGCGGGCCCCGGCCGACGCGGCCGCGGTGCTCGCGCCGTTGCGGGCCGAGCTCACCGCCGACACTTCCGAGGCGGTGCTCGCGCTCGCGCTGCACCGCGAGTACGCCCGCATCGACGGCATCGCCCGCGGCCTGCCCGAGCTCCCGGAGGCGGTCACCCGCTACACCGCGGCGCTCGAGGAGGAGCTGTGGGCGCTGCGCGAGGCCCGCCTCACGGCGCTGCGCAGCCACTCGGAACACCACCGGCTCGCCCTGGAGCACGGCGCCGTCGTCGCCGAGGCCCTGCAGGATCCGCTGACGGGGCTGCCCAACCGCCGCGCACTCGACGTGCGCCTCGCCGAGGCCACGTCCTCGACGGCCGGCCAGCCGTGCGCCGTGGCGCTGGTCGATCTCGACCGGTTCAAGCACGTCAACGACATGCTGTCGCACGCCGTCGGGGACTCGGTGCTGCGCTCGGTGGCATCCTGCCTGCGCACCACGCTGCGCGGCCAGGACCTGGTGGCCCGCTACGGCGGCGACGAGTTCGTCGTGGTGATGCCGTCCACGCCCCTACCGGTGGCGCAGGCGGCTCTGACCCGCGCCGCCGACGCCGTGGCGGCGCTGCCCCACGACGTGGCCGCGGGCGTCACGATGTCGGTGGGTGTGGTGCGCGCACCGATGGACTCCGACCCCGCCGCCGCGCTCGCCGCGGCCGACGCCGCCATGTACACGGCCAAGCACGCGGGCGGCAACACCGTGGTCAGCGGAACGGTCGGCAACGGCCACGGCAACGGGCCCGACACCACGCCCCTCCCCCTGCACGGCGGGCGACGACACGCCCGCCGCGTGCACGCCTGGCAGGTCTAGAGCGAACGCCAGAACGCGGCGAGAACCTCGGCGCCGCGATCGGGGTCCTCCGCCATCCACCAGTGCCCCAACCCGTCGAGCACCTCGACGCGGGCCCCGGCCCGGGCCGCGCAGCGGTGGCGCTGCTCGTCGCTGCCGACCATGTGGTCCTCCGTGGCGAGGATCGCCAGGCCGGGACGGGCGGCGGCCGCCTCGAGCCCGGCCCCGAGCTGTGCCATCGCCGGCTGCGCCGCGTCACGGTAGAGGGCGAGGATGCACTCGCCCATCGCGGCGTCGAACCCGGCCGCCACCCGCTCCGCGACGACGGTGCCCATCCCCCGCTTCGCCAGCTGCGCGGCCCGCACCTCCACCGGCGCGGAACCCATCGCGGCCACCGCCTGCTCCCCCACGCCGGGCTGCTGCCATGCCTGCGCGAGGTCGTGCCAGACGTAGTCGGGATCGAAGACGCCGACGATGTCCGAGCACCAGCTGCGCAGCAGGTCCGGCCGGGTCATCGCGACGTTGACGACGTGCCCGCCGCCCCAGTCGTGCCCGACCAGGTGCACGGGCCCGCCGAGCGCCTCCAGCTCCGCGACGAGCCAGTCGCGGTACCCGTCGACCGTGGCGGCGAAGCCGGGCGGGACCGGCGCACCGAAGCCCGGCGGCGACAGTCGCACCGGCTCGTCGACGCCGAGGGCGACCAGCCGCGGCACCAGCAGGTCCCACACCGCGTCGGTCTCCGGATTGCCGTGTACCAGTACGACGGTCATGCGAGCCTCGTCATGTCCACCGACACCTCGAGCGCGGCCGCCTTGCCACCCGAGTAGATGCCCTTGAGCGGCGAGACGTCGGAGTAGTCACGGCCGACCGCGACCCACACGTGCCGGTGGCCGATCTCGATGTCGTTGGTGGGGTCGTAGCCCCACCAGCCGCCCGTCCAGGCTTCGATCCAGGCGTGGCTCTCCCCGCGCACGGTCTGCCGGATCTCGGTCTCCGCGCGCGAGAGCAGGTAGCCCGAGACGTACCGGCAGGGGATGCCCATCTCGCGCACCAGCAGCAGCGTGAGGTGCACGAAGTCCTGGCAGACGCCCTGGCGCGTCTCCCACGCCTCCACCGCGGAGGTGTGCACGCCGGTGGTGCCGGGCTGGTAGGTGAGGTGTTCACGCACCCACCGGCACGCGGCCAGCACGGCGTCGGCCGGGTCCTTGCCGCGCTTCAACGCCTTGGCCGCCCGGGCCAGGTCGCGGTTGCGGCCGACGTAGTCGGTGAACTCCAGCATCTCGGTGTAGCGGTCGCGCACCGGCTCACCCGCCAGTTCCTCCCAGTTGGCGGAGCGGGCGGGCGCGAGCGCGTCGGCGGTCTCCACCACCGACGTGCCGGTGACCTTCAGTTCCTTGTGGGGAGCGTGCAGGTCGAACGCGGTGACGGTGGTGCCCCAGTAGTCGGAGTACCGGTACGACCGCGTCGGCGGCACCGTCTCCACGCGGCTGACGATCACGTTCTGCCGGTTGTCGCTGCGCGGGGTGAGCCGCACCTCGTTGTAGGACTCGTGGACGGGTGCCGAGTAGGAGTAGCCCGTCTCGTGCACGACTCGAATGCGCCAGCCCACGGCTACCCGACCTCCGGCTCGGTCCAGGCCACCCACGGGGCCGCTGAAGTCACGCCACTGCCACGCATCTATCCGACCTCCGGCTCGGTCCAGGCCACCCACGGGGCCGCGTGAAAATACTGCAGGGACACCGCCTCGCCGACGTTGTGGATGCACTGCTGCAGGCCCAGGAGCTGCGACGACAGGTCGTCGAGCAGCTCGTCGGGGCGCAGGAACTCGAGCTCGGAGCGTGCCCGGCCCAGCAGCCGCAGCGCCTCCGCCTTGGCCCCGATCCGCGCGGTGGGCCGCAGGTCGAGGTCCACCAGGCACGTCTCGGCCTGGCGCAGCGCGTGGAAGACCGAGCGCGGGAAGAGCTTGTCCATCAGCAGGAACTGCACCACCCGCGCCGCGTCGAGCGCGCCGCGGTAGGTGCGCAGGTAGGTGTCGGCGGCACCCGCGCTGCGCAGCACCGTCAGCCAGCCCGGCGAGTTCATCCGGTCCGACACCCGCGACAGCAGCAGCCGCACGATCATGTCGACCCGCTCCACCGAGCGGCCGAGCAGGTAGAACCGCCAGGTGTCGTCGCGGCTCATGGTGGACGCGGCCAGGCCGTTGAGCATCGCGGCGCGGTCCTCGACGTAGGCGAAGAACGCGTGCGGCCCCACCCAGCGGGCGTAGCGCTGCCGCTCGGGCAGGCCGTTCCAGGTGACGTTGAGGCACTCCCACATCTCGGCCGAGACCACCTCGCGGGCGCCGCGGGCGTTCTCCCGGGCGCTGGCGACCGACGACACGATCGACGCCGGCGTCTCCTCGGAATAGCCGACGAGCTCGGTGAGCGACCAGGCGTCGAGCGTCTCGTTCTCGGGCGGTTCGACGCCGAGCACCCCGAGCAGCGTGCGGGCGGCGAGGTCGGCGTCCACCGTGGCGTCCTCGAGCAGCTGGTGCACCGAGACGTCGAGGATCCGGGCCGTGTCGTCGGCGCGTTCGACGTAGCGGCCGATCCAGTAGAGCGCCTCGGCGTTGCGGGCGAGCATTACGCGTCCCCCTGTTGCTGCTGTTGTTGCTGCTGTTGGCTCATCGTCAGCTCCGGTCCGTGCTCGGCCGCGGGCGAACCGGCGGGGGCGGCCACGGCCAGCCCCTTCTCCCCCAGCTCGCGTTCCACGTCGGGGGCCCTGTTCGGGGCGAGCACCCAGGTGTCCTTGCTGCCGCCGCCCTGACTGGAGTTGACCACCAGGCTGCCCTTCGGCAACGCGACACGGGTGAGTCCACCGGGCAGCACGAAGACGCTCTCGCCGTCGTTCACCGCGAACGGGCGCAGGTCGACGTGGCGCGGCACGAGCCGGTCGTCCACCTTCGTCGGCACCGTGGAGAGCTGCACGACGGGCTGGGCGATCCAGCCGCGCGGGTCGTCCTTGATGTCCTTGCGCGCCGACGCGAGCTGCTTCGCGGTGGCGTTCGGGCCGAACAGGATGCCGTAGCCGCCGGAGCCCTCCACGGGCTTGAGCACCAGGTCGTCGAGGTGCTCGAGGACGTGCGACTTCTCCTCGTCGAGCCAGCACCGGAACGTGTCGACGTTGGGCAGCAGCGGCTTCTCACCCAGGTAGTAGTCGATCATCCGGGGGACGTAGGTGTAGACGAGCTTGTCGTCGCCGACGCCGTTGCCCACCGCGTTGGCGATGACGACGTTGCCCGCCCGCGCCGCGTTGATCACCCCGGCGATGCCCAGCACCGACTTCGGGTTGAACTGCAGGGGGTCGAGGAACTCGTCGTCGATGCGCCGGTAGATCACGTCCACCTGCTGCTCACCCTCGGTGGTGCGCATGTAGACCATGTTGTCGCGGCAGAACAGGTCGCGGCCCTCGACGAGCTCCACGCCCATCTGCCGCGCGAGCAGCGAGTGCTCGAAGTAGGCGGAGTTGTAGACGCCGGGCGTCAGCACCACGACGTTCGGGTCGGCCTCGTTCACCGAGGCCGCCGAGCGCAGGGCGCGCAGCAGGTGGGTGGAGTAGTCGCCGACCGCACGCACCCGCTGGCGGGTGAACAGGTCGGGGAACACGCGCGCCATCGTGCGGCGGTTCTCCATCACGTACGACACGCCCGACGGGTTGCGCAGGTTGTCCTCCAGCACCCGGAACGTGCCCTGCTCGTCACGCACGAGGTCGATACCCGCGACGTGGATGCGCACCCCGTTGGGCGGCACCAGGCCGGCGGCCTCCCGGTGGAAGTGCTCGCAGCTGGTGATCAGCCGGCGCGGCAGCACCCCGTCCCGGATGATCTCCGCGTCGCCGTAGACGTCGGCGAGAAAGGCCTCCAGGGCCTTGACCCGCTGCACGATGCCCTTCTGCAGCCGGCCCCACTCCCCCGACGAGATCACCCGCGGCACGATGTCCAGCGGGAACGGGCGCTCCTGGCCCGAGAGGGAGAACGTGATGCCCTGGTCGACGTAGGCGCGGTCGAGCGCCTCCGAGCGCACCGTGAGGTCCGCCGCCGCCGTCGGCGCGATCGCGTCGTGCAGGGCCCGGTAGGGGGTGCGCACCGTGCCGTCGGGCGCGAACATCTCGTCATAGGCGCCCGCGTGCGGACGGTCGGGTTCCAGGTAGCCGTCGAACAGCGCGGACCCCGAGCCGTCCGGCTCCTCCGTCGCCTCGTCGTCCACCTGGTCCTGCACCGCTCGAACCACAGAGCCTCCTCGACGGCTGTGAACGGCGGGCCCGCCGAACTCGGGGTCATACTCACCCAACGGCCCGGTCCGGGACCAGTCGGACGCGCTACGGGCGTGTTACGGGGTTGCGCTCCCCGGGGGGATGTCCGGGTGCGCGCGAAGGCGCTGTAGCATGGACAGCCGAGCGCCCGGCGTGCTCGCACGATCCACCGCCGCCGGAGCCCTACTCAGCAACATAGAGCAGCAGCACCGCCATCAGGCAGCACCAGCGGCAAGAGGAACTCGAGGCATTCGCGTGGCCAACATCAAGTCCCAGATCAAGCGGGTCAAGACCAACGAGAAGGCGCGTCAGCGCAACAAGTCGGTCCGCTCGTCCGTGCGCACCGCCGTGCGCCGTTTCCGTGAGGCCGTCGAGGCCGGCGACAACGAGAAGGCCCTGGAGCTGCAGCGCGCGGCGTCCAAGGCTCTCGACAAGGCCGCCAGCAAGGGCGTCATCCACAAGAACCAGGCCGCCAACCGCAAGTCGGCGATCGCGAAGCGGCTCACCCCCTCCGCCTGATCCACTCCACATCGGCGCCGTCCCTCCTGGGTCGGCGCCGTTGTTGCGTCTAGCGACGGCCGCGGGCGGCCACGATGCGCAGCACCGCGTGCTCCAGCGCGTAGTCGGCGTCAGCCGCCGCGCCCTTGACGTCCGCGTTGACCTGCGCCGCCGCGGCGAACGCCTCGGCCAGCCCGTCCGGGTGCCAGTTGCGCACCTGCTGCTGGGCCTTGCGGATCTTCCACGGCGGCATGCCGAGTCTCTGGGCCAGCTGGTTGGGGTCCCCCCGGCCGGCCGCACCCACCTTGGCCAGCGTGCGCACGGCGTCCGCGAGGGCGTCGGCGATCAGCACGGACGGCACCCCCAGCACCTGGGCCCAGCGCAGCGCCTCCAACGCCCCTGCCCGGTCGCCCAGCACCACCTGGTCGGCCACCGCGAACCCCGACGACTCCGCGCGCCCGCGGTGGTAGCGGCGCACCGCGGCCTCGTCGACGGTGCCACCGGTGTCGGAGACGAGCTGGCTCGTGGCGGCCGAGAGCTCGCGCAGATCCGAGCCGACCGCCTCGATGAGCGCGCCGATCGCGGCCGGCGCGATCCTGCCGCCGACCCGGCGGACCTCGGCCTTGACGAAATCGCTGCGCTGCTCGTGGCGGGTGACCTTCTCGCAGGTAGTGACCGTGGCCCCGGCCTTGCGCAGCGCATCGGCGAGCCCCTTGTTGCGGGCCCCGCCGGCGTGCAGCACGACCAGCACGATGCCCTCGGCGGGATCGGCGGCCTGCGCCACGATCGCCTCGGCGAGGTCCTTGCCCACCTCGTGCGCGGACTGGATGACGATCACCCGGGCCTCGGCGAACAGCGACGGCGAGAGCGCATCGGCCAGCTCGGAGGGGGTGAGCTCGGAGGCGCGGTAGCGGCGCAGCTCGGCCGCGGGATCGGCCGCGCGGGTCTGGGCCAGCAACTCCTCCACCGCGCGTTCCACCAGCAGTTCCTCCTCGCCGAGGACCAGCTGGACGGGGGCCGGTGTCATACCCCTCATGCTGACGCATGGCACCGACAGTCCGTGATCCGGCTCCCAGATGCTGGATCAGGGTTGGTGTGACAGCGGTCGTGTCGTAACGTGAGCGCCACACAACTTCAGATGGCTCATCCAGAGGGGCAGAGGGAACGGCCCGTTGAAGCCCCGGCAACCGGCAGACGCATGTTCGATGCGCTGATCACGGTGCCAATTCCGACCCGCATGGTGCGGGGAAGATGAGGAGATCTTCAACATGACGCTGCTCTCTGACGTTTCTACGTCCACTGCTCTCGATCTCGGACCCGCTCGCGCGCTGTCGTGCCGTGAGTGCGGCCACGAGACACCGCTCGCCGCGGAGTTCGCCTGTGCCGAGTGTTTCGGCCCGCTGGAGATCGCCTACGACTTCGGCGACATCACCCGCGAGTCCATCGAGGCCGGCCCGAAGAACATCTGGCGCTACCGCGACCTGCTGCCTGTGCCGCGCGGCGTTCAGGACCACCCGAACATCGAGCCGGGCCTCACCCGCCTGATCAAGGCCGACCGCCTCGGCGCCGAGCTGGGCCTGCGCAATCTGTGGATCAAGGACGACACCGGCAACCCCACGCACTCCTTCAAGGACCGCGTCGTGGCCGTCGCCCTGGCCGCGGCCCGTGAGCTGGGCTTCTCGGTGCTGTGCTGCCCGTCCACCGGCAACCTGGCCAATGCAGTGGCCGCCGCCGCGGCCCGCGCAGGCTGGGACTCCGTGGTGCTCATCCCGAAGTCGCTGGAGCAGGCCAAGGTGCTCACCACCGCCGTCTACGGCGGCACGCTGCTCGCTGTCGACGGCAACTACGACGACGTCAACCGGCTGGCCACCGAGCTCGCCGCGGAGCACGAGGACTGGGCATTCGTGAACGTCAACGTGCGCCCGTACTACGCCGAGGGCTCGAAGACCCTGGGTTACGAAGTGGCGGAGCAGCTGGGCTGGCGGCTGCCCGAGCAGATCGTGATCCCCGTGGCATCGGGCTCGCAGCTCACCAAGGTGGACAAGGGCTTCACCGAGTTCGGCAAGCTCGGCCTGGTGGAGGCCACCCCCTACAAGCTCTTCGGCGCCCAGGCCACCGGCTGCTCACCCGTGGCGCAGGCGTTCGCCGAGGGCCACGACGTGATCCGCCCGGTGCGGCCCGACACGATCGCCCGCTCGCTGGCGATCGGCAACCCCGCCGATGGACCCTACGTGCTCGACGCGGTGCGGCGCACCGGCGGCGCGGTCGGCCACGTCTCCGACGAGGAGGTTGTGGACGGCATCCGGCTGCTGGCCCGCACCGAGGGCGTGTTCGCCGAGACAGCTGGCGGCGTCACGGTGGCCACCACGAAGAAGCTGATCGCCGAGGGCAAGCTCGACCCGGACGCCGAGACCGTCATCCTGATCACCGGCGACGGCCTCAAGACCCTCGACGCCGTGGCCGGCCACATCGGCCCGACCGCCACCGTGCCGTCGACGAGCAAGGCCGTGCGGGAGGCGCTGGAGAACCGCTGAGCGCGCGCTTCCTCCTGGCCGGCAGCGGGTCGCCCCGGGTGACCACGCTCAGGTCCGGGCGCCCGTCGTGGTCGGCGTCGGGTTGCGGCACGACCGCGATGTCGCCGCCGGTGTCGGTGCGGCGTACGGCCGCTCCGGCGCCCGCGAGCTTGTCGAGCAGCGCCGCGTTGGGGTGGCCGTAGCCGTTGCCGGCCCCGACGCTGACCAGCACCGTCCGCGGGGCCACCGCGGAGAGGAGGAACGCGGTGCTGCTGTAGCGGGAGCCGTGGTGGGGCATCTTGAGGACGTCGGCGTGCAGGTCGGCGCCGCTGCTCATCAGGTCGGCCTGCTCGGCGAGCTCGGCGTCGCCCGGGAGCAGCACGGTGCCGGCCGGGGTGGTGGCCCGCAGGACGATCGACCCGTCGTTGACCTGAGTGCCGTCGTCCGGGTCGACCGACGCGGACGGGTGGGGCGGCCCGATGACGTCGAGGGCGAGCGCAGGCCAGATGAGCCGGCGACCACGCTCGAGCGCGACGACCTGGGTACCGGCCTCCGCGGCGTGCTGCGCGACCTCCCGCAGCGCCCACTGCGGCACCCGGACCGGCCCCACGGCCACCGCGCTCACCGGCCGCCCGCGCAGCGCACCGGCCAGTCCGCCGACGTGGTCGGCGTGCAGGTGGCTGACGACCACCAGCGCGATGCCCTCCACCCCGAGCCGGCGCAGGCAGGCGTCGACGAGTCCGTCGTCGGGGCCGGCGTCGACGAGCACCACCCAGCCGGGGCGACCGGTGGCCAGCACGAGCGCGTCGCCCTGCCCGACGTCACACGCGACCACCGCCCACCCCGCAGGAGGCCACCCCGGCGGCACCAACCGGGTGGGCACCAGCACCAGCGCGAGCCCGAGCAGCACCGCGAACAGCAGTGCGCGACGCCGCGGGGCGCGTCCGAACAGGACGAGCACCACCAGTACGGCGACCAGCAGCAACGCCCCACCGACGCCCGTCGGCCACGGGATGGCCGCCCGGGACACCCCGGCACTGCGGTCGGCCACGAGCACCAGCCAGCCCACGAACGGACCGGCCATCCAGGCGAGCGCCTGCGCCACCGGGGCGGCCACCGGTGACACCAGCGCCGCGAGCACCCCGAGGACCGTGGCCGGCGCCACCGCGGGTGCGGCCAGGAGGTTGGCCAGCACGGAGATCGGCCCGACCTGGCCGCTGAGCCCGGCGACGATCGGCGCCGTGACGACGAACGCGGCGGTGGAGACGGCAAGCGCCTCGGCGGCCCACGCCGGCACCCGACGCCTGCGCAGGGCACGGGCCAGGCCCGGCGCCAAGAGCACGAGCGCGGCCGTGGCAACCACGGAGAGGGCGAACCCGGGGTCGAGCGCCAGCGCCGGGTCGAGGGGCAGCAGGACGAGCACGGCCGAGGCCAGCGCGGGTAGCGCCGACCTGCCGCGGCCCGACGCCATGGCCAGCAGCACGACGGCGCCCATGACACCCGCGCGCACCACGCTCGGCGACGGCCGGGCGAGCACGACGAACCCCACGACGGCAGCAGCGGCCAAGGCGGCGATGAGCCGGGGATCGGCCCGGAACCGCCGCAGCACCGCGATGAGCACGCCGCTGATGATCGCGAGGTTCGCCCCGCTGACCGCCAGCAGGTGGGTGAGCCCGGCCGCCCGGAAGTCGTCCTCGGACTCGGCGGTGGGCCCCGCCGTGTCGCCGACCGTGAGGCCCGGCAGCAGGCCCGCCTCGGCGCGCGGCAGTGCAGCTGTGGCGGCCTCGCGCAGGCCGGAGCGCAGCCCGCCCGCGGCGACCTGCCACCACGGGGGCGGGGTGACGTCCGACGGTGGGCCACGCACCCGCAGCACCGCGATGACCAGGTCGGAGCGGGTGGGCGGCGCCAGCAGCCCCTCGGCGGTGACGGCCTGGCCCGGCAGCAGCCCGGCCCACCGGTCCACCGGGGCCAGCAGCAGCACCCGTCCGCCGCCCGTCCACCGGCCCGGCCCGGCGGTGACGTCCTCCAGCGTGGCCGGGACGAGCACCTGGGTGGCGCCGCCCGGCTGCGAGCCGTAGGCCGAGCCCTGCAGCGGGCGTGGATCGTCGCCGAGCACCACCCGCACCGTGGCCGCTGCCCCGCGCTGGGCCTGCTCGTGCAGCGGATGGGTGGCGACAAGGAGGGTGTGGGCGCTGATCACGACGCCAGCGGCGGCCGCGCAGCCGGCCACCGCCAGCAGCCCGGCACGGCGCCGGGCGACGAGCGCAGTTGCCGCCCCGGCGACCGCCACGGCGGCTCCGGCCCACGGCCCGAGGCCGAGGCCGAGCAGCACCACCGCCCACACCGCGAGCGCCGCGGGGACGAGCCGCAGGTCGGGCGGGTGCGACAGATCGTCCGGTGGGGCACTCATCCGACCGTCACCAGCTCCCGCAGCTGCGCGAACCGTCGCTCGCCGATCCCGTCGATCTCGCGGAGCTGGTCGACGCGGGCGAAGCGCCCGTTCTTCGTGCGCCAGTCGAGGATCTTCTGCACGGTGACGGGCCCCATGCCCGGCAGGGTGTCGAGCTGGGCGGCGGTGGCGGAGTTGAGATCGACCTTCCCGCCCGTCGTCGGTGCAGCCGCACCACCACCCGTGGGGGCGTCGGCCGTGGCCGGGAGGCCCACCGCCACCTGTTCGCCGTCGATGACCTTCCGGGCGAGGTTGAGCCCCGTGAGATCGGCGCCGGGCAGCGCCCCGCCGGCGGCCTTCACCGCGTCGGCGACGCGGGAGCCGTCGGGCACCTCCACCAGCCCGGGCCTGCGGACCTTCCCCGACACACTCACGACGAGCGGCCCGGCCGGCGCCGCGCTCGCGGTGGGCGCGGCGGTGTCCCCCACCGTGACCGCGGGCAGCGCCGGCACCGGCTCGGACCGCGGCCGCTCGCTCCACACACCCACCGCGGCGACGACGGCGGCCAACGCGGCCACGAGAGCCAGGGCCGTGGCCCCAGGCCGTCCGGGATCGATCCGTGCCTGCCGCCACGACTCCGGGAGCAGCCGAGCCAGCCGTCCGCGCCGCTCCGGGACCACAGGCAGCGGCTGGGTGGGCGGATCCTCCACCTCCCGCACCCGGCCCGGCGGCGTCCACGGCACCGGCGGCTGCCCGAGCGCGGGTGGCCCGAGCAGCGCTGTCAGCCGTCCGGGCGGCGGTGGAGGGTCGGATCGGGCCACGCCCCGACGCTAGGACGGATCAAGCGCGTCACGACGACGAGCTGCGGATCTGTGGATGGCCGACCCACGATGGGGACAACTCTCCCCCACCGGCCGCTCCACCGCCGACGCTGTCGGTCCCCCACGGCAGACTGGTCACCGGGGGGCGGCGCCCACCCCCTCACCCCTTCGGCACCACCACAACGGCGAGCAGCCCGGTGCCCACATGCGCGCCGATCACCGCCCCCACCTCGGAGACCAGCAACCGGGCCACGTCCAGGCGCTCCCGCAACCGGGCCGCCACCTCCTCGGCGCGCGCCGCGGCGCCGAGGTGGTGCACCGCGAGGTCCACCGGCCCGTCACCCGCGGCCTTGACCGCGAGTTCCACGAGGCGCTGGGCCGCGCGCGCGGTGGTGCGCACCTTCTCCAGCGGCACGATCCTCCCCTGCGCCACGTGCAGCAGCGGTTTCACGGCGAGTGCGGTGCCGAACAGCGCGGCGGCGGTGCCGATGCGCCCGCCGCGGCGCAACCGGTCGAGCGTGTCGACGGAGAAGAACATGCGGCAGCGGGCGGCGACGTCGACCGCCGCGGCCTCGACGGCGGCCCCGTCGGACCCCGCGTCGGCGGCGTCCGCGGCGGCGAGCACGGCATAGCCGAGACCCATCCCGGCGGCCCGCGAGTCGACGATCCGGACACGGTCGGCGCCCACCTCCTCCGCAGCCACCCGCGCGGCGTCCCACGTGCCCGACAGCTCGCGCGACAGGTGCACCGACACGACACCGTCCGCCCCGGCGTCGAGGGCCGTGCGGTAGCACGCCGCGAACTCGGCGGGCGTGGGACGGGAGGTCTGCACGTCGAGGCGCCGGTCGGCCAGCGCCACGCGCAGCGCGGCCGCGTCGATGTCCACACCCTCACGCCCGACCCGCGCCCCCAGCCGCACCTCGAGCGGCACGATCCGGATCCCGCGGTCCTCGGCGACGCCGGCAGGAAGGTAGGAGGTGGAGTCGGTCACGACGGCAACGGGCACGACAGCGGACCCTACGTGCGCAGCAGCGGCCCCAGCACGTCGGCGCACGCCTCGCCGACCGCGGTGTGACCGGCCCAACCCCAGTGCATGCCGTCGGGGTTGCCCTGGCCCGAGAGCACGTGCTCGCCGACGAGCGGAGGCAGATCGAGCAGCGCGACGCCCCGCTCGGCCGCCCACGCCCGGGTGGCGCGCTCGGCGGCGGGTCGTCCACTGTGGACGGCTCCGTAGTCGGCGGCCCGGTGCAGCGGCGGCAGGATCGCGACGACGGGGATACCGGGCCGGATGGCGACCACCGCCGAGCGACACAGCTCCAGGTGCCGCACGGTGAGGTGCGGCGGCATCGCCACGGGCCCACCGCCGGGCAGCACCCGCGCGAACCCCTTGGCCAGCTTGGGTTGTGCGCGCAGATACCCCGACCGCACGGCCCGGCGCAACCCGTCGGGCCGCAACGCCGGGATCAGCTCGCGCAACGCCGTGGGCAGCGGTGACGGCAGCGAGTCCATGCCGCCGACCCCCAGCACCAGCGCGTCGACGCGCGGCATCGCGGCCCACACCCGCGGGTCGTGGCACAGGGCATACCACGCGTGCCGCGCCGTCCAGCCGATGCCGGCGACGAGCTCGGCGCACCCTCCGAGCGCGGCGGCGGCGATGTTGGGCCACAGCCGGGGGTCGTCGGCGGGCTCGCCGCGTTCAGGGCCGTGGAACGCCAGCGAGTCGGCGAGCACCAGCAGGGTCGGCCCGCTCATGTCCCGACGTTGTAGCCGGCCAGCCGCCACCGCGGGTGGTCGTCACGCCGCGCGAGCTGCGCCCAGCGCGCGTTGCCCATCCCCCCGATCGAGGGCCACGTGGACGTCGGCAGCCCCAGCAGACCGCAGACCAGCCCCGCGATCATGCCGCCGTGGGCGACCATCACCACGATGCCCTGGGGGTTGTCGGCGTACTCCTCGTCCAGCTCGTCGACGACAGGCCGGGAGCGGCGCACCACCTCGATGCGCGACTCCCCTCCAGGTGGGGTGTAGGCGGGATCCGACCGCCAGGCCGCGATGGCGCCGGGCCACTGCTCCTCGACCTGCGCGACGGTGAGGCCCTGCCACTCGCCGAGGTGCGTCTCCCGCAGCCGGCTGTCGAACTTGACCGGCAGGTTCGTGGCCGCCGCCACCGCCTCGGCGGTGTCGACGGCGCGCTGCAGGTCCGAGCTGATCAGACGATCGGGACCCAGCCGCGCGACCTCCGGCGCCACCGCGACGGCCTGTGCCTGCCCGGCCTCGGTGAGCACCGAGTCGATGTGGCCCTGCATCCGGCCCGTGACGTTGTAGTCGGTCTGGCCGTGGCGCAGCAGGACCAACCGCCGCAGCGTCACCCGGCGCCGTCCTCGGCGGGGTGGACGAGCTGGTGCATTTCCGGGAAGTCGATATGGGGGCAGTCCTTCCACAGCCGGTCCAGGCCGTAGAACCCGCGCTCCTCGGTGTGCTGCACGTGCACGACGACGTCGACGAAGTCGAGCAGCACCCAACGGCCCTCACGGGTGCCCTCGCGGCGCGTCGGCTTGGCGCCGTGCAGCCGCATCTTCTCCTCGACCTCGTCGACGATGGCCGACACCTGACGCTCGTTGGGCGCCGACGCGATCACGAAGCAGTCGGTGATCACGAGCTGCTCGGACACGTCGAGCACGACGATGTCCTGCGCCAGCTTGTCGGCCGCCGCGGCCACCGCCACCCGGGCCATGGCGAGGGCCTGATCGGTGGCCGTCACTGCGCGAACCTCAACATCACAAACCTCTCCCGGCCTGCCCGGCGGGCTGACCCATTACCTGGACATCAGTGTCCCAGCCGGGTGACAGGGCCCGCTCAGGCGGGTCTGGCTAGGGTCGCGGCCGTGGCCGAGACCCAGCGTGAGTACGTCCCGCTCACCGACACCGGCGAACTCGACACCGCCGTCGCCTTCCTCCGGTTCGCGCGGCAGTGCGTCGTCAAGAAGACCGACGGGCTGGACGACGAGCAGCTCCGCCGGGTCCTGGTGCCCTCGGGCACGTCGCTCCTCGGGCTCGTGCACCATCTGGCCGTCTCGGAGCGGTACTGGTTCGGCCACTTCCTCGTCGGAGCCCACGACGGGACCGACTGGGACTTCGGCATGGCGGTCCCGCCCGGGCGGAGCACCCGAGAGGTCCTCGACGACTACGCAGCGGCTTGGCGCGAGAGCGACGACGCCGTCGCGGCGGTAGGCGACCCGGAGGCCGTCGCCGTCGAATCCGGTGACGACCAGCTCAGCCTCAGATGGGTACTGGCGCACATGACCAGCGAGACGGCGCGGCACGCCGGGCACGCCGACATCCTGCGCGAGCAGATCGACGGTACGACCGGACGCTGATCGTCACCGGCGCAACGTGGTGCACCATCCGACCGACCTGACGTTGCACACATGGCGATCTCCGCGACGCGCTGCCGGGATGATCGCGATGGACGCAACACCAGCACTGCGGTACCCCGCGTGACGTTGCGCTGGATCTGCCGTTCCTGCGCACGGTCGTCGTCGGCGAGAAGGGTACGGAGGACCCTACGGCGCCTGGCCGCGGCTCCGCGGGACCCATGAGGCGGGTGCGCTGCTCGTGCGGCCCGACGGCTACGTGGCCTGGCGGCACAGGGGCGAGATGTGGGACGACGACGAGGCCATCGGCCAACTCCGCACGGCGCTGACGGCCGTCCTGGGGCAGGCCTACTGATCGCCGAACCGGGCAACGTAGTGCCACACACGCTTGAGGGCCTGCTCGTCGTGCCGTGCGGTGCGCGCCGCATCGCCGATGACCGCGGGGTCCAGATACCCGTCGCGGGCCAGCACGCAGCCCAGATCGACGTACTCCTCCCCACGGTAGGCCGGACGGCGGCGCAGTTCGGTGACAGCGAGCCGGAAACCGCCGTGCCACTCGACCTGGCACGGCAGTTTCTCGGCAGCACGCTCGACGGAGGTGCCGCGGAAGCAGGGATCGAGGACGAGCGCCTCGACGTCGCGGGGCGATGATGACGGGGCCGTGGACCTGCCTCGATGTAGTCGTCGAGCCGGTCCTGCTCGTCGTTCTCGGCCTGCTCGACCAGCGGCATCCGGTCGGCGACGCCGAACAGCGTCGGTTCGAGGACGCTGTCGGGGTAGCAGAACGTCGTCCGCTCCAGGGTGTGCGCCCGCAGCCGCAGGTGGGCCGATCCGAAACAGGGTGAGCCGCCGGTGCCCCGTCGCCGGAAGTCGAGCGCCCCGTACTTCGGACGTTGCGCAGCTGGCACGTCGTCGTACGCGCCGCCGAAGAGCCGGCTCTCCCACGACCACCGGTCACCGCTGGGGTGGGCGGTGAGCCCGCCGTTGCTGGTGCCGGTCTCGAACTGGGAGCGGTAGCGACCGCCGCGCGCCATCGCGTCGATGACGAGCAAGCTGCCGACGAGGCGGTCCGGGTGGAAGCTCTCGTGTTCCTCCCCCATGATCACGTGCGAGGATGGAGACCTCAAGCGCGCCTGGGCCCATCCGGACCTCGTGCTCCCTCGCCGCTCTCCTCATCGACGAAGGCGGCGCAGCTGTGCCAGGGGTCAGTACGTTCACGGTCGCGACGCTCGGCCTCGGGAAGCTGACAGTGCTCACCCGGCTCGTCGCGGCGGAGGTCCGGGCGGGTTGGCACGAGGTGCCGATCGATCCCGATCGCCGCTGGTACCGAAAGCTGCGCGACGACGGGGACGTCGACGTCTGGCTCATCGGCTGGGCCACCGGCCAGGCGACGGAACTGCACGACCACGGGGTGTCGCTCGGCGCGATGACGGTGGTGACCGGCGTGCTGTCCGAACGGCGCTGGGCCCCGCATCGCGGCGGGATCCGGAGCCGGCCGCTGCGGGCGGGACGGAGCCAGGGATTCCGGCTGGGGCGCGTCCACGACGTCGTCAACATGTCGGCGGCGCACGCGGTGAGCGTGCACGCCTACTCCCCACCGCTCACGGTCATGACCTACTACGAGGTGGACACCGCAGGCCTGCATCGGGTGCGATCGACGTCGGACGCGCAGCCGGGGTGAGCTGATCGCCTCAGATTGTCGGTGCTCATCGGTACACTTTCGAACATGCGATCGAGCGGCGTGCAGGCGGGTGGGACGGTGGTTGACGTCACTGCCGCGCTGCTCGGCACGCTCGCCGAGCTGACCGCGCACGCCGCCGATCCCGGCGCCGCGACCGGTGCCGGGCGGATCGACCGGATCGCCGTGATGGAGCAGCTCCGGTCCGCGCTCGCCGCCGCGCAGCACGCGGAGATGGTGGCGTTCGGTCGTGATCAGGTCGAGGAGCAGATCGCCCTCGTGGAGGCCGGGCGGCTCGATCCGGTCGC
>JBBRLM010000054.1:0-44489 GCA_038231335.1 Mycobacteriales bacterium
ACCCACGCCCAGCGCGCCCATGCCGACCACGCCGGCGGTACCGATGCCGGCCGCGCGCAGGAACCGGCGACGGTCCAGCGGGTTCTCGGAACTGCGGGCGATGGCGTCCTTGACGAACGCCTGGTTGAACCCTTCGAACACGGGAACTCCTCGATCTGAAATCGAAGGCCACCACCGAGCGGTAGCGCACCTGGGGAGCACAACTGTCTGCGCGATTGTTCTAACGGGAAAATGTGCGAATCTGTTACGCACTCATTCGGGTGACGTGGGAACTTCATTCACGGAATCCGATTCCGTGAATGAAGTACTTCGCGATCTCAGAACGCGGTGGTGGTGCGCAGCGTGAGGACGTGCAGGCGCCGCTCGCCACGGAACGCGTCGCGGCCGGGCAGGAACAGGCGATCTGGGCCCGGACGGGCCGAGCCGGGCCGACGTGTTCGCGATGTTCGCCGTGAGCGGTCAGGACGGCTCCGTCGCGGGCCCGCTCGCGGGAACCCTGCTGCTGCTCGTCGACTTCCGACTGGCCTGCCTCGTGGCGGCCGGCGCGTTCGTCGTCATCGGGCTCGCCCACGCCCGCTGGCTGCCGCGCCGGCCCGCCACGCACGCGGGCGAGCCGATCCTCGCCGGGTGGGGTGAGGTGCTGCACAACCGGCGGTTCCTGGCCTTCGCCGCGGGCTACTCCGGCTACCTGCTCTGCTACAACCAGCTCTACCTCGCGCTGCCCGCAGAGCTCGATCGGGCGACGGGCGGACAGGCCGCGCTCGGCTGGCTGTTCGTGCTCGCGGCACTCCTGGTGATCACCCGCCAACTGCCCACCACCCGCCGGGCCCGGCGGCGCGGCAGCGGGCCCGCCGTCGTCATCGGGTTCGGGCTGATGACGTGCGCGTTCCTGCTGGTCGCCGGGGCCACGCTGCTACCCACCCCGGCCGGGCTCGTCGCGTTGTGGCCCGCCATCGGGTTCGTCGTCCTGTTGACGTTCGGCGAGATGGTGGTGGTCCCGATCGCGCAGGACCTCGTGCCGCGACTGGCCGGCGAGCGTAGGCTCGGGGCGTACTTCGGCGTGCTGTCCTCGGCGGGCGGGCTGGTGGTGCTGGTCGGCAGCACGGTCGCCGGCACGCTGCTCGACCCGGCGGTCGCACCGCCGGTCGTCGCGTGGTCGGCACTGGCCGCCGTCCCCGCCGCCGGCGCACTCGCCATCGGACTACTCAGTAGGCGAGGAGCACTTTCCACCCAATAAGGACATATGCGAAACGGCCAGGCTTCGGCAATCACCATCGAGTTGCAGAAGCCGCAGACCCGTCTTACCGTCGACGGGTGGAAACCCGCTGGTCGAGAATCGCCGGTTCGTTCAACGCCCAGGACCGAAGGTCGGTGTTCGGTATGGGCGCTTTCATCCTTCTTCTGCATGTCGTCGGGTTCGGGGTGCTCATCGCGTTCGTCATCCCCGCGCGCTACGACCTCGGCACCACCGGCGTCTATACCGTCGGCATCGGGGTGCTCGCCTACACGTTCGGACTGCGGCACGCGTTCGACGCCGACCACATCGCCGCCGTGGACAACACCACCCGCAAGCTGCTGGAGGACCGCGCCGACGGTGACCGTCGCCCGCTGTCGGTCGGGTTCTGGTTCTCGCTGGGCCACTCCACGATCGTCTTCCTGCTGACGTTCCTGCTGGCCCTGGGCGTGAAGGCGCTGGCCGGGCAGGTGGAGGACAGCTCCTCGGTGCTGCACTCGGTCACCGGCATCATCGGCGCCTCGGTGTCCGGGATCTTCCTCTGGGTCATCGGCCTGATGAACCTGGTGGTGCTGGTCGGGATCGTGTCGGTGTTCCGCCGGATGCGCCGCGGCGAGTTCGACGAGGCCGAGCTCGAGAAGCACCTCAACTCCCGCGGGTTCATGAACCGCTTCCTCGGCCGGCTCACCCGATCCATCCGCAAGCCGTGGCAGATCTATCCGGTGGGCGTGCTTTTCGGGCTCGGTTTCGACACCGCAACCGAGGTCGGCCTGCTCGTGCTCGCCGGCGGCGCGGCGGCGTTCCAGCTGCCCTTCTACGCCATTCTCGTGTTGCCGATCCTGTTCGCGGGCGGCATGTGCCTGGCCGACACGATCGACGGCGTCTTCATGAACTTCGCCTACGGCTGGGCGTTTGCCAAGCCGGTCCGGAAGGTCTTCTACAACATCACGATCACGGCCATCTCGGTGGCGGTCGCGCTCATCATCGGCACGATCGAGCTGGTCAGCGTGCTCGTCGACCAGCTCGGGATCACCTCCGGCCCGCTCGCGGTGATCGCGGCCATCCCCCTGGACTACGCCGGTTACGGCATCGTCGCGCTGTTCGTGGTGGCGTGGCTGCTGGCTCTGGTGGTGTGGAAGTTCGGGCGGGTCGAGGACCGGTGGTCCACGCGGCTGCGCGAGCCGTCCGATCCCGTCGCCCAGACGCCGTAGCGCGGTCGCCGGCCCGGCTCAGCGGGCGACCCCCACCGTGTGCGCGATCGTGTCGGGCCGGGCGGCGACGGCCAGCAGGAGGTCGGCAACGTCCGCCCGGGAGACGCTCAGTCCGGCGTGGAGGTTGCGGTCGACGGCGGTGCGGTAGCTGCCGGTGCGGGGGCCGTCCGTCAGCCGGGGCGGCCGGACCGCCGTCCAGTCGAGGTCGCTGCGGCGCAGGACGTCCTCCATCTCGGCGAGGTCGGCGTACCGGCGGCGGAACACCGCCTTGGTGGTGGGGCTCAGCACCAGGCGCATGAGCAGCCCGTCGCCGGGGTCGTGGCGGGGTGGGTTCGGGCGGCCGGGTGAGGCGACGGTGCCGATCGGGGCCGCGCTGACGACCACCAGCCGCCGCGTGCCGGCCGCGGTCATGGCGTCCACGAGGGCCCGGGTGCCGCGGGAGACGACGCCGACGTCCACCGGCGCGCGGGGGCCGAGGGCGGACAGGACGGCGTCGGCCCCCGCCACCGCGGACCGGAGCGCCGCGGGATCCGGGTCGGTGAGATCGGTGACGACCATGCGGGTGGCCTCGACGGATGCGCGCGGATCGCGCACGAGCGCGGTGACCTCGTGCCCGGCAGCGAGCGCCTGCGCGCAGACCTGACGCCCGATCCCGCCGGTGGCGCCGGCCACGGTCAGTCTCATCGCCGGGCCCCGGCGGCGGTCCGGAACTCGTCGGCGTGCGCGGAGGCCCAGGACGCGAACGGCGTGGCCGGCCGTCCCAGGATCGTGGCGACCGTGCCCGTGGTGCGGGCCGGCTGCCCGACGGCCGCGGCCTGCATGGCCAGATAGGCGTCGGCGAACCCGGGCGGGAACCCCTGGCCGGTCATGGCCTCCCGAGCCATCCCGGGCGGGACCTCCTGGTACCGCAGCGGGCGGTCGAGCGCTCGGCCGATCGCGGCGACCATCTCCCGCTGGGTCAGCGACCAGGGGCCGGTGAGGTCGAGCCGGCTGCCGGACGGGACCGCGCCGACCAGCGCGCGGGCCGCGACCGCCGCGACGTCGACCTCGTCGACGGGCGCGGCGGCGGCGTCGCCGTGGGGTCCGGACACGACATCGCCGCGGCGGATCATCGCGGCCCAGAGACCGACCGTGTTGCCCGCGAACACCGACGGCCGGACGGCGACCCAGGCCAGCCCGGACGCGACGGCGGCCGCCTCGACCTCCCGGTTGAGGTCACCGCGAAACCGCGACGGCTGGCGGCCGGGGTCGTCGTCGACGTTGATCGCCGACAGGACGACGACCCGGGTGACGCCGCGGGCTGCGGCGAGCGTCAGCAGCTCCGCGGCCCGGCCACCGACGGCGCGGGGGTTGAGGAAGACCGTCGTGACGGCGTCGAACGCGCCGTCCGTCGTGGACGGCCGGGACGGGTCGGCGACGACGACGTCGACCCGCGGCGGGAACGCGCCGGGGTCGGCGCCGCGGGTCACCACGCGGACCGGTTCGCCCAGGTCGTCGAGCAGCTGCACGAGGGGGCGTCCGACGTTGCCGGTCGCTCCGGTCACCAGGATCATGGCGGTCCTCCGGGGTGCGGGGCCCGCGGGGTGCAGGCCTGCAGGACAGGACGGGACAGCACGGCCGGACGTGACGGAGCGGCTCTGTCACTTTCGCGGGGGCCGCCCCGTCGTGGAGTCATGAGGGAGACCGTGGGAACCGACGTCACCGAGGCCTGGCGCGAGCACCGCGCCTATCTGGTCGGGCTGGCCTTTCGCATGCTCGGGGACGTCGGCGACGCCCAGGACGTCGTGCAGGAAGCGTTCACCCGCCTGTCCCGCACCGGGGACGGCGAGGTCCTGGACGTGCGCGGCTGGCTCACCGTCGTCACGAGCCGGCTGTGTCTCGACCAGATCCGCTCCGCTCGGGCCCGCCACGAGTTCGTGCACGACCTGACGGAGGAGGACGGCACAGTCACGGGGCCGGCGGGAGTGGACCCGGCCGACCGGGCCACCCTCGACGACGACGTCCGCACCGCACTGCTCGTCGTGCTCGAGCGCCTCACCCCTGCCGAACGCGTCGCGTTCGTGCTGCACGACGTGTTCCGCGCCCCGTTCGACGACATCGCCGACACCCTCGGGCGGCCCGCCGCGACCTGCCGGCAGCTCGCCCGACGCGCACGGCAGAAGATCGCCGACGTCCCGCTGCGCCCCCAGCAGGTGCAGGACGCCGAGCACCGGCTGGTGACCGAGCGGTTCATCCGGGCCTGCACCAACGGTGACCTCGACGCGCTGCTCGACGTTCTGCACCCGCAGGCCTGGGGCCGGGCCGACTTCGGCCCCGGCTCGTCGATCCCGCCCGCGACCAACCATGGCGCGCCCGACGTGGCGAGCAACCTGGTGCGCTACTGGGGCCACCCGACGACGACGATGGTCCCGCACCCGCTGGCGGGCGGGGACGTCGTCCTCGCCTACGTCGAGCGGGCCCTGGTCGCCGTGATCGACCTGACCGTCGACGGCGACGTCGTCACGTCGGTGCGGGTCACAGTGCCCCACCCGCTCCGGACCGTAGCGAGGCGCCGCTGATGACGAGCTCGCGCAGGCGGCGCAACGCCCGGTGCTGCGCCACCCGGACGCTGCCCGGCGTCATGCCGAGCAGCTCGGCAGTCTCGGTGGCGGAGGTGCGCTCGATGAGCCTCAGCACGAGTATCGACTGCTGGACCTGCGGGAGCTGTGCGAGCAGGGCCCGCAACTCGTCGGCCAGCTCGGCCCGCAGCAGCGCGGGCTCCGGGGTGTCGCCGGGGTCGATGTGCTCGGGCACCTCGTCGACGGGACTGGAGGGGTCGCGATAGTGCCGTCGGAACGCGTCGGCCGCCTTGTGCCCGGTGATGGCCGCGACCCAACCCAGGAACGGGCGGACGGGATCGAACCCGTCGATGCCTGCGGCGATCGCGCACAGCACGTCCTGCGCGACGTCCTCCGGGTCGAGGTGGCCGTGACCGCCACCCATCCGAGCGCGGCAGCCGCGCAGCACGATGGGATGCACGATCCGCAGCACCCGGTCGAGAGCGGCGCGGTCGCCCGTCTGTGCGGCCGGCACGAGCGTGCGGAGTTCCGCCGCCGGACCGTCCGGGGCATCCGTCACGAGGGCGCCACCCGTTCGATCGTCGGGCTGCCGCGGGCCATCGGCGAACGCTACTGCACGTGGGGGATTGCGCAGCGCCCGATTCGGAGTCAGCGGGTGCGGGCCGCCGGCCAGATCGTCGTCCACGGCGCGGTGCGCCCCGTGCACAGCCACACCTCGGGCTACTCGGCGAAGGCATGACCACCACCGAGATCGGCAGGCGCCTCCACATCACCGAGGCCACGGTGAAGGGCTACGTCTCCCGGGCGCTGGACAAGCTGGGCTGCACCAACCGCACCCAGCTCGGCCTGCTGGCTCGCGACGCCGACTACTGAGCGGCAGCAACGGCGGCGCGCAGGGCCGCGTCGGTGTTGTCGACGACCTGACCGTTCACCTTCACCGTCGGGGTGCCGTTGACGCCGGCCTTGGACGACTGGTCGGTGAGGCTCGCCGTCCACGCCTTGTAGGTCGTGTCGGTGACGCACGTGGCGAAGTTCGAACCCGTCGCCCCGGCCTGCTGCCCCAGCGAGACCAGCTGGGCGGCGGGCAGACCGTCGCCGTTCTCAGGGGGCTGGTTGGCGTAGAGCAGCTTCACGTACTGCGGGAAGACACCCGCGGCCGCCGCGCAGCCCGACGCCGCCGAGGCCCGGCTGGAGTACTGCGTGGTGGAGTAGCGGTCGAGGATCGCGATCGGGTGGTAGACCACCTTCGCCTGCCCGCTCGCCACCATCTGGTCGATCGTGGCGCCCGACTGCTGCTCGTACTCCCGGCAGACCGGGCACTGGAAGTCGAGGTAGATGTCGATCGTCGCCCGGGCCGACGCCTGGCCGACCGGCACCCCCTCGGCCGTGGCGTTGGCCGGCACCGCCGCGGGGCCGGACGCGGCCGCCTGCGAGCGGTACACCCCGAACCCGACGGCGGCCGCGAACAGCACCACGACCACGATGCCGATGATCATCGCGATCGACGGCCCGCTCCGGGCCGCCACCACCGGCTTCTTCTTGTTGGCCACTACGTCGGGTCCTTCCGGGTCAGTACCGAGTCGAGCGCCCAGCGGCCCACGGGCCACCGGATGAGGAACAGGGCCAGCACGAGCAGCCCGCCGTCGCGGGCGAGCTCCCAGCCGTAGGTCGGTGTCGCGCCCGGGGCCAGCGCGCCGCCGGAGCCGAAGCAGCCGCAGTCGATGCTGAGCCCGCGCACCCACGCCGACGCGATGCCGACGACGAACGCGGCCATCAGCACCGTCGAGATCGCCGCGCTCACCCGGACACCCACGCCCAGCACGAGCAGCACGCCGAGCAGGATCTCGGCCGGGGGAAGCCCGGGCCCCACGATCTGCACGATCGGTTCGGGCAGCAGCGCGTAGGCCCGCACGGCGCGTACGGACGCCTCGAGATCGGTGATCTTGGCGACGCCGGCGGCGATCCAGACGCCGCCGAGCACGAGCCGGGCCAGGGTGGACAGCCAGGGCAGCACCTGTGCGCGGGGGCTCTCGACGGCGGTCATCGTCGAGGAGTCGCCCGCGGCCGGTCCCGGGTTCCCCGGTGTGTCGGGTGTCATCACGCGACCTTGTGGTGGGCGGTGGGGGCCAGGCCCAGGCCCCCGGTGGGCTCCCCTGGCTCGCAGGCCTGCCCGGAACGGTGCACCGGTCGGTGCAGAACCGGTGCGCCGCCGCCCCCACGGCGATCGATCCGCTGCAACGCCAGGAGCAGGACGAATCCGACGACGACGAGCACGTGCGTGGCGAGGCGGACCGGGTCGACCTGACCGTCGAGCAGATCGAGCATGCTCAACACCCCGAGCACGCCGACGAACGCGCCCACGAGCGCCACCAGCCCCGACGGCCGCCGGGCGGTGCCGGTGGCGACCCACAGGAACCCGACGGCGAGCGCGAGGTTCCACGCCGCGCTCTCGTGCGACATGTGGGCGGCGCCCGCCGGTCCCCCGCCCGCGCCGACGATGCCGCTGATGGCCAGCGCGCACTGCCCGATGCCGACGGCGCCCAGGCCCAGCCGGATCCCGGCCGCGCCGGTCCGGCGAGGGGGCGGTGGCGCCGCGGCGAGCACGGCCGCCACCAGATCCGGGGCCGCCTCCACCGCGCGGGTGCGCGTCAGGCGGGTGACGTGCGCGGCCCGGTCGACGTGGTGCCGGCAGTCGACGCATCCGGCCAGGTGGACGTCGAGCGCCACCACCTCACCGGGGAGCTCCTCGTCGTCGAGCCGGGCCGAGATGGCCTCCCGTGCGTCAGCACACAGCATGTCCTTACGGTCGCCGCGGGCACGCGGAAAGTTCCCGTGGATACTCTGGCGTCATGGCCGAGCGCCCCGACGACGCGCGCACCACCGCCCTGGCGATGGCGGCGGGTGCGGGCGACCGCGCGGCGCTGGCGGAGTTCGTGCGGGCCACGCAGCGCGACGTGCACCGGTTCGTCGTGCACCTGGCCGGGCCCGCCGACGCCGACGACGTCGCGCAGGACACCTACGTGCGTGCGCTGCGGTCGTTGCCGCAGTTCGCGGGCCGGTCCTCGGCGCGCACATGGCTGCTCTCGATCGCCCGGCACGCCGCGGCCGACGCCGTGCGCACGGCGGTGCGGCGTCCGAGGACCACCGGTGTCGCGGACTGGGAGGGCTTCGGCGGGGTGCGCTCGGCGTCGGACGAGGCGGTGGTGCTGCGCAGCCTCGTCGACGCCCTCGATCCGGAACGGCGCGAGGCGTTCGTCCTCACCCAGGTGCTGGATCTGAGTTACGCCGACGCCGCCGACGTGTGTGGCTGCCCGGTGGGCACCATCCGCTCGCGCGTGGCCCGGGCGCGGGAGGATCTGGTGGCCGCGATGGCCGACAGCCCCCGCTCGCGGCGCGCGAGCGGGGGCTGAGAGCAGGATCAGAACAGTGTGATCAGTTGTTCTTGTCGCTGGTGTTGATCTCGCCGTTGACGCCCTCGGGGAAGAATCCGCCCTTGGAGACCTTGGCCGGGTTCAGGTAGACGATGTTGAGCACGGAGCCCGCGGAACGCGAGTACGCGAGGCCGTTGGCGTCGGTCGGGACGATGTTGACCCGGCCCTTGTCGTCCAGGATGCCCTGGTCGTCGTCGGACTTGCCGTCGAGGCTGTCCCGCGCGTCGGAGATCGCGCCCGCCGGCACGTCGAGACCCTTGGCCAGCAGCAGCGTGCGGATCAGACCCGCGTGGTAGGCCTCGACCGCGAGGATGCCGGCGGCCGCCTCGAGGTAGGTCTTGTTGCTGATGAGCGGCGAGGCACCCTTGTAGGCGGTGACGCCCACGTCCTCGAAGACGAACGCGCCGAGGAGGAAGTTGTCCTCGTTGGCGAAGGGGTCGAACGACTCGCCCTTCTTGATCAGACCGGCCGCGGTGGCGGCGGCGTTGAACGCGTCGGTCAGGTTGATCTCCGGGCGCGCGACCTTGGCGTTGCCCAGCGCGGCGCGCAGGAAGTCGACGTGGTGCAGCTCGTCCTGGGCGATCTCCTCGGCGTACTGCTTGCCGATCTTCGTGTCGAACTTGACCTTGTAGCCGCCCGTGACGCCACCGGCGTGGCCCGTGCCGTCGACCTGGCTGTCGGCGAGGCCCTTGCCGTACACGCCGCGCAGGTAGTACTCGGCCTCGAGGTACTCGAGGTTGAGCGCGAAGTTGAGGACCGCGCCGTCGCTCGGGCCCTTGGGGGCGTCGCCGCCACCCGCGAACGCCTGACCGGCGGTGATGCCGAGCGCACCGACGCCGACGACGCCGGCGGTACCGATTCCCGCAGCGCGCAGGAAGCGACGGCGGTCCATCGGGTTCTCGGAACTGCGACTGATCGCGTTCTTCACGAACGTCTGGTTGAACCCCTCGAACACTGCATTCTCCTCGGTGGAAATGGGGGAGCACCCGCTGGCGCAGGAGCGCAGCGCCGAGACGCCGCTGTCCGGTTCAACGGCATCTGACGGATTCGGGAACTAGTCCGTTCGAGTGAAGATCGTTTAGTCTACAGAGTTTCTTCACGGTGAGTGTCCGGGAATGGCGCCCGGATCGTCCCCACGGACCGGCCGTGGCCCAGGACATCGACCCGACCCACGTCGTCGGGCACCGGGACGCCGAGTGCCCGCAGGGCCCCCGCCACCACGACCGGAACCGGGCGCGCGGATCCGTCGAGGACCTTGAGTGCCAGCGCCCGGCCGTCGGGAAGCGCCGCGGCGAACACACCGTCGGCGCCGTCCTTGGCGATCAGGCCCGGCACGCCCTCGATGAACGCGGTCACCTCGCGTCCGGTGCCGCCGAGGAACCACGGGTGCCCGCGGATCGCGGAGGCCACGCGGTGCTCGGGCGTGCCGTCGGCGGCGGTGGCGATGCGGGCGAACGCCCGCGCCAGGCCCGCGACCGTGCAGGAGAACAGCGGCGCCCCGCACCCGTCGACGGTGGTGTGCGCGGGATCGCCGTCGCCGGTGAGGTCGGCGACGGACGCCCGGATCGCCTGCTGGAGCGGGTGTCCGGGCTCCAGGTACGTGCGGGGATCCCAGCCGGCCGCGACGCAGGTGGCGAGCATCGCGGCGTGCTTGCCCGAGCAGTTCTGGACGAGCGACGACGGCCCGTGCCCGGCGACGCGCCACGCGTAGGCGGCCTCGGCGTCCCAGGGCGGGCTCGGGGTGTTCTGCAGGTCGGCCTCGGTCAGGCCGGCACCGGCCAGGATCGCGCGCACCCCGTCCAGGTGGGCCGGTTCGCCGGAGTGGCTGGCGGCGGCGAGGGCGAGCTGCTCCCCGTCGAGGTCGAGCCCGGCGCGCAGCATCGCGACGGCCTGCACGGGTTTGAGCGACGAACGCGGGTAGAAGGTGACGCCGGGATCGCCGACGGCCAACGCCGGAACCCCGTGCGCGTCGAGGGCCACGAGGTGGCCCAGGTGCACGGACTCGACAAGGTCCCCGCGCACCACCTCGGCGAGCGCCTCGGCCTTCTCGCCGATCCCTGGGTCACTGATCACGGTGGGCGACGGTACGCGGCGGGGGACAGTGCAGGCGTCCGCGGGCCACCACCAGCTCGATCCGGGTGAGCGCATCCAGGTCGGCGAGCGGGTCACCGTCCACCACGAGCAGGTCGGCGGCGAGACCCGGCTGCAAGCGGCCCGTGACGCCGGTGAGGCCGAGCACATCGGCGGCGCCGCTGGTGGCCATGTCGAGGATCTCGGCCGCGGTGAACCCGAAGTCGCGGTAGTGCCCCAGCGTGACGGGCAGGCCGTCGAAGGGGTTGAGTCCGGCGTCGGTGCCGGGCACCACCCGCACCCCCTGCTCGACGAGCCAGTGCAGGCGGCCGAACACCTCCCTGGCCCGGTCCTCCCCGACCACCGCGGCCAGGCGTCGCCAGTCCCCGCTCGAGCCCGGGCAGGCCGCGATCCCCTTGGCCGCCATCGCCGCGGCGACGTCCGCCCGCTGGTCGCTGGTGCCGCGGCCGGTCATCCACGAGCAGTGCTCGACGGTACTCACCCCCGCCTCGACGGCGGCGGCGATGCTGTCGGCGCCGTGGGCGTGGGCGGCCACGGGCAACCCGTGCCGCGCCGCCTCCTCGACGACCACCCGCAGCTCGTCGACGCCGAACTGGGACTCCCACATCGCCGCGCCGCCCGGCGTGCTCTGCCCGCCCGACGCCATGACCTTGACCAGGTCCACGCCCGCGGCGGCGAGCGCGGCCACGCGCTCCCGGATGGCGCCCGGCCCGTCGACCTCACCGCCGAGGAACCAGCAGTGTCCGCCCGGCGGGGTCAGCGGGGCCCCGGCGGCGAGGATCCGCGGCCCGGCGAGCATCCCCGCGGCGATCGCGTCGCGTACCCGTAGTGCGAGCCCGCCGCGGTCACCGAGATCCCGGACGGTGGTGACGCCGCCGTCGAGCAGCGTGCGGGCGGCGCCGGCCATCCGCAGCAGCAGCTCGGCGTCGTCGGCGTCGCACACCGAGGCGTGCAGCTCGACGCCCGGTACGAACGTCAGGTGCACGTGTCCGTTGACCAGGCCGGGCAGGATCGTGCCGGACGGGAACGCGAGCCGCGGGACGTCCGCGGGTGTGGTGGCGTCGAGTTCCGCGACCGGGCCGACGGCCCCGATCAGGCCATCGCGCACGAGTACGGCCCCACCGTCGATCCGATCGGTGGACGGGCCCCGCAGGACCGTTCCGGCGGTGAGGAGGACGTTCGTCATGATCGGAGACGGTAGGGAACCGGGCCCGCCGTCCGCGAGTTGGACCGCGCCAACATCCTCGACGGCGGGCTGACCCAGATCGGCGTCGGGCACGCTCTCGGTGGGCCTCACGGCGTGTACCGGACCCAGGTGTTCGGCACGCCGCGGTGGTGACGAGCTCGCGCGGGATCGCCGGTTCCGTGCGTGGTGTTCCCCTCAGACGGGGCGGTTCAGCACCGCCACCAGCATGTCGTGCAGGACCTGGGCGTCGGCGGCGTCGTGCAGGGTGCAGGCGCCGCCGCGCACCACGTACCACTCGTCGGCGCCCTCGTAGCGGACCCGGACCTGCACGGTGCCGTCGTCGCCGCAGGTGGTGCGCAGCTCCAGCGCGCCGGTGACGACGCCGACGTCGTCGGTCCAGACGCCACCGGGGGGCGCGGTGAGCGGGGAGGAGTGTTCGGTGGCCATGATCAGCACCCGTTCAGCATCGAGGTGAGGGCGGACTTCTCGGCGGAGGTGACGCTGAGCGCCCAGGTGGTCTTGTCCCGCACCCACATCCTGGCGTAGGTGCACCAGTAGCTCTGCAGCGGCGGCTTCCACTCCTCCGGGCTCTGATCGCCCTTGGCCTGGTTGACGTTGTCGGTCACGGTGATCAACTGCGGGCCCGAGAGGTCGTTGGCGAACTGCGAGCGCCTCGCCTCCGTCCAGGCGGACGCGCCCGAGCGCCAGGCGTCGGCGAGCGGGACGACATGGTCGATGTCCACATCGGACGCCGAGGTCCAGGTGGCGCCGTCGTAGGGGCTGCGCCAGGGTCACCGTCGCCAGAACGGCCAGCAGGGCCACCAGGTATCGACGCACGGTGGTCATGGGAACCCAGCCGGGTTACGACGTCCGGGCGATGACGTGACGGCGGCGGGTTGATTGCGGGTCTACCGTGGTCAGGTGATCCGATCCGAGCTCAGTGTCGCCGCTCCCGCCGCCGTCGCGCACGCCGTCCTCACCGACATCACCGCGTGGAAGCTCTGGTCGCCGCACATCGCCCGGGTCGACACCACCGCCGAGATGATCGAGGCGGCGGGCTGGACCGGCATGGTCAAGCCGTGGTTCGGACCGGCCACCCGCATGGAGGTCACCTGGTGCGAGCCGGGTCGCGGCATCCGCTGGACCTCCACGGCGGCGGGTCACCGGCTCGACTACGCCGACCTGATCACCCCCGACGGCCCCGACGGCTGCACCGTGACGATGACAGCCACGGTCAGCGGGCCCGCCGGCGCGCTCGTCCAGCAGGTGGTGGGCCCGCTCTCGGCCTACGGCCAGCGCCGCCGCCTCACCCGCCTCGGAGCGCTCTCGGAGTACCTGCACCGCCGGACCATCGTCTTCGCCGCCTGAGCTGCAGACCGATCACCGTGACCATCGAACCCAGCCCGGCGAAGTCGGCGACGTTGCGCGTGTAGAGCGGCAGGCTCCGCGACGAGGCAAGGGCGCGCGGAGCGTCGTGACCGGACCGTGACCATTCCCCCGATGCCTCGCACCCGGTCACGGGTTCCCCCTACCGGATGGTGTCGAACCACCCCACAGGGGTGGCTACGCCGGGTAGCTTCACGGACGGTTCCAGTGATCGACACGCGACCGGCCCGGAGGGCGTAACGCAATGCAGGTGCAGCGATGGGCGGTCCTCGTCCTGGCGGTCATCACGTGGGCGCTGCCGTCGCTCGGCGGGGATACCTCCACCGACTCGGGGGTGCGCCTGATCGCCGCCGATCCCCCCTCCTCCTACGTGTCGAAGACGTACATGCCCGGCTCCGCCCAGCGCGGGCAGTCCGGCCACACTGAGGCGGTGCCACCCCAGCCCGCTCCGACTCCTGCGCCCGCTCCCGCTCCCGCCGGCGGCGAGCTGCGCACACTGATGAAGGGCACCGGCCGCACCACCGACGTCAGCAGCAGCGACCAGCTCTCCCAGGCGATCGCGGCAGCCGGGCCCGGCGACACCATCCGCATGGCCGCCGGCACCTACTCCCCCGTGGTGATCTCCACGTCCGGCACCGCCCGGAACCCGATCACACTCACCGGCCCCGCCGACGCGGTGATCACGGGCAGCGGCAAGGACTACACCCTGCACATGGACGGCGCGAGCTACTGGCAGCTCGTCGGCTTCGCGGTCACCGGCGGCGGCAAGGGCGTCATGCTCGACAACGTCCAGCACACCCTGCTCGACTCGCTCGACGTCGGCCGCACCGGCGACGAGGCCGTCCACTTCCGCACCCACTCGAGCGACAACACGATCCAGCGCTCCACCATCCACGACACCGGCCTCAACCAGCCCCAGTACGGCGAGGGCGTCTACGTGGGCACCGCGAAGAGCAACTGGAAGAAGATCACCGGCGGGCAGCCGGACCTGTCGATGAACAACCGCATCATCGGCAACACGTTCACGACGATCACCGCGGAGAACGTGGACGTGAAGGAGGAGACCTCCGGCACGTGGATCAGCGGCAACCGCTTCGACGGCTCGGCCACCAGTGGCCAGAACTTCGCCGACTCGATCGTCGACATCAAGGGCTTCGCCACCACGGTGATCGACAACATCACCACCGGCGACTCGTCGGCCCTGAAGAACATCATCGAGACGCACGTCATCACCGACAAGGCCACCTCGGGCTGCGGCAACACCATCGAGGGCAACACGACCCAGGGCTTCACCCCTCGCGGCGCCGACGTCGCCGTCGACAAGAAGTGCACCTGAGTGCGGCTGACGCCGCCCGCGTCAGCGGGCCAGCACCTGCCGCAGGACGCGGCTGAGGTCGGCCGTCGGGTCGTCCACCAGGCCTGCGCTGCGCCAGGCCACGTGCGCGTCCGGCCGCACCAGGACGCAGCCGTCCTCGCCCACCTCGCGGGCGCCGGCCCAGTCCTCGTAGAGGTCGTTGTACTCGCGGCCCGGACCGATCACGTGCGCCACCAGCTCGACGCCCAGCTCGGCCGCCACCTTCGACGCCGCATCCGCCCACGCCTCACCCGCGATGCCGGTGAACAGGCAGAACCTCCCGTTGCCCGCGAGGTCGTGGGTGGACACGCGGCGCCCGTCGCGGCCCAGCCAGACGTGGGGAAGACGCGCACCCGGCCACGTCGTCGGGTGGTAGTAGAGCTCGCGGTCGCGCGTGTACTCCGGCTCCGGGGTGCCGTCGGGCACCACCGCGGCCGACGCGTAGCGCTGCCCGAGCTCCACCCCGTGGGCGTTGAACTCGTAGTTCTTGAGCTCCAGGGCCTTGCACAGCTTCTCCCGCTGCTCGGCGGCCTCCGGGGTGTTGGCCGAGCGGTCCTGGATGCGTTGCCGCATCACCTCCGGCTCGGCGGCGTCCAGCAGACCCAGCGCCTCGAAGATCGCGCCGAACTCCTCGATGCTCTGGTTGGCCCGCAACACGATCTGCCTGCCGACGGGCGTGCGCTCGGCATCGTAGGAGTCCAGCAGCGCCTCCCCCGCGGTGCCGCGCAGCACGTACGCGAGCTTCCACGCCAGGTTGTAGGCGTCCTGGATGGACGTGTTGGAGCCCAGCCCGTTCGACGGCGGGTGCCGGTGGACGGCGTCGCCCATGCAGAACACGCGCCCCGCGCGGTACCGGGTGGCGAACATCTTGTTGTTGCCCCACAACGATGTCGACCGTATGGTCACCGGGATGGTGTCGTCCCCCACCAGCTCGTGGACGATCTTGATCGCCTCCTCGTCGGTGACCTCGGGCGGCGGCTGGTTGATGTCGTAGCCCCAGATCACGAGCCACTCGTTCCACGGCCGCACCATCCGCACGACGCCCATGCCGATGCCGCCGACGTCCGAGCCGGGCTGCAGCACCCAGTACAGGACGCTGGGCCGGTAGTCGACGAAGTGGGTGAGGTCGGCGTGGAAGACGATGTTCATCGAACCGGCGACGTCCATCTCGCCCTCGAACGGCAGGTCGACGTCCGCGGCCACCGCGCTGCGGCCACCGTCGGCGCCGATCACGTACTTCGCGCGGATGACGTACTCGGCACCGGTGATGCGGTCCCGCACCGTCACGTCCACACCGTCGGCGTCCTGGACGAGCGACACGTACTCGGTGTCGAACCGGATCCGGCTGCCCCGCGAGGCGGCGTGCCCGATCACGATGGGCTCGAGGAACGTCTGCGGGATGTCGCAGTTGGGCGAGGGGCTCGCCATCGTGTAGTCGGCCTCGCGCGCCGGATGGGTGCCCCAGGTGCGGACGCGGCCGATCTCGTCGCCGGCCAGGCTCGTGCAGAACACCGTCTCGCCCATGAGCTCGTGCGCTGTGCCCTGGGCGAGCACGTCGTCCTCGATGCCGAGGTCGCGGAAGATCTCGATGGTGCGCTGGTTGGTGATGTGCGCGCGCGGGGAGTTGGCGGTCCACCGGTACTTGGTGATCACCATGTGGTCGACGCCGAGCGTGGCCAGCGACAGGGCCGCGTTGCCCCCGGCCGGGCCGCTGCCGATGACCAGGACGTCGGTGGTCAGTGTCATGCCTTCTCCAGGACGATCTCGAAGTTCACGCTGTTCCAGGGCCCGTCGACCTCGCGGCCGTCGGGCGCGGTGCCGGCGGGGTGCTCGGGGAAGTCGGTGATGAGGCTGTCCTTGACTCCGAACACGGCGTCGCTGCCGAGGTACTGGTCGCCCGACACGAAGATGTGGGTGATCAGGGTGCGGTAGCCGGGGGCGTCCACCTTGAAGTGCAGGTGCGACGGGCGCATCGGGCTGCGCGAGGTGGCGGCGAGCAGGTCGCCCACCGGGCCGTCGGCGGGGATGCCGTAGGCCGACGGCAGCACGGACCAGAAGCGGTAGCCGCCGTCGTCGTCGGCGCTGAGCCAGCCGCGGCCCGCGGTCCGGTCACCCTCGTACTGGACGTCGTAGAAGCCGTCCTCGTCGGCCTCCCACACCTCGATGTGGGCGCCGGCGACGGGTGATCCGTCGACACAGCGGACGCTGCCGGTGACCCAGCACGGGTTGCCCTTGGCGCCGAACGCGATGTCGCCGCCGAGCTCGATCTGCGGTGCGCCCTCGACGAAGAACGGCCCGAACACGGTGGACGGGGTGGCCTCCGGCGAGTCGGGGGCGTTGATGCCGACGGTGAGCATCGACAGCCCGAGCACGTCCGACAGCAGGATGAACTCCTGGCGCTTGTCGTCGGTCATGTGCCCGACGCGGGTCAGGAACTCGATGCCCGCGGTCCACTCCTCCTGCGTCAGCCGCACCTCGCGGGCGAACGCGTGCAGGTGCCGGGTGAGGCTCCCGACGATCTCCTTGAGCCGCTCGTCCTTCGTGTCCGCGAAACTGGCGACCACCTCGTCGGTGACGGCCTGCTCCCGCTGCTCATCCATGCTGTTCTCCTGACCACGCTTCGCGTACGAGCCGTCGCATCGCTCCGCCGCCGACCGGCACCGGGTTGTCCGCCGGCACCACCGGCGCGGTGAGCGCGGCGGCCTCGTCGATCCTGTCCTCCGGAAAACCCAGGTCGCGCAGCCCGCGGGGCACGCCGAGATCGTCGGCGAGGGCCCGGAGCCCGAGACCGCCCAGCGCGCGGGCCACCCGCGCGGCGGCCTCGGGTGCGCCCGGTGCGTTGAACGCCAGCACGTGCGGCAGCACCACGGCGTGGGTGCGCGCGTGCGGCATGCCCATCCCGCCGAGCACGTGGCAGAGCTTGTGGTGCAGCCCCGATCCCGTGACGGCGAACGCGGACGCGGTGAGCCAGGCGCCACGCAGCAGCTCACCCGGATCGTCCTTGCGGAGACCGGCGGCCAACGCGGCGATGCCCTCCTCGGCGATCACGGTGCTCACCGGGTTGCGGCCGGGCGCCCACAGCGCCTCGACGCCGTGGGCCATCGCGTTGAGGCCACTGGCGACGGCCAGCTCCCGCGGCAGGCTCGCCGTCAGCTCCGGGTCGTAGACCACGGTGCGCGGCAGCACCGCGAGGTCGAACCCGGTGGTCTTGATGCCGTTGTCGCTGGTGCCCCAGATCGCCGTGACCTCGGAGCCCGAATAGGTGGTGGGCACGGCGACGATCGGGATCTGGGCGGTGAGGGCGACGGCCTTGGCCGCGCCGATCGTGGAGCCGCCGCCGATGCAGAGCACCGCGTCGGCCATGACGTCGACCGCCACCGCGCGTACGGCCGCCGCGGTGGCGACGGGCACGTGCTCGACGACGTCGGTGAACGTGGCCGCCACCCGCGCGTGCAGGGGCGCCACCAGCTCCCGGACGCGCTCGGCGTCGCGGGTGGAAGCGATCAGCAGCACCCGCGTGGCCTCGAACCGGGCCACCTCGTCGGCCAGCCGGGTGCGCGCGGCCCCGGGGCCGAACACGATCCGCGCCGGCAGCGCGTCGTACGTGAAATCCAGCACCAGCTCACACTGGTGGGTCGGCAGCCATTCGTCCAATACCGGTTCCGAAGCCCAGCCATACTCATACCCATGGACCTGAGGCAGCTCCGCTACTTCCTCGCCGTCGCGGAGGAGCGGTCGGTCACCCGCGCGGCCACCCGCCTGCACCTCACACAGCCCCCGCTCTCGGCCCAGCTCGCCCGCCTGGAACACGAGCTCGGCGTCGAACTGTTCGTGCGGCACCGCCGCGGCGTCGACCTCACCGAGGCCGGGCGGCACCTCGTCGAGCACGCCCGCCGGGTGCTCGACGACGTCGACGCCGCCGCGGCCGCCGTCCGTCGCACCGGGCTGGGCCGGACCGGCCGGCTGGCGCTGGCGTTCGTGCCCGCGATGGCGTGGTCGGTGCTCCCGCCGCTGCTGCGCCGGTTCACCGAGGAGAGCACCGGGGTCGAGCTGCGCTTCCTGGAGGCCGGCACCGACGCCGTCGCCGAGCACGTGCGGGCCGGGCGGGCCGAGCTCGGCCTCGTGCACCTGCCCCCGGGCGGGGCCGCGGGCGGAGTCGGCCCCGATCTCGACGTGGCCGTCGTGCGGCGGGAACCGCTGGTGGCGGTGCTGCCCCGCTCCGACGACGCTCCGGAGCGGGTGGACCTCGCCTCGCTCGCCGACCGGCCGTTCCTCGGCCCCGCGCGTGAGGTGTGGGGTGGGCTGGCTGCGCACCTCATCGGCGCGTGCCGGCTCTCGGGGTTCGAGCCGACGCTGCGCGAGGTGGACCTCGTCCAGACCGCCGTCGCGCTGGTCGGCGCCGGCCTCGGGGTGTCGGTGCTGCCCGCGTCGGTGCAGCTGGTGTGCGGCCCCGATGCCGTCACCCGCCCCCTGACGAGGCACGTCCCGGTGGTGGAGACGGGCCGGCTCCGCCGGAGGACCGACGAGCCGACGGCAGCGGTGCGCCAGTTCCTGCGGCTGGCCCTGGCGACCCCGGAACCGGATGCGCTGGGCCCCGCGTTCGCCCGAATTGCAGCAAAGCCACGTGGACGCCACCCCGTTGCGTGAACGTGGCTTTGCTGCAATGTCGTCGGCGGGTTGTGCCGAAACCGCCACGCCGGGGCGGTTCGGCTGCCACCATTTCTCCGTGTCCACCACCCTCCGAGCCCCGCGCGTCACCTCGCTCCACGTGTTCTGCGGGGTCCTCGTGCTCGCGATCCTGGCCCGGCCGCTGATCACCTCGGCCATGTCCGCGCCGGCGCTGAGCATCGCCGGCACCGTGTTCGTGGCCGTCTGCGCCCAGGCGCTGCCGTTCCTGGTGCTCGGCGTGCTGCTGTCCGGGGCGATCGCCGCGTTCGTCTCGCCCGCGGTGCTGCGCCGGGTGCTGCCCGCGTCGCCGAACTCGGCCGTTGCGGTCGCCGGGGTCGCCGGAATCGCGCTGCCCGGGTGTGAGTGCGCGTCGGTGCCGGTGGCGCGGCGGCTGATCGGGCAGGGGGTGCCCGACGCGGCGGCGTTGACGTTCCTGCTGGCCGCGCCCGCGGTGAACCCCGTGGTACTGGTGGCCACGGCCGTCGCGTTCCCGGGTGAGCCGCGGATGGTGCTGGCGCGATTCGTCGGGTCGCTCGCCACGGCGTGTGTCATGGGGTGGCTCTGGCAGCGGTTCGGGCGCGCGGAGTGGATCACTGCCCGCGCGCGGCGTCCCGTCGAGACGCCGCCGGGCACCAGCCGCTGGCTGGTGCTGGCCGAGACGGCACGCCACGACCTCGTGTCCGCCGGCGGGTTCCTGGTGGTCGGGGCCGTGGCGGCCGCGGCCCTGTCGGTCCTCGTCCCGGCAGCGTGGACGGAGACGCTGGCCGGCCACCTCGTGCTGGCCGTCGCGGTGATGGCGGTGCTCGCCGTACTCCTGGCGCTGTGCAGCGAGGCCGACGCGTTCGTGGCGGCGTCGCTCTCGGTGCTGCCACTGCTGCCCAGACTGGTCTTTCTCGTAGTCGGGCCCGCCGTGGACGTGAAGCTGATCGCGCTGCAGGCCGGCACGTTCGGGCGGTCCTTCGCCGCGAGGTTCGCGCCGGTGACGTTCGCCGTTGCGATCATCTGCGCGCTGCTGACCGGATGGGCCATCCTGTGAGAGGACGCAGCCTGTGAGGCGCGAGACCCAGCACGTGCTGCTCCTGCTGCTCGGCGGGGCGCTGCTGCGCATCGCGGCCGACGACACGTTCCTGCGCTACGTCCGTCCGTCGCACCGGTGGCTGCTGCTGGCCGCCGGGGCGGTGATGGTGCTGCTGGCGGCGATCGCACTGGTCCGGGACCTGCGCGGGGCCCGGGTCGGGAGCCACCACGACCACTCGGTGGCCGAACGGCATGCGCCGTGGCTGCTGCTCGTCCCGGTGCTGGTGATCGCGCTCGTCGCCCCGCCCGCGCTGGGCGCCGACTCGGTCACCCGCGTCGGCAACTCCCCGGCCGTCCTGCCCGACGCCGACGTGTTCACCCCGCTGCCCCCGGGCGGGGCGCCGGACCTGCCCGTCATGGAGTTCGTGCAACGCGCGATGTTCGACAAGGCCGGCACCCTCGACGGCCGCGACGTCACGCTCACGGGCTTCGCCGTGCGCCGCGGTGCGGCCGTCGAACTCGCCCGCCTGACCATCTCCTGCTGCGCCGCCGACGCCCGCGCGGCCCGCGTCCGGCTGCAGGGCGGGCCCGCGCTGGACGGGTTCGCGCAGGACACCTGGCTGCGCGTCCGCGGCACGCTGGTGCCCGGCAGCGCCACACCCGCGGAGCACTACGTGCCCGCGATGGTCGTCCGCAGCGTGGAGCCGGCGGCAGCCCCCTCGGACCCCTACGAGTACTGACCGGGGTGGCGCGGCGGATGGCCAGGCAGCCGACCGCACGCGGGTCAGTCGGGCAGCCGGAACTGCACGCGCAGGATGATCTCGCTGATCGGGGCGAACATCTCCGCCCGGACGCGGTTGTGCTCCGCGTCGGCGTCGTAGCGCCGGTAGGCGTCCTCGTCGACGAAGTCGCCGGTGATGGCGAAGCTGGCGCCGCCCTCGCGCAGCCCCAGGTCCAGTCCGGCGACGAGCCGGAACTCCACGCCGTCGACGGTCAGGTCGCGCAGCGCCTGCAGGCCGCGCTCGATCTCCTCGGCCGGCACACCCTCGCGCGCCCGGCCCACCACCACGTTGCGGATCACCCGGTGAGAGTGTCACATCGGCGGGGCGGGTTCTCGGCGAGAGCGGTGACGCGCTCACGGAGCTCGGTGAGCCCGAACGGCTTGACGAGATATCCGTCACCTCCCGCGGCGAGTGCGGCCGCCCGGTCCTGCGCGGAGTCGCGTGCGCTGACGACCAGCACCGGAACGTCGACCTGGCGGACCCGCAGGGTCCGGATCAGCTCGAACCCGTCCATCCCGGGCATCGACAGATCGGTGACGACGACCGCGGGACGCACCGCCGCGAACACGGCGAGCGCCTCGGTGCCGCCCGCCACCGCCGTCACGTCGAAGCCGGAGGCCCGCAGCCCGAGCGCGACGGCGCGGCGTACCGACTCGGTGTCCTCCACGAGCAGCACCCGCGGACGACGGTCCGGGGTCTCGGTGGGGCGGTCGAGCGTGGCGGTCGACATGGCGGGCTCCTCGGTTCGGTGGCGTACCGACCACGGTCGTCCCACCGCCTGAGAGGAACCTGGCGAACCCCTGTGGGTCCCCGCTCAGATCTCCCGGTCAGACCTCACCGCGCCGCTCCACCAGCGTCTCCGCGACCTGCGCCAGCTTGACGTTGAGCGCCTGCGACGCACGGCGCAGGGTGTCGAAGGCCTCGTCGGCGGAGATCCCGCGGCGCTCCATGAGGATGCCCTTGGCCTGGCCGATCACGTCCCGGCTGTTGATCGCGTCGCGCAGCTGCGCCAGCTCCAGATCCGCCGTCGACGAGGCCATGGTGGCGTGCAGGGCGGTGGAGGCGTGGGCGGCGAGCACCAGGGCCAGGTCACGGTCGAGCTCGTCGAGCCCGCCCCGTGAACGCGAGTAGACGTTGAGCGAACCCAACCGCGGAGCGGCGCCGCCGTGCGGGAAGAGCCCGACGGCGAGGACGCTGTGCACACCGAGCGCGGCGGCGGCCGGCCCGAACGTCGGGAACTCACGGCCGGACCCCAGGTCCGCGGAGAACGTGACGCCCAGGCCCGGGGTGCGGGTGGCGTCGACACACGGGCCCTCGTCGAGCCGGTACTGGACCTCGTCGAGACGGGTCGCGAGCGGGTCGGTCTCGACCGGCGTGTGCAGGCCGTCCGCGGCGCGCATCGAGACGCTGACCAGATCGGCGCCGGGCACCACCACCGCCGCGGCCCGGACCACCCGGTGCAGAACGCCGTGCACGGCGTCGGCGAGGTGCTCGGCGAGCCGCACGAACTCGCGGGCCAGCGGGCCGACGAGGACCTCGGGCACGTCGTCGGGATCGCCACCGGCACGCAGGATCGCGAAGCGCGTCCGCTCGGCCGCCCACTCCTCCTCGGCCCCCCTCTGATCCGTGGTCACTCGCAACCTCTCTCGCCGCCGGCCCGATCCGCGGGACCGGCGCGGAAGCTTGACCCACAACCGGGGCCCGGGGCAAGCCCGCGTCGGGTGCGGCACCGCCGGACCACCAGCACGGCGAGCCCGACGAGCAGCAGCCCGACCACGACGGAGGAGATCGGGCCGAGCCAACCCTCCACCGTCGCCCAGTTCTCCCCGAGCAGCCAACCGACGCCGAGGAAGGCGGCGTTCCAGATGCCGCTGCCGATCGCGGTGAGCAGGACGAAGCGCAGCAGCGGCATGCCCTCGATCCCCGCGGGGACGGAGACGACACTGCGCAGGAACGGCACGAACCACGGCCGCACGGCGAGAGCCCGCAGGCGGTCGTGGCCGAGCCACGCCCCGAGCCCGTAGAGCACGAGGGCTCCGGCCACCGACCCGACGACGGACGCCGGCCACACCGTGACGAGGTCCAGCGCGCCGGTGCGGGCCCGGAACCCCGCCAACGGCAGGATCACCTCGGACGGGATCGGCGGAACGACGTTCTCCAGGAAGATCAGAAGCCCCACCCCGAGTGCCCCGAGACGGTCGACGATCGCGAAAAGCCAGTCGGCCACGGCCCCATGGTGCCCGAATCGTCCCGGTGCAGTATGGGACGATGGCCGTGAACCCCACCGGGGCCGACATGAAGGCGTTCCTCGCCGTCGAACCCGATTCCCCGATCGTGATGCTCAACCTGCTGCGGTTCGCCGAGGGTGGCGCGGAACGGTACGACGAGTACATCGCCCATTTCCGCCCGTACGCGGCGAAGGTCGGTGCCACCGTCGTGTACTTGGGCCACGGGGCCGACCCGATCGTGGCCGAGCACGGCCAGGACTGGGACGCCGTGCTGCTCGTGGCGTACCCGAGCCGGCGCGCCTTCTCCGACATGGTGCGCGACCCCGGCTACCAGGAGGGCACCCACCTCCGCACGGAGGCGCTCGTGGAGGCGGTACTGCAACCGACCACACCTGCTTGAATGGATGGGGTGACCACCGGTTTCGAGTTCTCCAACCTCAGCGGCCGCCCGCCCGGGCAGTTCGTGGCCCTCGCGTCACGGTTCTCCCGCGGCATCCGTTCCGTGCAGGAGCAGACCGCGCCCTACGCCGACGCCTGGCTGCGCGACAACATCGCGGCACTGGCCGCCGGGGGCCCGCTGTGGGTGGCACTGGGCGACTCCATGACCGTCGGGATCGGCGCCTCCACGCACCGTCGCGGCTGGGTGGGGCAGCTCGCCGACCGCATGCCCGGCTGGCGCGTGGTGAACCTCGGGATCAGCGGCGGCCGCGTCCGCGACGTGCTCAACCGGCAGCTCCCCGCCCTGGAACAGCTGGGCGTCGTCCCGGAGCTGGTCACCCTGCTCATCGGCAACAACGACCTGATGAACCCCCGCTACCGCCCGACCCTGCCCGAGGATCACGCCGAGCTCCTGGAGCGCCTCCCCGCCGGCACGGTGGTGGGCAACCAGCCCGGCAGCTACGCGGCGGCGCTGGAGTTCAACCGCCAGATCGACGACGCGGTGGGGAGCGGCGCGGTGAGGCTGGCTGAACTACGCGACCCGCGCACCCGCCACTGGAAGGGCAAGCTCGCGGCCGACCACTTCCACCCCAACGACCGGGGCTACGCGGGCATAGCCGAGATCTTCGGAGAGTCCCTCCCCTGATTGCAGCAAAGCCACGTTCGTGCAACGAGATTGCGTGAACGTGGCTTTGCTGCAATGTGGGTCAGGCGTTCGCGCGCTCGCGGAGGCTTGCGGGCGCCTCGAAGCGGCTTCCGTACTTCTTCGCGTACTCGTCGGCCTTCTTCACGAAGCCGGCCGGGCCGCCCTCGTAGCCCTCGATGTACTGCACGACGCCACCGGTCCACGGCGGGAAGCCGATGCCGAAGATCGAGCCGATGTTCGCGTCGGGCACCGTGGTGAGCACGCCCTCGTCGAAGCACTTCTGCGTCTCGATGGCCTCGACGAACAGCATGCGCTCGGAGAGCTCGTGCAGGTCGACGTCGTGGTTGGTGGCGCCGAGCTCCTCGCGCAGGCCCTTCCACAGGCCGACACGCTTGCCGTCGACGTACTCGTAGAAGCCCGCGCCGCCGGAGCGGCCGGTGCGGCCGGCGTCCACCAGCTTGTCGATGATCGCGTCGGACGGGTGCGGCGTCCACGTGCCACCGGCCGCCTCGACGCCGGCCTGGCTCTCCTTGCGGATCTTCTGCGGCAGCGTGAGCGTGAGCTCGTCCATCAGCTGGAGCACCGGGGCCGGGTAGCCGGCCTGCGACGACGCCTGCTCGATGGTCTGCGGGTCGATGCCCTCGGCCAGCATCGCGACGCCCTCGTTGATGAAGGTGCCGATGACGCGGGAGGTGAAGAACCCACGGCTGTCGTTGACGACGATCGGGGTCTTCTTGATGCCCAGGGTGAGGTCGAACGCCTTGGCCAGCGTGGCGTCGGACGTGCGCTCACCGCGGATGATCTCCACGAGCGGCATCTTGTCGACCGGCGAGAAGAAGTGCAGGCCGATGAAGTCACCCTCACGGTCGAGACCGGCGGCGAGCTCGGTGATCGGCAGCGTGGAGGTGTTGGAGCACAGCAGGGCGTCGGGCTCGACGATCTTCATCGCCTCGCGGAACACCTCCTGCTTGAGCGCCACCGACTCGAAGACGGCCTCGATGATCGTGTCGCAGCCCGCGAGGTCGTTGTAGTCGTCGGTGGGCGTGATGAGCGAGAGCAGCGCCTCGCCCTTCTCCAGCGTGGTCTTGCCGCGCTTGACGCCCTTGGCGACCAGGGCCTCGGAGTACGCCTTGCCCTTCTCGGCCGCCTCGAGCGAGACGTCCTTGAGCACGACCTCCCAGCCCGACAGCGCGCAGACGTAGGCGATGCCCGCGCCCATCATCCCGGCGCCGAGCACGGCGACCTTGCGCGGAGCCCACTTCTCGAAGCCGTCCGGGCGCGACTTGCCGCCGTTGATGGCCTGCAGGTCGAAGAAGAACGCCTTGGTCATGTTCTTCGAGACCTGGCCGCAGACGAGCTCCGCGAAGTAGCGGCCCTCGATGCGCAGCGCGGTGTCGAAGTCGACCTGGGCGCCCTCGACGGCCGCCGCGAGGATGTTGCGCGGCGCCGGCATGGGCGCACCCTTGAGCTGCTTGCGCAGGTTCGCGGGGAACGCGGGGAGGATCGACGCCAGCGCCGGGGTGGACGGCGTGCCGCCGGGGATCCGGTACTTCGGCTGGTCCCACGGCTGCTTCGCCTCGGGGTTCGCGGCGATCCAGGCCTTCGCCTTCTCGAGCATCTCCTCGGGGGTCGAGGCGAGCTCGTCGATGATGCCGACCTCGAGCGCCTTGTCCGGCTTCATCCGCTGCCCCTGGGCCAGCACGTTCATGAAGCCTCCCGCGATGCCGAGCATGCGGGTGATGCGGGTGACGCCACCGCCGCCGGGCAGCAGGCCCAGCGTCACCTCGGGCAGGCCGTAGATCACTCCGCGCGCGTCGAGGCCGATACGGTGGTGACAGGCGAGGCCGATCTCCAGGCCGCCGCCGAGCGCGGTGCCGTTCATCGCGGCGACGACGGGCCTGCCCAGCGTCTCCAGCTTGCGCAGCTGCGCCTTGACCTCGGTGACGTTCTGGAACACGGCGGGCGCGTCGTCCGGCCCGGCCGAGGAGAGCTGCTCGAGGTTGCCGCCCGCGAAGAACGTCTTCTTGGCCGAGGTGATGATCACGCCGGTGAGCTCGTCCTTGGCCGCGACGATCTGGTCGACGACCTCCCCCATCGCCGACTTGTAGGCGTCGTTCATCGTGTTGGCGCTGCTGCCCGGGTCGTCGAGGGTGACGACGGCGATCCCGTCGGCGCCCTTCTCCCAGCGCACTGCCTTGTCGTTCGTGCTCATGCCAGACGCTCCACAACCGTCGCAATGCCCATTCCGCCGCCCACGCACAGCGTGGCCAGGCCGTACCGCAGGTCGCGGCGCTCCAGCTCGTCGATCAGCGTGCCGAGGATCATCGCGCCGGTGGCCCCGAGCGGGTGCCCCATGGCGATGGCGCCGCCGTTGACGTTGGTCTTCTCGTGGCTGATGCCCATGTCGCGCATGAAGCGCATGGCGACCGCGGCGAACGCCTCGTTGATCTCGAACAGGTCGATGTCGTCGACCGTGAGACCGGCCTTGGCCAGCGCCTTCTTCGACGCGGGCGCGGGGCCCGTCAGCATGATCGTCGGGTCGGCGCCGGACAGGGCGGTGGACACGATGCGCGCCCGCGGCCTGATACCGGCGGCCTTGCCCGCCGCCTCCGTGCCGATCAGCGTCAGCGAGGCGCCGTCCACGATGCCGGAGCTGTTGCCCGCGTGGTGCACGTGGTTGATCTTCTCGACCCAGTGGTAGCGCTGCAGCGCAACGGCGTCGAAGCCGCCGGACTCGCCCATCATCTCGAACGAGGGCTTGAGGCCCGCGAGGCTGTCGAGCGTGGCGCCCGCACGGATGAACTCGTCGTGGTCGAGCACAGTCATGCCGTTGCGGTCCTTGACCGGCACGACCGACTTGGCGAAGTAGCCGTTGGCCCACGCCTTGGCGGCGCGCGCCTGCGACTCGACGGCGAACGTGTCGACGTCCTCGCGGCTCCAGCCCTCGATGGTGGCGATCAGGTCGGCGCCGATGCCCTGGGGCACGAAGCCGGTCTCGTAGGAGGTGTCGGGGTCCATGGCCCACGCGCCACCGTCGGAGCCCATCGGTACGCGGGACATCACCTCGACCCCGCCGGCGAGGACCATCTCCTCCATGCCGGAGCGGATCTTCTGCGCGGCGGTGTTCACGGCCTCGAGCCCGGAGGCGCAGAAGCGGTTCAGCTGAACCCCGGCGACCGTGTCGGGCAGGCCCGCGGCGATCGCGGCGGTCTTGGCGATGTCACCGCCCTGGTCGCCGATCGGGGAGACGACGCCGAGCACGACGTCGTCGATGGTGTTCGTGTCGAGCTCGGGGTAGCGCGCGCGCATCTCGTCGATCAGGCCGACGACCAGGCTGACGGGCTTGACCTCGTGCAACGAGCCGGAGGCCTTGCCCCGGCCACGCGGTGTGCGGATGGCGTCGTAGACGAATGCCTCGGGGATCTCGGACATGCAGACCTCTCCATCAACGGGTGTACCGCCTTTGTTACAGCAGCACTGTCACATAGGTCAAGGGTACGCGTACCCTCTGCTCCCATGGCGGCACCATCCGTACCCGATCAGGAGTTGCTGACGATCGATCAGCTCTCCGAACGCACGGGCATCACCGTCCGCACCATCCGCTTCTACACGAGCCGTGGACTGCTGCCCGCCCCGCAGCTGCGTGGGCGCACGGGTCTGTACGGGCCCGAGCACGTCGCCAGGCTGGAACTGGTCACCGAGCTGACCGGACTCGGCTTCACCCTCGCCGCGATCGAGAGCCAGCTGGACAAGCTGCCCGCCACCGCCGGAGCGGAGGAGCTGGCCCTGCAACGGGCCCTGCTCACCCCGTGGGTGCCCGAACAGATCGAGGAGATCGACGCGGTCGAGCTCGACCGGCGCGCCGGGCGCACCCTCGCGCCCGCCGAGCTCGACGCGCTGGAGGGCCTCGGCGTCCTCACCAGGCTGGACGACGGCACGCTGCGGATCCACGGCACCGCGACGCTGGGCGAGGGGCTGGCCGTGCTGGACTCCGGCCTCCCCGCCGAGACATGGAAGCGGGCGCACGAGATCATCGACAAGCACACCACCGCCCTCGCCGAGGACCTGATGGCCATGTTCCAGGCCGAGGTGCTGCAGCCCTACCGCGACCGCGGCCGCCCCGCCGACGAGCGCAGCCGGCTCGCGGAGGCGTTCAGCCAGCTCAAACCGATCACCGTTCGTGGCGTGGTCACGGCGTTCGGGCGCGCGGTCAACAGAACCATTCGCGAGCGTGTGGGATAGGAGATACCGTCTCTGCGTGCAGGTATTACGTGCCGCAGGTCACTTCGCCGTCCGTGAGGGTGAACCCAACCAGTACCGGGAGCACCTGCGCGTAGCCGATCTCTCGGTCGGCACCTACTGCATCCCCGTCGGGGGCAAGGACGGCCAGGATCCCCACAGCGAGGACGAGATCTACGTGGTGGTCCGCGGCCGCGGGCGCCTGATCTCCGACACCGGGGAGAGCGAGGTCGGTCCCGGCACGGTGATCTACGTGAAGGCCCACGAGAACCACCAGTTCACCGAGGTCACCGAGGACCTCTCCATCGTGGTGGTCTTCGCCCCGGCCGAGCGCAGTCGGGAATGACGTTCACCCATCCCGTCAAGGTCCGGTACCTGGAGGTCGACGGGCAGGGTGTCGTGTTCAACGCCTGGTATCTGGCGTGGTTCGACGACGCCATGACCGCGTTCCTCGGGCACGGCGGCCTCCCCTACCGCACGATGCTCGACGCCGGCTACGACGTGCAGCTCGTCCGATCGGAGATCGACTGGAAGTCCGGCGTGGGCTTCGAGGACGACGTCGAGGTCGCCGTGTCCACGGCCCGGATCGGCCGCACCAGCTTCGCGCTCGACTTCGAGGTGCGCCTCGGCGGGCGGATCACGTGCGCGGGCCGCACCGTCTACGTCGTGATCGCCACCGACGGCACCGGCAAGCGCGAGATCCCCGCCCTCATCGCCGGCGCGCTGGGCGAGCCGGCGCCCCTGCTGCCCGTCTGACTCGTCTCACTTCGCGTCATCCCGTTCCGCTGGGGCGCAGGCGGGGTGAGGATCGGCCTGTCGACGATCGCGAGGAGGTCCCGTGTCCGTTCCCCCGGAGGGCCCGCTGACCAGTGGTGTGTGGATGCACTACGCGCTCACCCGCATCCGCGCACTCGTCGACAAGCCCCGCGAGGACATGAGCGACGACGAGTTGCGCATCTACTCCCTCGCCACCGCAGCACTCGCCGGTGGTGAGCCGATCATCCCGCTGATCGAACGCGGCGCCTCCCGGCTGTGCCGGGTCTGCGGGGCGGAGTGGCCGCTGCGGGGAGCCGCGGCGCACGTGGCGGGCTGCCCGATCCGGACCGCCACGGCCTGATCAGTCGAGGTCGAACGCAGCCACGATCGCCTCGGACAGATCCGCTTCCTGATCCGGAAGCAGGTAGCCGATCTGCCTGAGCAGCTGCGCCACGAGCACGGTGGTGATGTCGTCGCAGCTGACCCGGACGACCCCACCGGGACCTCGGTGGACAGCCCTCTGACCGTGGACGTGGGTGGCGATCGACGGACGGGACAGCGTCGAGCACCCTCACTTGCCGGTGACCGACTCCAGGTAGGCGGCCATCCAGCCGTCGGTGACGTGGCGGGTCCACAGCTCGACGGTGCGCTCGTGCTCGTCGGCGTAGCGGTCCATGCGTTCGCCGGTGTCGCGCCGCAGCTGTTGCTTGGTGAACGCGAACGTGTCGGGCGGCACCGCGGTGGCCATCGCGCGGGCCCGGGACACCGCCTCACCGAGGAGGGCATCGGGGCCTACGACCTCGTCGACCAGCCCGAGCGCGGCCGCCTCGGCCACCGGATAGGTCTGCGCCCCGAGCATGAGCCGGCGCGCCACGACGTCGCCGACCGAGAACCGGACGACCTCCATCGCCACGCGGGGGAACGGCACCCCGACCAGCAGCTCCGGCGCGCCGAGGCGACCCCGGCCCTCGGCGGCCAGCGTCGCGTCGGCGCAGGCCGCCAGCACGCAGCCACCGGCGATCGCGTGCCCGTTGACCGCGGCCACCACCGGCTTACCCAGCTCGAACACCGCCCGGAACATGGCGTCCAGCGCCGGTACGAAGCGCCGGATGTAGGGCTTGCCCTCGGCGACGAGGCGCCGCAGGTCGGCGCCCGCCGAGAAGGACCGGCCCGAGCCGGTGAGGACGACGGCGCGGGCCGGATCGGTGACGAGCGCCCGGAACTGCGCCGCCACCGCCACGCACAGCTCGATGTCCATGGCGCTGACCGGGCCGTGGTCGAGGCGCACGACCGCGACCTCACCATCGTCATTGCGTTCGATCACGAACCAGGACGGTACCCGGCGCGATCCCATGGCAGGCTTCGCATGAGAGCCCGACCGCTGAAGATCTGGGAGGACAACCATGCCGCAGAAGGTCCGCGGAGTCGTCGCACACAAGAAGGGCGAGCCCGTCTCCGTCGAGACGATCATCGTCCCCGACCCGGGCCCCGGCGAAGCCGTCGTCCAGGTCCAGGCCTGCGGGGTCTGCCACACCGACCTGCACTACCGCGAGGGCGGGATCAACGACGAGTTCCCGTTCCTGCTCGGCCACGAGGCCGCGGGCGTCGTGGAGGCCGTCGGCGAGGGCGTCACCGACGTCGCGCCCGGCGACTACGTGATCCTCAACTGGCGGGCCGTCGACGGCACCTGTCGCGCCTGCAAGCGCGGCGAGCCCTGGTACTGCTTCTCCACCCACAACGCCGCCCAGAAGATGACCCTCGAATCGGGCCAGGAGCTCTCCGCCGCCCTGGGCATCGGCGCGTTCATCGAGAAGACGCTCGTCCACGCCGGGCAGTGCACCAAGGTCAATCCGGCCGCCAAGCCCGAGGTCGCGGGGCTGCTGGGCTGCGGCGTCATGGCCGGCATCGGCGCGGCCATCAACACCGGCGGTGTCGGCCGCGGCGACTCGATCGCCGTCATCGGCTGCGGCGGTGTCGGCGACGCCGCCATCGCGGGCGCCAAGCTCGCCGGGGCCAGCACGATCATCGCGATCGACATGGACGACCGGAAGCTGGAGTGGGCCAAGGGCTTCGGCGCCACCCACACGATCAACGCCAAGGAGCAGGACGTCGTCGAGGCCGTGCAGGCGCTCACCGACGGCAACGGCGCCAACGTCGTGATCGACGCGGTCGGCCGTCCGGAGACCTTCAAGCAGGCGTTCTACGCGCGCGACCTCGCGGGCACCGCGGTGCTCGTCGGCGTCCCCACTCCGGAGATGACCATCGACCTGCCGCTGATCGACGTCTTCGGTCGCGGCGGCTCCACGAAGTCGTCCTGGTACGGCGACTGCCTGCCCAGCCGCGACTTCCCGATGCTCATCGACCTGTACCTGCAGGGCCGGCTGCCGCTCGACAAGTTCGTCAGCGAGACCATCACGATCGACGACATCGAGTCGGCGTTCGAGAAGATGCACAAGGGCGATGTCCTGCGCTCGGTGGTGCTCTTCTCGTGAGCCCTGTCGACCACCTCGTCACGTCCGGCACGTTCTCCCTGGACGGGGGGACGTGGGACGTCGACAACAACGTCTGGATCGTCGGTGACGAGAACGAGGTGATCGTCGTCGACGCGGCGCACGACGCCGACGCCATCGAGAAGGCCGTCGCCGGCCGTCGTGTGGTGGCCGTGATGTGCACCCACGCCCACGACGACCACGTCAACCAGGCCCCGACGCTGGCCGACCGCTTCTCCGCCCCGATCTGGCTGAACCCGGCCGAGAAGGTGCTGTGGGACATGACGTGGCCCGACCGCCAGCCCGACGGCGAGCTGGCGGACGGCCAGAAGATCACCGTAGGCGGCGTGGAGCTGCAGGTGATCCAGACGCCCGGCCACTCCCCCGGCTCGTCGTGCCTCTACGCGCCCGAGCTGGGCACGGTGTTCACCGGCGACACGCTGTTCCAGGGCGGCCCCGGTGCCACGGGCCGGTCGTACTCGAGCTTCGACACGATCATCGACTCGATCCGCGGCAAACTGCTGGTGCTCCCGGGCGGCACGACGGTGCGCACGGGCCACGGTGACTCGACCTCCATCGGCGCGGAGCTCCCGCACCTGGAGGAGTGGATCGCGAAGGGCGGCTGATGTAGCACATCGAGTGCTACTGATGACGGCGTGAGAGAGGTCGCCGGGACCATCGGCATCCGCGAGCTGCGGCAGAACGCGTCCCGCTCCCTGGATCTGGTCAAACAGGGACAGCGGATCAGGTCAGGTCCAGCCGGCGAGGGGCAACCTCCGGGAGCTCCTCGCCGACCGGGAGCCGCTACCGGCCAGGCCCGGTGAGAAGACGATGTCCGAGGTGCTGCAGGAGATGCGGGACGAGGAGAGGTAGTGATCTACATCGACGCCTCCGCACTCCTGAAGATCGTCAAAGACGACGAGGTCGGTGCCGCAGCACTGCGGCACTACCTGGCCGGGCACAACAACGCCGTGGTGTCGAGCGCCCTGCTCGCTGTTGAGGCCCGCCGCGGCATGCTGCGGATCCGTCCGGACGGTGTACCCGAGGTCGACCTCCTCCTCGGGGAGGTCCAGCAGATCGGCATCTCGGCAGCCGTGATCGAGTCAGCCGGCCGCCTACCCGACCCGATGCTCCGCTCCCTCGATGCGATCCACCTCGCCACAGCGCTTCTGATCAGGGAGAACGTCGAAGCCCTTCTCACGTACGACGTCCGGCTGCGTGAGGCGGCGGAGGCTCATGGCCTGGCGACGGTCGCTCCCACCTGACCCACCTCACGGGCTGCGAGGTCGGCGGCCGAGGGACACCAGGCCCAGCAGCACCGCCGACGTGCCGAAGGCCGCCGCGTAGCCGAACGGCTCCGCCACCGCACCCAGCCCCACCGCGCCCGCGCCCGTCCCGGCGTCGTAGGCGATGTTCCACGCCGCGCTCGCCGACCCGTAGCGCTCCGGGCCGGCCGCGGCGAACAGCGTCGTGAGGGCGTCGTTCTGGACGAGGCCGAACCCCAGCCCCACCACGACCGCACCCACGACCACGAGCGGGCCGGCGCCGACGAGCGCCTCGACGGTCATGCCCACCCCGGCGACCACTACCCCGGGGCGCAGCATCCGCCCGCCCCAGCCACGACGGTCCACCAGCTCCCCCGCCACGAGCCGCCCCGTCAGCCCGCCGGCGGCGGTACCGAGCAGAGCGAGCGCCACCACCGTGCCCGCGTCAGGTACGGCGAGGGGCAGGAACGTGATCAGTCCGCCCTGGGCCGTGGAGCACACCAGCATCGCGAGCACCGGCCACCAGGCCGGCGGAGCCGACCTGGTCGCCGGGGCCGGGCGTTCGGTCCGCAGAGGGACGCGGACAGCCACCGCCGCCAGCGCACCCAGGAGCGGCAGCACCCCGGCGACGACGAACACGAGGGTGAAGCCGAGCCGCTCGGCCGCGGCCACCCCGGCCGAGAGCAGCACGAACTGCGGCAGGCCCACGGCCAGCCCGTACCGCGCCGACGCCCGTCCGAGCTGCTCGGGCGGCACGAGCTCGGCCACGATCGCGCTCCCGGCCACGGTCGCGAGTCCGAACCCGACGCCGCGCACGGCCGACACGGCGAGCACCGCGGCGAGGTCCGGCGACAGCGCCAGCAGCGGCGCCGGGGCACCGAGCAGCAGGGCCCCGACGCCCAGAACGAGCCGGTGCCCGAGCCGCGCGAGCAGCCACGGCACCGCGAGCTGGGTGGTGACCGTGACCAGCATCAACACACCAGTGGTGGCCCCTGCCCCGAACGCTCCCGAGCCACCGCGCGCCACCCACAGCGGCACGACGGGAAGCAGCAGCGCGTACCCGCCGAAGGTCAGGACGGTCGCGAGCAGGGCCAGGCGGAACGACCAGGAGTTCACGGGCCGGGCCGCCACACCCGCCGCTCGGTGACCACGGCCGTCACGAGATCGGCGGGCGTCACGTCGAACGCCAGGTTCCAGGCCCTGGTCGCCTCCGGCATCGATGCAGCAAGCACCTCGGCCTCGTCGCGCTCCTCGATCTCGATCGACGCGCCGGACGGTGTGGCGAGGTCCACCGTCGACTCCGGGCACGCCACCAGGAACGGGATGCCGGCCCGGGACGCGGCCAGCGCCAGCGGATAGGTGCCGATCTTGTTGGCCGTGTCGCCGTTGGCGGCCACCCGGTCGGCCCCGACGACCACCGCGTCCACGAGCCCGCGCGCGATGATCGACGGCCCGGCCCCGTCCACGACGACGCGGTGCGGCACGCCCATCTCGGCCAGCTCCACGGCGGTGATCCGGGAGCCCTGCAGCAGCGGGCGCGTCTCGTCCGCCACGACGTAGGCGACGCGGCCGGCCTCGTGCAGCGACCGCACCACCCCCAGCGCCGTGCCCCACTCGACGCACGCGAGCGCTCCCGCGTTGCAGTGGGTGTGCAGGCGCAATGCCTCGGGCCCGCACAGCTCGGTGAGCAGGGCCGCGCCCCGACCGCCGATGGCGTGGCAGGAGGCGATGTCCTCGTCCCGGACGGCCAGCGCCGCGTCGAGCACGTCACCGGACGCGCCCAGCGCCCGCTGCACCCCGACGGCCAGGTTCACCGCCGTGGGGCGCGCGGCGGCGAGGCGGGCGATCGCGGCGTCGCGGTCGGGGCCGTCCAGCGTCCGGACGGCGAGCGCGACCCCCAGCGCGCCGGCCACGCCGAGGGCGGGTGCTCCCCGGACCACGAGCCTGCGAATGGCATCCACCAGATCGTCCACGGTGTCGACGGCGACGAGACGTACCTCCGGCAGCGCCGTCTGGTCGACCATGACGATCCGGCCGTCCACCCAGTCGATCGTCCTCGGCAGCACGGATCGACAGTAGCCAGGAGGTGTGATCGCCGGGAACGGCACGGTGCGGCCCCGATGAGGACAGTCGCGTGCGACCGACGGCGATCACGGGGCCGTTAGCGTGGCGGCGTGCCCTGGCCCGACGTCGACTTCCCGGCTGATCCCTATCCCGGCGCCGTGCCGCCCACCTCCTTCGTGCACGTCGACGGGGTGTCGTACCGGCTCGACGAGTACGGCCCGCTGCCCGGCGGCGAGCGCGTCCCCGTGCTCGCCTACGGCTCCAACCGCTGCCCGTCGAAGATCACGTGGTTGCGCGACGAGGTAGGCCTGGGGCCCGAGCCCGTGGTGGTGTTGCGGGTCCGCACCACCGGGGTCGCGGCGGTGTGGGCCAGCGGCCTGCGGGCACGCGACGGCCAGCGCCCGGCCGTTCTCGCGGCGGCGCCCGGCCTCGTCGAGGACCACGCGGTCTGGCTCGCGACCTCGGCCCAGGTCGCCGTGTTGGACGTCTGCGAGGGCCGCGATGTCAGGTTCCGCCTGGCCCGCCTGCACACCGGCGAGGTTCGCACCGAGGACGGTGCCGTGATCGAGGCCCCGTGGGTCTACCTCGGCCTCGCCCCGAGCCGTCGCCCCCTGCTGGTCGACGGCCGGATGGTGCGGTGCGCCGACGCCCCCCAGTCGGTGGCGCGGACCATGACGGGCGAGGCGGCGGCGGGCGACGGCCTCGACGCCGACACCGTCACCGGTTCCGCGACCGCCACGCCAGACCCTGCGAACCCGCCTGGCCCGCACTAGCGTCGTTCGGCAAACGAAGCCAGAGGGGCGAGGAACACATGAGTACGGACCTGCAGAAACCGGCCGAGCCGGATCTCCGGACGGTCCGCCGAGCCGTCGCGGGCGCCGCCATGGGCAACGCCATCGAGTGGTTCGACTACGCGATCTACGGCTATCTCGCCGCCAGTATCGGGATCAACTTCTTCCCCGACTTCAGCCCCACGGCGCAGCGGCTGTTCGTCTTCGCCGGTATCGCGATCCCGTTCGTCATGCGCCCTCTCGGGGGCATCATCCTCGGGCCGCTCGGCGACAAGTTCGGCCGTCGTCGGGTGCTCGCCACGACGATCATCCTGATGTCGGTGGCCACGTTCTGCGTCGGCCTCATCCCCAGCTTCACGGTCATCGGGGTCTTCGCACCGATCCTCCTGCTGGTCGCGCGCCTCGTGCAGGGCTTCTCCACCGGCGGTGAGTACGGCGGTGCGGCCACCTTCATCGCCGAGTACGCCCCCGACAGGCGTCGCGGGTTCTTCGGCTCGTTCCTCGAGTTCGGCACGCTGGCCGGCACCGTGCTGGGTGCATCACTGGCCACAGCGTTCCAGCTCGGGCTCTCGGAGGACGCGCTCAACAGTTGGGGCTGGCGCATCCCGTTCCTCATCGCGGGCCCGCTGGGTCTGATCGGCTTCTACCTGCGCAACAGGCTCCAGGACACCCCGGCGTTCGAGCAGGCGTCCGCAGCAGGCGAGACGTCGACGGCCCCGTTCCTGGAGGTCATCCGCACGCTCTGGCGGCAGATCCTCATCCTGATCGGGTTCGTCATCCTGCTGAACGTCGCCGACTACGCCCTGTTGACCTACATGCCGACCTACCTGACCCAGGTGCTCGGGATCAACGACACCGAGTCGCTCCTCATCCTCATCGGCGTGATGCTGGTGATGATGCTGCTGATCGCGCCCGTCGGTGCGCTGTCGGACCGGATCGGGCGCAAGCCCCTGCTGATGACCTCGGCGATCGGCTTCGTCGTGCTCAGCTACCCGGCCGTCGCGCTCGTCGGGATGAAGGACCCCCTGCCGGTCACGATCGGCGTCGCGATCCTCGGCATCCTGTTGCTGCTGATGCTGGGCACGATCGGCTCCGCACTTCCCGCCATCTTCCCGACCCGCAACCGCTACGGCGGCTTCTCGATCGGCTACTCGACCTCCACCGCGCTCTTCGGCGGCACGGCACCGCTGATCATCGAGGCACTCATCGGCAGCACGGGGAACGTGTTCGTCCTCGCGTACTACCTCATGGGTGCGGCGCTCATCGCCATCGTCCCGATCATGCTGATGCCGGAGACGGCGAAGATCTCCATCTCGCACCCGACGGACATCCCGGGCCGCGAGCCGGTGTCGGTCTAGGCGCCGGCCGCCGCCACCGGAGCGGCTGCGGGGTGGGCATCGGCGATGCGGTAGAGCCGTGCCGCGTTCCCGCCGAGCACGGCCCGCACCGCCGCCGCGTCGAAGCGGGGGTAGCGGCGGCCCAGGCCGGGTGGGAAGCGGTAGCTCGCTAGCTCCCGCACGAGCCGTCCGGGCCGCATCATTGGGTAGCCGCTGCCGAACAGCAGCCGCTCCGCCCCGAACGACGCCAGCAGCGAGCCGAAGGCGTGGGCGAAGTCGCGCGACTCCGTCCACGGCAGGATCTCCGTCAGCATCACGTGGACGTTCGGCAGCGCCGCGAGCCGGCACAGCTGGTCGGTGGGCAGGCAGCCCGCACCGAGCACGAACCGGATGTCGGGCAGGGCGCGGGCCAGGTCGCGGAACTGGCGCGCGTCGAAGCCCGGAGGGGCCACGCGCGCGGCCGCGCCGGCGCGCACCGGCTGGGCGGACCCGGCACGCACCGGCTCGGCCCAGCGCGGCACCTTCGGCGGGGTCACCACGGGTTCCTCGCTGTCGCGCCGCCACGGCGCGGGCCGCGTGGACGGCCCCACCCCGATGTGGACGACGTCGGCGCCGGCCTCACCGCAGCGGGCCAGCACGCGACGCAGCCACGGATCGGCGAGCGACAGGCGACCGGTCGGCCTGCGCCGCTCGCACAGCGTCAGGCCGCGCAGGTCGAACCGGCGCACGCGGGGGGTCATGCCGCGGGCACCCGGCTGGCCGCCGCCGGGGTCGAGCTCGCCGCTGAGCACGAACCGGTCGGGCATCCAGCCGGCCATCTCGGCGTGCCACTCCAGCGGTGAGAACCCGAGGACGAACAGGTCCCCGAGCACCACCGGCTGCAGGACGGCCCGGTCGACGTAGCCGTCACCGAACACGTCGCGGGTGAGGCTCTGCTCGGTGACCCGCTCCACCTCGTGCGACGGCACGCCCGCACCGTCGAGCTCGCGGTGGCGGCGCAGCAGGTCCAGGGCGTAGACCTCACCGTCGGGGATGGCCTGGTTGTGCGGGCTGGCGTCCCAGATGTGCACCTGGGCGTCGATGACCAGGAAACTCTCGCCCCCGACGGTGTACACGGGCTAGCCCACCGACGGCCCCAGTCCCATGGACTGGGGGGTGCTCGCGTCCGGAGACGGCTGCGGGATACCGTCGTCGAGGGGGCCGTACTCGGTCATGAGCGCCTTGTTCCAGGGGGTCTGCTCCTCGGCCACCAGCGAGTTGGTGGTGAGGATCAGACCGGCCACCGAGGCGCCGTTCTGCAAGGCGGAGCGCACCACCCGCAACGGGTCGATGATGCCCATCTCCACCATGTTCCCGTAGCGGCCCTCGAGGGCGTCGAAGCCCTCGTCGACGCCGAGTGCGGAGACCTGCTTGACCACGTCGTCACCGTCGTAGCCGGCGTTGGACGCGATGAGGTGCACCGGCTCGGTGAGCGCGGCGCGGACGATCTCGACGCCGATCCGGTAGTCGCCGGTGACGTCGAGCCGGTCGAGCGCGGGCTCGGAGTGCAGCAGCGCCGCACCACCGCCGGCGACGATGCCCTCGGCCATCGCGGCGCGCGTGGCCTGCAGGGAGTCGTCGACGCGGTGGCGGATCTCCTTGAGCTCGGCGTTGGTGGGGGCGCCGACCGAGATGATCGCGGCCTTGCCCGACAGCCGCGCGATGCGGTCGCCCAGCCAGTCCTCGTCGGTGCCGATGCTCGCGCGGTGCATCTCGGCACGCAGCTGCGACAGCCGGATCTCGACGGCCTCCTTGGTGCCGTTGCCGCCGATGATCGCGGTGTGCTCGTTGGTGGCCTGCACCTGCCCGGCGCGGCCCAGGTGCTCCAGCGTGACCTGCTCGAGCGAGAACGACGACGCCTTCGAGTGCACCTTCGCGCCGGTCAGGGCCGCGATGTCCTCCAGCATGTGCACGCGCTTCTCCCCGAAGCCCGGCGCCTGGATGGCGGTGACCTTGAGGTGCCCGTTGACGTGGTTGTGCACCAGCATCTGCAGGGCGGTGCCCTCGACCTTCTCCGCGATGATCACCAGCGGCCGCGGGTCGCGCATGACCCGCTCCAGCATCGGCATCAGCGAGCGGACGTCGGTGATCTTCTCCGACGACAGCAGGATGTAGGGCTCGTCGAGGATCGCCATCATGCTGCCCGGGTCGGTGACCAGGTAGGGCGAGACGTAGCCGTTGTCGAACTCGAAGTCCTCGACGAACTTGACCTCGAGACCGAGCACCGGGCCGTCGTCGACGGAGATGACGCCGTCGTCGCCGATCGTGTGCAGGGTCTGCGCCACCACGCGGCCGATGGACTCGTCGTCGTTGGCGGAGATCGCGGCCACGCGCGAGAGGTCCTCCACGCTGTCGACCTGGTGCGCCACCGTGGCCAGATGCTCCACGATCGCGCCGACGGCCACGTCGATGCCGCGCTTCACCAGCACCGGGTTCCCGCCGGCGGTGATCGCCTTCATGCCCTCGCGGACGATGGCCTGGGCCATGACGGTGGCCGTGGTGGTGCCGTCACCGACGGTGTCGTTCGTCTTGATGGCGGCTTCCTTGAGGATCTGCGCGCCCATGTTCTCGAACGGGTCCTTGAGATAGATCTCCCGCGCGATCGTGACACCGTCGTTCGTGACCTCCGGCGTGCCGGTGATCTTCTCCAGGATGACGTTGCGACCCTTCGGGCCGAGCGTCGACTTCACCGCTTCGGCCAGTTGGTCGACACCGGCCTTCAGCAGATCGCGGGCTTCCTGTCCGAACTTGAGTTCCTTGGCCACGGGGCCCTCCTGGAGAAATGGGATCGTGCTCTGCGCGGGGAAGTACGACTATCAACAGCAGGCCGGGTCGCCACCCACACCGGATTGCGTGGGTGGCGACCCGGGAACGACTCAGATCAGCTGACCTGCGGAGGCAGCATGTCGCCGATGAACTCGGCCGCTTCCTCGAGATTTCCGAACATGACCGTCCGGTCATCCATGTGGATCATCTTGCCGTAGTGCGTGGACATGTTCTCCTCGAACTCGGAGGCGTCGTAGAAGCCCTCCTCCTCGCCGAGCGCCTCGGAGATCTCGTCGTAGACGAAATCCATCCGACCCACGCAGTCCACCCGGATCATGGACGGCAGGGGCGTGATGGTGACGTTCTCCTGACGGTCCATCACCTCGGCGACGATGACGCCGACCTGGTTGTTCATCAGCGTGACGCCGGCCATGTTGGACGCCGTGTTGTTCGCCTTGAACGGGCTCTCGGAGGTCTTGAAACTGGTCACTGGGAAAGCTCCTTCGGGGGCTCGAGTCCGAGTTCGGTCACGATGCCGGCAAAGCGGCTCTTGGCCCGGTCGAGAGAATCCTCGAATCGCGGGGGCTTGTGGTCGGCCTGCGACCACAGCGGCTGCATGGTGCGGGCCGCCTCGATGCAGAGCGCGGTCCACTTGGACAGCCAGCCCTGCATGAGCTCCTTGTTGTGGGCCGCGAACTCCTTGTCCGACACGAGCGGGGCGAAGCACGCCTCGGTCCACCGCAGGTCACGCTGCGAGTAGTCGTACTCGCCCGCCCCCATCACGGTCGGGGTCACGAAGTCGCCGTTGCCGGCCGCGGCCTGCTGGACCAGGTTCGAGCGGAACAGCTCGCCCAGCAGGGGCTCGAACACCACGTTGGTGGCGAAGACCGACTCGCCCCAGTCGTTGTCGACGGCGGTGAGCGCCTCGACGACCTTGCGGACGCCCTGCCACTCGGGGTCGTTGTTCCACGCGTCGACGTGGGCGGAACCGTCGAAGCCCTCGATCTCCTCGGAGAGCGTCAGGTTGTACAACGCCAGATCCTGCGCGAAACGGATCTTGTGCATGCTGTTCACGACCATCGCCGTGTTGTGCATGTTCGTCGGGCCGGAACGGTTGCAGGCGGCGAAGACGTAGAGACCCAGGATGTGCTCGATGTGCATCCAGGCGCCGACGTTGCGCTCGACGAACGTCTTCCAGTTCGGGGTCCAGTTGTCGAACGCCTTGGCCTGGCGGGCGTTCTCGACGTTCTGCGTGGTCTGGCGGACGACGTTCGCGTTGTAGCGGTAGAACGTCATCTCCCATTCCTCGTTGGGGTCCCGGAACTCGTGCCAGCCGTGGGCGGGCCACTCGAAGTCCTTGGGGAGACCGCCGGAACCGGGGCCACGCTGCGGCTCGGGCTTGTCGACGCCCCATGCCTTCAGCTTGGTCCAGGTCAGCGGATAGCCGGACTCGCCGTTGGCGAAGCCGTAGATCCAGCCCTGCGCCAGGTAGTGGCGGGGGTCGGGCTGGACGTCGACCGTGACGTCCTCGTAGTGGGTCTGCTTGCGCTTCGCCGGCTTGTAGTAGTTGTACCGTCGTGCGCTGGCGCTGGAGTCGGGGAACTCCTGCGCACCTGCCTCCGCGTCCGTGAACTGCGGCTTCGGCACATTCCGTTCGGGTCGCGTCGTCGTCGAATCTGTCGTCACTTGCCGTCCTCGCCTTCTCCTGGTTCACCGGTGGTGGTGAACTTGTCGTAGAAGATGTACTGCTCGGGAACTCCGAGTTCCGTGAGCAATGGGATTGCCGCATCCACCATTCCGGGAGGCCCGCAGACGTAGGCCTCTCGTCCGGACAGATCCGGCTCACCCCGACGGACGACGTCGGTGATCAATCCGACCTCGCCGTTCCACTCATCGTCACCGGCCGGCTCGGAGAGGGCCGGGACGTATCGGAAGCTGGGCAGTTTCTCCTCCAGCTCCCGAAGCTCCTTCTCGAAACAGAGGTCCCGCTGCTGGCGGCCTCCGTAGTAGAAGACGGCCGGTCGCTCGACGTTCCGCTCCGACATCGATCGGAGCAGACCCAGTACGGGAGCCAGGCCGGCCCCACCGCCGACGAAGATCAGCGGGGAGGTGCGGCTCTCGCGCAGGGTGAAGGTGCCGAAGGGACCCTCGACGTCGAGCCGGTCGCCGATCTGGACCTTGGTGGCCAGGAACTCGGAGAACAACCCGTCCGGATAGATCTTGATGACGAACTCGAAATGGCCTTCGCGGCCCGGCGTGTTCGCCATGGAGAACGAGCGGCTCTCCTCCGTGCCCGGCACCATGATGTCCAGGTACTGACCAGGGAAGAACTTGATCTCCTCAGGCTCCACGAGCTTGAGGACGAGGTGGCGCATGTCGTGCGTGACGGCTTCGTTCGAGACGACCTCCGCGATCCCCTTCTTGAGGGGCAGGCCGGACCGGATGATCTCCTCGTCGTAGTTGAGGAGTTCGATCACCAGATCCTCGTACGCGTGGGCCCGGCACAGGAGGGTGGACCCCTCCTCCTTCTCGTAGTCCGGGAGCGCGAACGTCGAGTACGAGTCGTACTCGATGTCCTCACCCTCCAGCACGAAGGACTTGCAGGCCGCACACTGGCCTTCCTTGCAGCCGTGCATGAGCTGGACGCCCTGCTCGGCTGCCGCGCGGAGGATGTTCTGTTCCTCGTCGACCTCGATCTCGATGCCTACCGGTTCGAACCGGACCCTGTGCTTCTCGCCCATGAACTGCCTCTCACCGGTAGACCTGGAAATCGCAGCTGAATGCGGCCATGGCAGGGGGAGGGCCGACGGTGGCGCCGCCGGCCCTCCCCCCTCACCTGACCCGCGCTCAGGCGCTCGCGGGTGCCGGTCGTCCGGCGGGACCCTGACGGATGTAGTCCGCGTGGAACGCGGCCTTTCCGGCAGCGTCCATGTTGTTGATAGCCACGTTCGGGCTACCACACGGCGGGCAACGACGCAGGTGGTCCAGCGTCCACATCTTCTTGGGGTTCAAGTCGAGGTGGGGCTGTGCCGTCATCGTCTTGCCGTCGTCGCGGACGAAGCCCATGTCGGAGACGACATCGGCCCAGTTCCAGCCGTCGTACAGCGTCTCCCACTCGCGGTGCCCGACCAGGCGGCCCATGTTCGGGGTCTCGCGACCCTGGTACGTGGGACGGAAGGCCTCGACATCGGTCCAGCGGCAGACCTCGTGGCAGTACGTGCGCGTCACGCCGTCGATGTCGGCCATGACCATGTCCTCACGGACCAGACACGGGACCATGCAGGTCCAGCAACGGGCCGGGTAGACGTAGTCGACGTCCTCGAAGACGATCGGGTTGTGCCCGTTCGGCACGGCGAGGCGGTTGTAGTTCTCCCACCATGCGCCGTACTTGTCGTACCAGCCCGGGTACTTGTACTCGAACCACTCGAAGTCCGTGTCGGTCATCGCGTCGATGCGCCAGTAGTTGGCGAGCCAACCGGTGGCGAAGAACTGCGCGACCTCGTGGACGTAGCCCTTCTCCCAGATCTGCTTCCACGACTCTTCGATCAGGTCGTGCGGGATGACCAGGCCGTACTTCTCGAGCGGGACGAGGTACGAACGGTAGTAGTCGTCGTAGATCCAGCGGCGCCACATCTCCGCGTAGGACTCGCGGTCCTTGCGGCGGTCCTTCGTGCCGTACTCGATGAAGGTACCGATGGCCGCGTCGACGACACGGTGGTTGTTCCACCACGCGTAGCGCAGGTCGCGCTCGAGCAGCTGGCGGTTGTCCTCGTCGGACAGGGCCATCAGCAGCGTCGCGTAACCGTTGGAGATGTGGCGCGACTCGTCGGACTGGACCGAGTGGAACACCGTCGGCAGCAGGTAGTCACCGTTGGCCGCAGCCTCGGCCGGCATGGCCACGAACAGCGTGTTCGTGAATGCCGTCTCGGCGACGATCGTCAGGTAGATGCTGGCCGCGGTGATCGCGTCACCGGTGATGAACCCCTCAGCGAACTGACGGCCGATCGTGCCGCAGTAGTCGCTGTGGAAGTTCCGCAGGCTGTTGTTGAAGCCTGCCGGGTCGATGTAGTTGTTCATGTACAGGCGCTTCAGGTTCTGCTGGATCGTCGAGTGGCGGACCTCGTCGATCATCTGAATGGCCTGGCCGTTGTGCAGCTCCGGGTTCGGAACCACGTGGAACAGCATCGGCATCGAACGCGCCGCCGAGACCTCGGGCAACGGGATGATGCTGAGGAACAGCTTCTGCCACTCCAGCCAACGCTCCTGGACCTGGCGGAACATGTTCCCGCGGATGGCACCGTCAGACGCGCCGTAGACGCGGTGATCCTTCTCCTCCTGCATGGGGAAGTAGGACCGCAGGACCTGCTTGAGCGGGTCCTTCTTGGCTGCCTTGCGGAAGGTGTAGTCGGTTCCGTACTTCATGTACGGCTCGTGGTACTGCGGCTCCCAGGAAAGTTCCTGGATCTTCTGATGAGCCTTGGCCAAACTCTGCCGACTCACGTCATCTCCTCAC
>JBBRLM010000055.1:0-44244 GCA_038231335.1 Mycobacteriales bacterium
CGACGGGCCCGCCGGGCGGAACGGCGGGCCACCAGAGCCACCGCGACCGCGATCGCGATGCCCAGCACGAGCTGCCCGATCGAGCCGCCGAGGATGCCGCTCTGCTTGAGACCGTTGTAGCCCCCGAGCAACCCGAACAGATCGAAGAACTGGTCGATCGACAACAACGGGGCGATGCGGTCGCCCACCAGCTCCGCGGGTGGCGACACCCCCACCAACAGCCGGGCCGCCGCCTGCAGGGTCAGCAACAACAACCCACCGACCAGACCTGCCGCCACGCCACGCGCCGCGGAACCGAGCCAGATTCTCATGCCCGGCGACGTTAGGGCTGTGAACTGCACGAACGGCGCCAGGTACGTGAACCGTCACGTTCCCGTCACCGCTGCGTAAGAGTCCGTCAGCGTCCCCGCACGGCGTGACCGTCCGGTAAGGATCTCCGGCCGGCATCGGTGACACGCTGGGCCGGGGCCGCTACCTGGCGCCCGTGTGCTCGGGAAATGGAGGGCCGTGACCGGTCGGGACAGCCGCCTGTCGTCAGCGGTGTGGGGAGCCGTGGTGGGGCTGGTCGCCGGGCTGCCGGTCGGCGCGCTCATGCAACTGCAGGGCATGCTCGAGGACCCCGGCGGCGCGGCCCGGGTGCTCGTCTACGCCACCCTGATCGGCGCGGCCATCGGCGTCGTGATCACCCAGCGGGCCCACGGACTCGCCGAGGCGGCATCGGGGGGCGCGCTGCTCGGGCTGCTCGGCTGGATGCTGTTCTCCCTGACCGTGGACCCGCTGCTGCACGGGACCGTACCGACGTGGTCGGTCACCGCGGCCGCCACCGCCTACCGGTCGCTGATCGGCGACGTCCTGCAGGGCAGCCTGGCCGGTGCCGCCTTGTTCTGGTTCCGCTCACGCCGCAGGCCGGCTGCGCCCGCCCCTACCGCGCCGCCACCGGTGCGGGTGGTGATCGTCGGCGGCGGTTTCGGCGGGGTGACCGCGGCCCGGCGTTTCGAACGGCTCGCGCTGCGCCGCATCCCCGTCGACGTCACGGTGATCAGCAACTCCAACTTCCTGCTCTTCACCCCGATGCTCGCCGAGGTGGCGTCCAGCGCACTGGAACCGGCCCACATCAGCACCCCGGTGCGGACCGCGGCGGCCCACACTCGGTTCCGACACGGCGCCGTCGCCGACGTCGACACCGACGCCCGCGCCGTGCGCGTCGACGACGAGTGGGTGCCCTACGACCATCTCGTGCTGGCAGTCGGCTCCGTCCCGCGCTTCCTGGACCTGCCCGGGGTCCAGGACAACGCACTGACCATGAAGGACCTGGGCGACGCGACCCGGCTGCGTGAGCACGTGATCGAGTTGTTGGAACGCACCGACCATCTCGAACCCGATCCCGGCGAGCGCCGACGGTTGTTGACGTTCGTCGTGGCGGGAGGCGGCTTCGCCGGCACCGAGACCGTCGCCGAGCTGTTCGACCTGGTGTACGGGGTGCTGCACCTCTACCCCGGGATCGGTCCTGACGAACCGCGGTTCGTCCTGGTGCACTCCCGCGACCACATCCTCCCGGAACTCTCCCCCGCGCTCGGCGACTACGCGCGCGACCGGCTGGAGGCCCGCGGGATCGAGTTCCGCCTCGGGGCCCGTGTCGGGTCGGCGTCGCCGCACGGCGTCGAGCTGGACGACGGCACCCGGATCTCGACCGCCACGTTCGTCTGGACGGCGGGCAACGGCCCCAGCCCGTTCGTCGCCCGGCTGGGTGGCGAGCACGCCCGCAACGGTGCGCTGGTCACGGACGCGACCTTCCGCGTGGTCGGTCTGGACCGTGTCTGGGCGATCGGTGACTGCGCGCAGATCCCCGACACGGACAGCGGCGGCGCACCGTTCCCGCCCACCGCCCAACACGCCCTGCGCCAGGGCAAGGTCGTCGCCGAGAACATCGCCGCCGTCCTTGCGGGCCGCGAACCCGCTGCCTTCCGGTTCCGCACGATCGGCGTGCTCGTGGCGCTGGGCCACCGCACCGCGGCCGCCGAGATCCGGGGCACGCGCTTCTCCGGGTTCGCCGCGTGGCTGCTCTGGCGCGGCATCTACCTCGCCAAGCTGCCCGGAACCGAGAAACGACTGCGGGTGCTGTCGGACTGGCTGCTGGACCTGGTGTTCCCCCGCGACATCGTGGTGACCACCGCGACCCGGGAACCGGCCGGCCACCCGGTGGACGGGAACGTCCGATGAGCCCGACCGCCACCACCTCGCCGGGCCCGGTCCTGCGGCGCAGCATCGCGACTGGAGCCGCCGCCGGCATCGCGGGCGGGCTGGTGTTCGGGGCGGCCATGGCGTCGGTGGGCACCCTCCCGACCGTGGCGTCCATCGTGCACACGAGCTCCCCCGTGATCGGCTTCGCGCTGCACATGGTGTTCGCCGTCGTCATCGGGGCCGGATTCGGCCTGCTGGTCGTCCACCAGGACGTACGGGCCGGGGAGACCGTGATCTGGGGACTGCTCTACGGGGCGTTCTGGTGGTTCCTCGGACCCCTGACCCTGCTACCGCTGCTGCGTGGCGACCCGGTCGCCTGGGACCTGCCCGGCGCGCAGGCCGTGCTGCCCAGCCTGCTCGGGCACCTGTTCTACGGCGCCGCCACCGCCATCGCCTACGTGGCGCTGCGCCACCGACACCACCGCATGCCCCGGCCCCGGATCGCCACGGCGGTCCGCGGCGCCGGCGCCGGGATCGTCGTCTCCGCGGTGCTCTACCTCGTCCTCGACGTCATGGCCGGAGCGGCGTTGGGCTGGCTGTTCGTCGTCGGCGCCCTCGCGGGTATCGGCTATCCGGCGCTGTTCGGAGCCGACCCGGAGCGCGCCGGGCCTGCCCTGATCCGCGGAACCGCGTACGGGTTCCTGTGCTGGATCGTCGCCGGCCTGACGGTGCCGCCACTGCTGAGCCACGGAGCGCTCGACTGGTCTCCGGTCGCGGTGGCCGCGGCCACGGACCGGCTTCCGGCCTACCTCCTCCTCGGGGCCGGCATCGCCGCGGCGTTCACCGGGCTCGGTACGTTCACCCGCTGGCTGTTCGTCGACGACATCCGCACCCGGCACGTCGAGTCGCCCGGCGACCGCGGCAGCCGCTCGCTGCGCTACGGCGCACTCGCCGGGGTCGCGGGCGGGCTGCTGTTCACGGTCGTGATGGTGCTGGTGAACGAACTGCCCCAGGTGGCAGGTCTGGTGGGGGCCCGCACGGCCGCCGTCGGACTGGCCGTCCATCTCGTGATCGCCGTCCTCATCGGCGTGTCCTACGCCGTGCTGTTCCGGCGGCGCAGCTTCGACCTGGCCTCGGGCATCGGATGGGGCGTGTCCTACGGCTTCCTGTGGTGGGTGCTGGGCAACCTCACGCTGCTCCCCGTGCTGCTCGGCGGCGCCCCGCAGTGGTCCGCCGCCGCGATCGCCGCCGGCTTCCCCTCGCTGGTCGGGCACCTCGCCTACGGCGCCGGCCTCGGAGCCGTCTACTACCGGCTGGAGGACCACACCAACCCCTGGTGGTTCGTCCGCAGCGAGATCGAGACGCAACGCGTTGCCGCACAACGCATCCAGACCCTGAGCTCGGCCCCGGCCCTGTGGAGCCTGATCGCGTTCATCGCCGTGACGATCCCCGTGCTCGTCAGCGGTTAGCCGTCGCCACCACTCGCGGTTGGTCGTGGGATGCGCCACCGCGACGCTCATCCGGCGATCGTCGACCGCCCGACGACCTCGGACCGGGCGATCTCAGGAGCAGCGATCTCGGCCACGGCAGCATCCGGCCAGTACCGTCTCGCCCAGAGGTACAGGGGCGAGGCGGCGAGCGTGGTCACGATCGTCATCACGGTCAGCACGGTGTAGAGCTGCGGGGTGATGATCCCGGCTCCACGGCCGATGTCGAGCAGGATCAGCTCCATCAGCCCGCGGGCGTTGAGCAGCGCCGCGAGCGACACGGAGTCGTGCATCGATATCCCGCTGAGGCGGCACGCCACGAAACAGGCACCGCCCTTGGCCGCGAACGCCACCACGACGATCACCACCGTGACGAGGATGACGTGCGGGTCGGCAAGCAGGCTCAGCTGCGCCCGCAGCCCCGAGTAGGTGAAGAACATGGGCAGCAGCACCGAGGTCGTCAGGGGCTCCATCCAGCCGCGGATCGCGGTGGTCACCGCCGAGGCCGGGATGACCGTACCGGCCAGGAACGCACCGAACACCGAGTAGACCCCGATGGCGTCGGTGAACGACGCACCGAGCAGGACCAGGATCGAGGCCACGACGAGCACCTCGCGCTTCGGCGCACCGTCCCGGGCCGCCCGGCCCAGCAGTCGTGCGCAGGCCAGCCGCACAGGCCCGACCATCACCAGCACGTACACGATGATCCCGCCGACCGCGACGACGATCGAGAACGGGTTGTCGCCCACGGTGGCGACGACCAGAGCCAGCAGGATCCACGCGATCGCGTCGTCGATGGCCGCGCACGACAGGGCGAGCGTGCCGAGCCGGGTGCCGGCCAGTCCCGAGTCCTGGATGATCCGCGCCAGCATCGGGAAGGCCACGACGGCGATGGCGCACCCGACGAACAGGGCCGCCTGCCACGGCGCCACGCCGGCCGGGAAGAACGTACTGTCGCCGGCCAGCCACCATCCCACCGCGCCACCCGCGACGAGCGGGACGATCATCCCCGTCAGCGACACCGTGACCGAGGAGCGGACGTGGCCGGCCAGTCTCCGCGGGTCGAACGACAGGCCGGCCAGGAACATGTAGAGGACCAGGCCCACCTGACCCAGGACGTAGAGCGCGGTCAGTGCGGGATGGGTGACCGTCACGCCCGGTGCGCCGGGCGTCGAATTGGGCACAACGAGAGTGAGCGGGAAGAACCAGCGCTGGACGTCGGGCAGCACCAGGCCGAACAACGAGGGCCCGAGCAGAAAGCCGGCGACCATGTCTGCGACCACCCTCGTCTGGCCGAGGCGACGGAGGACCAGGTTCACCGCCCAGCAGGTACCCAGAATGCAGGCGAGTTGCAGGAACACGTGCGCCATCAGGGCCGTGTTGGTCACGATGCATTCCTCATGGTCGATGGATGAGAATGGTTGTTGCCGAGGAGATCAGAATTCACTGTTCCGGCCGACCGGCCGCGGATTCCCAGCAACATGTGGCCGGGCCGGCAGCACTACCGCGGCGATCAGCGCTCCGGCCGCGGTGACCCCGGCCGCAACCAGACAGGCGACGGAGAGCCCGCCGAGAAAAGCCGTGGCAGCCGCGTCCAGCACGGCCTTTCCCGCGGTGGGTCCGACGAGCTCGCTCACCCGCTGACCGACGATCTGGGCGGCTCCCAGCGAGTCCGCCGCGAGGTGGCGGGCATCGACCGGCAGCAGCGCCACCGACGGGTCGGCCGCGAGTCCGTTCGCGTACAACGACACGGACACGCTGCCCATCACCGCGACACCCAGCGTGCCGCCCAGCTCGCGGGTGGCGTCGTTCGTGGCCGACCCGATCCCGGCCTTGTCCGCCGACACCGCGCCCATGATCGCCTCGGTGGCCGGCGCGGCGGTCAGCCCGGCGCCCAGACCGAGCGGGACCATCTGCAGAGCCAGCACCAGGTAGCTCGTCGACGCGTCGATCGTGGAGATCCACAGGAACGCGCCGGTGAAGCAGAGCATGCCGGCCGTCACGACGATCTTGTTCCCGATCCGGACGGCGAGCACGACCCCCACCACCGACCCGACCGCGACGCCCATGGACACGGGCAGGATCCGCAGGCCGGTGGACAGCGCCGAGTAGGCCCGCACGAACTGGAAGTACTGCGTGGTCAGGAAGATGAAGCCGAACAGCGCGAAGTAGGAGAAGGTCAGCGCCGCGCTGGCCGCGGTGAAGCGTGGGTTGCGGAACAGCGCGAGGTCGATCATGGGTTGGCCGCAACGGCCCTCCCACCACACGAACACCACGATCACGGCCGCCGCGGCGGCGAACCCGCCCAGTGTCAGGGGTGCGAGCCAGCCCCGTCCGGGTGCCTCGATAACCGTGTAGACCAGCGCCCCGATCCCGAGGACCGACAGGACCAGCCCCACGACGTCGATGCGCGGGATCGAGGGATCCCGCGACGTGGCCAGGGTGGCGGCGCTCGCGACCAGCGTCACCGCGGCGAGGACGGCGAGCGCCAGGTACACGCTGCCCCAGCGGTAGGACGCGAGCAGCCATCCGCTCAGGACCGGGCCGCACGCCGTGCCCACCCCTGTCGTCGCGCCCCATATCCCGATCGCCTTGGCCCGGGCCCGTCTCCCGGTGAACACGTTCGACAGCAGGGAGAGGGTGGTGGGGAAGATCAGCGCCGCGCCCAACCCCATCACCGCCGACCAGGCGATCAGCGCACCGGAGGACCCGGCGAACGAGGCGCCGACCGCCCCGGTACCGAACACCGCCAAGCCCGCCAGCAGCGCCCCCTTGCGGCCGTAGCGGTCACTCAGGCTGCCGAACGCGAGCACGAACGTGGCGAAGACGAGGTTGTAGGCGTCGACGATCCACTGCAGGTCGTGCGTGGTCGCTCCCAGCTCGACGACCAGCGACGGCAGCGCGATGTTGATCGCCAATGCCGCCAGGCTGACCGTGAACGTCGATGCGCAGATCACCGCGAGGACGAGCCGAGGAGGAAGCGGTCCGTTCATCGGATCAGGCCTCCGGGGTCGGGAAGAACTCCGGGACCTTCATGGCGAGCATCATGTCGCCGGTCACCTTGAGCTTTCCCGTCATGAACGCCTTCATCGCGTCCTGGCGGCCCTCGGCGATGGCGATCCAGGTCTTGTCGCGGGTGGTGAACGTCGCGTCCGGATTCTCGACGCCACCGGGAATGAGCCGGCCGACACCATCGACGATCTCGAATGCCCACACCCCGGTCTGCTCACCGGTGATGTTCCACTGAACGGTTCTGGAAACCCCGACCGCGGCAGTCGCGTCGAAACGGGTGGGAAGAGCCTCGAACAGTTCGTCCACGGTCATGGCGGCACGCTCCTGATGCATCGATGTCGTTGTCGACAACTCGGTCCAGCGGATTCTGAGAATGACACGCGACGGCCGGTCGGCCGACAGTTTCAGCAGTTCGTCGCAGTTCCGTCACAAGTCCGCCGACGGGCGAGGACAGCGGCCGCCGCGCCGCCGGCCACGAGGACCACCGCGGCGAGGGATCCGAGGGTGACCCGGTCGGGGGCGAGCAGCGGCTGCCCCCGGAGCGCCTGCCAGAACACCAGCACGAACAGCCCGCCGTAGCCGTACCCGGCGATGAGCATCAGCCGGTGACGCTGGTCGTCGTCGAGCCAGCTGGGCGGCAGGAGGCGCAGTCCTGCGGCGACCAGCGGGAGGATCTGCAGGGCGTGCAGCCCCGCGAAGTGGCTGACGCGCAGATCACCACCGGTGGTGCTCCAGTTCACGAAGGACAGGCCGGGCCCGCCGTCCGGCACACCGACGCTGTGGCCGAGGTGGACCGACATGACGACACCGACGGCCATCCCGGCGAGCGCGATGACCAGCCCGAAGCGCACCGCGGCATCGGTGGCGCGGTCGGCGACCCGCGTGCGGAGGAAGCGCAGGGCGACCGCCACCGTCGCCAGCCAGATCCCGGCCACGAAGAAGCCCATCAGCCCGAAGACCGCGAAGTCTCCGGCGGTGTCGGTGTTGAAGTGGCTGCGCACCCCGCGCCCGGCCTGGACCGAGATGAGCACGATCTCGATCGTGCAGCAGACGACGACGACCCATCCGGTGCGCCGGAACGTGCCCGCGGGCAGGCGGGAGAGCATCCACGCCATCGCGCCGGTGTAGACGGCCTGGGAGAGGGCGAACTGCAGCGGCTTGTCCCACAGCGGCGCGCCCAGCAGCGTCCGCCGGTCGAGGGCCGACACCGCGACCAGCACCACGGCCAGCACGGCCATGCCGACGGCGCACCAGACGAGCCCCGCGTGGCCGCGCCGGACGACGCGCAGGACGGTCGTCACGGCGGCCCGTCCGTCGGCCGGATCTCGACCAGGAGCGGGATGCCGGTGTCGAACCAGTACCGGTGCAGGTCCTCGATCTTCGCCCGGGTCGGCAGCCCCTTGAGGTGCAGCAGGCACTCGCCGTAGTCGCCCAGGTGGACGGTGTCGCAGATCGCCGCCCGGGCGCGCTGCAGCTCGGCCGGATCGTCGATCTCCCGCACCAGCCCCGCGTAGGTGTGACGCCGCAGCTGCACGGTCACGGCGGGGTCGGCCCGGATGTTCCGTACCCAGGTAGCCAGGGCGTGCGGCCGACGGATCGCCAGCTCCGGCGGGCGGAGCATCACCACGTAGAGCCGGTCCTGCTCGCGGACCACGCGCACGTAGGTGCGGCGGCGCCGTCCGCTGTGGCGTCCGGTCGTCGTCAGCACCGCGTAACCCGGCGGGGTCGACCGGCCGTACAGCCTGAGCATGGCCCTGGTCAGGGGGTGGCTGTCCTTCGGCGACCGGATCAGCCGCCGGTGGCGGGTCACCTGGATCCGCGCGGCCACGCGGATCCGGGCCGCCGTCGGGTCGTCGTCCGCGGCCGCATCATGCGGCCGGATGGGAATCGTCATGTCGTGCTCTCCCTGGTTCGTCCTGACTGTCACGGGTCAGCACCTCGCACGTCCTGGCCTGCTCCGGCGATCGGAGCTCGCCGTCGTAGCCGATGCGGACGGGATGGCCCACCGCGTCCAGGAGCTCGCGATCGCGCGGGTCACGGCCGTAGGCGACGCAGTCCGCGAGCGGGACGCCCTCCCGCCGGGCCTCCCGCTCGGCGGCCTGGGCGGCGGCGATTCCCAGCAGGAGGTCCGGGTAGCCCGGAGCCAGCCGACCGTCCTGGTTCACGGGTGGCGACCCGCACAGCACCAGGTCGACACGCAGGTGTTCGGTGATCGGCGGGATGAACAGCGGCATCAGATCCGAGACGACGACGATCGTGTCCCCCGCCCGGCGGTGCCACCGCAGCGCCCGCGTCGCCGCGCGGCCGAGCACATCGGCCCGGTCGGTGCAGCAGGCACCCGCGGACAGCCCGGTGAGCGCCCGGTAGTCGTATCCGGCGAGCAGCCCCCACAGCGCCCGGTGCACCGACACGAGGTCGGTGCCCCGAGCCGCCTCGGCCTCGAGCACCCCGACCCCGTCCGGCCTCCCGGGGCCCCGCACCGACCGCACGAGCCGCGTGGCCATCGTCCACGTGTCGAGCAGGCAGCTGCACTCGACGAACACCAGCCTGCCCATCGGTCAGCCGTCCGGAGTGGCGGCCTGCGCCCGGGGAACCGAGAAGTGCGCGAGCGATCGCTGCCGCCACACCTCGTAGGCCGGCTCGACGCCGCCGACCGGCAGGTTCTCCCTGGCGCGGTCCAGGACGCCCGCCGCGGCACCGGCCGGGAGCCCGCAGAAGACCTCGCAGGCCAGGTCGGTGTGCTCCGCCGAGTTCCCCGCCTGCACCCGGCCCATCGCCGCGGTGGCGGCACCCCGCGCCAGCTGCGCGCGGTAGGGCCCCGCCGCGGTGTGCAACGCGCCGAGCCCGGCCCGGTCCGTGCCACCCCCGTAGGCGCTGGCCAGCCCGATCCCGCTCCACAGCTCGGCCTGCCGTTCAGGGGGGAAGCGGTCGATCGTCGCTACGATCCGGTCGACCACGGCACCGCCGGAGAACCAGAGCGCCCGGCCCAGCCCCTGGTCGAAGACCCGCCGGGTGTACGGCGACAGGCGCATCGGCACCGCGCGTCCCGCGAAGTGGCGGCGCGTCGCGAAGAAGCCCTCATGGAAGCCGTAGCCGTCGGCGATCACCCATCCCAGCACGGGGTCCAGTGGTGCGAGGTGGTTCTCCGGACGGCGCTTGAGCCGCGCCAGCGCGAGGCCCACCCCCACGTAGACCGGGTAGATGTGGGCCGCACCCGGCCCGTCGACGAACTCCTGGAGGCGCCTGCGCCACGGCGCGACGACGTCCAGCGCCGCGAGCGCCATCCCGGCCCCCTCATAGGCGAACCCGCGCAGCTCGGGCGCGACGGCCTCGAGGCGGGGAACCAGCACCGGAAGGGAGCAGTTCTCCAGTGTCGCGTGGTAGCCCGCCACCAACGAGTGCGCCACCGGCTGGAACCGCGGCCAGGCCTCGGGCGCGAACCCGGGCCGGCGGAACACCGACTCCTCGGACTGGATGCCGATCACCAGCTTGCGGACCGTCCCTGCTGCGCTCATCTCGTCAACCCTCCTGCGCGGACTCGTACCGGGCTGACGAGATGGGCGCGGCAGGGACGACCCACGTCTCCCGGATGCGCCGCCGCCAGACCTCGTAGGACGGTTCCGCTCCGTCGGCGGGCAGGTCGTGGCGTTCGAGATCGGCGATCTCGGCCACCTCGCTGCTGTCGCGGCCCCACACCACGTCGCACGCGAGCTCTGTGTGCGGGGCCGGATGGTCGGTCTCCGCGCGGATCACCGAGGCGATGGCCGTCCCCACGGCCATGTCGGCACGGTAGGGACCGGCGGCCTCCAGCAGCGCCCCGATCGCATCCCGGTCGGCGATGCCCGCGGCGTAGGCGCAGGCCAGCCCGATCCCGCTCCACAGGTCCGGTTGGCGCGCCGCCGGGAAGGCGGTGATCGCCGCGACGATCCGGGCGTAGTCCGCGCCGGTGGTGAACCAGAGGCACCGCCCCAGTCCCTGGTCGAAAGCCCTACGCGAGTACCCCTGCACCCGGTCGGCGACGAGCTGCAGGTCGATCGTGCGGTGGGCGTTGAAGAACCCCTCGTAGAAGCCGTAGCCGTCCATCACGAACCAGCGCAGCGCCGGGTCGTGGCGCTTCATGAGCCGCTCGGGGTTCCACGGGATGCGCGGCATCACCAGCCCCGCCCCGATCACGGCCAGGCCCCGGTAGGGCGATCCGGGCCCGGCCAGGAACGCGTCGAGGCGCTTCCGCCACGGGAACAGGCTGTCGAGCAGCATCAGGCCCATCCCGGCGCCCTCGTAGGCGATCCCGCGCATCTGCTCGTCGATCGCGTCCAGCTTGGGCACCAGCACCTCGAAGCGCGGGTCGTCCACGGTCATGTAGAAGCCGTCCACCAGGGTGCGGGCCACCGGCTCGAAACTGAGCCAGGCCGTGTCCAGGTCCGCCTCCTCGCCGTAGCGTTCCGCGACCAGGTCGCGGAACGTCTCGGTCGAGATGCCGAGGACGCGCCGCAGGACCGTGCTCAGTGCCTTCGTCATGGTGTCGTCTCCTGGTGACGTGATCGGACGGTCCCGGTCTCGAACCTCGCCCGGATGCGCTGCCGCCAGACCTCGTAGGCCGGCTCGGCGCCGTCGGGCGGCAGGTTCTGCAGTGCGGTGTCGGCGAGCTCCGCCGCGCCCTTGCTGGTCAGCCCGCACAGCACCTCGCAGGCGATGTCGTTGTGCAGTGCGGGGTTGTCGACCCGATGGCGCATCGTGGCCGCGACCGCCACCCCCACGGCGAGCTCGCCCAGGTGCGGGCCCACGGCGACGCGGAGCGACTCGATGGTCGGCCGGTCCACGCCCCCGGTGTAGCCGCAGGCCAGGCCCACTCCGCTCCACAGGTCCGGATGCCGGTGCTCGGGGAAGGTCCCGATCGTCGCGACGACGCCGGGCACGTCGGCGCCCGTGGTGAACCAGATGCTGCGGCCGAGCCCGTGGTCGAAGGCGCGGCGCGCGTAGCCGGACAGGTGCGACGGGACCACCCGCTCGCCGACGGTGCGGCGGTGGGCGAAGAACCCCTCGTGGAACCCGTACCCGTCGAGGACGACCCAGCTGAACAAGGGGTCGCCGAGCCCCGCGCGGAACCGTTCCGGATCCCGGTGCATCCGCGCGAACGCCATCCCGGCCCCCAGGTAGACCGCGTAGACCCACGGCGAACCGGGGCCGGCGACGAAGTCGCGGGTGCGCCGGCGCCACGGCAGCCACATGTCGAGGGCGGCGAGCCCCACCCCGGCGCCCTCGTAGGCGAACCCCCGCAGCTCCTCGGGATAGGCGTTCATCCTCGGTACGAGCGACGCGAAACGGCTGTGGAACAGCGTGGTCTGGCAGCACTCGGTGACGGTGAACACCACCTGGTGCAACCGGCGCGTCGTCTCCGTGTCGGCCTCCAGGGCCGGCAGGTCGGTCGGCGACACCTCGAACAGCGGCTTCAGCAGCCGCCCGGCGATGCTCATGAGACTGCTCCTCGGGAGATCGTGAACTGCGCGGAGATCCGCTGTTGCAGCACCGCGTACGCCGGTTCCGGGCCGTCGGTCGGCAGGTCCTCGAAGGCGGCGTCGACGATATGGGCGGCGTCCGCGACGGAGCGGCCACCGCACAGTGCCGCGCAGGCGAGGTCCGTGTGCGCCGCGGGGGTGCCCGCTCGCAGGCGGCCCTTGGCCACGAAGGCCGCGCCCACCGCCAGTTGCGTCGCGCGGCGGCCGGCCGCGAACCGGAGCTCGTCGATCGCGCTCCGTTCGACGCCGCCGACGTAGGCGCACGCGACGCCGATCCCCAGCCACAGGTCGTCGTGGCGGTGCGCCGGGAACGCGCTGATCGTCGCGGCGATCCGGGGCACCTGGGCGCCCGCGGTGAACCAGATGCTGCGTCCCACCCCCTGGTCGAACACGCGCCGGCCGTATCCGGACAGGTGCGTCGGGACATGCTGACGGTCCACGTGGCGTTTCCGGTCGAAGAAGCCCCGGTGGAAGCCGTAGCCGTCCATGACCAGCCAGCACAGGACCCGGTCGGGCAGAGCGGCGATGAACGGTTCGGGCCTGCGGCGCAGGCGCGCCAGCGCCTCGCCCGCCCCGATGTGCACCATGTAGACGTGGGGGGCTCCCGGACCCGCGATGTACTCCGCGAGCCGGTGGCGGGGCACCACGCAGTCCATCGCCGTCAGCCCCATCGCGGCGCCCTCGTAGGCGTATCCGCGCAGGTCGAGGGGCAGGCGGTCGAGCCGGGGCGCGAGATCGGCGAGCCTGCCGCCCTCCATCGAGGAGTTGTATCCCTCGACGGCCGCGAGTACGGCACTCTCGAGATGCCTCCAGGTCGGGGTGTTCCCGTCGCTGAAGGCCGTGGCCATCCGGCGCGGAACACCCATCACCGCCCTGCGCACCGTGCCCATGGCCGTCCTCGTCGTACCGGTCATCGCTGCTCCTCCTGGCCGGCTTCCTGCTCGAGCTCGCGCAGCAGCCGTTCGAGATCGGCGTCCGTGGTCTCGGCGATCAGGCGCTCGATCTCCGCCGTCGACGGGTCGGTTGGGTCGAGGTCGGGGGTGTCGGGGTCGGCGCCGATCGGGCCGACCTCGCCGAACCGCAGCGAGGACAGAACGCGATCGGTCAACCCCTCGACGGTGGCACCCTGCAGAAGGTCGAGGACCGAGATGTCGACGCCCAGCGCGGCCTCGATGCGGTGCTTGACCTCGATCGCCATCATCGAGTCCAGGCCGAGGCCGGTCAGGGCGTCCTCGTCCCCGAACGCGGTCGGATCGAGTTCGAGGACCTGGGCCGCGACCCCCTGGAGGTGGGCCGCGACGATGCCGGCCCGGTCCTGCGCCCGCGCCTCGCCGAGCGTCGTGAGCAGCGACCGCGCCGCGCCGTCCAGCTCCTGTGCCGCCGCGTCGCCGTCGGGCGATCCGAGCAGCGCGAACATCGGGGGCAACGTCTGCGGCGAGGCGTCGCGGGCGGTGGCCCAGTTCGCGGTGATCGCGACGAGGTGGGCCGGGCGCTGCCCCACGACCCGGGCCAGTATCTGCATCCCGGCATCGGGGGTGATCAGCTCGATACCGCGCCGGGCGTAGGCCTGCTCCAGCCCGAGCTGCTCGACCATGCCCACCGACCAGGGACCCCAGCCGATGGAGGTCGCCGGCAGCCCCATCCCCCGACGGTGCTGCGCGAGCGCGTCGAGGAAGGCGTTGCCCGCGGCGTAGTTGGCCTGGCCCAGTGACGCGATGACCGACCCGGTGGAGGAGAACAGCACGAAGAAGTCGAGCGGCTGATCGGCCAGCAGCCGGTGCAACAGCCATCCGCCCCGCACCTTCGGGCGCAGCACGCGCTCGAAGGACCCGGCGCTCATCCGCAGCAGGAGCTCGTCGTCCACCACGCCCGCGGTGTGCACGACCCCCCTGATCGGGGGCCGGGCTTCGCGTTCGTAGCCGGCCAGCCAGCTTGCCAGCTGCTCGTCGTCGGCCACGTCCACCGCCACCGGGACCACGGCGGCGCCAAGGCGTTCGAGCTCGAGGAGCCCGTCGACCAGGCCCCGCAGGGGATGATCCGTGTCCAGCCGGTGCCAGGTCGCCCGGTCCGGGACCGCCGTGCGGCCCATCAGGACCAGCCGCCTGGCCCCCCGCTGCACCAGGAACCGCGCCACCAGCAGACCGAGCGACCCCAACCCGCCCGTCACGAGGTAGCTCCCGTCGGCGCGCAGCGACAGGGGCATCGCCGGGGTGAGGTTCGCGCTCGGCACCAGCCGTGCCACGTGCCGCGTGCCGTCGCGGAAGGCGATCTGGTCCTCCCCGCTCCCGCTGGTGATCTCCTCGAGCAGGAGCGCGGCCTGCCCGGTCGGCGACCCGGAGTCCAGGTCGACGAGGCCGCCCCAGATGCCGGCGAACTCCTGGTGACCGATGACGCGGCCCAGACCCCAGACCGGGGCATGCTCCACCGCGACCGTCCCGGGGTCGGCCCCGACCGCCTGCGCCCGGCGGGTGACCAGCCAGATCCGCGGCATCTGCGCCCAGCCGGTCTGGGCCAGGGCCTGCGTGAGCGCGACGATCGAGAGCGAACCGAGTCGCTGGTCCGCGTCCAGGTCCGCGACCGGTGCGGTCTCCGTGAACTCCGAGTCGAGGCTCCACAGGTGCACCACCTGTGCGAACGGCGCGCGCCCGGCGAGTGCCGCGAACAGCTGCCGGTAGTGCTCCGGATCGGACGGGTCGAGCACGAAGTGGTCGCCGTCGCCGTCGCTCTGCAGCTGTGGCACCGCGCCGTGGACGACGGTGACCACCCGATGGCCGTCACCGTTCAGCCGGCCGGTCAACGCCTCGCCCACCCCACTGCCGTCGGCGAGGACGATCCAGGTCGCGGGCTCCCCCGGTCCGTCGGCCGCGGTGTGCGGCACCGCGTGCCACTCCAGCTCGTAGAGGCCGCGGTCGATGCGCTCGGGCGCGAGGCTCATCGAGGCCTCGAGCGACTGGGCCCGGAACCCCTCGATCTCGACGAGCAGGCGCCCGTCCGGGGCGAACATCGCGATGTCGCTCACGATGATCCGTTCGTCGGCGTGGGTGATCTCGGCGACCACCCGCATCCGCTCGACGGGACGGCCCGGGATGCGGACGCGGTCGATCCCGACCGGCAGGTAGGGCGAGGTCGACCGGCCGCCCTCGGCCAGGGCGTCGGCCGCGGTCAGCAGCACCTGGAACGCCGCGTCGATCAGCGACGGGTGGAACAGGTAGTCATCCAGCTGACCGTCCAGCTGGGCGGGCACCTCCACGAGGCCGACCGCGCGACCCGGACCGGTGCGCACCTCCTGCACCGCCTGGAAGGCCGGGCCGTACTGGAAGCCCATCTCGCCGGTCTGCCGGTAGAACGCCTCCCTGTCGATCAGGGTGGTGCACTCCCGGGCGAGCTCGTCGGGGCCGGGCCGGGACCGGCGCGACGGCCGCTGGCACAGCGTCGCGGTGGCGTGCACCGTCCACCGGGCGTCCCCGGTGGCCGACGGGGAGTAGCTGGAGATCTCGACCGTCGCGCGCTCCCGGTCGAGGACGGTGCGCATCCGGGGGTCGGCGGCGGCGGTGAGCACCAGGGCCTTGCGGAAGACCAGGTCCTCGACGGCGTACTCGCCGTCGCCGTACACCTCACGGGCAGCCGCCACCACCATCTCGACGAACGCCGCGCCGGGCAGCAGGACAGTGTCCTGGATGCGGTGGTCGGCCAGGTAGGGCAGCTGACCGGCGCCGACCTCGCGCTCCCACGTGGGGTGGGTCGCGCCCATGCGCTGCCCCAGCAGGGGGTGCACCTCGGTGTAGTGGCGGTCCTCCAGCGCCTCCTGGGACTCGATCCAGTGCGTCCTGAGCTGCCACGGATAGGTCGGCAGGCGGACGAAGCTCCCCGTCCGGTCGTAGAGCGACTCCCACGGCACCGGGAATCCCCGGGTGTACAGGGCCCCGAGCGAGCCGAGCAGGACCTCCCGATCGGCCCCCTCGCGCCGCAGGGACGGCACGACGACGCCGTCGATGCCCTCCTGCGACAGCAGCTCGTTCATGGAACCGGCGAGGACGGGGTGGGGGCTCAACTCGACGAAGACCGTGTAGCCGTCCGCCAGCATCTGAGTGAACGCGGCCTCGAACAGGACGGTGGCGCGCACGTTCTGCCACCAGTAGTCCGCGCCGACGCCGGTACCGGAGATCCGGGTCCCTGTGACAGTCGAGTACAGCGGGACCCTGACCTCGCGGGGGTGCAGGTCCGCGAGCCCGGCGAGCAGCTCGTCGCGGAGCGGATCCATCAGGTGGCTGTGGTAGGGGACCTTGACCGACAGGAAACGGTGGAAGACCCCGAACGTCTCGAGCTGGGCCGCCATGGTCTCCAGGACCGCGGCGTCGCCGGAGAGGGTGACGGCACTCGGGCTGTTGATCGCGGCCACCGAGACCAGCGGGCCGGCGTCGCGCACGGCCTGGTCCTGCGTCTCGCGGGTCATGCCCACCGCCAGCATCCGTCCGCTGCCGGTGGTGCGCTGCTGCAGGCTGCTGCGGTAGTAGTTGACCTTCACCGCGTCGGCGAAGCTCAGCGCGCCCGACAGGTACTGGGCGGCCACCTCCCCGGTGCTGTGCCCGATCACCGCGTCGGGCTCGATCCCCCAGGACCGCCACATCTCGGCGAGCCCCACCTGGATGGCGAAGTTGGCGGGCTGGGCCACCTCGGTCTCGGCCATGCGCGACGCGTCCTCCGGCGCGAGCATGGCCTCCAGGAGCGACCAGCCCGTGTACTGCCGGAGCTCCTTGTCACAGCGCTGCACCGCCTCGAGGAACACGGGTTCGCGCTCGAGGAGCTCGCGTCCCATCGCCCACCACTGCGGCCCCATCCCCGAACACACGAAGGCGATGCGGGGCCGACCGGCGGCCGGGATGCGACCCGACGAGACACCCCGGGCCGGGCGGCCGTCCACATAGGTGTCCAGCTTCCCGACCGCTTCCGCCTTGGACGACGCCGTGACGGTCAGCCGGTGGTCGTGCTGGCTGCGCCGCAGCGCGGCCGAGTAGCCGATGTCGTGCAGGTGGTCGGCGGATCCGGCCAGGAAGTCGCGGTGCGAGCGGGCCTGGGCGACCAGCGCCTCCGGGCTCCGGGCAGACAGGGCCAGCAGGTAGGGCCGGTCGCCTTCGGCCGGCCTCTCGACGGGAGCGGGCTCGGCGGGGCCCTCCTGCAGGATCACGTGGGCGTTGGTGCCACCGAAACCGAACGAGTTGACTCCGGCGTAGCGGGGTCCGTCGGTGGCGGGCCACTCGGTCAGCTCGGTCGGGACCCTCAGCTGCAACTCGTCGAACGCGATGTCGGGGTGCGGGGTGCGCAGGTGCAGGTGCGGCGGGATCCGCCGGTGGTGCAGGGCCAGGGCGGCCTTGGTCAGGCCGGCGACGCCTGCCGCCGCCTCCAGGTGCCCGATGTTGGTCTTGACCGAGCCGATGACGAGGCGCTCGTCCGGCGGGCGACCGTCGGACAGGACGGTGCCGATCGCACGGGCCTCGATCGGGTCGCCCAACGGGGTGCCGGTGCCGTGGGCCTCCACGTACTGGATCTCGTGCGGGGCGACGCCCGCCCGCCGGTACGCCGCGCGCATGACCGCCTCCTGGGCGGACTGGCTGGGGACGGTGATGCCGTTCGTGTGCCCGTCCTGGATCACCGCCGTGCCGCGGACCATCGCGTAGACACGGTCGCCGTCGGCGAGGGCGCGCGCGAGCGGCTTCAGCACCACGACGCCCGCCCCCTCGCCGCGGGCGTAGCCGTTCGCGGACGCGTCGAACGTCTTGCACCGCCCGTCCGGGCTCAGGAACCCGCCCTTCGACTCGGCGATGGTCATGTTCGGCGAGATCATGATGTTGGCCCCGCCGGCCAGGGCCAGCGAGCACTCGCCGTTCCAGATGCTCTGGGCCGCCAGGTGCACCGCCACCAACGATCCGGAACACGCCGTGTCCACGGTCATGCTCGGTCCCCGGAAATCGAATGCATACGACAGCCGGTTCGCCAGCATCGTCATCATCATTCCGGTCGCGGAATGCGTGTGCAGGTGATAGCGGCCGTAGTTCCCCGAGTTCTGCAGGAGCTGGTAGTCGAGCGTGAACCCACCGATGAAGACCCCGGTGTCGCTGCCGACCAGCCGGTCCGCCACCTGCCCGCCGTCCTCCAGCGCTTCCCACGCCACCTGGAGCAGGAAACGCTGCTGCGGATCGAGCCACATCGCCTCTCGGGGGGAAATGCCGAAGAACTGTGCGTCGAACTGGTCGACACGCTCCAGATAGCCCCCGCGGAACGTCGTCATCTTCCCCGATTTGCCGATGTCGGGGTCGTAGAACTTACGCACCTCCCAGCGGTCGTCGGGCACGTCCCTCGTGGCGTCGACCCCGGCACTCAGCAGGTCCCAGAACGCCTCCGGACCGATCGCGGCACCGGGGTAGTGGCACCCGATCCCGATGATGGCGAGCGGCTCGCGAACCGATTCCTCAGGCATGGCCGTCCTTCTCGTCTCGCGCCCTGTCGCTGCGCAGGTCCTGAGCCATGGCGGCCAGCAGGGCGTCCTGGGCGCTGTGCAGGAAGAAGTGGGATCCCGGGAACAGCGAGACGCTGCTCGGCCCGGTCGTGTGCATGCGCCACCCGTCGAGGTCGTCCGCCCCGACCCGCACGTCGTCGACGCCGCCGAAGATCGACAACCGGCACGCGAGCGGGGCCTGCGGGGTGTACGCGTAGGTGTCGCAGAGTTCGAAGTCCGCCCGCAGGGTCGGCAGCAGCGCCGCCATCAGCTCCTCGTTCTGCAGGACCTTCTCCGAGACACCCTCGGCCCGCAGGACGACGGCGAACATCTCGTCGGGCAGGTGGTGGATCCGGATGTTCGGGTTCGGCAGCTGGGGTGCCCGGAAGGCCGCCAGCGACAGCCCGACCGGTCGTGGTCTCGACGTCCGCCGCAGCTCGCGGGCCAGCTCGAACGCCACGAGCGCGCCCATGCTGTGGCCGAAGAACGCGAAGGGCCGGTCCAGGTACGGGTCGATCGCCTCGGCGAGCGCCGCGACCAGCGGGCCGACGCTGCGGTGCGGGGCCTCGCCGATCCGGGACTCGTGACCCGGCAGCTGCAGAGCGCAGACCTCCACCCCGCGGGGCAGACCACCGGGCCAGGTGCGGAACACCGAGGCCCCGCCACCGGCGTAGGCGAAACAGAACAGCCGGAGGTCCGGATCCGGCTCGGGCCGGAAGCGCACGATCCAGCTCGGTGCTCCCGGCCGGGCCGGTGACCGCCGGAGCCGGGCCACCAGCGCGGCCCTCTGCTGCGGCGGCAGCGCGGCGATGCGGTCGGCGACGTCCGTCATCGCGCCGGCTCCGGGTCGGCCCGGCGCGTGTTCCCGAGGGTGATCCAGCCGTCGCCGGTCGGCTGCTCCCGGCGGCCCTGCTCGTAGGTGGCCACCATGCTCATCAGCGACTCGTCGGCCCGCCACCGCCGGAGCTGCGCCGCGGCGTCGTCGTCGGTCGTCGCCGAGTACTCCGCGATGACCGTGCTCACGAGCTGGCCCGAGAGCTGCTCGACGAAACGCACGTTCTCGGCGAACCGGACCTCCAGATCGGCGTCGGCCAGGCCGGCGGTCATGCCGATGTGCAGTGGGGCCATGAAGTCGAAGTCGTAGAAGCTCACGAACCCCTCGGAGCGGCTCGGCCGGTCGAGGGCGTGCCATTCGCGGAAGAACAGCTGCGTGCGGTCGGCCGCCGCCGAGAAGCGGGCCATGCTCGTCACGATCGCGGGGTGGTCCACCAGCCGGCGGATCATGTCGTGGAAGTAGAGCAACCCGGGGACGGCCCAGTAGACCACCGTGTCCCAGACGACCTTGGCGAGCATGATCCGGGCGTTGTCCATCAGGACGTACTGCTGGTCGTAGACCCGGAACCAGCCCTCGGCGATGAGGAGGTACATCTGGTTGTGGATGGCGGCCCGCTCCTCGACGTCCTCGCCGTCGAGGGCGTGGCCGACGAGGTCGGTGATCAGCCCGTTGCTGATCGCGATCAGGTCCAGGCCGGGTGAGTAGAGCGGATCGAGGAAGACCCCGGCCTCACCCGCGAGGCACCAGCGCTCGTCGGAGAAGACCTGCTCGCAGCTGTAGGCGTAGTCCTTCATCACGCGGAAGTCCCGCACCTCGTCGAGGTGGGGTGCGATCTCGCGCGCGCACTGCGGCTCGTGCTCGGCCAGCCATTCCATCGCCCGTTCCAGGCGGTTCATCCCGCCGAAGGGGTGCACGTCGCCGTCGGTGACGATGCCGATGCTGATCGAGTCCGATGCCAGCCGGATCAGCCAGACCCAGTAGCCGGGACCCATCAGGTGGTTGGTGGACAGTTCGCGGCGGCCCTCGCGGATCCTCTCGTGCCACGCCGGATCGTCGGACCAGCCGTCGATGTCGATCGGGTGCCCGATCCGGAACCAGACCGCGTTGGCCTTGTGCCCGACCTTCTTGGCCAGGCCGAGCCGCCGCTTGAGCACAGACGAGCGACCGGAGGCGTCGACGACCCAGCGCGCCTCGATCTCGTGGTCCTGCCCGTCGCCACCCACCATCCGCAGGCGGTGCAGGTCGCCCGCCGGTCGCAGGTCGACGTCGGTGACCCGGCACCCCGAGCGGAACGTCACGCCCTCGTCCTGCAGTGCCTCGCCCAGGGCGTTCTCCAGCCGGCCCCGGTCGAGCTGGTATGTCCCGACGCCGTGCGGCGGGCGTACCGCGTGGCCGAGCTCGACGCGGCGGGTGATGTCCTGGTTGTCGTCGCTGCTGAAGAACATCCGCAGCCCGAACTTGTCGAGCTGCTGCGCCTGGAGGTGGTCCCCCAGCCCCAGGACGTCACGCAGGTAGTGGGCGGCGATCTCGACGGTCGACTCGCCGACCTTGTGGGTGGCCTCGGGCACCGGATGCTGCTGCTTCTCGAGCACCAGCACGCTCGTGGCCGGCCGGGACTTCCTGAGCTGCAGCGCCAGGGTCAGCCCCGCCGCCCCGCCACCGAGGATCACCACGTCGTAGGGCTCACCGGCACGCTCGCTCATCGGGCCAGCTCCTGCATCACAGGACTCGGGAATCCCAGGGTGATCCAGCTGTCGGTGATCGGGTTCGTGCGGTCCTCGGCCCGGTGGACCTCGACCAGCTCGGTGAGGAGCGGATCGCCCGCCCATCGTGCGAGCTGCCCGGCCACCGCCTCCTCCTCGCCCGCTCCGGCCTCCAGGCGCCGGACGACGGTGGTGACGAGCTGGCCGGCCAGCTATTCGAGCAGCCGCACGTTGCGGGCGAACTGCAGCTCGAGCTCGTCGTCGTCGAGGCCTGCCGCCATGCCGTTGTGCAGGTCGATGAGGAAGTCGAGCAGTGCGTAGGGATCGGCGTAGACGTCCGACGCCGCCGGGTTGTCGAGCTCGTGCCACTCGCGGAAGAACGCCTGCACCCGGGTGTGCAGGGTCAGGCAGCGGTACAGGTTCACCGACGCCGACGCGCTGTCGGCCATCCGGCGCAGCATGTCGTGGAAGAACAGCAGACCGGGGAAGGCCCAGTAGACGACCGTGTCCCAGACGGCCTTCGCCACCATCACCTGCGGGTTTCCCATCAGGCGGTACTGCTGCTCGTAGGCAAGCAGCCAGACGTCGGCCATCACGAGGTAGAGCTGGTTGTGCCCGAGGGCGCGGTCCTCGACGTCCTCGGCGTCGTCGCCCCGCAGGTCGGCCCCGATGATGTCGGTGATCAGCCCGTTGCTGATCGCCATCAGGTCACCGCCCGAGGAGTAGAGCGGGTCGATCGAGACCCCGGCCTCACCCGTCAGGCACCAGCGGTCGCCCGAGTAGACCTGCTCGCAGCCGTACGAGTAGTCCTTCATGACGCGGAAGTCCTGGATCCTGTCCCGGTGCTGCTCGACCGCCGCGGCACACTGCGGTTCGCGGGCGCGGAGCCAGTCCATCGCGCGGTCGAAGCGGTTGAAGCCGTCGAAGGGGTGGGTCCCGGCGTCGGCGACGATGCCGATGCTCGTCGAGCCCGACGCCAGCGGGATCAGCCACACCCAGTAGCCCGGCCCCATCAGGTGGTTCGTCGACAGCCGCCGTCCGGTGATGCGTTCCCGCCAGGCCGGGTCGTCGGACCACTCGTCGACGTCGACGGGGTGGTCGATGCGGAACCAGGCCGCGTTGGCGTGGTGCCCGACCTTCTTCGCCAGGCCCAGCTGCTTCTTGAGCAGGGCCGTCCGGCCCGTGGCGTCGACGACCCAGCGGGCCCGGATCTCCCGCTCCAGGCCGGCCTGCCGGACGCGCACCACGTGGTGCTCCTGCTCGGGCTGGAGCCGCACCTCCTGCACGACGGCCTCGGACAGGAACTCCGTCCCGCGGGCGAGCACGCGCACGCCGAGCATGTTCTCCAGCCGGCCCCGGTCCAGTTGGTACGACGGCAGTGGCGCTTCCAGCCCCTGGCCGTACTCCACCCGGCGTGCGATGTCGGTGTTGCCGTCGTGGCTGAAGAACATGCGCAGGCCGAACTTGCGCAGCTGCTCGGTGTTCAGGTGCTCCTCGAGACCGAGCACGTCGCGCAGGTAGTGGGCCTGGATCTCGACGCTGGACTCACCGACCTTGTGTGCCGCCTCCGGCACCGGGTGGGCCTGCTTCTCGATCACCACGATCCGGATGTCCGGCTGGTCCTGCTGGAGCTGCAGGGCCAGCGTCAGGCCTGCGATACCGCCGCCCAGGATCACCACCTCACAGCGGTCGGTTCCTCGTTCGTTCATCGGGACACCTCGTCCAGTGCACGCCGCGACGGCGCCATCCAGCCGTCGCTGGTCGGGTTGCGCTTGGCTTCCCGCCGATACGTCGCGATCAGTTCCGCGACCAGCGGCTCGGTCTGCCAGCGTTGGATCTGCTCGAATGCCGCGCGTTCACCCGGATCGTCCACATGGGCCGCGATGACCGTGCTGATGAGCTGTCCGGCGAGTTGCTCGAACAGCCGCACGTTGTCGGCGAACCGGACGTCGAACTCGGCCGGTGACAGGTCCGCCGCCATTCCGTGGTGCAACGTCACCATGAAGTTCAAGGGCGAGAACAGGTCCACGAACCCGTCGCGGATCTCGGGCCGGCCCATGGCCTCCCACTCGCGGAAGAACAGCTGGACGCGGTTGCTGAGCTCGGTCAGGCGGGCGAGCCCCTGAGTCACGGACGGACGCTCCGTCAGGACGCGGAACGTGTCGTGGAAGAAGAGCAGGCCGAAGACGCCCCAGTAGAAGGCCGTATCCCAGATGATCTTGGAGATCATGATCTGCGGGTTCCCCATGAGGGTGTACTGCCCCTCGTAGACCGCCAGCCAGATATCGGCCAGCCGGAGGAAGAGGCTGTCGTGGACGGCCGCCAGAGCCCGGACGTCGGCGCCACCGAGCGATCTGTCGATGAGGTCGACGATCAGGCCGTTGCTGATCGCGATCATGTCGATCCCGGGTGAGTAGAGGGGATCGAGGAAAACGCCGGCCTCACCCGTCAGGCACCAGCGCTCCGCACCCGAGTACACCTGCCGACTGCTGTAGGAGTAGTTCCTCATCACCCGGAAGTCCTGGATCTTGTCGCCGTGCTGCTCGATCACCCGGGCGCACTGCGGCTCGTGCTGACGCATCCATTCCAGCGCCCGCTCGAATCGGTTCATCTCATCGAAGGAATGGATGTTCGCATCGGTCACAATTCCGATGCTGATCGAGCCCGACGCCAGCCGGATCATCCAGACCCAGTAGCCGGGGCCCATGAGATGGTTCGTCGACAGCGCCCGGTCCCCGACCGTGACACGGGCCTGCCACTCGGCGTCGTCGCTCCACTCCTTGATGTCGATGGGATGGCCGACCCGGAACCAGACGGCATTGGCCTCGTGCCCGACCTTCTTCGTCAGGCCCAGCTGACGCTGCAGGAGCCGGTGACGGCCGCTCGCATCCACGACCCAACGGGCCCGCAGCTCCCGGTCACCGTCCGCACCCCGGACCCGCACCCGGTGGTGGGTGTCGTCAGGATGGATCGCGACCGCGAGCACCGCGGTGCCGTCGAGGAAGTCGACACCCTCGTCGACGATGCGCTCGCCCAGGGCGTTCTCCAGGCGACCCCGGTCCAGCTGGTAGGTCGACAGCGGCGGGAACGCCGTCGACCCGATCTCGACCCGGCGCGTGATGTCCTGGTTGTCGTGGTCGGCGAAGAACATGCGCAGCCCGAACTTGCGCAGCTGTTGCGCATCGAGATGATCTTTCATGCCGAGAATGTCCCGCAGGTAGTGGGCGGCGATCTCGACCGTCGATTCACCGACCTTGTGGGCAGCCTCCGGAGCGGGATGACCCTGTTTCTCGACCACCACGACACGAATGCCCGGACGCGTTCTGGTGAGTTGCAGCGCCAGTGTCAACCCGGCCAGTCCGCCACCGAGAATGACGACGTCATAATCGCCTTCCGCCGACCCGACCGGCGGTCCACCCTGTTGCGCCAATCGTCGAACGAGCAGAGCACGCTGATCGGACGACAGCGCCGAAATGCGGTGCGACAGTTCACTCATGGGAACCCTTGTCTACTCGACGGGCCATGCATCAAGAATGACTCGTCACCGCAGCCGAGACCCTTACGGTCTTCGAACTCGACTTTCAGTTCGAACCGTTTTATGACGTTCCCGCACCGGGTGTTGCACGGGCAGGCCCAACCGGTCGGCGAAGAAGGCCAGCGTGTCGGTCAGGAGTTCGACACCGCTGGACAGGGCGCGCACGCCGTGCCCGACGTGCTGTTCACCGCGCAGCAGGACGGGCCGACGGCTGGTCGAGGCGTGCTGCAGCGCGGCGCACATCTTGCGGGCGTGCAGCGGATCGACCCGGTCGTCCCCGTCGAAGGCGGCGAACAGGACCGCCGGATAGCCGGTGCCGTCGCGGACGTGATGGTAGGGCGAGTAGCTCAGCAGCCAGCCGGCCTGTTCGGGGTCGGCGGCGGTGCCGTACTCGGCCTGCCAGCTCGGCCCGAGCCCGAATCGTTCGTACCGCATCATGTCGAGCAGCGGCGCCGTGCAGACGGCCGCGGCGAACTTCTCCGGGAACCGGGTCAGCGCCGCGCCGACCAGCAGCCCGCCGTTGGACGCGCCGTACAGCCCCAACTGGTCGGTACTGGTCCAGCCGTTGTCGACCAGCCAGTCGGCCGACGCGGCCACGTCGTCGAAGCAGTTCTGCTTGTGTGCCCGCATGCCGGCGCGGTGCCAGTCCTCGCCCTCCTCCCCGCCGCCGCGGATGTTGGCGATCGCGTACACCCCGCCTGCTTCCACCCACGCGGTGATCAGCGGCGAGAAGTCGGGGGCCATGGTGACGCCGAAGCCGCCGTAGCCGGTCAGGATCGTCGGTCTCGGCCGGTCCGGAGCGCCCGCGGTGGACACGACGAACATCCGCACCGGGGTTCCGTCGGCCGAGTCGACGACGACCTGCCTGGTCCGCACCGCGGGAAGGTCGGGCCAGACCGGGTCGCCCCACGGGTGCACCTCGCCGGTGCGGGCGTCGTAGCGGTAGGTCGTCGGCGGGGTCGCGAAGTCCGTGTACTGGAACCACGCCTCGCACCCGCCCTCGACGCGGTCGACGACGTGCCCGACCGATCCGTGGCCGGGCAGCGGAACCGTGCCCAGCGCTCGCCCGTCGGTGAGGTCGTGCACGGTGAGTGTGCTGACCGCATGCTCGGCGCGCACGACCACGGCCCGGAGCGGGTCGAGCCCCTCCCCGTCGAGTACCGCGAAGTCGGTCAGCACGGCGGGAGGGGCCGACGGGACGAGGTCGCGCCAGTCACCGCCACCGAGCTCGGACGGTGTGGACACGGCGAGCCGCCCGAACGGGGCGTCCCGGTCGGTCATCAGGAGGACCTCGTCGTCGGGTCCGGTGCCGCGCCGCAGGTAGGGGACAGTGCGCGCCTCCACACCGCTCTGCACGACCTGCAGTTCGGGCCGCTCCGGCCCCGTCGTGGACAGGTCGGCGAGCCACAGATCGGTGCGACGTGCGGCCCCGGCGGTCGAGGAGACCCGCAGCCAGCGCCCGTCGACGGTCACCGTGACGCCGTAGAAGTCGGCCTTGTCCCGGCCCCGACCGAACACCGGCACGTCCTCGTCGGGGTCGGTGCCGATGCGGTGCAGCCAGACGCGGCGGTGGAACCGGCGTTCGTCGGAGGGGACCAGGTCCGGATGCAGCCGGCGCACGTAGTAGAACGCTGTGCCGCCGGGCAGCCAGGCCACCGGTGTTCTGCGGATCCGGTCGATGGGCCCGTCCACGACACGACCGGTCGGGACGTCCAGCACCCGGAGCCGGGTGTCCTCGGTACCGCCACCGGCCAGCTGGTAGGCGAGCAGATCACCCTCGACCGAGACGTGCCAGGCCTCCAGCGTGGTGGATCCGGTCGGGTCGATGCGCATCGGATCGATCAGTACGGTCGGGTGGCCGTCGGCGCCGAGGACCGCCACCACCGGATGCTCCCGTCCTGCGCCGCGCCGAGCGAAGAACATCCGGTCGCCGCGGGGGCGCGGCAGGCCGATCGTGTCGTAGGCCGCCAACTCGACCAGTCGGGCCGCGAGCCCCTCCCGATCCGACCAGGCCGCTCGTTCCCGGCGGAAGAGGGCCCCCTGCGCGGCGACCCAGGCCACCGTCCGCGGATCGGCGGTGTCCTCCAGCCACCGGTAGGGATCGGCCACCGGATGCCCGTGCAGGTTCTCGACGAGATCCAGCCGCTCGGCGGCGGGGTGGTCCCACCCCGCCGTCACGTCACGCCGTCGAGGTGTGGCCGGTCTGGACGACCGAGTCCGCCGGCGTGCTCGGCGAGGTACTCCGCCAGCGGGTGGTCACGAGCGAGTTGCACCAGGCTCTCCAGCAGCAGCTTCGCGTGCTGCTCCACGTCGTCGGCGCCGGTGTGCGGCACGTCCGTGCGGAACGGCGCCGCCTGCTTGGCCAGCATGGTCAACCAGGCCAGGTAGGCCAGCCCGGTCTGGCTCTGGAACCCGTAGCTGAGATGCAGGCTCGTCCCACCGGTCCCACGCACCCCGTGCCACCAGCCCCGCGGCAGGTAGAGCACGTCACCGGGACGCAGGACGCCGGACCACTCGGGCTCGGGAGGCTGCACGTTGTCGGGGTCGGTGGCCGGCGAGATCGGGTTCGGCGTGCCCGGACCGTAGACGTCCCAGTGCTTCGCTCCCTCGACCTGCACGACCAGCACGTCCACCACGTCCCAGTGCGGTGGGAACGCCGGCGTGGCGCCGCGGGTGGCGTAGAGGTGGGTCCCGACGTGTTCGCCGACCAGCTCGGACAGGTCCCATGCGGTCGCGCCGATCGTCGGCAGAACGGTGTCGATGTCGTTGACGACGAGCGTGGCGCCCGTGCCCAGGATCTCCGCGACCGCGGCCAGGTCGACCAGCGGCATCCGCTGCCGGCGCGGCGAGGAGGTGCTGTCCACGTAGCGGGCCGGGTTGACCCGACGCCCGGTGGTCTCGATCAGGTTGATCTCGGGCGGGGTCAGCCGGTGCCCGACCAGCACCTGCGCCACGTCCGTCCAGGTCATCAGGGACGCCGCGACGTCGGGTTCGAGCCGGCCGTGCAGCCTCCGCTCGCCGAGCGCGGCCGCGACGGCGGACCGGCCGCCCCACTGCTCGACCACCGCGTCGAAGATCGTCATCGAGGTCCTCCGGAAGGGACGTCGGGCCGGGTGTGGGCGGCGGTGGTGGCGTCGGCGAACAGACCAGGCGTCCGGAACGTCGGGAGGCACGCGAGCGTGATCACGGCGGCAACCGAGGCGAGGACGATCGCGGTGGTCGCCAGGCCCGCCCGGTCCAGCAGCACACCGGTCAGCACCGGCCCCACTCCGACCACGCCGCTCATCAGCAGGTCCGCCGCTGCGGCGACCCGGCCCTGCAGCTCGGTCGGTGCACCGCGCAACATGTTCGTGCTGATGACGATCCCGCTGGCCGGCGAGAGGACGAACACCGCGGCGAGGAGCGGGCCGACGATCCAGGGCGCGGCGGTGACCGTCAGCGTGGTGGGGACGGCGACCCACCCGGCCCCGATCCCGACGAACACCCACCCCGGCCCGAGCCTGTGCAGGATGGCCGGCGCCAGGGCGGCACCCAGCACTGCACCGACGCCGACACCCGCAAGGATCAACCCGACCGTCGTAGGTGACCCTCCGCGCCCACGGACGGTCACCACGACCACCAGCACGACGCACGTCGCGATCATGTTGACGACACCGGCCCAGCCGAGAACCGTACGGAGCAGCCGGTGGCCGGCGATCCAGCGCAGGCCGGCCGCCAGGCCCGGCACACCCGGGGCGGCGGAGCGGGTTCCGGGCAGCGGAGCGGTGATCCGGCCGATCATGACCGCCGAGACGAGGTAGGAGACCGCGTCGACGACGAAGGGGATCAGCCGCCCGAATCCGAACAGCCACCCGCTCAACGCGGGGCCGACCATCGACGCGGCCGCCGCCCTCGACTGGCTCCGCGCCAGTGCGGCCGTGAGCTGGCCGGGGGGCACCAGCGCGCGCACGGAGACCGCGGCGGCCGGCCGGAAGACCGAGGTGACCGCGCCTTCGACGACGGCGACCGCCACGAGCTGCGGATAGGTCGCCGCGCCGATCACCATCGCGAGCGGGATGCTGCCCACCGTCGCGGAGCGGATGATGTCGCACCACACCATGACGGTCCGCCGGTCGAACGTGTCGACGAAGGCACCCGCGGGGAGCCGGCACACCAGGGAGGTCAGCACCGCCGCCGAGGTGATCCCACCGGCTTCCGCCGCCGTCCCGCCGAGGGCGAGCACCAGGAGCGGATAGGCCACGTACGACATCTGACTGCCCAGATCGGAGGCGACCTGGCCGAGCCAGTAGAAGCGGAAGTCCGGGTTGTCGCGCAGCGGCCCCGACCTGCCCATCGCGGCGGCTACCCGAGTCCGGCCGCGCGGGCGGCGTGCAGGTGATCCAGGAAGGCCGTGTCGACCGCGTCGGCGAGCCACCGGTTCGCCGCGGCGTCGGTGTCCTGCGCGGTGTGGCCACAGGCGACCCAGCGCCCTGGCACGTCGGCGGCCGGCAGGTAGCCGTCCTCGACCGTGCCGACCTCCCAGCCCGGCCGGCCGGCCGCGTCCCAGCAGCTGTACAGCGTGCCGTCGGCGTTGACGACCGCACCGAACCGGCCGTCCGGGTACGAACACGACAGGCACGGCCGGTCCGGCTTCGGCGGGGACACCGAGAACCCGAGCTCGCCGGCCAGCACCATCCACCCGACGACGGCGTCCACCAGGTCCTGGTCGCGGTGGACGGTGCCGGTGAAGCCGACCCCGATGTCGTAGACCATGGCGAAGGTGATCCGGCAGCGGCTCGGGTCCACCCGGGCTGCGATCTGCTCCACCATCTCCGGGACGCCGTCGCGGTTCCGCTCGGTGACGTTGATCCGCAGCGACCACTGCAGCCGGGTGGCCTCGTTCGCTCCTGCCATGTTGGTCAGGATCCGGTCGAACGTGCCGCCGCCGGAGCGTCGGATCCGGCTCCGGTCGTGCTCGATCTGGCTGCCGTCGAAGGTGATCTGGATCCGGTCGAGGCCCCGTGCCGCCAGTTTCCTGGCGATCGTGCGGGTCAGCGGCGTCCCGTTGGTGGTCATCCTGGCCGACCGCAGACCATGGTCTGCTGCCAGCTCGAGCAGGTCGAGGCAGCCGGTCGGGTTGAGCAGCGGCTCGCCGCCGAACAGGTGCAGGTCCAGCCCGTCCAGGCCGGAGTCCGCCATCTTCGCCGAGGCGAAACGCATGATCGCGGCCGCGGTGTCGCGCCGCAGCCAGATCGAGTCGATGCGCGACGGGCGGCTGCCGCCGGTGGGGTCGGGCGCGGTGTTCTGGATGCAGTACGCGCAACCCAGATTGCAATCGGTGGCGGTCAGGACGGTGAGCGCGTAGGCCGGGGACGGTCCGGGGTCGTTCACACCGGAATCCGCCAGGTGACGTTCGACCTCCGGACGGAGGTGCCCGCTGTCGTCCAGCGCGGCGGGGCTGAGCAGCAGCATCTTCCGACCGCCGAGGTACCACACGCCGTGAGCGCCACGCAGCAGCCGTGGCGTGAGAAAGGGCGGTGCGATGGTGTCGGGCATGTGGTCTCCGATCATGTGGGTGGGGCCGGGCCGCCCTCGTATCTGCCGGGTCGGCCCGGCCGGATTCACCGGCGTGGCTCAGCTGACGGCCACATTGGGGCAGACGTACGGTGTGACGTCGCCGTCCTCCCAGTCGTCGTACGACATGACATCGAGTACGAACTGTTCGTTCATGGATTCCTCCTCCCATTGTTCGATATCCGCCACTGTGCCCAGCAGATCCGGCGGCTGCCAGAATTCGGAACGAATCAGAACGTGCCGGTAGTAGTCCTGAAGCCGAGTGAGTGCCGCGTGTTGCGCCGAGTGCGGAACCTCCTCGATCACCTGCAGTAGCGCATAGCTGCGGACGAGGGTGTGGAACTCGTAGCGGCCACGCGGTACGGGCGCCAGCAGGTGCTCGACCAGCAGTCGATCCAGTACCGCGCGAGCGGCCGTCCGGTCGACGCCGCCGAGCGCCGCCGCCGCCGCTACCGAGATGTGCCTGCCGGGATGCAGGGCCAGCAGACGGAACAGCTCCCGGTGATCCGACGGCAGGGAGTGGTAGGACGCGGCCAACGCGGGTCGGACGGCCTCGCCGCGGGGGATCGACTCCAGCCGGGCGACGATGTCGGCCAGCGACCATCCCGCTCTGCGGCGGATGTCGGCGCCGGTGACCGCGAGATCCAATGGGAGGTGGCCGCACAGCTCGGCGATCCTGGCCGCGGCCTCCGGTTCCGAAGCCATCCGATCGGCGCCGGCAGCCGCACCGAGCAGCTCGACCGACTCGGTCGGGTCGAGCGCCGCCAGCGGCACCGACACCGCGTCGATGTCGAGCCGGCGCCGCGACGTCACCAGTACGAGACAGTTCGGTCCATCGGGCAACAACGGCGCCACCTGATCCCCCGACGCGGCGTTGTCCAGCACGATCAGCACGGACCTGTCCCGCAGCGCGGCCCGGTAGCGGGCCACCCGCGCAGGCAGGTCACGGTGATCGATCTCGCTGCCCGGCACGGCGAGCAGGCGGAGGAAGCCGTCGAGCACGGCCTCCGGATCAGCGGGCCCGGGGTCGACGTCGAACCCACGCAGATCCGCGAACAGTCGCACGTCCCGGCCGCGTCCCCCACCCATCAGCTCGTGACTCGCGTGGACGGCGAACTGCGACTTGCCGATTCCCGCCATCCCCTCGATGGCGATCACGGCCGCATCCGGCGCCGACCGGACCAGCTCCAACTCGTCGTGGCGACCGATGAAGGCGGTCGGTCGGGCAGGCAGCGCGGCCGACACGCTGACGACCGCGGCCGGGCCGATCGCGCCACCGACCGTCCGGCACGCCTGCCGCCAGGCGATGGCGTCAGCCTCGGCCACACCGAGCGCACCGACGACGTCGACGACCAGCTCGGCGTCCAACCGGCGCCGACCGGGCTGGAAACAGGAGTACACCGTCACCCGGCCCGGGGTCCGGTCGACGGACGGAACGTTACGAGCCGCTCGGGCAGCGGCGATCCGCCTCGTGATGGCGGCGTACGACGGCCCGCCGGCCCACGCCCTGAGGGCGCGCAGCCGCTCCGTCAATTCGTCGTGGGAACGGACACCGAGCGGCGAAGGTGGATAATCGCCGGAGGACAACACTCCTCGATTGCCATCGCCATACATCGTTCTCCCAGCGCCCGGACCACTATCCGACAAGTAACGTACCGGCAGAACTCGACGTCCGAGAATGTCGTAAGACGGGTGTAACCCACGATCACGGGGGGTCCGAGGGAAGCCCCGGCACAGCTGAGGGCGTGAACGCGATCACGATTTCGTAAGACATGAACCTGAACCACGCCGGTATCTTTCCTGGGACGGTGGGATCATTTTGCCGATCCGGGGGGACCCACTGATTGTCTGTCGCGGTGCGTCCTGCCGGTAATCCCGGGCGTGCTGGCGGCAGGGGCGTCGGCGCCACGCCCTCACACGACGACCGCGCAGTCTGCGGAGCGGGGTCCGGGCTCGGGATCGTCAGGGTGGTCATCGGGGCTGGGCCCCTCTCCGATACGGACAACGACCGCGCCCCCTGTTGTCCCGCATGGACAGTATGTGAGGTGCCGTGTCGCACTAGCGTGCAGGGCAGTTCGTGCCGCACCGGTTCGCCGGTGCCGCCCCAGGACGAGGAGATCGCCGTGGCCGGTGCCGTGGGTTTCATCGAGACCAAAGGCCTCGTCGGGGCGATCGAGGCCGCCGACGCGATGGTGAAGGCCGCGAACGTCGAGATCGAGGGCTACCGCACGATGCGCAACGGACAGGTCTCGATCGTCGTCCGCGGGGATGTCGGCGCGGTCCAGGCGGCCGTCGCCGCGGGTCGGGCCGCAGCGGAGCGGGTGGGCGAGCTGTACACCAGCCACGTCATCCCCCGCCCGCACGCCGGGACCGAGGGCGTCATCGGAGAAGCGATCACGCCGACGTCCTGATCGACGCCGGTCAGCCGATCTCGTCGGTGGCGGTCTGGTTGACCTGGAGCAGCCGCAGCGCGAAGTCAGCGCGCATGCGGTCCTCGTGGCGGCTCAGGTCGAGACCGGTGAGCTGGCGGATGCGTTCCAACCGGTACCGCAGGGTCTTGTGGTGGACGAACAGCCGCTCCGCCGCGACCCGCTGCGAACAGTCGGACTCGAAGAACGCCCGCAGGGTCCTGATCAGCGCGCCGTCGTTGTCGCGGTCGTAGGCGACGAGCGGGCCGGTGACCTCGTCGATGAACGTCTGCAGGTCCGGGTCGTTGCCGTTGCCGAGCAGCAGCCGCACGATGCCGAGCTCCTCGTAGAGGAACACGTTCTGTCCGCCGAGGCGCCGCGCCGCGGACAGCGCGGTACGGGCCTCGTTGAGCGCGCTCGGCAGCTCGATGACGTCGTGGTGCTCGCGGCTCACTCCCCAGGTGAGCCTCAGGCCGTGGTGATGGACGTTGACCGCCGTGGAGAACGACGCCACGAGATCCTTGGCCACAGACCGGTCGAGGTCCGCGGCCACCGCCACCAGCAGGTCCCCCCTGAGGCTCGCCAAGGTCAGACCACGCCCGTCGGCGGGCACGCGGACGGTGCGGAGCACGTCACGGCGGACCCGGTCGATCTGCGAGGTGTCCCACCCCTCCTGCGCGCCCAGCTCCTCCACGTTCTCGATCTGGCCGTGGATGACGCGCAGCGCCCCGGTCAGGTTGATGTTCAGCTGCTGAGCGCGGGCGCGGGCGGCGAGACGGTGCTCCACCGGGCCCTGCAGGAGGTCCCACAGAACCTGCTCGATCGCCTCGGACCGGGCGCGGCTCGCGGCGCGCTGGCGGAGCAGGGCCAGCGAGCACGCCATCGCCACCTGCCCGGCGACGGCCTCCATCATCTCCGTGGACTGCTGCCTCTGGACCAGCAGGACGCGGCCGACCTGGTCCCCGTCGGCGTAGACGGGCCGGATCCAGCGCTTCACGTCGCGGTTCCGGTTGCGGCCACCGCCCGTTCCAGGTGGCAGCGCGGCGGGCAGCGACCCCACCACCTGCGATCCGGTGTGCGAGGCGATCATGGCGCCGTCGGGGCCGTAGATCCCGACCTCGCAGTCGAGATCGAGCGCGACTGTCCGGGCGATGGCCGGCAGGCCGCCGCCCTCGATCACCGTGGTCAGCAGGGTCTGCTGCAGGCCCGACGATCGGGCCAGTACCGCCACCTGGTGCTGTAGGGCGTCGCGAGCGCGTTCGGTCTCTGCTGTCGAGGCTGCCTGCTCGTCGTGGAGGCGGGCGTTGTCGATGGCGATGGTGGCGATGTCGGCGATGGTGACCATCCGGCGGATGTCGTGCTCGGTGAAGATCGACCGGCGGCGGCGCCAGACCTCGAGCACCCCGATGAACTCGCCCTGCAGCCGCAACGGCACGGCCAACGCGGACCGCGTCTCCTCGCGCTCGGCCAGCGACATGAAGTCCTGGCTGATGGTCTCGTCGTCGAGGTAGGAGTCGACCTTGGCCGGCTCGCCGGTGAGGAATACCAGGCCGGCGACACCCTGCCCGCGGCTCATCTGCAGGCGCGCGGTCTGCGCGACCCGGTTACCGACGCACGAACGCATCCGGACGACGTCGCCTTCGCGCAGCATCACCCCGCAGATGTCGGCGTCGAGCAGGCCCAGGATGCGCTCCGCGATGGACAGCAGCAGCCGGTCGACGTCGCGCACGGACAGCAGCTGGCGGACGAGGTCGCGGATCACCTCGGCCTCGGCGCCGGCGGCACCGATCTCCTCGGACGAGGTCGCCTGCCGCAGCAGTAGTGACAGCCACGCGCACGCCTGCCGCAGGAGGTGTTTCCACTCCGGCTCCCACCGGACGGAGGGATCCCAGCAGACGGCCACGGAGCCGCCGTCGGCCGCGAGCATCCCCGGGCGGTTGCGGCAGCTGCCGTTGGTCAGGCCGATCGACGGCAGGCCGGCGACGCCGGTGCCGGGCCCGGCGAGCGCGGTCCAGCGCTCCCCCGTCCAGGCCGCAACCGTGACGGGCGTGCCGGTCAGCAGCGACGCGCGGCCCGCGAGATCGCCCGCTGCCCCGTCAACGTCGGCCGGCAGGGTCTCCAGGAGGTCGGCCAGGCTGTCGCGCTCGGCCCGCAGGTCCAGCTGGGTCGGCAGCGGAGACATGTAACCCACTTCCGCCGGCGTCATAGCGCGATCAGTGACTTGAGCGTACGTCTCTGAGCCATTCGCCGATACGCATCCGGGACACCGTCGATATCGACCCGGTCCGAGGCGACGACCGTCGGGTCGACCGCACCGGAGCGCAACAGGCCGATCAGCGCGTCGCCGTCGCGCATCACGTCGCCGATGGCGAACCGCAACGTCAGCTCGTCGGCGAAGGCCGTGGCGACCGGCAACGGCCAGGACGCGCCCGCGTGCACCCCCACGGAGACGATCGTGCCGCGGCGCCGGACCAGTCCGAACGCGGTGTCCAGGCCGCGCGGACCCCCGATCGCGTCGATCACCGCGTCAGCCCCGCGGCCCTCGGTCACGTCGTCGACGAGCTGCCGCGTTCCGTCGGGGACGGATCCCAGCGCACCCTGGCGCACCGCCAGCTCACGCCGCTCGTCGACGGGTTCGACCACGACCACGATCCCGGCACCGCACGCCTGCGCGGCCAGGCTGGTCAGCTGCCCGACCGGCCCGCCACCGATCACCACGACCGTGTCCCCGGGCGTCAGCTCGCACCGACGGATCGCGGCGTACCCGGTGGCCAGGGTGTCGCCGAGGAACACCGCGGCGTCGAGGTCGATGTCGGCGGGCACCGGGCGCAGCACGGTGTCGGCGAACGGCACCCGGACCAGCTCCGCCTGCGCACCGGCCAGGGCCGGGCCGAAGGCGGCACCCGTGCCGAAGAAGCGCCGTTCGGCGCACTCCCAGTGGTCACCCCGGCGACACCACCAGCACCGGCCGCAGGCGGTGAAGTCCGCGCCGACCACCCGGTCCCCGACCCGGTGGCCCGTGACCGCCTGCCCGACCTCGACGACGTCCCCGACGAACTCGTGCCCGAGGACCGTGCCGCGGGGCACGTGCTCGGCGTGGGCGACCGTGTGCAGGTCGGTGCCGCAGACGGCGGCCCGCCGGACCCGCACCACGGCGTCGCCCGGGTCGGCGATCGCGGGGTCGGTCACCGACTCCACGCTCACCTCGCCGTTCCCGGCGAAGACGACGGCTCTCATCCGGCTGCTCTCATCCGGCTGCCGCAGCGAGCTGCCCGAGCCGGTCGCGGATGCGGTCGGCGGCCTCTCGCAGGGCGGCGAGCTCGTCCGGGAGCAGGTCCAGTTCGACGATCTCGCGGACCCCGCCGCGCCCGAGCCGGGCGGGGAGGCCCACGTAGACGTCGCGGATGCCGTAGCTGCCGTCGGCCAGCACCGCGGCGGGCATGACCTCGCCGCTGTCGGCGGCCATCGCCAGCACCATCCGCGCCGCCGACATCCCGGGCGCCATGAACGCACTACCGGACTTCAGCAGGCCCACGACCTCGGCGCCCGAGCCGCGGGCGCGCTTCACGACGGCGTCGATCGCGGGTCCCGGGCTCAGCGGGCGGCCGTCGGCGGTGGCCAGGGACAGCGGGATGACCATCTCCTCGCCGTGGCTGCCCAGCGCCCACGCCGTGACGCGCTCCGCGCGGGCGGATCCCTCCAGCGCCACCAGCGCCTGGAACCGCGCCGTGTCGAGCACCCCGGCCATGCCCAGCACCCGCTCCGCGGGGAAGCCGGACGCCAGCCAGGCCTGCTGGGTCATCTCGTCGAGCGGGTTGGTGACCACCACGATCACCGCCCGCGGGGACGTGGCGGCCACCCGCTTCGCGACGTCACCGACGATGGCCGCGTTCGTGCTGATCAGGTCGGACCGGCTCATCCCCGGCTGGCGGGCCCGCCCCGCGGTGATGATCACGTAGTCGGCGGGTCCGGCGGCCTCCACCGAGCCCACACCCCGCACGCGGGTGGCGAACCCGCTCAGCGCCGCGGTGTGGGTGAGGTCCAGCGCGACACCCGCGGCCCGGCCCTCGTCGATGTCGACGAGCACGACCTCCTCGAACGCGTCGGCGTCGGCCAGGCGCATGCCGGCGATCATGCCGACGTTGCCGGCCCCGACGACCACGACCCGACCGGTGCCGCGACCGGCGGCTCCCCCGCCCGGACGGACCGCGGCGGGCAGCGGCGCCCCGCGCCGGAACAGCGCACCTGAGGGCGGGCGGACGGGCGGTGGGGCCGCCTCGGGACGCGCCCGGACGGCGGCCCGGCTCGGCGTGAGGCCGACCGGGGACGGCGCGGGCGGGGGCACCGGCCGGCGCTGTGCGGCGCTGGTCGACGACGAGGGATGCGCCGGCCGGGCCGGCTGGGGCACCGAGGCGCTCGGCCGCGGAACCGGTGACGAGGGGTACTGGCGGTCGCCCTCGACAGCGGCGGCGGTGCCCGGGGTGGCGAGGACGATCTGGACCCCCAGCTCCCGGGCCCGTTCCCGCGCCAGCGGCGTGACGATGTCCTTGGCGTCCACCTGGAGGACACCGCTCCGCTCTGCGGCGTCGACGTCGGACGCCCCGAACACCGTCATGTCCTGGCCTCCCGCCCGTGCATCCCCTCCAGCGCCGCGACGGCGGCGTCGCGGGCGCTCTGGACGTCGCTCTCGGTGCCGGAGAGGAACATCCGGCCGAACCGGCCGACCGCGCGCAGCTCGATCACCGTGATGTCCGCGGCCTTCTCCGCCTCGTTGGCCGCGATCGCGATGTAGGCGGCAGGGGCCACCTCCATGACGAACAGGCTCATTCCGGGCATCATCATCGAGCCCTTGCGCCACTTGTTGAGCAGCTGCGCCTGGTAGGGGTGCACGTTCGTGATGAACTGGGTGGACGCGATGACCGGCTTGATGCGGTCCGCCTCGGTCAGCCCCAGCTCGTCGAGCACGGCCTGCCCGGAGGCGAGCACCTCGGCCTGCTGTTCGGAGTGGATCTCCAGCAGCCCGAACTCGCGCTCGATGATCTGCAGGGCAGGCCGCACGCCGGCGGCCTTGAGGGCGATGTCAGCGGCCCGGAAGACCTCGTTGCCCGGCGCCATCTCGATGTAGAGCTCGGCCATGCCGGCCAGCGGCACGTCGCCGGGGCTGGTGGCGGCGATGTGCGCGGCGCACTGCGGTTGCATGCGGTCGACGTATGCATAGGTGCGCAGGGTCGGAGTCACGCGAGGGCTGGTCATGCCGAGTACTCCCGGACGGGGGGCGCGGCGGGAACCGGTGCCGTGGTGGTGGTCGGCGCATTCATGCCGCGGACCTCGCGATCCCGATCGGGGTGATCAGCAGGGCGTGTGGATAGGTCACCACGGTGCGCTCCAGGTACTTGGCCAGCACGTCTCCCGCGCCGGTGATCATCAGGGCTCCACCCGCGAGGTGCAGCGGCAGCTCGTCCGCGTCGCGGGTCATGGCCCGCACCGACTCGGCGATGCGTTGCAGGCCGGGGACGAGGATGGGCAACGACTCCTGCTGGTGCTCACGTTTGTGCACCTCCGCCTCCTCCAACGGGAGGCCGAGCGCGCCGGCGAGGACGAGGTCGAGGTGGTGCCCGCCGCCCGCGCGGTCGTCGAGCGCGGCGAGCCGCCCGGCGCGGAACACGCCGACGCCCGTGGAACCACCGCCGACGTCGACGACGACGCCGTCGCTCACCTGCAGGGTGCGCTGCGCGGCGGTGACCTCGTCGACGAGCACGACGTCGGCGAACCCGGCCGACTCGCACACGTAGGTGCAGGCGCGGGCGTCCTTCGCCGGGATGCACGGCGGGTAGGCCGTCGCCGCGGACTCCAGCGTCACCCCGAGCGCCGCCTCGGCGCGGGTCTTGAGGAGCCGCACGGTGGACACGGCCTTCCCGAAGTCGACGACCACCCCGTCGCGCAGGGCCCCCGAGGGGTGGCTGTCGACCCAGATCGGCTCGTCACCGTCGTCGAGCACCACCAGCACACAGCTGGCCGTTCCGAGGTCGACCCCCACCCGCAACGGCCCGGTCGGCGACCTGTCGGGTCTGGTCCCGACGAGCGCCGCCGCCGCGTCGAGCAGCGGGCGCGGGTCGCCCGCCGGAGTCACAGCTCCACCGCGTCGTAGACGGTGCGCCACGGTCGCACCTCGTGCGCGATGCGCTTGATGTTGATCAGGTGCAGAGGGGTGACGTTGTCGGAGCAGATCGAGCCGCTCCAGGTGCCGGTACCGAGCTGGAAGGACGGGTCGACGTCGGTCGAGTACCCCATCCCGCCGAACAGCGCCGGGGTGTTGATCACGATCCGGCCGGCGGGCAGCGTGCCGAACGGCGCGATCTCCTCCGGGTCGGCCGCGTGGACCGCGCAGGTGTGCCCCTCCCCGTCCAGCGCGAGGATCTCCCGGCAGCGCTTCCAACCCGCCGCGGCGTCACGGACCCGGTAGACCGAGAGCACGGGGCCGAGGATCTCCCGCGACAACGGGGTGTCCACCCCCACCGAGTCCAGCTCGGCGGCCAGTACCCGGGTGGTGGTCGGCACCGCGAAACCGGCCAGCTCGGCGAGCCGGACCGCGGTCTGGCCGACGGCGGCGGGCCGCAGCGCTCCACGGTCGTCGAACAGCACCCGGACCAGCCGGTCCTGCTGGGGCTGGTTGAGCCAGAACGCCCCACGCTCCTCGAACGCGGTCAGGAACGCCGTGGCCACCGCGTCGACTACGACCACCGACTGCTCGGCGACACACGCCGTGCCGTTGTCGAAGGACTTCGAGGTGATGATCATCTCGGCGGCCTCCGCCGCGTCCGGGACGCTGACCCCGACGTACGCCGGGACGTTGCCCGCCCCGACGGCGATGGTCGGCTTCCCGCTGGAGTACGCCGCCCGCACCATGCCCGGTCCGCCCGTGGCCATCACGAGCGCGATCTCCGGGCGGCGCATCAGCTCCTGCGTCGCGGGCAGGGTCGGGTTCTCGATGCACGAGATCAGGCCCTCGGGGGCGCCCGCGGCGACGGCGGCCTCGGCCATGATCTCGGCCGTCCGCAGCGTGCACCGGGCTGCCCGCGGGTGCGGGGCGTGCACGATGGCGTTGCCGGACTTGACCGCCGCGAGACTCTTGAACAGCGTCGTCGAGGTCGGGTTGGTGACGGGGATGATCCCGGCGATCACGCCCATCGGGGTGCCGACGGCCGTCACGCGGGCCTGCTCGTCCACCCAGAGCACGCCGACCGCGCGGCGCTCCAGCATCCACTTCGCCACGAAGCCCGTGTTGTAGCGGTTCTTGTAGATCTTGTGCTCGTAGATGCCGTAACCGGTCTCGTCGACCGCGAGGCGGGCGAGCTCCTCGGCGGCCTTCGTCCCGGCGATCGCCATGGCGCGCACGTAGTGGTCCAGGGTCGCCTGGTCGGCACCCTCGAGCTCGTCGAACGCCCGGCGGGCCGCGCGGGCCTTCGACCGGACATCGGCCAGACCGGTCAGATCGGCATCCAGGGATGCGGTCATCTCCACACCTCAACGACTCAGTTGGGACAGGACGGCGGCACCGCCCGGCGAACCGGGCGGTGCCGGCACGTCAGCCCTTGGGGCGGGTCAGGATCGCGAGGATGCCCTCGGTCTCGTCGTGCGGGCGCGGGATGACGTGGACCGACACGACCTCGCCCGCCTTGCCCGCGGCGACGGCGCCGGCGTCGGTCGCGGCCTTCACCGCGCCCACGTCGCCGCGCACCATGACGGTGACGAGACCGCCACCGATCTCGCGGTGGCCGACGATCTGCACGTTCGCCGCCTTGACCATCGCGTCGGCCGCCTCGATGGCGCCGACCAGGCCCTTCGTCTCGATCAGCCCGAGGGCCCCGCGCATCGCGGGCACTCCGGTGCCACCGGCCGCTGTCGGCGCCATGTCGTCCTCCGTGGGTGTCGTGTCGGGTGCGGTCATGTCCTGCAGGCTCATGTCTTGCGGTAGGTGACGGTCCCGGCCCGGATGACCGAGTCGGCGATGGCAACCACGGCGCGGTCCGTCGGTGCGTCGGCACCGGCGGCGACCCGTGCCGCTCCACCCGATGCCACCAGGACGATCTCCCCCACGCCGGCGCCGACGAGATCGACGGCGACGTAGGCCTGGCCGCTGGCCCGTTCCGGGTCGGCGCCGGTGGCGTCCTGCAGCAGAAGGAGGGTGAACCGGTCGAGACCTGGTTCCTTGACCGTCGAGACGACCTGACCCAGAACTTTGGCAAGCTGCATATCCGGGTCACCTCCATTGGCCGGGTGGCGCCGGAGAGCCGAGCCACCGCTGGGCGGACAGTAGGGCGGCCGTTCGGCGCCTGGCCCTATCCCGGCGGGACAACGTGACGCGGACCTCTTGTCCAGAGGCACACTGGATCGCCCCGAGCCCGCCCAGCACTCTGGTTGCGGCAGGAGACCGCCCAGGCACGATCCCGCCCCGAGGCAAGGAGGGTTCACCGGTGATCCGTCCCGAGGACGCACAGTTCCATCCCCCGACCAGCGCCGACCCGCTGTGGGCCGAGACCAACTACTTCGGCCTGTACGCCGGCCAGGACACCGCCACCCCGCTCAACATCGGGGTCTACGGCCTGTTCCGCGAACCCCTCGGCGTCGTCGGCTCCACGGTCTCGGTGAACAGCCGCCGCGTGACGATGCCGTGGGCGGCCGAGTACTGGGATTCCTGGGAGCACCTGGTGGTCCCCCAGCCGTCCAACCTGCTCGACTACGAGCTCTCCAACGGGCTGAAGGTGGTCTGCTCGGAGCCGAACAAGGTCTGGGACGTCGACTACTCCGACCCGGCGGCCGAGCTGGAGCTGCACTTCCGCTTCACGGGGCTGATGGACCCCTACGACATCAACGACCCTGCCCAGGACCCGATGGCCGCCGACAAGGACATGGATCTGACCTGGGGCCACGCCTACGCCGGCCACTTCGACCTCACCGGGCAGGTCGAGGGGGAGATCTCGGTGCGCGGCACCACCACACCGATCGGCTGCGTCACCACCATGGACCACAGCTGGGGCGTCCGGGCCGAGCGGCAGACGTCGCGGCTGAGCTGGATGCACGCGCACTTCTCGAAGGACCTCGCGGTGCACGCGCTGTTCGACTTCGGGACCGACGCCGGGCCCGACGCCCCGTCGCCGCTGACGATGACGCACGGCTACGTGCTCGAGAACGGCAAGGTGCACGGCCTGAAGGGCGGCGGCGGCACCACCTGGCGCACCGGCTTCTACCCGGAGGCCATCCAGCTCTCGGTGACGGACTCGTCGGACCGCACGTGGGAACTCGAAGGCACCGCGCTGACGACGTTCCCGTGGCAGGCATGGCCCGGCACGGTGGGCCACAACTCGCTGCACCGCTGGACCTGCAACGGCCTGACCGGTTGCGGCGAGTGCATGGACTTCATCGGGCTCGGCGAGCTGGGCGCGGCCTACGACCGGGTCCACGGCAGATGAACCGGCCCGCGGCCGCGGGGCACGAGGTGACGCCGTGACCACCCCGCCGGTGCGCGCGGTGATCTTCGACCTGGACGGCACGCTGGTCCAGACCCGCATCGCGTCGTGGGAGATCTTCGAGCAGATCAGCAAGCGGTTCGAGCTGGGTGTCGACCGGCCCGAGCAGTACTTCGACCTGTTCCGCGGCAACGTCTTCGAGTCGATCCGCACCCTGTGCCGTGACGACGCGCACGCCGCGCAGGCGAAGGAGGCGTTCCTGGAGCTGCTGCGCAACGAGTACACGCCGCCGCTCGTCCCCGGGGTCACCGACGTCGTGCGCCGGCTCGCGAGCGACTGCACGCTCGCGGTGATGTCGTCCAACGCCATGCAGGTGCTGCGCCGCGTGCTGGTGGCGAACGACCTCGCGTTCTGCTTCGACCACGTCTTCGGCGGGGACGTGGCCCCGGACAAGCGGGCCGCGATCGCGGCGTTCCTGGCCGACTCGGGCAGCGGCTTCGGCCGCCGCTGCGCCGCTGACTACGACGAGGGCGGCCGACGCCAGGACCCCGACCGGTCCAGCACCGTGCTGGTCACCGACACCGCGGGCGACGTGCGCGACGCGCTCGCGGCCGGGATCCGGGTGGTCGGCGTCGCCTGGGGCATGCACTCGGTGGAGGAGCTGACCGCGGCGGGCGCGGAGTTCGTCGCCCTGTGGCCGCAGGAGATCGCCGCCCACCTCCTGGGGGACGCCGCGGCACGTCCGCCGGTGGGGGCTTGCGCCGTCCCTACGGTCGTCCCGGCCGCACCCGGCACGGGCCCGCCGGGCGGCGACGGCACTGCCGGGCAGGTTCGCGCGGCCGCAGCCGCCCGACGGGCCCGGCGGACGGGCTCCGCCGACGCGCCGGTGACCGCCCCGACGGCCCCACCCGACCGGACCGGGAGCTCGGCCGACGAGCTGCTGGCCGCGATCCGGGTGGTGTGCCGGCGTGGCTGACGCACAGGCCGGCTCTGTCGAGGGTGCGTTCAACTTCCGGGACCTCGGTGGTCTGCGTACCCGGAACGGTGGGTCCATCCGGCCGGGTGTCCTGTTCCGCAGCGACACCCTGCAGGCGCTCAGCCCGGCCGACGTGTCCTACCTGGTCGACGAGCTGTCACTGGAGCTGATCATCGACCTGCGGATCGGGCCCGAGGCGGTCACGGAAGGGCGGGGCCCGATGGCCGCGACGCCCGTGAGCTACCTCAACGCCCCACTGCGCGACCTCCCCGTGTCCGACCTGCCCCCGGTCGAGCAGAGCCTGCACTTCTACCTGGAGCACCTCGCGTCGCCCGCGTCCCCGCTGGCCACGGTGATCCGGGTCGTGGCTGCGCTCGCCGGACGGCCCGTCCTCGTGCACTGCGCAGCGGGCAAGGACCGCACCGGGCTCGTCACCGCGATGCTGCTGCAGCTCCTGGGCGTCGACGACGAGGAGATCGTCGCCGACTACCTCCGCACCGAGCTGAACATGCCGCGCGTGATCGAGCGGTTCCGCGGCTGGCCGCGCTACCGCGACCACATGGCTGCGGTCCCCGCCGAGGTCTACCAGGCTCTCGAGCACACGATCCGCGGCTTCCTCGACGGCCTCGACCGGTCCCACGGTGGCGCGGAAGCCTGGTCCCACTCACGCGGCATCGACGACGGGGTCCTGGACCGCCTGCGCAAGGGCCTACTGGACGACGGGCTCTCGCCACGCTGATCACGGGCCGACGTCGTCCACGGAGATCGACAGGCGACACCGGTGCCGTGATCAGCGCGGTTTCCGCGCCGCGGCTCTCAGGCGCCACCGGCGTCGAGCGCCGCCTTGCCCAGGGCCAGGACGACCGGGCGGATCTCCGCGGCATCGACGGCGAACCGGCGGAACCCCAGCGCGTGCAACTGGGCGGCGGCCTCCTGCCCTGGGTTCCGCAGCTGTCTTCGGGTGAAAGTGCCCGGATAGGGGGTCTGAGCTGGGGAAACGGGTGTCGGCCTGGTGACGTGTCGTGTCACTAGGCGCGGCTGTTGTTGCTGGTCAGCGTGTTGGGGTTTGCTCGGGGTC
>JBBRLM010000056.1:0-42198 GCA_038231335.1 Mycobacteriales bacterium
CCTCTCGGCGACACCCTTCGACTGGACCTTCACCCGCACCGATCTCCGAGCCCTCGCCGACCGGATGGACCTACCCCAGCCGGCCACACCCGCCCCGACCGCGGCATAACCCCCGACGAACTAACGAACTCGACCACTAGCGACGCGGCTGGCGTTGAGCTCGTGGACTCCGGGAGCTACCCGTGACCGCCCGCCGCGGCGGGGTGCCGGACTACGCCGGCGCCCACCGTCGGCTCCGCAGTGTGCGTGGCCCGGCGACCGATCAGCGGTGCGCCGAGTGCGGGGCGCCGGCGCGCTGCTGGTGCTACGACGGCTCCGACCCCGACGAGCGGCGCGACCCGGCCAGCGGGCGCCGCTACAGCCTCGACCCCGGCCGCTACCGGGCCCGCTGCGCGTCGTGTCACCGCGCCGTGGCCGCCGGGCACGAACCACTCGCACCTGAGGTCGTCGAGCACGCGGCGGCGCTCTACGAGGCCGGGGCCAGCCTGGACCATGTCGCTGCCGCGGTGCGCGTGACACGCCCCACTCTTCGGACCGCGCTCGCCGCACACGGTGTCGTGCTGCGCGACCGCGCGGGCGCGGTCGACGTCGCCCAGGCAGTCGCGCTCTATGAGGCCGGGGCCAGCGTCCGGCAGGTCGCCGCGCGACTCGGCGCACCTCGGGCAATCGTCCGAGCAGCGCTGGCCGCGCGCGGCGTCGTGATCCGCGAGCGCACGGCGCCGATAGACGCGGCGCGGGCCGCCCGGCTGTACGAGGCAGGCGCGAGCCTGCGGGGCATCGCTCTCCAACTCCACGCGCCTGCCGGTGCCGTCCGCGCGGCTCTTGTCGCCCACGGCGTCGCGATCCGGCCACCCGGCCCGACCCGGCGACACCTGCGCCTGGCCGTCACGAGAGCCGACGATGGCCGGCCCTCGGAACAGTCCGCAGTATCCACCGCCCAAAACCGACGACCGCGCATCACCTTCCGACCGTTCCCCATGACAAGCCGCCAGCCCTCCACACCATCCGACCTCCCATGACCAGCCAACAACTCCACTCCCGCAGCAGCACCTTCACCGACACACGACACGACCGACGAACCAGATCACAAACCAGAAGCGGACCAACGCATCTTGATCCATCGGTGGGGTCCGCGAGCCCTTCGGGCCCGCGGACCCCGACGCAACAAGATCCACAACAAGATCGTCAGCGAGGGGATTGCAGGTCGTGTTGAACGTGCAGAAGGGCTATGACGTCGACTACTACCTCGACGCCACCGCGAAGGGCCGGGAGACCTACTACACCGACCCGGCCGCGGTGGGCAGCGAGCCGGCGGGCATCTGGCACGGGCGCGGCGCGGCCGCACTCGGCCTGTCTGGCGAGGTCGACCCGCAGATCATGAGGGCGCTCTACACGCACGGGTTGGACCCGCGCGACCCCGCCACCGCCGACGAGCAGACGTGGCATCACGCGGCCCGGTTCGGCAACGCACCACGGAACTACAAGTCGGCGGAGGAGATCTACGCCGCGCTGCTGGACGCGCACCCGGACGCCGGCCCGGAGGAGCGCGCCGAGCTGCGCGTGCAGGCGGGGCGGTCGGCGCGGCAGTCGGTGGCCTTCTACGACAACGTGCTTTCGGCGTCGAAGTCGCACACCCTGCTGTGGGTCGCCGCCGAGCGCGGCGCCCGCGACGCGGCCGCGGCCGGCGACACCGACGCCGCGGCCGAGTACGGGGAGATCGCGCGGATCCTGGAGGAGGTGTTGGTGGAGGGCCACGGCGCAATGCTGGAGTTCCTCGCCGCTCGCGCCGGGTACGCCCGCAAGGGCCATCATGGCGGCGGCGGCGGGGAGTGGGTGGACGCCCCGGACTGGACCAGCGCGCAGTTCCTGCAGCACGACTCCCGCGCGCACGACCCGCAGCTGCACGTGCACGGCACCACGTTGAACAAGGTGGTCTGCCCGGTCGACGGGAAGGTGCGTGCCCTGGACTTCTCGCTGATCTTGCAGTGGCGGGATGCGGCCGGCGCCTACGGCGACCGCTACGTCGAGGCTTTGGCGTGGCAGCGCCTCGCCGAGCGGGGCTTGCACCTACAGCTGGAGGTCGCCACGGATGGTCGGTCGCGGCAGATCGCCGGGATCGACGTCGAGGAGACGAACCTGTTCTCCAAGCGCACGGCCGCGATCACCCCGGCGTTGGAGGGGTTGGTGTCCCGGTTCCGGGCCGAGACCGGGAGGGCCCCGACCAACCGGGAGCACGCCGGGCTCTCAGAGCGGGCGGCGAACATCACCAGGGCGGGTAAGGAGTTCGGTGGGGAGACCCGCGACGGGCAGCTGGCCCGGTGGGCCGCAGAGTACGACACCGCGTTCGGCGCCAACGTCGCCACCGTCACCCGGCAGGCGCTCGGGCAGGCGCCCGCCCAGGCGGAGATGTGGTCAGAGCGCGACGTCGTGCTGCGCGCGCTCGCCGAGTTGGAGGACTCCCGGCAGGCATGGAACCGCTCCAACCTGATGATGGCCGTCTCCAACGCCCTGCCCGGGCACCTCGGCATCGCCGCAGTCCACCTCGAAGCGCTGCTGGACGGGCTGACCGACCGGGCGGAGGCGCTGGCGGAGCATCTCAACCCGCGCAGCGGCCCGCAGGGCCTGGACCGCCAGTTCTACCGGGCTGATGGGGAGTCGACGTTCGTCCGACCCCACTCCGAGCGTTACGCGACCCCGAACCAGATCCTCGGGGAGAACGAGCTGCGCGCGGCGGCCGCCCGCCGCGGCGCCCCCGCCTGGGACGCCGCTGACGTCGATGAGGTCTTGGCCCGGTTCGCCCGCGGTGGGCGGGTGTTGTCGGCGGACCAGGAGGCCGCTCTGCGGGGCATCCTCACCTCCGGCGCGGCGGTCGAGGTCCTCAACGCCCCAGCCGGCACCGGCAAGTCGTTCCTGGTCGGCACGCTGGCCGACACATGGCCGCTCACCGGCCGCCCCCTGCCCAACACCCGCGCTGGCGACCCGGGTAGCCCTGGCGAGGGCGCACCGGTCGGCGGCGGGGCTACCGGCCCGGGCGGCGCGGAGCCGGTGGACCCGACGGTGGGGGAGGGGCCGCGGGTGTTCGGTCTGGCCTACGGCCAACGCCAGGCCGACGTCCTCACCGACGAGGGCGTCACCGCCAGGAACATCCGCCGGTGGCTCGACGGCCAGGCCCGGCTCGAGAACGGCCGCCCCACGACTGAGGACGAGACGTTCCGGCTGCGCGCCGGGGACCTGCTCGTCGTGGACGAGGCCGGGGCCGCGTCGACCCCGGACCTGGTCGCGATCGCGCGGCGCTGCGCCGAGGCGGGGGTGAAGCTGTTGCTGGTCGGGGACCGCCAACAGCTCGCCGCGGTCGGCGCCGGCGGCGCGCTCGCGGACATCGCCGCCCGCACGATCGAGTACCAGCTGGCCGAGGTCCGCCGCTTCCATGAGCCCTGGGAGGGGCCGGCGTCGCTCAGGTTGCGTGACGGCGACCCCACGGTGATCGCCGAGTACGTCAAGCACGGCCGGATCGTCGACGCCGGCACCGTCGAGCAGGCCGAGCAGCAGGCCGCCCGTGCGTGGCTGGCCGACACGATCGAGGGCCGAGACGCGTTGGTCATCGTCGGCTCCAACGCCGCCGCTGCGCGGTTGTCCAACCAGCTGCGCGCCGACCTGGTCCGCCTCGGCCGGGTCGAGGAGGTCGGGGTGCCGCTCGGGGTGGGTGGGGCGCGGTCAGAGTGGCGCGGCACCGTCGCCGGCGTCGGTGACCTGGTCCAGGCCCGCCGCAACGCCTGGCATTTGGAGGGCTGGAGTGGGAACGGGGAGGCGCCGATCAACCGGCAGACCTATCGGGTCACCGCCACCCACCCCACCGGCGGCATGACCGTCGCCCGCGTCACCGGCCGCGACGACGGCGGTGTCGAGGTGTTGGCGGGGCCGATCCTGCTGCCCGCCTCCTACGTGCGCGAGCAGGTCACCCTGGCCTACGCCGCCACCGTGCACGCCGTGCACGGCGCCACGAGCGGCGCCGGCTACGCCGTGGTCGGGCCGGGCACAGACGGCCCCACCTGCTATGTCGAGGCCACCCGCGGCCGCGGCACGAACGTGTTGTTCGTGGTCACCCAGCACTCCCACGACCAACACGAGACCGGTCAAACCGCTCGTGCGCAGCGCCGGAGTGCAGCCGAGGTGGTGGCCGACATCGTGCGCCCCCCGGAGGTGGACCCGAACCGCACCGCGCTGGCCGAGGCCGAGCAGGCCGCCGACGACGCCCGCGCCACCCCGGCGCACCTGGACCCGCTCGCGACGGTGGTCGCCGACCTCACCGCGGGCCGCACCCAACGCTGGCTCGACCAGCTCACCGCCATCGGCGTGCTGCCCGAGCACCACCGCATCGCGCTCGCCGCCGACGACTCCCGCACCGTGCTGGATCAGTTGCTGCGCACGGTGGAACTGGCCGGGCACGACCCCGCCCAAGCCCTGGCGGACGCCGTCACCTCGTCCAGCCTGGACGGGTCGACGTCGGTGGCGCAGGTGCTGCATTTCCGCATACGCGAAACCCACAAGCACCGCCTGGCCCCGCACATCGAGTGCTACGCCGATCTGCTGCCCCGCCACCTCCCCGAGCACGCCCGAACGGTGCTCGCCGAGCTCGCCCGGGCTGCGGACGAGCGCCGCGCGGAGCTGGGCGCCCGGCTCGCCGCCGCGCCGCCGCAGTGGGCCCGCGAGGCGCTGGGCGCCGTCCCCGACCCCGCCGTCGACCCGGTCGGGCGGGCGGAGTGGGAGAGCAAGGCCGGCTGGGCCGGGTCCTACCGCGAACTCGTTGGCCACACCGACGAGTCCGACCCGCTCGGGCCGGCCCCAGCGCCCGGTCTGGCGGAGAAGCACGCGGTGTTCCGCGCCGCCCACCAGGCGCTCGACCTCGCGCATGTCGGGGAGGAAGAGGAAGCCATGTCGGAGGGAAAGCTGCGGGCGCGGTGGGCGGCGTGGCAGCGTGAACTCAACATCGCTCCCCGGTACGTCGCCGACGAACTCGACGCCACCCACGACGCGCACCGCCGCGCCCAGACCGACGCCACCATCTGGCAGGCCCGCGCCGACACCGAAACCGACCCCCTGCTCCGCGACGAGCTCGCCACTGCCGCGGCAGTGGCCAGGGAGCGGGTGGCGGATCTGGCCGTGCAGGTGGCGCAGCTGGAGTACGCAGACCAGGCCCGGACTGCGTTCCTGGAGGAGACCGCGGTCACCCGCGACGAGGCCGAACGCGCCCGCGTCGCAGCAGGCCTCAAAGGCATCGACCTGGACAGCGCTGCCGACCGGGTCACCGCCCAGGAATGGTTCGACGCCCACCTCGTCGAGCAACTCGCCGCCGAGGCCGAACGCGCCATCACCGAGGCCGATCTCGCCGAGGACCGCGCACCCGAAACCGGACGTGACGCCCACCTCGACGACCCCGCACCCGGCCGAGCTCCGGGCGTCGCCGCCGATCCCGACATCGACGACCACGGCACCGATGGGCCGCCCGACCGCGTCCACGATGACGGCGAGGACCGTCGGGGGCGTGCCGACGAGCGGTCCGGCTCGGATCGCGGGGCCCGCCCGGTCGAGCTGCCCGACACAGTCGCGCCCGACCTGCGCGACACCTCGACACCCGACCCGAGCGAGCGCGCCGACCCGGCCCGGGGTCGGCGAGTGCTGCCGCTCGACGAGACCGCCGCGGCCGCGGAACGGGCCCGCCGGCTCCTCGTCGAGGTCGCCCAACGCCACGAAGCCGAACAGGCCGCCGCCGCGCACGCGGCCGAACTCGAAGCCGAACAGGAGCAGCTGCAGGCCGAGCTCGCCCGCCAAGCCGCCCTCGGCCACGCCAACAGCGACGGCCGCGTTGATGACCAGGACGATAGTGGCCATGAGGTCGACGCCGGCGACGTGCTCGACCAAGCCCCCCGCTGAACCGTCCCGGTGACGGCCCGGCTCAGCGCCGCGAGCCGGCGCAGGGCCTCACATGATCGGGCGCAGCAGGGTCATCCACCACGGCTGATGCTGCTCCCCGTCCGGGCGGCCCACCCACCGCATCACATAACCGGATCGCTCGAACCACGCCAACCGCTCCACCAGCCGCGGTGCCGTCCACTCCGCCGGCCGCAGCCACGTCGCCAGACACGCGCCGGCGAACGGCGGCAGGTCCGCGGCCGGGACCGTGTCGACCGGACCCCACACCGGCGCCACCCCCGACCCGCCACCCGCCGCAGCGGGGTCGATCCACACCGGATGCCAGCGCAACACGTGCACGCCCCGCCGCGGCGCGTCGAGCACCACCTGCCCGGCCGGGGCGTCAGGCTGATGCAGCGCCGCGGCCATGTCCTGGTGTTCCCAGGTCAGCACCAGCCGCGACGCACCCAGCATCGAACCCAGCTCGCCCATCATCCCCACCGCCGCGACCGCATCGTCGCCGCGGTAGAACGGTCGACAGGTCAGGAACCCCACATACGGCAGGTCCAACCCGTCGACCAGCACGTGCAGCCGCGGCGGCAGACACCGCCCGGTCGCCCGGATCTCCTCCCCAGCGGCCTGCACCGCCATCCCGTCCAGCGTCTCGCCCCAGTCCGCCCCAACCTCAACGCGCATGACCGGTCATCCCCGTCCGACTCGTCGCCCACCTCAACCCGTGCCCCGATCCCCATGCGCAGGTGAGTGTGCAACCGGGTACCGACAGTTCCGAGCAAGCCAGGGCCGACCGACAGAGCGTGGGCGGACCGCAGGTTGTGCGGCGGCTGCGTCAGTCGCCAGGCGACCCGCTCGCCGAGTCGCGCTGCAACGGGTGCGCAGCGGCCCATTCCTGCGCGCGGGCGACCAGCTGCTCGGCGGCGCGGCCGCGGGCGAGCGGGCCGTCACGGAGCCCGGCCCAGCGCTTCCCGTCGAGCTCGGTGCGTTCCCGATCCTGCCGGGTGCGCAGGACGTCACGGTCGCGGGGCAACAGCGCCCGGGCGGCGATGAGCTGGTCGGCGTGGACGTCGCAGGCGAACCCCAGCCACACCGTGCGGTCCTGCTCCGAGTACCGCAGCCCTGCCGACGTCGCCGCCGCCTTACAGGCCGTCGGCGCTGTCACGTCGTGATGGACGATGCCGCCGCAACCCGCGGCCATCACCTGAAACGGCTCTCCCATGTTGCTGCTCCCCACCCGTGTACGTACGCCAACAGGGCGTCGGGCGGGGAAGGCGCCGACCCACCCATCGTGGCACGCCACCCGGGCCGCCGTCGATCACGCTGACGGGCGCAGCCCGCGGCGGGACGAGCCAAGGCCAGCAGCGGCAACCGATTAGCTGGTTTGGAATACCTCGTCGAGGTGCCATTCGAGGACGTCGCGGGCGGGTCGATCGATGGGGCGGGGTGGCAACGAGATCGGCTGTCCCTGTTTGGCGTAGAACTGTTCGCCGTTGCCGAAGTCCGCGCGCAGGCGTGGGCTGACCACGAGGCGATGGCGCGCGTCGACGGCGAGGTAGCCGCGGTCAAACAGGGTGTGGACATCGGAGCGCAGGAGCAGGCCGTTGTCGAGGCGGTGTTCACCGCCGCCCGACAGCGGCCGGACGTGCGCCGCCTGCAACACGGGCCTGATCGCGCTGCCGGTGATGGCGCAGCGCCGGCCGTAGGCGTTGAGCACCACCGCGCGGAAGGCTTGCTGTCCCAGCCGGTAGGGCGCCAGGCGGGGATCTCCGTAGACGGGTCCGTCGCGTCCCCACGGCTCGGTGAGGTCGACCGCGGCGGGGGCGCCGAGCAAGCGCTGCAGCAGGCCGGAGAAGTAATCCGCCACCGCCGGGTCCGCCAGGTCGTAGCTCTTGCCCTGCACAACGTTGGGTGCGAACCCGGGCGGCGGGTCGGCCACCCGGTCGGTGAAGAAACCGACGTCGCGGAGCAGGACGCAGCCGATGACCGGATCGTCACCCGACGCGATAGGCACCCGTCGGTAGCGCCCGACACGTAGCCGCATCTGCTCGATGTCGGTGGCGCCGTTGCCGGGCCCGAAGAACTCCCACGCCTCCGACACCCGCAGCTGGGCGAACCCGCTGTAGAACCCTCCGCCGACGACCCGGTTGTCGGGGTAGTGGGTCTTGAAGAAGAACGGCTCTCCCGGGGTCAAGGCCCGAAAGGCGTGGCCCCCGGCAGGGCGCCAGAAGTTGACCTCATTCAGCCCGGGCGCGGCGTCGAGGAACCGGTACCAGTCCCCGTCGGTCACTCCGACGTATGCCCGCACGCCGATCAGTCTGGCCCCACCGACACGACCCGGACAGGCCGACCCGATCGGCTGATCATGGTGCGCGCCGATCGGGACACCGGCCCGGTTAAGAACACGGCCGGTGGACAGCGGATCGCGGGCCGCGCCGGTGTCCTGGTCGCATTGGGCCGGGTTCGCGCTCCAGGCCGCGCGGGCCGAGGAACGACTGATGGACGCCCTGCGGGCGAGGCCTGCCGGCCCTGGCTTAGCACGGCCGGTCTCACAGTAAAGGGCGCTGCGCTTCGCTCCGCGTCACTGCGTGACGGCCTCCGGCCGCCCGTGACTGCGAGCCTCTCCGGCCGCGCACTCGCGCCGAAAGGCGGAGGGGGCACGCCCCCGCCACCCCTTCGGGGACGGGCCGACAGACCCAACCCCACGACGACGGCAGCCGGAGGACGCGCGATGACCAGCACCGACACCACGACCCAACCCACCACAACCGCGACGGGCAAGGCCAAGGCGAAGGGGCGGGCGGGGAAGACGCCCGAGGAGCGGGCCGCCGAGGTCGACGCGTTGGCCGAGCAGCTCACCGCCGCCGTGGCCGAGTTGACCACCAGCACGGCGTGGGTGGCGATGCTGCGGGTGGCGGCCCGGTTCACCCGCTACAGCCCCAACAACGCGCTCCTGTTGTGGATGCAGGCCGAGCAGCGCGGCGTCACCCTGACCCGCGTCGCCGGGTACCGGGCCTGGCAGTCGCTGGGCCGTCAGGTGGAGAAGGGGGCGCGGTCGTTCGCGGTGATGGCCCCGGTCCGCCGCCGCCTCACCCCCGCCGAGGCGGCAGAACGCGCCCAGGCCGGGCAGCACCCGCCCTACGACCCCGACGGCCGGCCGGCGATGGTGGTGCGCGGGTTCCGGCTGGAGCGGGTGTTCCGCTACGAGGACACCGACGGCGACCCGGTGCCCGACCTGCCGGAGGTCGGGTACGTCACCGGCGACACCCCGGACGGGGCGTGGGACGCGATCGCCGCCCTGACCGAGAAGGAGGGGTACCGGTTGACCGGCGAGGCCGAGACCGAAGGGGCGCGCGGGCACACCAACTACCCGGATCGGGTCGTCAACATCGACCCCGCCCTATCGCCCGCCGAGCGTGTCCACGTGTTGATTCACGAGCTCGCGCACATCCGCGCCGGGCACGCGACCCGCCGCGAAGCGTCCCGGGCGCAGCGGGAGACCGAGGCTGAATCGGTCGCGTTCATCGTGTGCACCGTGCTCGGGCTGGACGTCGGCGACGTCGCCGCGGTCTACGTCGGCGGCTGGACCGACGGCGACCCCGACACGATCACCGCCGCGCAGGCGGTCATCCAGCACACCGCCCGCACCATTCTCGTCGACCTGGAGGAGGAACAGCCCGAGCCGGAGGACGTGCACTACGACGATCCCGAGGTCGGGTGACGGGCGCGGGCGCTGCCGCGGGCCCATCGAGGACCCGCGGCAGCGCACGCCGCGTGGTCCCGCTGGTGTCCGGCCGCCAGCACCGAGGTTGGCCGATCCGGGTGTGTAGGACGGCGACGGATGGCACTCTGAACCCCACGCCACGGTCACCAGCAGCCACCGGAGGATGACCCATGGTCGGCTCACCGCCACCCCGAAGGGCGACCCCGGCCCGCGCCTACCTTGACGTTCCCTACGCCGAGAAGGACCAGGCCAAGGAACTCGGCGCCCGCTGGGACCAGGCCGCGCGCCGCTGGTACGACCCCACCCCACCCACCGCAGGCCTGAATCGGTGGACCGCCGGCGCGCCGATCCCCGAGCTGCTGCCAGGGGAGGACCGGACGTTCGGGTCCGGGTTGTTCGTGGACATGGTGCCGCGGTCGTGCTGGTTCACCAACGTCCGCACCTGTGTCACCGCGCAGGACTGGGAACGGCTCCGGCGGATGATCACCGGTCGGGCTGGGCAGAAGTGCGAAGCGTGCGGCGCTACGGAGGACCGGGGCGTGGGGCGTCGGATGGAGGCGCATGAGCGGTGGGCCTACGACGACCACACGGGCGTGCAGGCGCTGCGCCGGCTGATCTGCCTGTGCTCGGACTGCCATACGTCGACCCATTTCGGGCACGCCAACGTCACCGGCCGCGCCGAGCAGGCCCTCGCGTACCTGCGCCGGGTCACCGGCATGACCGACGCCGAGGCGGGCGACCACGTGCACGCCGCCGGCGAGGTGTGGACCCGACGATCAGCGCGGGTGTGGACGCTGGATCTGTCCATGCTCACCGCCGCCGGCGTCACCCTCACCCCACCCGACGGGGCGGATGGGCGGGCGGCCGTCGTCGAACGTGCGCTTCACCGCGCCCGCACCAACCCGCGCCGGTGATGCCAGCGCAACGCAGCCGCCCGACCGGCAACCCCGGGCCGGTCCCAGCGCACCGGGGACACGAGGCCCCTATCCCCATCATGCGGCTCGATCTCCGAAGAGCCCAAGAGTCGACTCAACCAGTAGCGCTAGTGAGACAGCGCCAGCGAAGGCCACTCCGCCGCTCGTGGCCGCCGAACCGAGTACGGCTCCCCCTGAGATGGCAAGCATGCTCGCGACCATGCCAGCGTTGAGTCCAGTGAGTAGAGCCACTATTACCAGCAGCGTTCTCTCACGGCTCGAAGCTCGTCGTGTTGCCACCGTTGCCTCCTCCTCAGTTACGGTCGCTGGACTAAGTGAGACTGACCGTACGGGACTAAGTGAGACTGCGCTAGGGTGTGATCCAAGGAGGTGGGCGTCGATGACGAGGCGAGCGGTCAGTCCCGAGGTGACGGCTGGTCCGTTAGCTGCCTTCACCAAAGACCTACGAGATCTTCGAGATCGGTATGGATCTGGGGCTCCGTCAGTCGACGAGATCAGCAAGCGAGAAGGAATCCCACGTTCGACGCTTTTCGCGTCTCTTCGGGGTGATCGACTTCCAAGCCGACGGGTCGTCGCTGCGTTCGCAAAAGCGTGGGGTGGCAGTGAGGCCGTGTGGCTATCTAAACGAAGCGCGACAGAGGCTTCACTAGTTAACGAACCTATGGTTGGCTCGGCCGTGGCCCGCCACATTACGAATCTGCATCATTTGTCTGCCGATGCATTTCGGGCCGTTTGGCAGTCGTTCGGTCCCGTATCCCCTATTACGCTAACTCCAGTCGATGTTGATGATCTATCAGGTTGGGATCCGAATGAGGATCATACGGCGGTGGTGGCGGCACTTCTCTCATTTCAGTTATTGCGACGTGCGACGTCCGATCAGTCGCTAGTCAGGCCCCGTCACGTGCAGACTTTAACCGACATCGTTGATCAGCTTCTATCTGAGCTCGCTGCTACGGCATCAATTGAAGATCATAAGAATGAGCTTCATCGAGTTAACGACGCCATCTGTCGCGAAGCGTTCTCGCTCCTTATGATGGCAAACCCGGGGGGCGAGTAGTCGTGCTTCGGAGTGTCGCTAAGACATCGTCTATTGCCAATAGTAGGCCTTTAGGGCTCGCCGGATTCCTTGAACCCGAGTAGGATTAACGGAGTGCGGCGTCCAGGAACACCGCGGCATCTGGGTGTAGCTCCCCACGGCTGACGTAAGTGTCCTTGAGGAATTTGGCCTGGCCCATGAGATCGGCCTTTGCGCGGTCGGTCAAGGTCATCTCGTCGTCGAGGATGGTCGCGTACGTGCGGCGCCAGGTGTGGGGCGTCATCCAGTCGAGGCCGACCTCGGCTCGCACGGTCCGGACGGTCCGACGGAGCGTTGAGGGCCAGCGATATGTCGGGGCGCCGTCGCGGCCGGCTGAGGCAAACACTGGCTGGTCGGGCGCCTCGTCGCCGTATCGGCGCGCTCGGAGCCGAGTCGTCACGAACTCGGGCAGCGGAACGATCCGGAGCGCCATCGACGTCTTGCCGCCATGCACGGCCAGGCCCTTGCCCTTGACTGGGTAGACGTTCTGCCGGACAGCCACGACCGGGACCAGGCGCATGTCGTGCTCGCTGACCACCGCGAGGCCGTCGAGGTTGACGTCCATCCAACGGACCGCGCACAGCTCGCCGATCCTCAGCCCGGTGCCGATCGCGAAACGGATCAGGTCGGGGAGATCCGCGTCGATGGCGACCTTGTCCGTGTCGACGTGGGCGAGCAGCCGGCGGCGCTCTTCGGCGGTCAGACCGCGCGGCTTGGCAGTCGCATGCCCCTTCGGCGACTCAATGCGTTCAAGCTCCCGAACGGGATTCGACGCGATTGCCTGGTGCAGCACGGCCTGTTGGAGGATTCCCGAGATGATGCTGCGCACTGAGCGCCGGCTGCTCGCGGCGTAGTGGGGCTTCTCGGACTTCGAGCCGTCGGCATGCTTGACGGTCCGGCGCGCGCGTTCGAGACGTCAGAAGAACGCGTCGATGTTGGCGACGTCGCACTCGGCCAGTCGTAGCTCGCCGAGCTGCGGGAGGATGAGCTTCTTGAGCCAGTGCGTGTAGATGTCGAGCGTCGAGTCCTCGCGCCGCTCGGCGATCTTGGCCAGCCAGACCTCGGACGCGTCGCGGAACCGGGAGTTGGGGCGGAGGACCACTGCCCGATCGCCATGGCACCGGCGCAGGTCGTCCTGTAGGTCCCGCTGTGCGGCCGCTCTGGACGTCCCCCAGCGCGCTACGCGCCGCGTGACTCCGTCGAGGTCCCTGACGCGGCAGCGGGCCACCCAGCGGCCGTTCTCGCGCTTGCAGGCGATGGTCCCGTGGTGGCCGAGAGCCAGAGGAGGACGGGCCATGTGGCATCAGCTCCGGAAGGGTTTGCGTCGAGTAAACGACGAGTTGACCTCTTCGGATGTGTACCACAGTTAGATGACAACGCTCTGACCTGCAAAGATGGTGCGCCGTCAGGGACTCGAACCCCGAACCCGTTGATTAAGAGTCAACTGCTCTGCCAATTGAGCTAACGGCGCCTGCATCGCGCCCCACTGCCTGGCGCTCCGAAACCTTAGCAAGAGCTTCTGAACGACCACGCTGCGGGGGCCCGCTGCATGGGGTGAGTGACGGGACTTGAACCCGCGGCCCCCTGGACCACAACCAGGTGCTCTACCAGCTGAGCTACACCCACCATGCACACCGGCCTCAGCCGATGACCTGAGCAGTCTAGCGCGGGCTGTCAGGTCCTCTGCGTCAGCCCCGCCGCCACCGCCTGGGCCTGCTCGGACGTGGGGCCGGGGGGTGCGACGAACAGGGTGTGGCGGTAGTAGTCGAGCTCCCGGATGGACTCCAGGATGTCGGCGAGCGCGCGGTGGGCGAGGCCCTTCTCCGGTTTCGCGTAGAAGACGCGGGGGAACCAGCGCCGGCACAGCTCCTTGATCGAGCTCACGTCGACCATGCGGTAGTGCAGGTGGGCGTCGAGCTCGGGCATGTCGCGGGTGATGAAGCCGCGGTCGGTGCCGATCGAGTTGCCGGCCAGCGGGGCGACGCGCGCGTCCGGGACGTGTTCGCGCACGTAGGCGAGCACGAGCTGCTCCGCCTCGGCCACCGTGACCGTGGCCTTGCGCACCTCCTCGGTGAGGCCCGAGTGAGCGTGCATGTCGCGGACCACGTCGGGCATCGCGGCCAGTGCGTCGTCGTCGGCGTGGATCACCACGTCCACGCCCTCGCCGAGGACGTTGAGGTCCCCGTCGGTGACGAGCACCGCGATCTCGATCAGCGCGTCGTTCGCGAGGTCGAGCCCGGTCATCTCGCAGTCGATCCATACCAGACGGTCGTTCACCCACGCAGCCTAAGCGCTACGCTCCGCTCCGTGGCAGAGAACACGGCTTCGGCCGCCCAACAGATCGCCGCCGGATACGTGACCGAGGGCGCTGCTCTCGAGCTCGGGTGCGTCGTCGTCGACGGTGTCGTCGATCCGACCGCGAAGGTCCGCATCCCGTTCGCGACGCTCAACCGGCACGGGCTGGTGGCCGGGGCCACGGGCACCGGCAAGACCAAGACGTTGCAGGGCCTGGCCGGCCAGCTGTCCGACGCGGGCGTGCCGGTGCTGCTCGCCGACGTCAAGGGCGACCTGTCGGGGATGGCGCAAGCCGGCCAGTCCAACCCGAAGGTGGAGCAGCGGGCCAAGGACACCGGCGACGACTGGACGCCCACCGCGTATCCCGTCGAGTTCCTGTCGCTGGGCGGCAAGAGCTCCGCGGTGCCGATCCGGGCCACGCTGACGCAGTTCGGGCCGATCCTGCTGAGCAAGGTGTTGTCGCTCAACGACACGCAGGAGTCCACGCTCGGCCTCATCTTCCACTGGGCCGACCAGCAGCAGCTGCCGCTGCTCGACACCAAGGACCTGCGCGCGGTCATCCAGCACCTCACCTCCGACGAGGGCAAGGCCGACATCAAGGGCATCGGCGGGGTCTCGCCCGCCACGGCCGGGGTCATCCTGCGGGCACTGGTCAACCTCGAGGCGGCCGGCGGCGAGGACTTCTTCGGCGAACCGGAGTTCGTGCCTGCCGACCTGATGCGCGTGGTGAACGGCAAGGGGGTCGTGAGCCTGCTGGAGCTGGCCGACCAGGCTGCCAACCCGCGGTTGTTCTCCACGTTCCTGATGTGGCTGCTCGCGGAGCTCTACGAGGAGCTGCCCGAGGCGGGCGACCTCGACAAGCCCAAGCTCGTGTTCTTCTTCGACGAGGCGCACCTGCTGTTCACCGACGCATCGAAGGCGTTCCTGGAGCGCATCGAGCAGACGGTGAAGCTGGTGCGGTCCAAGGGTGTCGGCGTGTTCTTCTGCACGCAGCTGCCCACCGACATCCCCAACGCGGTGCTGTCGCAGCTCGGCGCACGCGTCCAGCACGCGCTGCGGGCGTTCACGCCCGAGGACCAGACGGCGCTGGCGAAGACCGTCAAGACCTACCCGACCACGAAGAACTACGACATGGCGCAGGCGTTGACCTCGCTGGGCACCGGTGAGGCCATCGTCACGGTGCTGTCCGAGACGGGCGCGCCCACCCCGGTGGCCTGGTCGCGGATGCGGGCCCCGCGCTCGCTGATGGCGGCCATCGGTGGCGACGCGGTCACGGCGGCGGCACACGCGTCGCCGCTGTACGCGAAGTACGGCACCACGGTGGACCGCGAGTCGGCCTACGAGAAGCTGACGGCGAAGATCGCCGAGGCCCCCGCCCCGCCGTCCCCGCCCGCCGACGCGCCCCCGCCGCCCCCGCGCCAGGAGCCCCAGGCCGCGAACATGGTGGCCGAGGTGCTCGGGTCGCCGATGGTCAGGTCGTTCCTGCGGTCGGCGGGCTCCGCCCTGGGCCAGGAGATCACGCGTGGGCTGTTCGGCACCCGGCGCCGCTGACGCGGCCCGTGCGCGGAAATCACTGCTGGAGCCCTGATTTCCGCGCACGACCGGTCCCGGCCGGGGCCAGCAGGAACGGGGCGAGCAGGTCGGGCACCGCTGCGTCCGCCAGGGCCACGGCGTCGGCGGCGGCCAGGTCGAGCACCGCGTAGCCGCCGGCGCCGGCACCCGTCACGGCCTCCAGGGTCACCAGGCCCACCCGGCGCTGGAAGATGCTCTGCCGCACCGTCCAACCGATGACGCCCGAACGTTGCAGCGCCACCGTGCGCCGCGCCACCGCGCCCTGGCGGCTCACCAGGTAGCGGCCGGTGAGCTCGTGGCCGAGGTTGCGGTAGCGGTCCCAGCCGATCAGGGCGGCGACCGGCAGCAGGACCAGGCTCGTCGGACCGGCCCAGCTCAACCACGACACCAGCGACCCGACCCCGAACGCGACGACGACCAGCACGGCGGTCGGGGCCAGGGCGCGCGTCATCCGCCGGGTCAGCGCGGCGCGGGGGTGGCGGCGCAGGACCGCCCCGGTGATCTCCGACGGGTGCTCCCGCAGCGCCGCCGACGCCACGCGGTGGGCCTCGGCGCGGGGCACCGGTGGCTGCAGCACGCCGCCCTGGGCGTCGCGGGCGAGGCCGGCCGACAGCGCGCGGCACTGCGCCCCGCGCCCGGCCCTCAGCAGCAGCGGCTCCACGATCTCGGCGCCGCGCATCCGGCGTTCGGCCACCGACAGCGAGCGGCGGGTGAACAGGCCGCGGTACACGCGCAGGGTGCTGCCCTCGCCGGAGCGCTCACGGGTCAGGCGGTAGCCGAACCAGCGCTCGGTGAACAGCAGGAGCGCCCCCAGCACCGCGGTGGCCAGCACGATCGCCGCGACGACACCGACGGCCGCCCAGATCGGGCCGTGCGAGAGCTGGATCGCGGCGTCGTCCACGGCCCCGATCTCGGTGGGGTTGACGCCGAGGTCGTTGAGGATGTTGAACGCCGCCGCCGCGATCACGCCGACACCGGCGAGCGACGAGAACGTCAGCGGGGCGAAGCGCAGCCACGACCAGTCCAGCCGGGCGAGCACCTCGACCGGAGCCGCGGCGGGAGCCTCGGCAACCGGGACGCTCGTGTGAGAGTGGTCGAGCAGCTCGCGGCGCAGGAGATCCGCCTCGGCCTTGCTCACGGCGTCCAGGCTCAGGCCGTGGTGCTCGCTGGACGATCCCGACGCCGACCCGATCTTCACCACGCTGAGCCCGAAGAGGCGGTGCTCCAGCTTGGCGGTGAGGTCGACGGTGCGGATCCGGTCGCGCGGCACCGAGCGGCGCTGGCGGCGCAGCCAGCCGCTGTGCAGCTCCACACGCTCCGGCGTGATCCGGTACCGGGTGGTGCGCCAGCGCACCACGCCGAGCGCGACGATGAGCACGATCGCCACGCCGGTGCCGATCAGGCGGCCGGGGTCGCCGTTCCCGCCGCCCGTGATCAGCACGATCAGGAACGCCGGGAAGAGGCGGACGATCATGCCTATCGGGGTGACGACGAGCATGCGGGGATCCAGGCGCCGCCAGGGGGTCTCGACCGCGAGCTCGGCGGTCGTGCCGGACGGTCCGGGGCCCTCGGGGTGGGGCTCGATCATGTCGCGTCACCGGGGGTCGCCTGCGTGGTCTCGGTCAGGACGCGGGCGAGCTCGGCGGCGTCGGCGGCGTCGAGGCCGCGGATCTTCACCGGCCCCTTGGCCGACGCCGTGGTGACCGTGACGCTCGCGAGCTTCAGTAGCTGCTGCAACGGCCCGTGCTCGGTGTCGACGGTCTGCACGCGCGAGATCGGGGCGATCCGCCACTCGCGCACGAGCCAGCCCGAGAGCGTGTAGACGGCCTCGTCGGTGATCTCCCAGCGGTGGATGCGGAACAGGAGCGGCGGCACGGCCAGGACGTAGGCCGCGCCGAGGGCCGCCGTGATGATCGCGGTCATGACCAGCCAGCCGGTGCCGAACACGATCTCCAGCACCACCTGCGGGACGAGCAGGACGAGCACGGTGATCAGGTCGCGCAGCTGCCACCACCGGACGGCCCGGGGGCTGACCTGGTGTGCCGGAGGTCGCAGCGGGAGTGCGGTGGTCATGGGCGCAGTGTGCCGGACCGGATGTACGTGAGCCGGGCGGCTGCGCCGGTCGTGCGCGGAAATCAGGGTCGGGACACTGTTATCCGCTCACGGGTGGCCGAAGGCCGCCAGCTGGGCCGCGCGCACGCCGGCGGTCTGGCCCTGGATCAGGTGGAACGCCGCTTCGCGGGCCCAGCGCTGCTCGGGACTGCTCGTGAGCAGCGCGCTGCCCGCGCGGGCCGCGATCAGGGCGTGGGCGGCGCGGACGGTCAGCTCCGCGAGCTCGGCCCGCACCGCCACGCGTTCGGGCACCCGCTCGGCCGTCGGCACGTCCGCCATCAGCGCGTACGCCTCCGCGCGCAGCTCGGCGGCCCGCGGGGCGAGTGCAAGTGCGGTGTCCACCGCCTCGGGCCGGTCCCGGGCCTCGCCGAGCTGCGCGAGCCCGACCAGGACGCGGCGCAGCAGGCCCAGTGCGGCGGGCTTGGTGTTGGCGGTGCGGGCGGCGTCGACGACCCGCCACCGCGCCGCGTCGATCACCGCGAGCACGTCGTCGGCGCCGACGGCGAGGCCGTCCATCTCCAGCGCCACCGTGCGCGTCCCGCCCATCACCGACAGCGGCAGCGGCGCCCCCGCCCGCAGGCCCGGCTGCTCCCGCGCGGGGACCAGGGCCTGCACGAAGCGGTCGTCGGCCGTGGTCGCGGCGATCATGACCATGTCGATCAGGCCCCAGCCGGTGCACCAGTCGGCCGTGCCGGAGAACCGCCAGCCGGTGCCGTCGGGCTCGGCGCGGACGGCGGGCGGGCCCGGGCGGCGGATGTGCGCGATCGCGATGCCCGCGGTGGTGGACGCGTCGGCCAGCCCGGCCCGGTGCCGCGCGGCGGCCGGGCCGTGGGTGACCGCGTCCGGGGGCAGGCCCTGCGTGCCACGGGCGAGGGACTGCGGGGTGTTGTGCTGGGTGGTGACGAACCACGTGGCCGTGCAGGCGCCGCTGAGCAGTTCCACGGCCTCGGCGTCCACCCGCGCGCTCGCGCCGTAGCCACCCTCGGCCTCCGGGACGGTCACGCTGAGCAGTCCGGCCTCGGCCAGCTGCGCGAGGTGGGCGGGATCGACGCCACGGGCCGGGTCGTCGGCCGCGGCGGCGTGCGGGGCGAGGACGTCGTGCGCGATCCGGCCCGCGGCCACGACGGCCGGGTGGTCCGCGAGGGAGGAGGTGAACATGTCCGCCACCGCGTCGGCGGCGGTCCCGGTGGTGGTCACCGGCGAAACGCTACGCGCGCTGGTACACGCGCGCGGCCCGTAGCACCCGCGACGGCACGGCGTCGGCGCCGCAGGAGGCCGGTCGGACGGGCCCGTCGTCGGGTTCCACGTCCACGGTCCAGCTCCGACCGTCCTTCGCGTGCACCGTGGCCGGAGGGCCGTCGACGACGGTCAGCGCGTCGGCGTCGCGCAGGCCGGTGGCCGCGCGCACGGCCAGCTCGGCCACCTGCCCTGCCGGCGACCACGTCGAGCGGCCCCGGCACAGCGCCGCCTCCACCTCGCCCAGCCCGGCGGCCTTCCGGGCGCTGACCGCGGTGCTGACGTCGAGGCGGCCGTAGAGGTAGCCGGTGGGCAGCACCAGCGCGGTGGGGGCGAACCGGTGGCCGCCGAGGTGGCTGCACTCCCACACGTCCCCCTCCCCGATGTCACCAGCGCCGACGGCCAGGGCGAGCGCGCGGCCGTCGAGGGCGCAGCAGCGGTCGCGGCGGCCGTGGGTGCACACCAGCAACAGCGGATCGGTCACGACGAGACCGGGGAGCGGACCACTGGCAGGCAGGGGCACCGCGGCCAGCTCGGCCGGCCCCGCGACGGTGAGCTGTGTGGTGCGGGCCACCGACGGCGTGGTGTCGGTGAGGTACACGCGACCCTCGGCGTCGGCGCACCGTCGTCCCGGGCGTCGGATCAGCAGCAACCGCCACCCGGACGCCGCGGCCCGCGCCGCGAACGCCGCCACCGCCGGATCGGGGTGCTCGCCGACGTCGCGGGGCCAGGCCCCCCGGTGCTCCAGGCAGACCCAGCGCGGCGCGACCGGGGCGGTGCCGGCCAGCGGCTCGTCGAGTGCGCGCGCGAGCACCGCACACCGGGCCTCGTCCATGACGGCACGCTACAGTAAGGGTGCCCTAACTCGATCGGGTGTCCAGCTGACGGTGCACCACCTTGCCGGTCGCGTTGCGTGGCAGCTCGTCCACGAAAGCCACGTCCCGGGGGACCGCGAAGCGGCTCAACTCCGCGCGCACCCAGCCTCGGACGTCATCGGCGGTGGCGGAGGCACCGTCGACGAGCACCACGAAGGCAGCCAGCCGCTGGCCGTACTCCTCGTCGGGCACTCCGGTGACCGCGGCCTCGCGCACCTCGGGCCGCGCACCGAGCAGCTCCTCGACCGGGCCCGGGTGCACGTTCTCCCCGCCGCTGACGATCATGTCGTCGGCGCGGCCGGTCAGGTGCAGCCGCCCGTCGGCGTCGAGGTGCCCGACGTCGCCGGTGCTCATCAGCCCGCCGATCCGTTCCACGTCCGAGCCTTCCCGGGTGTAGCCGTCGAACGGCATGTCGTTGCCCACGAACACCCGGCCGTCGGCGCCCGGCTCGACCGGTGCCCCGGACTCGTCGATGATCAGCAGGCGGGTGCCCGCGGGCGCGCGGCCCGCGGTGCCGGGAGCCGCGCGCAGGTCGGCGGGCCCGGCGATGCTCACCCACGACACCTCGGTGGAGCCGTAGAGGTTGTAGAGGACGTCGCCGAAACGGTCCATGAACGCCGACGCGAGCGATGCGGGCAGCGCCGACCCGCTGACGGCGACGATGCGCGGCCGGTGCCGCTGCCAGGCGTCACGGGTGTCGAGCTCCATGAGCCGCTGCAGCATGACGGGCACCGCGAACACGGCGTCGCAGCGGCGGTCCTCGACGAGGCGCACCAGCTGCTCCGGGTCGAAGCGCCGCGACAGGACGATGGGAGAGCCGTGCAGCAACGACAGCAGCAGTGCTGCGTTGCCCCACGTGTGCAGCAGCGGCGCCGCGATCAGCACCGGCTCGCCCGCGCGCAGCGGGATCGCCGAGAGCACCGCGGCCACCGGTGCGAGGCTGTGCGGCGCCGGGCGGCGGGCGCCCTTGGGCGGGCCGGTGGTGCCCGAGGTCAGCACGATCGTGTGCCCGGACGGCGGCAGCAGTGGCAGCGGCGTGTCGCCGTCACGCGCGACCAGATCCTCGAGCGTGGTCGGGCCCGCGCCCCAGGCCGTGACGACCGGGCACCCCTGCACCGCCGGCACGTACTCCTCGTCGGCGACGACGGTGTGCAGGTGCAGCTCGTCGATCACCGCCGTGAGCTGGGACGCCGACAGTCCGGTGTTGAGCAGCACCGCGTCGGCGCCGAGCTTGCCGACGGCGATCTGGGTCTCGACGGGGCCGCGGTGGTTGCGGCACAGCACCCCGACCCGCACCCCGGCTCCGATGCCGGTGTCAGCGAGTGCACGGGCCAGCCGGTCGGTGCGCCGGTGCAGCTCGGCGTAGCTGAGCCAGCCGGCGTCGTCGACGATCGCGGTCCGGTCGGGATGCCGGGCGGCCCCGGCCGCGCACCCGGCGGCGATGGTGGCGCCGTAGCGCAGGAGCCCCTCGCCCATGCCGAGCAGCCGGTCGGGCCGGATGGGGCGCACCACGCCCGAGCGGGTCAGCTCCACGACGGCCCGCGCCGTGCCCACCGTCCAGCCCACGAGGTCCATCGACCGAGTGTGGCAGGGCCCGGTGGTGGTGTCCGTGCACGACGGCGTGACCACGCCCACGGCGGGCCGTCCGGGGGTGCCCGGTGGGCCCGCCGTCGCTGGGGGGTTGCGACGACGGGCCCACCGAGCGGACGTGCGCCATCTGGGCGCACGCGTTCAGGGCCTCACTTGCGCTTCGTGAGGTCGTAGACGGTGCGGCCGCCCACCGTGCTCGAGGCGAAGTTGTCCTTCACCCACGTGGTGATCTCCGTGCCGGAGCCCCCACGGCCACCGAACCCGCCGCCGGTGCGGGCCTGCTCGAGGAACTGCTCGAACTGCGGGTTGTTCCGGACGTTCTGGGGCACCTGCTCCACCAGCTGCTGAGCGTTCGCCGGGCCGCCTGCTCCGCCGCCGAACCCCCCGCCCTCGACGAAGTAGTGCACGTCCCCGGCCGCCACGTAGGCCTGGAACTGCTGCAGCGTCGGGGCCGGGTCGGATCCCATGAACCCGCCGATCATCATCACGTCGGTGTTGCTGGACAGCGCGAGCCCGGCCCCTCCCATCGCCCCGACCGTGGCCGCCGACCACTTCGTCGTGCTGGCCTGCAACAGCGCGGTCAGGGCCGGGTCGGTGGCGGCGTCCTCGCCGAAGCCGCCACCGCCCGCGCCACCGGCGGCCCCACCGCCGGTGTCCCGCTGCCGGCCGTCGCCGGGAGCACCCGCGCCGCCGCCGGGGAAGCCGCCGGGGAACCCACCGCGACCACCGGCGGTCGCCGGCCCGGCGGTCGGGATGGACCCCGTGTGCGGAGTGGCCGTGGTGTCCACCGCGTAGGCGGCGGGTCCGGCCACACCGGTGAGCACGACGGCGAGCAGCCCTGCCCCGGCCCAGCGCCCGCGCTGGCCTGCGCCTCCGCGGGAGGAATCACCTCGGCGCCCAGACATGGCCGGCACCAGCAGCGCGACCACGGCGATCACCGCGAGCACCACCACGACCCAGCGCAGCCACGGCAGGAACGTCGCCGAGCGGCCCAGCAGCACCCAGGACCACGCCGCCGTCCCCGCGACGACGACGGCCAGCGCCGCGCGTCCCGGCCAGGTGGTGCGGTGACGCCACAGCTCGTGCCCGCCGACGCCCACGAGCCCGGCGATCCCGGGGGCCAGCGCCACCGTGTAGTAGGAGTGGAAGATCCCCTCCGCGAAGCTGAAGACCACCATCGTGACCAGCGTCCAGCCGCCCCAGAGGATCAGTGACGCCCGGGTCGGGTCGGTGCGCGGCGCCCGGCGCGTGGTCCACAGACCTGCCACCAGCAGCGCGAGCGCGGCGGGCAGCAACCACGCCACCTGGCCACCGATCTCGGAGCTGAACATCCGGCCGATCCCGACCTCGCCTCCGCCGAGCATGGCGCCGATACCGCCGCCACCCGCGCCCCCGGGGAACCCGCCCTCACCGGCGCCGCCCGGGAGACCGCCGCCGGGGAAGCCGCCGCCCGGGATTCCGCCGGCGCCACCCGAGCCGCCGAAGATCCGGCCGAGGCCGTTGTAGCCCAGGGCCAGCTGCAACAGGCTGTTGCCGACCGAGCCGCCGATGTAGGGGCGGCTGTCCGCGGGCCAGATCTCGGTCACGGCCACGTACCAGCCCGCCGAGACGACCATCGCCAGCCCGCCCAGCAGCAGCTGCCGGACGCGTCGCCAGAACCCGGTGGGCGCGGCCACGAGGTAGACCAGCGCCAGCGCGGGCAGCACGATCAGCGCCTGGCCGAGCTTTGCGAGGAACGCGAAACCGATGAGGACGCCGGCCAGCACCAGCCAGCGCGTCCCGGCCTTCTCCAGCGCCCGGACCGTCGCGTAGGCCGCGCCGACCATGAGCAGCACGAGCAGGGCGTCGGGGTTGTTGAAGCGGAACATCAGCACCGCGACGGGCGTCAGCGCCATCGCGAGGCCGGCCAGCAGGCCCGCGCGGGGGCCGGACACCCGGCGCACCGCGGCGTAGACCAGCGCCACCGTCGCGACGCCCATCAGCGCCTCGGGGACCAGCATGCTCCACGAGTTGAACCCGAAGATGCGCCCGGACAGCGCCATCACCCACAGCGACGCCGGTGGCTTGTCGACGGTGATGATGTTGCCCGTGTCCAGCGAGCCGAACAGCAGGGCCTCCCAGTTCTTCGTCCCGGCCTGCACGGCCGCGGCGTAGAAGGAGTTGGAGAAGCCCGATGCGCCGAGGTCCCACAGGTAGAGCACGGCGGTGCCGGCGAGCAGGACCCCGAGCGCGATCCGCTCACGGCCCGTCCGGGCCGGGGGTGAGGCGGGGGGCGGTTCCGCCGTCGGCTGGTCGGTGGGGGGCAGGGTGGCGGTCATGCTGTTCTTTCCTCTGGCAACGGGGTGGCTGGGAGGGGAGCCGAGGCTGCGGCACGTGTCACGCGGCTGCCCCGTTCGACGGGCTGGGGGAGCGGCGGCCGCGGAAGATCCACGCGCGGAAGGCGACGAAGCGCAGCACCGTGGACAGCGCGTTGGCGGCCACGAGCACGACCATCTCGACGAGCTGGCTCGCACCGGGCCACCAGGTGTGCAGCGCGAGCAGCGCACCGCTGGTGAGCGCGAGGCCGAGACCGAACACGACGAGGCCCTGGAGCTGGTGCGCGGCGGCGCCCTCGCGCCCCTTGACGCCGAACGTCACGCGCCGGTTGAGCGCCGTGTTGGCCACGGCCGTGACCACCAGGCCGACGAGGTTGGCCCCGAACGCTCCCATCGAGCCGCGCAGCAGGGCGTAGATCAGGAGGTAGGCCAGCGTGCTGGCGACGCCGATCGCGGCGAACCGCGCGACCTGGCCGGTCATCCCGTGGGGCACTCCGGCCACCTCCGTGGCCTCGATGGCGTCACGGCCGAACTGGCCGCGGAGCTCGTGCAGGGGGAGCGCGCCGGTCGCGAACGCGCGGAGCAGCCGGAGCACGCCCCTGAGGTCCTCGGTGGCGGTCTTGACGATGTCGACGCTGCTGTTGGGGTCGTCCACCCAGTCCACCGGCACCTCGTGGATGCGCAGCCCGGCCCGTTCGGCCAGCACCAGCAGTTCGGTGTCGAAGAACCAGCCGGTGTCCTCCACCAGCGGCAGCAACCGTCGTGCGACGTCGGCTCGGATGGCCTTGAAGCCGCACTGCGCGTCGGAGAAGCGGGCGGCGAGCGCCCCGCGCAGGATCAGGTTGTAGCTGCGCGAGATGAACTCCCGCTTCGCCCCGCGCACCACGCGGGAACCGCGGCCCAGCCGCGTGCCGATCGCGAGGTCGGAGTGCTCGGAGATCAGCGGGGCGACGAGCGGGAGCAGCGCCGCGAGGTCCGTCGACAGGTCGACGTCGCAGTACGCGAGCACCTGCGCGTCCGACGCCGACCAGGCCGCCCGCAGCGCCCGGCCCCGGCCCTTCTGGTCCATCCGCAGCGACGTGACGGCGGGCAGCTCGGCCGCGAGCCGGGCCGCGATGACCGGGGTGGAGTCGGTACTCGCGTTGTCGGCGACCGTGATGCGGAAGGGGTAGGGGAAGTGGTCGGTGAGGTGGGCGTGGAGCCGGCGGACCGACGGCTCCAGGTCGTCCTCCTCGTTGTAGACGGGGACGACCACGTCCAGGACCGGACCGGGCTCAGGTGCGGTGTCCCCGGCCTTGCTCGGCTGGGCCAGCGCGGTGTCGACGCTCATCGCACTCCCTCGCCGGCGCTCGGTCGGCACTGATCGGGGCGCTGTGTCTTCGGTTCGCTCGCAAGCTCGCTCACAACAGAAACGATCTCCGGGGCCGATGTCGGGGCCTTGTGTTCGTCCTGTGGGGGAGCTGTGCGTGCGTCCCGAACGGGTGTGACGGTGCTCATGACGCCTCCGCGGAGGCGATCACGTCGGCGCGGCTCATGACGCCTCCGCGGGGGCGATCACGTCGGCGTGGCTCATGACGCCACCCCGCCCGACAGGTCGTAGAGCGTGGTGCCGTCGACGGTCGTGGCGGTGAACGTCTTCTGCACCCACTGCGCGATCTGCTGGGCGTCGTCGCTGCCGCCGCTGGACGTGCCGCCCAGGAGGGACCCGCCCGCCCCTGTGCCGCCGACGAACCAGTGCACCTGCTTCTGCGCCACGAGCTGCTGGAACTCCGCCAGGGTGGGAGCGGGGTCGGTGCCGTTGAAGCCGCCCAGCGCCATCACGGGCAGCTGCGTGGCGAGCTGGTAGCCCGCCGCGGTGTTGGAGCCGACGGCCGCTGCGGCCCACCGGTAGCCCGACGCGTCCTGCTGCAGCGCCGTGACCACCGCCGCTCCGGGCGTCGGGCTCGACAGCAGGGACATGACCCCGCCGAACCCGCCGGCGCCTCCCCGGCCACCGGCTCCCCCGAAGCCGCCCGCTCCCGAGAACGCGCCGGTGCCGGCACCCGGAGGGCGCTGTCCCCGGGCGAACTGGCCGCCCCCGAACTGGCCGCCCCCGAACTGGCCGCCCCCGAACTGGCCTCTGCCGAACCCACCGCCGCCGGGCCCGCCCATGCCGGCCCCCTGCGGTCCGGCGGTCGGGATCGCGCCGGTGTGCGGGGTGGCTGCGGTGGCCAGCGAGTACCCGGCCGGACCGGCCAGCCCCGCGACGACGGCGGCGGTCGCCACCCCGATCGCGAGCGCGCGCGGGGCCCGGTGCACGCCGAGCAGCCCCAGCGCGGCGACGAGCCCGACCGTGAGCACAGTCCAGGCCAGCCACGGCTGCCACTCCGGCGTGCGGCGCAGCAGCACGAACGCCCAGCCCGCCGTCACCGCCATGAGCACGGCCATCGTGATGCGGGCCGCGACGCCTGCCCGGTCGCGCCACAGCACCACCGAGCCGATCCCGACCACCGCACCGACGGCCGGGGCCAGCGCCACGAGGTAGTAGGGGTGGAAGATGCCGGCCATCAGGCTGAACGTCAGCCAGGTGACCACCAGCCAGCCGCCCCACACGATCGTCGCCGCGCGCAGGCCGTCGGTGCGGACGGCCCTGCGGGTCCACCAGAGCAGCGCGACCGTCAGCAGCAGGGCGGTGGGCAGCAGCCAGGCCCCCTGGCCGGCGAACTCGGAGCCGAACAGCCGGGTCAGTCCGGTCTCGCCCCAGCTGCCGGTGGCCCCGGCCCCGGCCTGGCCGCCACCGACACTGCCGACCTCGTCGCCCGTGAGGCGCCCGAACCCGTTGTAGCCGAAGATCAGCTCCAGGATGCTGTTGTCCTGCGATCCGCCGATGAACGGGCGGTCCGCGGCGGGCCAGAGCTCCACGACGAGCACCCACCAGCCGGCACTGACCACCATCGCCAGCGTGGCCAGCGCGAGGTCACGCAGCCGCTTCCCGATGCCGACCGGCGCCACCAGCAGCCACACCAGCGCCAGCGCGGGCAGCACGAGGAACGCCTGCAGCATCTTGGTGAGGAACCCGAACCCGACCAGCGTCCCGGCCAGGATCAGCCAGCGCGTCTGTCCCTTCTCGACCGCGCGCAGCGTCGCGTACGCCGAACCGGTGAGCAGGAGGACGAGCAGGGCGTCGGGGTTGTCGAAGCGGAACATCAGCACCGCGACGGGGGTCAGGGCCAAGGTGGCCCCGGCCAGCAGTCCCGCGGCGGTGCCGGCGGTGCGGCGCACCGAGGCGTAGAGCAGCGCCACGGACGCGACGCCGATCAGTGCCTGCGGGGCCAGCACGCTCCAGCTCGACAGCCCGAAGATCCGCACCGACAGCCCGCTGACCCACAGCGCGGCCGGGGTCTTGTCGACGGTGATGAGGTTGACCGCGTCGGAGGAGCCGAAGAACCAGGCCTTCCAGCTGACCCCGCCGGCCTGCGACGCGGCGGCGTAGAACGCGTTGCCCCACCCCGACGCCGAGAGGTTCCACAGGTAGAGCACGGCCGTCGCCACCAGCAGCGCGCCCAGGAGGGCGTGGCGGGGCCGGAGCCGGCGGGCCTCGACGGGGGGAGCGGGCGAGGAGTCGGGCGGGCGGGCGAGCGTCGTGGTCACGCTCGTCGACACTGCTCATGTCCGCTGTGTCCCGACGGTGCCCGACCTGTGCGCGACCTGTGAGCGGGTGTCGGATGGGTCAGTGGGTGCGGGCGGGGCGGCGCGGCGGGGTGGTGGCGACCACACCGGCCGTCGGCAGTAACACGGCGAACTCGGTGCGGCCCGGCCGGCTCGTGACCTGCACCGATCCGCGGTGGGCGGCCACCACGGCGTCGACGATGGCCAGACCCAGCCCGGTACTGCCGTTCTCCCGCGACCGCGATGTCGAGCCGCGGGCGAACCGCTCGAACACGTGCGGCACCAGCTCGGCCGGGATGCCGGGGCCGTCGTCGACCACCGAGATCCGCGCCTGCCCGGCGTCGGAGGCGAGCGCGACCGTGACCGAGGTGCCGGCGGGGGTGTGGGTGCGGGCGTTGGCCAGCAGGTTCGCCAGGACCTGTGCCAGCCGCAACCCGTCGCCCGGCACCGTCACGGGCTCGTCGGGCAGGGTGAGCAGCCAGCGGTGGTCGGGGCCCGCCGCGTGGGCGTCGCTGACGGCGTCGAGCACCATGCGGGTGAGGTCGACCTCGCCGCGCTCCAGCGGACGGCCGGCGTCGAGGCGGGCGAGCAGCAGCAGGTCCTCGACGAGGGTGGTCATCCGTTCGGCCTGCGACGAGATGCGCACCAGCGAGTAGGTGGTCTCCTCGGGCAGCGTCGTACGCCGGGTCAGCTCGGCGTAGCCGCGGATCGCCGCGAGCGGCGTGCGGAGCTCGTGGCTGGCGTCGGCGATGAACTGGCGCAGCTGCGTCTCACTGTCCTGGCGGGCCTCCAGCGCGGAGCCGACGTGGTCGAGCATCCGGTTGAGCGCCGCACCGACCTGCCCCACCTCGGTGCGGGGGTCGGCGTCGGGGACGCGTTCGGCGAGCTCGACCTCGCCCCGGTCGAGCTGCAGGTTGCTCACGCGCGTGGCCGTGACGGCGACGCGTTCGAGGGGTCGCAGCTCGCGACGGACGAGCACGGCACCGGCGAATCCGGCCACCAGCAGCGTGGCGGCGGCGACGATCAGCTCGGCTGCGACGACGTAGGCGATGATGTCGGTGACCGAGCTCTCGGGCAGCCCCGTCACCTGACGGGTGCCGTCCGGGCGGACGGTGGAGATCAGCCGGTACACCCCGAGCGGCCCGAGATCGGCTGTGGTGGACGGGGCGTCCGGGGCCACGGCGATCAGGTCCGGGTAGTCGGAGACCGGCACGGTGCCGAACCCGTCGCGGGAGAAGACGCGGGTGTAGGTGACCTGGCCGTTGACGACGAAGGCCATGACGGCGTCCTGGGGGCGGGGCCCGTTGCCCCCACCGAACCCGGGCGGCGGGTTCGTCGGCTGGCCCGGCTCCGGCGTGTTCTCGAACCGTGAGAACGCCGCGCTCGTGTTGCGGAGGTCGCCGTCGAGCCGGGTGTAGAGGAAGCGCTGGAGGGTGAGCGTGGTGGCCACCCCGACCACGGCCGAGGCCAGCGCGACCAGCAGCAGCGTGGTCGCGACCAGCCGGGTGCGCAGCGAGTGTGGCCTCACCCGCTAGGCCGCGGGCTTCAGGACGTAGCCGGCACCCCGCACGGTGTGGATCATCGGGGACCGGCCGGCGTCGATCTTCTTGCGCAGGTAGGACACGTAGAGCTCCACCACGTTGGACTGGCCGCCGAAGTCGTAGTTCCACACGCGGTCGAGGATCTGGGCCTTGCTCAGCACGCGCTTGGGGTTGCGCATGAGGAAGCGCAGCAGCTCGAACTCGGTGGCCGTGAGCTCCACGACGTCGTCGCCGCGGCGGACCTCGTGGCTGTCCTCGTCGAGCACGAGATCGCCCACCACCAGCTCCGAGCCCTGCCGCGCCGCGGACATGCCGGAGCGGCGCAGCAGCCCACGCAGACGCGCGACGAGCTCCTCGAGGCTGAACGGCTTGGTGACGTAGTCGTCGCCGCCCGCGGTGAGGCCGGCGACCCGGTCCTCCACGGCGTCGCGGGCGGTGAGGAACAGGACCGGCACGTCGGCGGTGTCGGCGCGCATGCGGCGCAGCACCTCGAGACCGTCGAAGTCCGGGAGCATGACGTCGAGCACGACGGCGTCGGGCCGGAACTCCCGCGCGGTGCGCACGGCGGACGAGCCGTCGGCGGCCGTGCGGACCTCCCAGCCCTCGTAGCGCAGGGCCATGGACAGCAGGTCGGACAAGCTGGACTCGTCGTCGACGACGAGCACGCGGATGGCGCTGCCGTCGGGTCGGCGCAGGGAGCGGTCGCCCTGTGCCCGCTCGTCCATCGCGCTCCCCAGCCCGTCTGCCTGCATCGGCTCTGCTGTCGACATGGTAGCCAGGGTCGGGCCCGTGGCTGTGGTCCCGATGGGGGGTTCCTGTGGCGTTGCTGTGAACGGAACTTTCGGCGACGGGGGAACCGCGGGGCTCCGGGATCCGTCCGTATCCGCACACCACACCGTGTGAGGAGAAGTCATGGACACGTTCGCAGGATGGCCGCTCGAGGGCCCGGCGCTGCTGGCCGAGCTGGCCGCCGACAACACCCACGAGTTCTGGGCGGCCCACCAGGATCGCCACGAGACGCAGCTGCGCGGGCCGATGCGCGCGCTGGCCACCGCGCTGGAGCCGGAGTTCGGCCCGGCACGGGTGTTCCTGGCGCAGGTCAACCGACGCTTCCGGCCCGACGCGCCGCCGTATCGCACCGACGTCGGCTGCGTGGCCGCGAGCCCGGGTGGCTGCGTGCTCGGCGTCGTGCTGACGGCCACCGCGCTCTCGGTGTCGGCGGGCCACTGGGCGTTCGACGGGCCGCAGCTCAAGCGCTACCGCGAGGCCGTCGCCGCCCTCCCGGCCGCACCCGACCACGCTGCCGCGGCCGACCCGGCAGCCATCCTCGACGCGTTGGAGGGCTGGACGCTCGACGAGTCGCGATCGCTCGTCGGGCGGCCGCGCGGGGTCGTGGCCGACCATCCCCGTCTGGGGCTGCTCCGGCACCGCGGACTGCAGGTGAGCCGGAGCTGGGACGTGGGCCCGTGGCTGGCCACCGACGAGCCACTGCGCCGGGTCCGGGAGGCCTGGCTGGCGGCCGGACCGCTGGTCGCGTGGCTGGACGAGCACGTCGGCCCGGCCGACCCGATTCCGCTGCGTCCGCGTCCGGCCCCGGAGGCGTGATGGCGGATCGGCGAACTCGGGCCGCGAGATGGCGAACTCGCCGTGTTGGATCGGCGAACTCGCCGGGCTGGGGTGGGTCCCTCCTCAGAGCTCGCCCGCCTCGGCGCGCTGTTTGCGCGTCGGGGCGAAGGCCGAGAGGTCGAGGATGCCCGGTGGGTCCTGCACCCCGGGGCCTCCGCCGCGCACCCACGCCACCACGTCGTCGACGGTGTCGGGGTGCAGCACGCCCGAGAGCCAGGTGGGGCGGGCGCCCGCGCGTCTGCCCTCGGGGGAGGGACCGACCACCACCACGTTCGACCGCTCGCAGGCGTCGAGGCAGTCGCTCACCCGCACGCGCCCGGCGTCGCCGATGCCCTTCGTCAACGCCGCCACCTGGCCGGCGTGGTCGACGCCGGGGTGCTTGCGGTCGGTGCCGCAGCAGCAGCCGCGGCACACGGTCACGGTGCAACCCGTGGCGGTGCGGTCGGTGGGTCGGCGGCGTGCGGGCACTGCGTCTCCTTCGGGGCGGATGCGGAGAACGCTACGTCGCGGATCGCGTGCAGGTTCCGCCGCTCGGCGGATGCGTGATGCAGGATGCATTTCCTACGGTGTGGTGTCGGCCACACACCGGTGGCCCGTGACCTACCCCACGACGAGGTGGACAGTGGCGCTCGACGACGCGACAGCCGGATTCCTGACCCAGATGGCCGAATCGGGAGCGAAGCCGCTCCACGAGATGACGCCCGACGAGGCCCGGGGCCTCGGCGGCATGCTCCGCGACCTCTACGGCCCGGGCCCGGACGTGGCCTCGGTACGCGACGAGCAGGTCGCCAACCCGGACGGCTCCTCGTTCGGGATCCGCGTGCTCGTGCCCGAGGGCACCCCGCGCGCGGTGATCGTCTACTACCACGGCGGCGGGTGGGTGATCGGCAACATCGAGGAGTCCGACACGCTGGGCCGCCAGCTCGCGAACCGGGCCAGCGCGGTGGTCGTGCTGGTCGACTACCGGCTCGCCCCCGAGCACCGCTACCCGGCCGCGGCCGACGACGCCTGGACGGCGCTGGGCTGGACCGCGTCGCGGGTCACGGAGCTGGCCGGTGGCAGCGTGCCGCTGATCGTGATGGGCGACAGCGCCGGCGGCAACCTCGCCGCCATCGTGGCCCAGCGGGCGAAGGCCGAGGGCAGCCCGGACATCGCGCTGCAGGTGCTCGTGTACCCCGTCACCGACGCCGATGTGGACAACGCCAGCTACGTCGACCCCGCCAACCAGCTGCTGCTCTCGCGTGACTCGATGATCTGGTTCTGGGACCACTACGCCCCCGACGCCGCGTCGCGCGCGAACGTCGACGCGTCGCCGAGCAAGGCCGCGGACCTGTCCGGGCTGCCGCCCGCCGTCGTGCTCACCGCGGAACACGATCCGCTGCGCGACGAGGGGGAGGCCTACGCCGCCAAGCTGGCGGCCGCGGGCGTGCCCACCGAGCACCGCCGTTTCGACGGCCAGATGCACGGCTTCTTCACCATGGTCAACGTCCTGCCCGGCAGCGCCGCCGGCATGGACTACGCCGTCGAGCAGATCGACCGCCACCTCGTGGCGGTGAAGGCGTGACCGGGCGCGATGTTTCCGGTCCCGTCGAGAACGTATCGGCCGAGCATGACGGGGCCGGGCCGGCTGCCAGAAGAGAAATAGACGCCGTCATCGTCGGGGCCGGCATCGCCGGGCTCTACCAGCTCTACCGACTTCGCGAGCTGGGCCTGTCCACCGTCGTCTACGAGGCGGGCGACGGGGTCGGCGGCACCTGGTACTGGAACCGCTACCCGGGCGCGCGCTGCGACGTCGAGAGCCTGTCGTACTCCTACTCGTTCTCCCCGGAGCTCGAGCAGGAGTGGACGTGGTCGGAGAAGTACCCGACCCAGCCCGAGATCCTGCGCTACGTCAACCACGTGGCCGACCGCTTCGACCTGCGCCGCGACATCAGGTTCGACACCCGCGTGGCGTCGGCGATCTACGGGGACGGCCGCTGGCTCGTCACCACGGAGGCCGGGGAGGAGGTCAGCGCCCAGTTCGTGATCATGGCGACGGGCTGCCTGTCCGCGTCCAAGACCCCGGAGGTCCCCGGCATCGACACCTTCCGCGGCGAGACGTTCCACACCGGGCACTGGCCGCACGAGGGCGTCGACTTCACCGGCAAGCGGCTCGGCGTGATCGGCACGGGCAGCTCGGGCATCCAGGCGATCCCGCTCCTGGCCGAGCAGGCGTCGGACATGACGGTGTTCCAGCGCACGCCGAACTTCTCGATGCCGGCGGGCAACCGCCCGCTCAGCGAGGACGAGGTCGGGCAGATGAAGCACGACTACCGCGCCTGGCGGGAGGCGCAGCGGACCTCGGGCTTCGGGGTGCCGGTGGCCGAGGCCACGCAGTCGGCGCTGGAGGTGCCGGCCGACGAGCGCGAGCAGAAGTACCAGGCGGGCTGGGACCAGGGCAGCCTCGTCGGCATCCTCACCGCCTACACCGACATGATCACCGACAAGGCGGCCAACGACACCGCCGCCGAGTTCGTCCGCTCCAAGATCCGCTCGATCGTCGCCGATCCCGAGGTGGCCGAGACGCTCTCGCCGCGGTCGTTCCCGTTCGGCACCAAGCGGCCGTGCCTCGACAGCGGCTACTACGAGACCTACAACGCCGGGCACGTGCACCTGGTCGACCTGCGGGAGACCCCTCTGGTGCAGATCACGGAGACGGGGGTGCGCACGTCGGAGCAGTCCTACGAGTTCGACGCCATCGTGTTCGCCACCGGCTTCGACGCGATGACGGGGGCGCTGGCCGCCATCGACATCCGCGGCGTCGACGGCGTCGCGCTGAACGAGAAGTGGGGCGAGGGGCCGCGCACCTACCTCGGGCTCGCGGTCGCGGGGTTCCCGAACCTGTTCACGGTCACCGGCCCGTCGAGCCCGTCGGTGCTGTCGAACATGATGGTGTCGATCGAGCAGCACGTGGAGTGGATCACCGACTGCATCGCGTTCGTCCGCGCCCAGGGTGCGGCCGGCATCGAGGCCAGCGCCGAGGCCGAGGACGAGTGGGTGCGCCACGTCGAGGAGACGGGCAACTACACGCTCTACCCCACGGCGGACTCCTGGTACATGGGCTCCAACGTGCCGGGCAAGCCGCGCGTGTTCATGGCCTACATCGGCGGCGTCGGGGTCTACCGGGAGAAGTGCGACGAGGTGGCGGCGAAGGAGTACGAGGGATTCACGCTGATCCCCGCCTGAACCCACCCCCTGAGCCCACCGGCCGGGCCCGCGACGTGCCCGGCCGGTGGTTCCGCCCGTGGCCGTACGCTTCCCGTCCGCCCCGGGGCCGAGGAGTTGCCGTGTCGTTCGCCGTCCCGCTCACCCGCAAGGAGGCCGTGCTGCGCCGGCTCCGCGAGGAGATCGTCGACGGCACGCTGCCCGCCGGCACCGTCCTCAAGGATGGCGAGGTGGCGGCGCGGCTGGGCGTGTCCATCACCCCGATCCGGGAGGCGATCGCGCAGCTGGCCGCCGAGGGGCTCGTCGACGTCGCGCCGAACCGCACGCGGCGCGTCACGCACGTCACGCAGAAGAGCGCGCTGGAGCTCATCGACGTGATGGGGGTGCTGGCCTGCGCGGGTGTCGAGTGGGGCCTCGACAACCTCACGGAGTCCCACCGTGAGCGGATGCGGGAGCGGCTGGCCGAGTTCAGCGACCACCTGGCGGCGGGTGACCTGCCGGCCGCCGCGGTCGCGGGCGCGGACTTCAGCACCATCGCGATCTCGGCGAGCGGCAACCGGGAGCTGCAGACGCACGTCGATCTCGTGGTGGCGCGCACGCTGCGGTTGTTCGCCATGGCGTCGGGTCGCGAGTACTGGCAGGTGTGGCTCGACGGCTACCGGGAGATGCTCGACCGGCTCGACGCCGAGGACCGCGTAGGCGCGTTGGAGCGGTACCGGCAGATCTACCGCGACTACCGGGCGCAGGTGGAACAACTGCTGCTCTAACGTCCGTGGTCGTGGCGTACACCGATCCCTGGCTCACCGACGAGCGCCGTGCCCTGCGCGCGCTGGTCGCCGACTTCACCACCCGAGAGATCGTCCCCCACCTCGCCGGCTGGGAGCGCGACGGCGAGGTGCCGCGCGAGCTGCACAAGAAGGCGGCGGTGGCGGGCCTGCTCGGTGTCGCCTTCCCCGAGTCGGTCGGCGGGGGAGGGGGCGACGCGATCGACGGGTTCCTGGTGGCGGAGCAGATCATCCTCTCCGGCGGTTCGGGCGGGCTCGTCGCCGCGCTGCTGACCCACGGCATCGCGGTGCCGCACATCGTCGAGGCCGGCGACCCCGAGCTGATCGAGCGGTTCGTCCGCCCCACGCTGGCAGGCGAGATGATCGGCGCGCTGGGCATCACCGAGCCCGACGGCGGCTCGGACGTGGCCGGCATCCGCACCCGCGCAGTCCGCGACGGCGACTCGTGGGTGGTCGACGGGGCCAAGCTCTACATCACCTCCGGCGTGCGGGCCGATTTCGTGACCACGGCCGTGCGCACCGGCGGTCCCGGCCACGGTGGCATCTCGCTGATCGTCGTCGAGAAGGGCACGCCCGGGTTCACGGTGTCGCGCAGGCTCGAGAAGATGGGCTGGCTGTGCTCCGACACCGCCGAGCTGTCCTACGCGGGCGTCCGCGTGCCGGCCGGGCACCTCGTCGGCGCCGAGGGTTCCGGATTCCTGCAGATCGCGCAGCAGTTCCAGAGCGAGCGCCTCTCACTGGCCGTGCAGGCCTACGCCACCGCGCAGCGCTGCTTCGACCTCACCATGGCGTGGATCCGTGAGCGGGAGACGTTCGGCAAACCGCTCTCGGCGCGGCAGGTGGTGCGGCACAAGATGGTGGAGATGGCGCGCGAGATCGACGTGGCCCGCACCTACACGCGCACGGTCACCAGCCGCTGGCTCGCCTCCGCCGAGGGACGAGGCGGGCGTCAGCGCCCCGAGGGCATGCTCCGCGAGACCGCGATGGCCAAGAACACCGCCGTGAAGTGCGTCGAGGCGGTGGTGCACGAGTGCGTCCAGCTGCTGGGCGGCATGGGCTACATGCGCGAGCACGAGGTGGAGCGCCACTACCGCGACGCGCGCATCCTCGGCATCGGCGGCGGCACCAACGAGATCATGAACGAGATCATCTGGAAGACCCTGTAGGGGCGGCTGCCGCCGCCTGTGCGCGGCGATCAACGCCCCAGCAACGATTGCCGCGCACGATCCCCGAGGTCAGCGGGCGCGCCAGTAGCCCGTCGCGTAGACGGCGCGGCGGTCGAGGCCGCGCTCGTCGAGCAGGTGCCTGCGCAGGTCCTTGACGCAGGTGGACTCGCCCGAGAGCCACGCCTGCCCCCGCCCGGCCGGGAACTCCGCCGCGTGGACGGCCTCGGCCAGCGGCTCGCCGGGAGCCCGGTCGCCCCGGTGCACCCACGTGGCGGGCAGCGCCTGCTCCTCGCCCGCGTCGGCCACCTCGACGAGGGTCAGCACCGGGACCCCGGTGGGCAGGGCCTCCAGCACGGTGGCCACGGCCGGCAGCGCCGTCTCGTCGCCGATGACGACGTGGAAGTCCGCGGTCGGGTCGGGCTGGTAGTGCCCGCCCGGCTCGGACACTCCCACCCACGCGCCGGGCTGCGCCTCCCGCGCCCACGCGGCGGCCGGTCCGTAGCCGTCGTGCAGCACGAAGTCCACGTCCAGCGCGCCGGCGGCGGCGTCGAACCGGCGCACCGTGTAGGTGCGGATGGCCGGGCGGGCTTCTCCGGCGGGCCACACCGGGCCCCCGGACATCGCCCGCGGCACGGCGGGGCGTTCCTGGCCGGGGACGGGGAAGAACATCTTGATCCGCCGGTCGGGGCCATCGCCGCCGAACCCGGCGAGCTCGTCGCCGCCCAGCGTCACGCGGATCATCCGCGGGGTCACGTGTTCGGTGTGCTGGACCTGGAGAAGCCGGGGTGCGGTCGTACTCACCGGGGTGATTGTGCCCCGATGCCGGTCCGGAGCCCCAGCGTGTCCATGACCCGGTGCGTGAGGCGCTTGAGCTCGGCCCGCTCCGCCGCCGACAGAGCGGCTGTGGCCCGGTCCTCCACCGACCGCGTGGCGGCCTGGGCCCGGTCGAGCAGGTCCGCGCCTGCCGCGGTGATGCGGACCTGCAGGACGCGTCCGTGCGTCGGGTGCGGGGTGCGGTCCACCAGGCCGCGCTCCAGCAGGGAGGCGACCGCCGTCGACATCGACTGGGCCGTGACGTCGGCGCCGTGCGCCAGCTCGGCCCCGGACATCCCGGTGGCCGGGCCCAACGCCAGCTGGGCCAGCGCTCCGAGCTGCGCGTGGGTCAGCCCGTGGGGGTGCAGCGTGCGCTCGAGCTGCTGCGACAGCGCGTTCGACAGCGTCCTCGCCATGTAGGGCAGGCACTGCGTGAAGTCCTCGGCCACCGGCACAGGTTATCAGTTGATTGATAAGTACTCAGGCAGCTGATAAGTTGCCTGACATGAGCATGGCCTACATCGCGCAACCCGAACAGCAGCAACAACTGGAGTGGCTCGACGGCGGCACCCTGGCGATCCTGCTCGACGCCGAGGCCACCAACGGCCAGCTCACGGTCGGTCGCTTCGACGTCGGCCGCGGGGAGGCTCCGCCGTACCACCTGCACAAGAACGAGGACGAGGTGTTCATGCTCGTCAGCGGCACCGCCCTGATCTGGTGCGACGACGAGGAGACGGAGCTGTCGGAGGGGGGCATCGTCTTCCTGCCCCGCAACGTCCCGCACGGCTACCGCATCACGTCGGAGAAGGCCGACCTGCTGATGATCTGCACGCCGGGAGGCATCGAGGGGATGTTCCGCTTCGCCGGCCGCGACCGGGCCACGCCCCGCCCGGACGGCTTCGAGATCTCGCGGGACCGCATGGCCCAGGCCTCGGACATGTTCGGCAACGTCATCGTCGGGCCGCCGCGCTGATGGCCCTCGCACTCGACCCCGAGATCGCCGCCGCCCTCGCCCCGATGATGGCCGGCATGGCGGAGTTCACGCCGCCCGCCGTCGGAGACGTGCTCGGGAGGCGGCCGATGACCGAGGCGATCATGGCGCAGACCGCCGCGATGCAGCCGATGCCCGGCGATGTCGACATCACGGACTTCGCCACCTCCACGCCCGACGGTGCCGAGATCCTGCTGCGCTGGTACGCCCCGTCCGGTGCGGCCGCGGTGCCGGGCCCGGCCGTGGTCCACCTGCACGGCGGCGGGATGATCATGGGCAGCGTCGCGCTGTACGACGGTCCGGTCGCGCGCTACGTGTCGGACGCACGCGTCCCGATGCTGGCGGTGGACTACCGCGTGGCGCCCGAGCATCCGTTCCCCGCGCCGGTCGAGGACGCCTACGCCGGGCTGCGATGGTTGGTGGAGCACGCCGGCGAGCTGAACGTCGACCCGTCCCGGGTGGCGGTGATGGGGGACAGCGGCGGTGGCGGCCTGGCGGCCGCGGTCGCCATCCTCGCGCGCGACCGGGGCGGTCCGACGATCGCCCGGCAGGTGCTGGTCTATCCGATGCTCGACGACCGCACCGTGTCCGTCGATCCGGAGATCGCCCCGTTCGCCGTGTGGACCTGGGATGACAACGTGACGGCCTGGGGTGCACTGCTGGGCGAGGGCGCCGGCGGCCCGGACGTCCCCGCCCACGCCGCGCCGGCCCGCCTCGCCGACGCCGCCGGGCTCCCACCCGCCTACATCGAGGTCGGTCAGCTCGACATCTTCCGCGACGAGGACCTCGCGTACGCGCACCTGCTCGGCCGGGCCGGGGTGCCGGTGGAGTTCCACCTGCACGCGGGTGCGCCGCACGAGTTCGAGACCTTCGCCTTCGACTCGGCGGTGGCGCGGCGCTCCCGTGCCGACCGGATCAGGGTGCTGCAGTCACTCTGAGACCGGGGTCATCCTCGCCAGCCCCGTCCAGGCCAGGTCCATCAGGTACTCGGTGGCCTGCTCGCTCGTCACCGACCTGTTGCTGCCCCGCCAGATCGCGAGCCGCTCGCAGGCCCCGACGATCACCTGCGCCCAGCCTTCGAGCTGCTGGGGATCGGCGTCGGGGGCCTGGGTGGAGAGCAGGGCGGCGATGAAGTCGGTCTGCTGGGCGCGGATGCCCTCCAGCGCCTCGCCGGCCACGGTCGACTCGGAGTACAGCAGCGTCCATGCGGGCTCCTGGCGCTCCAGGTAGTCGAAGAACGCCCGGGTGCCGCGGCGCAGCATCTCCTCGGGCCCGTCGGCGGCGGCCGCCGCCGTGGTCGTGACCTCCAGGAGCTCCGCACGGGCGCGGGAGATGCAGGCCAGGAGCAGCCCGTCCTTGGAGCCGAAGTGCGTATAGAGCACCGGCTTCGTGACGCCCACGCGCTCGGCGACGACGTCCATCGACGCGTTCTGGAACCCGCGCTCGGAGAAGACGGCCAGTGCGGCGTCCAGGATCTGCTGCTCGCGCTCGGCGCGTCCGACGCGCCGTCGGGGGGTCCTGGTGTCCACGGGATGACCCTACCGCAGGTAAGTTACTCGTGGTAAGTTACCGCCGGTAACTCGAGGAGGAGCGCATGGCAGACGCGGACATCGTCATCGTCGGGAGCGGGTTCGCCGGGCTCGGCGCGGCCGTGCGGCTGGCCGGGGCCGGCCGGGGCGACTTCCTGATCCTGGAGAAGGGCGACAGCGTCGGCGGCACCTGGCGCGACAACACCTACCCGGGCTGCGCCTGCGACGTGCAGAGTCACCTCTACTCGTTCTCGTTCGCCCCCAACCCGAACTGGACGCGCCTCTTCGCGCGCCAGCCCGAGATCCGTGCCTACCTCGACGGTGTGGCCGACCGCTACCGGCTGCGCGACCGCATCCGCTTCGGCGCCGAGGTCACCGGGGCGGAGTGGGACGGCGCGCGCTGGACGGTCACCACGGCCGACGGCGACGACGTGCGCGCCCGCGTCGTCATCTGGGGGACCGGGCCGCTGCACCTGCCGTCAGTGCCCGAGATCGAGGGGCTCCAGGACTTCGAAGGAGCCGCGTTCCACTCGTCGCGGTGGGACCACGACGTCGACCTGCGCGGCAAGCGCGTCGCCGTGATCGGCACGGGGGCGAGCGCCATCCAGTTCGTGCCGCAGGTGCAGCCGCAGGCGGCGTCGCTGACGCTCTTCCAGCGCACCGCGCCGTGGGTGCTGCCCAAGCCCGATCGCGCCATCCCGGCGGTCGTGCGCCGCATCTACCGGGCCGCGCCGGTCGTGCAGAAGGCCGCCCGCGCGATGGTCTACGGCCGCAACGAGATGCTGGTCGGCGGCTTCCGCCGCCCCGGTCGGATGACGGTCGTCGAGAAGCTCGCCCGCGCCTACCTGGCCCGGGCATTCGCCGGCCGGCCCGACCTCGCGGCGAAGCTCACGCCCGACTTCACCCTCGGCTGCAAGCGGATCCTGATGTCCAACGACTACTACCGCTCGCTCAGGCAGCCCAACGCCGACGTCGTCACCGATCCGATCACGCGGATCACCCCGACCGGCGTCGTCACGGCCGACGGTGTCGAGCACCCGGCCGACGTGATCATCTTCGGCACCGGGTTCAAGGTCGGCGAGGGCATGGCCGACGGCGTCACGATCACCGGCCGCGACGGCGTCAAGCTCGCCGACGCCTGGGCGCAGGGCCCCGAGGGACTGCTGGGCACCACGATCGCGGGCTTCCCCAACCTGTTCACCATGATCGGTGCCAACACCGGCCTGGGGCACAGCTCGATGATCTTCATGATCGAGTCGCAGACCAGCTTCATCCTCGACGCCCTGCGCGTGGTCGACGAGGCGGGCGCCACCGCGATCGACACCCGCCACGACCGGCAGGACGCGTTCAACAGGAGGATCCAGAAGAAGTTCGACGGCACGGTGTGGACGGCGGGCGGCTGCTCCAGCTGGTACCTCGACGCCGACGGTCGCAACCGCACGCTGTGGCCCGGCTACACGTTCGACTACCGCAGGCGCACGCGGCGGATCACCCCGGCCGACCACGAGTTGGTGGGGTAGAGACTGGGGCGGTGTTCACCTACTCCATCCCCATGACCACCCGGTTCCGCGGCATCACGGTGCGGGAGGGCATGTTGCTGGAGGGCCCGGCCGGGTGGGGCGAGTTCTGCCCGTTCCCCGAGTACGACGACGCCGAGTCCGCCCCGTGGCTCGCCGCGGCGGTGGAGGCCGCGCAGGAGGGCTGGCCGGAGCCGGTGCGCGACCGGGTTCCGGTCAACTGCATCGTCCCGGCCGTCCTGCCCGGGCGGGCGCACGCGATCGTCGCGGCGTCGGGGTGCGCGACGGCCAAGGTCAAGGTCGCGGACGAGCCCGGCTCACTGGACGCCGACCGCGAGCGGGTGGCCGCCGTCCGCGACGCGCTGGGCCCGTCGGGGTTCGTGCGGGTGGACGCCAACGCCCGCTGGGAGGTCGACGAGGCGGTGGTCGCGATCCGTGCGCTGGACACGGCGGCCGGCGGGCTGCAGTACGTCGAGCAGCCGTGCGTGACGATCGAGGAGCTGGCCGCCGTCCGGCGCCGGGTGGACGTGCCGATCGCCGCCGACGAGTCGATCCGCCGCGCCGAGGACCCGCTGCGCGTGGCGGTCGCGGGAGCGGCCGACATCGCGATCCTCAAGTGCGCGCCGCTGGGCGGGGTGCGGCGGGCCCTGGCGGTGGCGGAGGCGTGCGGGCTGCCGTGCGTGGTGTCCTCGGCGCTGCAGACCAGCGTCGGTCTGGCGGGGGAGATCGCGCTGGCCGGCGCGCTGCCCTCGCTGGACTACGCGTGCGGGCTGGGCACCGGCGCGCTGTTCACCGCCGACGTGGTGGCGGAGCCCCTGCTCCCCGTCGACGGCTGGCTCCGGGTGCTGCGCCGAGCCCCCGAGCCGACGCAGCGGAAGCCCCTGGCGGCGGACGACGAGCGAACGGCCTGGTGGGAGGCCCGCCTGACCCGCCTGACCACCCCGCCGAGTTGACCACACCGACACGGCGAGTCCGCCATCTCACCGCGCGAGTTCGCGGTTCCGCCGGGGATCAGCTGTGGTCATGATCAGCGGTTGGGTGCGTCTCCGGCCGGATCTGGCCGATAGCGCACCCAATCTGTCGGTCATGGAACGGGGGGCGGAAGGCGCGGTCGACACCGATCCGGGGTTCACCGGCCGCCGTGGCGCCGACCACCACCTCGGGACGCGGGACCGCCGATGCGGCCGCCCTTCATCCCGAAGCGACGATCCTTGATCCGCCGTTCGCCCGTGATCATCGTCGTGGGACGGCGCACCGTGCCCAGCACCGCTCCCGGCCCCCGGACGACGATCACCGTCCGTCGGCGGTGTCGCCGGACGCGGGCCGTCGTCACACCGGCCGGCGGTGCACCCGCGAACTCGCCGCGCGGGACGGCGAACTCACCGCGCGGGACGGCGAACTCGCCGGGTGAGACGGCGAACTCGCCGGGTGGAACGGGGAACTCGGCGTGGTGGGCCGGTCGACCCGCGCGGGTGGGTGGTGTGGAGTCGCGCCGTGATCTCGCGCGTTCTAGCGTTCCCCCGTGGGTGTTGTCGTGGTCGGGGCCGGGATGGCCGGGGTGGCGTGCGCCGTCGAGTTGACGGCGGCGGGGATTCCTGTCCGGGTCCTCGACCGGGGTCGCGCGGTGGGCGGTCGCATGGCCAGCCGACGCATCGGGGGTCGGCCCGTGGACATCGGCGCCGCGTACTTCACCGTGCGCGACCCGGAGTTCGCCGAGGTGGTCGGCC
>JBBRLM010000057.1:0-42001 GCA_038231335.1 Mycobacteriales bacterium
ATCTCCTCGTTCTGGTAGTTCTTGCGCACGGCGGTCCCCTGTCTCGTGGTGTTCTTGGCGGTTCACCCGAGTACCTACCGCACGGCAGGACTCAGATGGGGGACCGCCACCTCAAGTTCCACGAGTCCCGGGACAACCTCCAGCCGCAGCTCAGGTTGCTGCTGGCATCCAGGCGCGACCCTGAGCGAGGGTGACCAGAGCGTCGAAGAAGTTGATGCCGTGTTTGGCTGCGGTGGCGAGGTAGCTGCGGATGGCGCAGAACTGTTCGGCACCGCTGAAGGTGCGCAGGCAACCGGACACCTTCTGCCGCAGCTTGATCATGCGGATCTCGCGCTCACCAGCATTGTTGTCGAACGGCACCCGGTGATCGGTGACGAACCGCAGGTAGTCGTCCTGGCGGTCGCGCAGCCGCCGGGCCAGCGCATGATGCTTGCGCTCCTGCTTGCCCGATCGGGCCCGTGTCTCGTGAGCGCCGATCACGACCCCGTCGTGGTAGAGGCGAACCTGCTCGGCTACCGCGTCCGCGTCGGGGCCTGGGTGTGGTGGATGAGGATGTTGAGCGTGCGCAGCGCATTGCCGACCTGGGTCGCCCAGCACCACTGACCCGCGGTGTCGTTCCCGGCGGTGTCGTTCCCGGTGGCCCGCTCGGTGACCGCGACCAACTCGCGCAGCGCGTGGGCGCTGCACAGCGCGTGGGTGAGCTGCGGGTAGGTGTCATAGGGCGCCCAGGCGTCGTGCACCGCGATCCCGCCGAAGTCGGGCAACACCCCCGCGGCGTTCATCGCCTCCCGGCCGCGCCGGTCGTGCACGGTGATCAGCGAGTACTTGCCCGTGGAGGCCGAGTGCACCCACCGCAGCTTGCCCTCGACCCGCAGCCCGGTCTCGTCGAAGTGCGCCACCTCGGCTGCGGTGATCCGGCCACCGACCAGGCCGAGGAACCCACCCAGCCCGCCGGCGGCCCGCGCGGTCACCGCCGCGACGGTGCCGGCCGAGACCGGGGTACCGAACAACTCGGCCAGCGCGGTCGCGGTCCGGGCCTTGGACAGGAACTGCCCGACGTAGAGGTAGACCATGATCGCGGCGATCCGCGGCCCGTACTGCACCGGCGCCCCGACACCCTCGGGTGCCGCCCCGGCGGTGACACACCCGCAGCCACAGCGCCGCTCGATGAGCTGATGCTCGATGACCCGCACCGAGATCGGCGGGATATCGAACACCTGGCGGCGCCGCACCCCGACCTGCGCCGCGTCGTCCAGACCCGACCCGCATCCTGCGCACGCCCGCGGTTCGTGGCCCACCACCTCGTCGGGGGCGCTGACCTGCTCCAACCGCGACCCCGGATGACCCGGCTGACCGCCAGGCTTGCGACCCGAACGGCGCCGCAACGACTTCGGTGCCGGCTTCGCCAGCCCGTCGCTGCTGGGCGGCTTGGAGGAGTTGCGCGAGTTCAGCCCCAACTGCCGGCGCAACTCCACGTTCTCCGCCTGCAGCCGCGCGTTCTCCGCCTGTAGCCGCGCGACCACCACGTCCCGCTGCGCCGACGCCGCAACGACCACCGCGAGCTGCTCACGCAGCTCGACGACCGCAGCGGACTCCTCGGACACCGCGCCATCATCAACATCAGGAGCTCAAGATCAAGCTGCCACGCCGCAGGGGACCTGACCAGTTACCCGTAAGCGGGCCACCGAGTATGTACTATACCACTGGGTTCTCTCGTCGTGAAATCGAAGACCTGTGTGCGTTGGTTGCCGATGCCCAGTCCTCGGTTCCGCTGGCGGATCGTCGAGAGTGGCCGCCGATTCTGGGGTTGGGAAGCTCAGTCGTGATCACCTTGACGTACCTGCGGAGGAATCGGGTGCAGTGCGAGTTGGCCGAGACCTACGGTGTGTCGCAGCCGACGATCAGTCGGGCGATCGCAGCGGTTACCCCGCTGCTGGCGCGGGCGTTGGCCCGCTACGTTCCCACCGCTGAGGAGTTGCGCCCCGGCCGCCAGTACCTCGTCGACGGGACGCTGCTTCCCTGCTGGTCGTGGGCTTCTGCACCGGGTCTGCACTCGGGGAAGCACAAGACCACCGGCATGAACGTGCAGGTCGTGTGCACCCTCGACGGTGAGCTTGTATGGATCTCCGATCCGATCGAGGGCGCCCGCCACGACGTGTTCTGCCTAGACGAATCCGGCGCTCTCGCCACGTTGAATCTCTGTGATTGGACCGGCGACAAAGGCTACGTTGGCCGAGACATGGTCACGCCCATCAAGAAGACCGCCAAGAAGGAGGAGCTCCTCGACTGGCAGAAGACGTTCAACGCAGCGATCAACAAGATCCGCGCCGTTGTCGAGCAGGTCATCGCGAACCTCAAGACCTGGCGAATTCTCCACACCGACTACCGGCGCCCGCTCGACACCTTCGAAACCACCATCTCGGCCGTCATCGGGCTAAAGTTCTACTCGCTGGTGTGAATCGGTGTGAATAAGCCTCCATGTTGACTATTCGCTACTCGCCAAGACGTGCAATGATTGCAGACTCGCGCGCTGAACGATGCGAAGTCGAGAGCGGTTGTCAGAACAGAAGGGCCGCGATCGCCCCGCCCAGCAGCGCTGGCCCGAAAGGGATGCGTCGGTCGGGCCCGAGCCGTCCCAGCGCTGACAGCGTCACGGCTGCGAGGGCACCAATGACAAAGGACGCGATCGTTCCGACGAGAACGACAGGGAGGCCGGCGAGGCCGAGGTGTGCGCCGAGGACGGGGGCGAGGCGTACGTCGCCTGCACCGACGCCGCCGGCGTAGGCAAGAACGAGCAGGAAGACCCATAGCATCGCCGCGCCCATGAGGGCATTGAGTAGCGTCGCTGTCCCGCCGGACCACCACGAGGCGAGCGCGACTACCGCCGCGGAGGACGGATATGTCGCGACAACGTGCCGCTGGGGAAGCGTGCCGGTGCAGGCGTCGTAGGCCGCCAGCGGAAGCGCGATGAGCAGCAAATGAGCGACGACGAGCCTCGCGGCCGGCGCAGAGTGGGCCAGCGCGCCGACCACGCCGACGGCGACGCCAGCTATGGCCAGTGCCCAAGCTGTCGCAGGGAGCGGTGAACGATCGTCAGGGAGGCAACGTCGTAGCCGGCGATGGGCGAGTAGACCCGAGGTCGCTCCGACCAGGCCCATCAGGATCGTCCACGTCATCGACCGATCGTGCTCAACCGGGCTGCTTCATAAGGCCTGTTTGGTCAAATTGGGCTGAAAGGGTGAACTGGCTTCGTTCGGCTCCGCAGCGCGGGGGAGCGGAGTAGTCAAGGACTACCGAAGATCACGGAGGTCGTCATGCGCACCGCCACGAGCGTCGTGTTCGCTGCTCTGCTTCTTGTGGGTCTGGCTGCGTGCTCGACTGCACCGCGCGACTCGAGCGCTGATCGGCCGCCGGCACCCTCGCCTGTCACGTCGGCGCCGTCGCCGGCCGACGATGCGCTGGCCGTGTACCGGGGCATGTGGAGCGCGTTCGGCGTGGCTGCGCGGACGGCGGATTGGAAGTCGCCGGAGCTGGCCACGTTCGTCGCTGGTTATGCCCGTCAGCAGCTCGTGGACAGCCTTCAGGCCGACGAGGTCCAGGGCGTGGTGACGATGGGCGATTTCACTGTCAACCCGACCGTCGCGTCCGCGACTCCGGCCGGCGCCCCAACTGTGGTCCGGGTGGCGGACTGCGGGGACGACTCCGGCACTACCCGGGTTCGAAAGTCCGACGGCGAGGTCCTCCCCGGTGGCCAGCGTGGCCGTCATCGCATCGACGCCGAGGTCCGGCGTGACGGGGATGGGTGGAAGGTCGTTGACTTCCGGTTGAGGGCGGCGGGATCGTGCTGATCCAGGCCGCTGCCGCGATGCTGGCCGCCGGGTTCGTGGTCGCCGCGACGGCGGCCGAGGAGCCGCCTCCCTTGCCGAACCCGCCGGGCGGTGGGATCTGGTCGCAGGTCGACTGTGCCGAGTCGAGTGGTGGATGTGACTTGGGTGTGGGCTCGGGCCCGTCATCGAAGCGAGACGCGACGAAAGACATGCCGCGTAGGTCGGGCGGGCGACCTCCGGCGGCGGGGGCTTCGGCGGGTCCGGTTGTGGGGGCGCCGGTGTGCACTACCACTGCGGAGATCGCCCCGGAGATCCGTGACAACTGGATCGCGGAGGGCCGGCTCAAGCCGGGGCAACGTTTCGTGCTCCGCACCTGCGATCCGGGTGGGCGAGAATGGTTGGTGCTTGACCCGGCCCAGAATGCGGCGGCTTTGGTGGCACCACCACCGGATCCGCGCGTGGTGGCCGCGTCGGCGCGTGACCGGTTGGCGTTGCCGACGGTGGCCGTGCGGTTGAGCCCGGTGGGTCAGCAGCTCGTCGGGCTGCCAACGTGGTTGTGGATTGACGCGGCCGGGTGGCGACCGGTGTCGCGGTCGGTGACTGTGCCGGGAGCGACGGTGACCGCGACGGCGATGCCGGTCTCGGTGCGCTGGACGACCGGCGACGGCACGACTGTGGTGTGTAGCGGGCCGGGGACGCCGTACTCGCCCACCGTCGCACCGGAGGCGGCATCCCCGGACTGCGGTCACGTTTACCGGTCGGTGTCACCCGATGACGGGCTGGCGGTGTCGGCGACGGTGACCTGGTCGGTGTCGTGGTCGGGCGCGGGTGAGGCCGGGGTGTTCTCGGGGCTGGCGAGTACAGGCACGGTGCGCGCGGATGTCGTCGACGCGCCCGCGGTGAACGTGACGCCGGGTGGTGGGCGGTGAGGACATCGAGCGTGACTGCGCCGCGAGCCGGCGCGGTGTCGAGCCAGGCGTGGGGAGGGCCTGCGCCGCGGCGTCAGGGGTGGTGGGGGCGCCGGAGATCGATGGCGTTCTCGGCGCTGGGGTTGCTGATCACTGTGGGGTGTGCGACTGCCGGCTTGGTGCTGTGGGGCACAGCGGGCGAAACGCGGGAGCTGTTGGTAGCGGCCCGCGCGATCCCTGCCGGGCACGTGGTCGAGTCCGCGGACCTCAGGGCGGTGAGCGTGGGTATCGCGGACGGCGTCTCCGCGTTGCTCGCCACTGACGCGCGGGATGTGCTTGGCCGGTCGGCGACCGTGCCGGTTGCGGTGGGTTCGCTGATCCCGCAGGACCTCGCCAGTGGGGCCGGGGTGTTGCCGCCGCCGGGCTCGGTTGTGGTGTCGGTGGCGGTAGCGCCCGGGGTGGTGCCGCCGCAAGCCGGTCCGGGTTCGCCGGTGCGGGTACTGCCGGTCGCGGATCGGCGGTCACCGGTGGGCGCGTCGCCGGCGATCGCGGGTAGGGGATGGGACGCGGTGCTGCTCGGGGTGGAGCCGACCGGGTCGGGCGAGGTGGCGGTGATGTCGCTGCAGATCGCCGAAGCCGACGCGCCCGGGTTGACCGCCGCGGGCGCCGACATTGCAGTGATCGTCCTGCCCGGGCGTCCCCGGTGAACGGGGGCGAGTCGCGATGCTCATCGTGATCGGCTCGGTGAAAGGGTCACCCGGAGTCAGCTGCCTGACGGCCGGTGTGGCGGTTTTCCTGCAGGGCGGGAGTGGTTCGGTGCTGGTAATCGAGGCCGATCCGGGCGGTGGTGTCGCTGCGGTCCGGTCGGGGCTCGGTGCGCATCCGGGTATGGCGAGCCTGGCGATCAGGACCCGGGGCGCAGCGCTGGCGGCAGCGTCAGTGGCCGAGCACGTGCAGGTGCTCGGGTCGGGGGCCGGGGTGCTGGTGGGGCCGGTGGCCGGCGACGAGGCGTCGTCGGGGTTGGACGTGCTGGCCGACCCGTTGGCGCGCTTCGCGCGATCTCGTCCCGATGGGGAGTTGTTGCTGGCCGACGTCGGGCGGATGGACCCGGACTCGGCAGCGGCGCCGCTGGTGTCCGCGGCCGACGGGGTGGTCCTGGTGACTCACGCTGACCGGGAGGGCCTGGAACAGGCGGCGTCATGGCTGCGCACGGCCGGCGAGCTGAACGGGCGGATCGCGGTAGTGACACGGCAACCTCCCACGGGGTTGGAGTACTCACCGCGGGAGATCGCGGACGGTCTCGGCGTGCAGGTCCTGGGCCGGCTTCCGCACGACGAAACCGCCACCACGGCATTCGCGTCGAGTCCGAGATGGGCAAGCCGCGGCGATCGGCGACGGGGCGGTTGGTGGCGCGCGGTCGTGCAGGTGAGCGAACGGGTCGCGCAGCTCAGACCACTTGTCTCCCCCGAACCGATGGTCGCCTCCATCCGCGGCATCCCACAGGGTGAGCGCCCCGGCGCGGACCACGTGTGGCCGGCGGATTCGCGATGAGTGGCCACGATGGCGAGGGCCGTGACGGTCACGGGTATGGCGAGTTCGGCTCGGGGGTCCCCGGCTGGGAGACCGGGTACGACGTGGCCTCCGTGGACCCCGCGTCGCCCATCGTTGCGCCGTTGATACCCGCGCAACGTCGGCTGGTGACGAGCCCGCCGGTGCCCGGGCCGCGCAGCCGTAACGGGCCGGACGTCGAATGGCAGGCGACCTCGGCCCCGAACGGGACCCGGATCGAGGCGTCCGCCGTGCCGTACGGCACACCTCCCGTCGCCGTCGATCAGACGGTGGCCGATGAGGCGGCGAAGGTACGGGCCGCGATCGTGGAGCAGCTGGCCGAGCGCGTGTCAGCGGCGGAGTCGCGCGCCGGCGCGGTCATGGGTCTGGAGCAGCGGCGGGCGACGGCCGATGAGTTGATCAGTGATGTGCTGGAACGGCGGGCGCAGCAGCGCCTGTCTCAGCGTCATGCCTTGTTGAGTCCCGATGTCGAGGCGCGGGTGCGCCGGGCGGTCTTGGACGCGTTGTTCGGGCTGGGCGGGCTGCAACCGCTGCTTGATGACCCGGACATCGAGAACATCAACATCAACGGTTGCGATGAGGTGTTCGTCCGCTACGCCGACGGCCGCCGCGCCCGGGTGGGCGCGGTCGCGGCATCTGATGATGAGCTGGTGGAGTTGATCCGGCAGCTCGCGGCGCGCGGCGGGGTGCAGGAGCGGCGGTTCGACCCGGGGGCGCCGATGTTGAACTTGCAGCTGCCTGATGGGTCCCGGCTGTTCGCGGTGATGGCGGTGTGTGAGCGGCCGGGGGTGTCGATCCGTCGTCACCGCCACCGGCGGGTCACCTTGGCGCAGCTGGTCGAGCTGGGCACGATCGACGTGGTGCTCCACGCGTTCCTGGGTGCTGCGGTGCGGGCGAAGTTCAACATCCTGATCGCCGGCGGCACCGGGATCGGGAAGACGACGTTCTTGATCGCGTTGGCGAGCGAGTTCGGCCGGTTCGAGCGGCTGCTCACGATCGAGGACGCGTTCGAGCTCGGTTTCGACAAGGACCCGCAGCGGCACGCCGATGTGAAGGCGATGCAGGTCCGGGAGGCCAACACCGAGGGCGAGGGCGCTGTTACCCAGACCGATCTGGTGCGGGCGGCGCTGCGCAAGTCTCCGGACCGGGTGATCGTCGGGGAGATCCGCGGTCCGGAGGTGGTGTCGGTGTGCAACGTGATGAGCCAGGGCACCGACGGGTCGATGGCCACCATCCACGCCTCGTCGACGCGGGGGGTGTTCACCAAGATGGCCGCCTACGCCGCGCAGGGCCCGGAACGGCTGACCGTGGAGGCGACGGCGCTGCTGGTGGCCTCGGCGGTGCACCTGGTGGTGCATCTGGACTGGTCGAGCGACGGCCGTCGGGTCGTGTCGGGCATCCGGGAGGTTGTGGACGCCGACGGCCCGCACGTGATCTCCAACGAGGTGTTCGCGCCCGGCCTGGACCGCCGCGCTCGTCCGGCCGCGCCGCTGCGCGCCGAAACGATGGCCCGCCTCGTCGCCGCGGGCCTCGACGCCGACCTCCTCACCCGCGGCTACGGCACCGCCGCCACCCAGCACTGGAGGCAACCATGACCGCCATCGACCCGATCGCGGCCGTGGCCGCTTCGGTATCGCCGTCCCAGGCGCTCGGCGCGCTGCTGGGCGCCGGCGTCGGGCTGGGCGTCACCCTGGTGGCCGCCGGACTGTCACCCGTGCACAAGGAGGCGCCGCCTCGCGAGTCCTCGAACCGACCCCGCCGCCGGTTGTCGTCGGGCGACGGTCACGCCGGCGGCTTCGCCGGGGAGGGTGTCCGGTCACCGAGCCGGACGTGGTGGCGGGCGGCAGGCGCGGCTGTGGTCGGGGTGGTGGCCGGCTGGGGTACGGGATGGCCGGTCGCCGCGGTCCTTGTCGCGGCCGGTGCGTGGTGGCTACCGGGGCTGTTGGGGCCGGATCGGGCGCACCAGGTCGCGATCGGGAAGATTGAGGCCGTCGCCGGGTGGACCGAGCAGCTGCGCGACACCCTCGCCGCCGCGTCGGGGCTGGAACAGGCGATCACCACGACGGCGCGGACCGCGCCCACCGCGGTCCGCCCCGCGGTGGTCGCGCTCGCGGCGCGGCTGCGGGCTGGGGAGCGGCTTACGGTCGCGCTCGCCCACACCGCACGGGAGTTGGCCGACCCGACCGCTGATCTCGTGATCGCGGCGTTGACGATGGCCGCGCAGCAGCAGTCCCGCCAACTCGCGGACCTGTTGGCCGCGCTGGCCGGCGCGGCCCGCGAGGAGGCGGCCGGGCGGATGCGCACCGCGGTCGCGCGAGCGCGGGTACGGACCTCGGTCCGGGTCATCGTCGGCGCCACCCTCGGCCTCGCGATGGTGCTGGCCGTGTTCAACCGCGCCTACCTCGCCCCCTACAGCTCGATCGAGGGTCAGATCGTGCTGGCCGGGATCGGCGCGCTGTTCCTGGTGTCGTTTGCGTGGCTGTCGCGGATCGCCCGGCCACCGAACCCGGGACGCCTGCTGTCCGAGGACGCCGAGGTCCCGCGATGACCGCCGTGGCCGTCGTCGTCGGCGGCGGCGCCTTGTTCGGCACCATCGCGGTGCCGGGTTGGATTGGGGCCGCGCTGCTCGGCGGCGGGTTCGGGCTCGGGCTGTGTCTGCTCGTTGTCGGGTTGCGACCGTCGCGCCCACGGTTGTCGAGGGTGCTCGCGCCCGCGGAGCCGCCGTCGTCGACCTCCGACGGGCACCTCGTCGAGGAGGTGCTCGCCGACGACATCGGGCCCGGCGCGGCGCGGGTCGTGCGGGTGGCGATCCCGGCCGCGCGCGCTCTGCACCGGGCGGGGTTGCCGGGTGAGCGGATGACCGGCGAGTTGAAGGTGGTCGGCCGGTCACCGGTGGTGCACCTGTCGATCGTCGTGACCGCGGGCATCGGTGGCGCGTTGGCGCCGGCGTTGGGGTCGGTGCCGCTCGCGCTGGCCGGGGTCGGCTCCCTCCCGGCGTGGCTGTGGATTCTGGCGGGAATTATCGGAGCCCTTCTGCCGGCGGTGCAGGTCCGAGCGGCCGCGGCCAGGCGCCGTGACGAGCTGCGCCGAGGGATCGGGGCGGTGCTGGACCTGACGGCGATCGCGCTCGCCGGCGGTGCGGGGGTGGAGCAGGCCCTGTACGGGGCGTCGGGCGTCGGCGTCGGATGGGCGCCCGACCGGCTCCGGGCCACGCTGAACGGGGCCCGCACCACCCACACCGACCCGTGGGTCGCGCTCGGTCGCCTCGGCGCCGAACTCGACGTCGGCGAACTCGTCGAACTCGCCGCAACCCTGACCCTCGCCGGCACCGAGGGCGCCCGCGTCCGGGCCAGCCTGACCGCGAAAGCCGCCGCGCTGCGCTCGCACCAGCAGACCGGCGCCGAGGCCGACGCCGCGTCGGCGTCGGAACGCATGAGCCTGCCGGTCATCGGGCTGTTCGCCGGCTACCTGATCTTCATCGGCTACCCAGCCCTCGCCCAAGTTCTCGCACTTTGACCCCTACTCCGACATCCCGAGGAGATCTCATGAACTGGCCGCGCCATCCCCGGTTCCGCAGTGTTCGGCCCGACGCCGCCGGGCGGCACGTCAGCTGGGCCGGCATCGACCCGCGCATCGGGGTCGTGCTGGTGTGGATCTCAGCGCGGCTGGTCGAGGGTCGGCGTCGCATGCGCGAGGAGCCCGATGCCGGCTACAGCACCGAGACGGTGCTGGTGACCGCGCTGCTCGTGGTGGCCGCTCTCGTGGTGATCGCGATCATCGTCGTGAAGATCACCGACAAGGCCAACAGCATCAACCTCGGCTGAGATCAGGTTGCCAACCATGACCAGCGCTGGCACCGGTATCTCTCGCAGCGGCGTTTTCCGACCGGCCGTCGCTCGGCGCTGCGGCGCCCGGGCGGCGACCGCGGCTCGCGGCCCACGATGCCTGCGCGCGACGATGACGGGCGAGGAGGGTTCGGTCAGCGCGGAACTGGTCGTCGCGACCCCGCTGCTGCTGTTGCTCCTTCTGGTCGCGGTCCAGGCCGGGGTGTGGTGGCACGCCACCCACATCGCCGAATCTGTCGCCGCGCACGCCCTGGCCGCGGCCCGCGTCCAGGACGGCAGCGCCGTCGCGGGGGAGCGATCTGGGCGGCTGGTCATCGTCCAGCTCGCCGGGAACCTGCTCACCGATCCCCAGATCGTGGTGACCCGCGGGCCGGCGGACGCGAACGTCGAGGTGACCGGGTCGGCGATGTCGGTGATCCCGGGACTCGCCCTGCCGGTCCGGGCCGAAGCTGCCGGGGCCACGGAGCCCCCGCGATGAGCATCGGACGCCGGACTCGTGGCGCGCCGACACACCGCGCGCGATGTCGTCACCTCGTCCCGCGAGGGCGTGGCCGAGGACGCCCGGATACCGGCGAGGAGGGGTCGGTGTCGGTCGAGCTCGTCCTGCTCACCCCGCTGCTGCTCGTGGTGGTGGCGTTCATCGTGCTGGCCGGTCGAGTGGTCGACGTGCACCTGCAGGTCGAGTCCGCGGCCCACCAAGCCGCGCGCGCCGCCTCCCAGCAGTCTGATCCCGCGGCGGCCGCGCGGGCCGCGTCGCGGATCGCCGGTGAACTCAGGTCCCCGTGCGGCGACCCGGTCGCGGCGCTGGAGCGGGCCCGGTGGGTGCCCGGCGGCGAGGTCACCGTCACCGTGTCCTGCCGGGTCGCGCTCGCCGATCTCACCCTGCTCCCGATCCCGTCGTCGATCACGGTGCACGCGTCGTTCGTCTCGCCGATCGACCGCTTCGCCACAGGCCGATCATGACCGCGCCACGGCGAGAGCGACGAGGACGGCGCCGCGCGCTGGTGGCCCGCCTGCGCGGCGAGGAGGGACGGGTGACCGCGTTCGTCGTGGTGGCCATGGCGGGGCTGTTACTGGTGGCCGGTCTGGTCCTCGACGGCGGTCTCGCTCTGGCCGCCCGATCCCGGGTGATCGGGATCGCCGAGGAGGCCGCCCGGGCCGGGAGCCAGCAACTCGACCTCGTCAGCTACCGCGCCGGTCGCCCGCTGACCCTCGACCCGGCAGCCGCGACAGCCGCCGCTCGCAACTATCTCGCCGCGGCCGGTGTCACCGGCACCGTGACGGTCACGACCACACCCGCGGAGGTCGTCGTGACCGCCACCACGACCTCGCAACCCCAGCTGCTCGACTCGATCGGCATCGGACCGTTCGAGCTCACCGGCACCGGAGCCGCTCGGCCCTCGTAGTCGTGTCCACCCCCGGGGAACCGGGAGGAAGCCGCCGTCATGACCCAACCCGCCCATATCCCCCCGCCTCCACCGCGGCGGGCTGCCCACCCGAGCGGCCATGTCCCAGCCCTTGTCCCAGCCCGGGTCGCTGCCCGGATCATCTCCGCTCTCGCGGCGTTGACTGCCCTGACGGTCGGGGTCGCCGCCCCGCCGTGGGCGCTGATCCGGTTCATCGGCCGGCCCGTGCCCGACCGTCTGCCGACCCTCGAGCAGGTGTGGACGGCGCTGTCGGTGCCGCCGAGCGCCGCGGTGGTGATCGATGTGCTCGCGTGCGTGTGCTGGGTGGCGTGGGCGGCGTTCGTCCTCGACGTCATCCTCGGTATCGGCGCCGCGATCCTCGACGCCGCCGCGTGGGTTCACGGGCGATCGCCGATCGTGGCGCGAGCACCCGGATGGCGCCCAGGCACGATCCTGGTGGGGATCGTCCTGGTCGCGGTGCTCGCCGGGTCACGGCCGACGTCCGGGCCAGTGCCCACCCCGGCGCCGATCACGCTGACGCACACCACAGAACAGGCGCCCGCGCAGGGCTGGGTGACCGTGCGGGCGCCGGTGGGCGGCGTGCACGACTCGTTGTGGCGCATCGCTGAGCGGGAACTGGGCGACCCGCAGCGCTGGCACGAGGTGTACGAGCACAACGCCGGCATGCTCCAGAGCGACGGCCGCACCCTCAGCAGACCCGACCTCATCCAGCCCGGATGGCGTCTCCAGTTCCCCGCCGACCCGGCGGGGAACTCGGCTCGCTCCCCGTCCCCGCGACCCCCGACGGCGCCGACCCCGACCCCCCCGCCAGCAGCTCCTGCCCCGCCTTCTCCGTCCGGCCCATCCGCCGACACCGGCTCGCATGCCGCAACCGCGAGCAGCGGCGGCGAGGAACGAACGGGTGCGGACGGCCTGGGCACCGCGGACCCAAGCGTGTGGGTGCAGGTCGGGCCCGGCGTCGCGGTGACCGCCGGTTTCGCCGCGGCCGTGGCGGCGGCGCTGGCCCTCGCGCGCCGCCGCAACGCCCGCCGACCTACCCGGGCCACGGGTGGCCCGATCGTTGATGACGAGCAGTTCCCGGTGTTCCCGGTGGTCCGCGAGATCGCCCGACGAGCCCCCGCCCCGCCCGCCAGATCCGACCGTGACGTCCCTGCCGACGATCTCCCTGCCCCGCCGAGCGACGACACCGCGGCCGACAACCGAGCCCCGGATGAGCAGGTTCTGGCCGGTCCAGCCGAGCACGCCTCGCGGGCGGTGGAGCAGACCGACGCCGTCGCCGGCTCGGCGGACATCTCACCGGTATGGGCCCCGTTGCTGAGCGCGGCCCGAGCCGGGTTCGGGCTCGGTCTGGCGGGACAGGGCGCGCTGCCGGTCATGCGCGCGCTGGTCCTGGAGCTCCTGCTCACCCCACAGTCCGATCACGCGTGGCGGATGGTGATTGCCGATGACCTCCGCGAGCTGCTGGGCCTGTCCGCGTCGATACTCGCTCCGCTCGGGGTCGTCGTCGACCATCCGGTGAACACCGGCATTGACGTGGGTCCGGACGCCGACGCGTCGGGCGGCGACGGCGTTCAGGTCGTGAGATTCGGCGCGGGCCGGGAGGAAGAGCCCGATCCGCTGACCCACGGTGTGGACGTGTTGTCGATCAGGTACGGCCCGTGCCCCGACGGGGTGACCGTCTACCTCCGCGCGAACGGCACCATCGCGGCCGCAGGCCCCGCAGCCCACGCCGGCCTGGTCGGGCTCCGTCTCCCAGTTCTGGACGTCTACACCGCAGCCGAGCTGCTCGACCTCCGCCTCCGCTGCGCGGCACCAGGGGACGACCAGCTGGGCCCCCTCGCCGCGAGCGGCATCGACACGAGCACGGACCACGGCTGGCACGACCGGGACCAGGAGGAGGACGACCGCAGCGCGAACGTACCCGCCGCGGCCCCATCCACGGTGACGCCGAATGGCCAGGCGCCGGACGTCGCCGGATGCGCCTCGGCGTCCGGCGCCGACGACCACGACGTCGGTGCGCCGGCCGAGACCGTGCCGTGGCTGTTGAGCGTCTTCGGCCCGCCGATGCTGTTCACCCGCCGCCTCGACGGCGGCGGGCAGTTGGAGATGCGCGATGTCACCAGGGCGCTGACCCCCCGGCTCCGTGATCTGCTGGTGTTCCTCGCCGCGCATCCGCACGGTGTCCGCCGCGACGCCGCGGTCGCCGCGTTGTGGCCCGACACCGGCCGGGACCGGCCGACGAACAATCTGTCGTCGCTGATCAGCCGGCTGCGCAGCACGCTACGAACGGTGTCACCACCTGATGTCGGCTCACCTGATGTCGACGACGGACCGGCGGGGCGGATGCTCGTCGCTGACGGCGAGCTCTACCGGCTCGATCCCGACTACGTCTTGGTCGACTACTGGACGTTCCTCGCGGCCACCTCCAGCGCCACTGGGCCGCGCGCAGTACACACCGGGCAACCGGCGGCCGAGCTCGACACGGTCCGACTCGCCGACCTGCACCGAGCGCACGACCTGTACCGAGGTGTTCTGGCCGAGGGCGTCGACCACGACTGGATCCTCTCCACCCGCGAGGCCGCCCGCCGCGCCTACCTGGCCACCACCGCCCGCCTGGTCCGCCACCATGTCGCCGCCGAACCCACCCTCGCCTTGAGCATTCTCGAAACGGCCCGCAATCTCGAACCCACCACCGAACCCCTCTACCGCGACATCATTGCCCTCCAGCTCCGCCTGGGCGACAATGACGGGGCCAACGCGACCAGGCGACTACTTCAATCGCAGCTCGCCGACATCGACGAGGAACCAGAGCCGACAACTCTCGCCCTCTTAGCGAATACCGAAGGAGCCGACGACTCCGCAATCAGAGTTCCATAGTAGAATTGATCCCCGGTTGGAACGGGAGAGGTGTCATCGGGCCCGTCCTCGTTGCCGCGCAGACACGGCGAGTGCGGGCACCGTCGGTTCCCCGAGTCTCCGCCTCCCTTGTGGCTCGACGTCGCCGGCGGGCCTACCACCTGCCCTTCCGGTAGCCCTTCCGACGGCCCTACCGCCTACGTCGGAAGGGTCGAGATCCGGTTACAGCCTGGTCAAGGCCCTGAGGGCCCTTCCGCGGCTACGCCCGGCTTGAGTCCCAGAGGGCCTACACCACGGGGGCACGTGCCCCCGTCTGTTCGATTCTCCTACCCCTGCATTATCTCCGATTTTGATCTGTTCCTTATTACTTTATCTTACTTGTCCACTTTCTTGGATCTCCTCCATTACTTCTCTTCGTCCAATTGATGGTTAGATCTTCGGTATTAGCGTCTGAGGCCGGCCGTCATTCGTATTCCGATTTCCGTTCAGTACCGAGCGAAGCGGGCACCCATTCGGTCCGCCCTTGAGGTATTCCCTATGGCGGCCGACAAATAGCTCTCCAGTCCGACGGAAATCGTTGTTTTTCGGCGCGTGGAGGAGTATATTTGTAGTTGTCACCACGGAGGCCGGAACGGATCGGCTACCGACCCTCACAGGCGGTTGGCGCGAAAATCGGAAATGACATGAAGGGGTGTGTTATGTCTGCACACCCTCGGCGATCGGGCCTGATGGCCGGACGAGGAGGACGACCATGGACGTGAACGTGACGCTCGCGCAGCTGCGCACCCTGGCCGCAGGGTGTCTGCGCACCGGGTACGGCGACATCGAGCCCGGCGACCGCGCCGCATGGATGGACGACGCCCTCGAGGCGTTGGAGCGGGTCGCTACGCTGGACGAGTTCCTGTCGCGCGGCGGCGCTCTCCCGGCCGGTGGTCACGATGAGCGCCCCCACGCTCACGCTGACCCACGCAACACCCGGACCCGTGGGTGGGGGTGCGGCGCCGTCGGGCCGGTTACGCAACGGTGAGCTCCGCCGCCACGTCGCCCTGCACCTCGCGACGAACCCCGGCGAGGTGTTCAGCGCCGGTGAGATCGCCCGGGCCCTGTCGGGCCGCTCGTCGGGTGCGGTCGCCAACGCCCTGGACATCCTCGTCGCCCGGGATGAGGCCACCCGCATCCCGGGCCGCCCGGCCCGCTTCTGCGCCACGTCGACCACACCGCGGGGCGGCCCACCCGCAACCCCACCGGCCCCGCCCACCGGGAAGGGCACACCGCGCAAACGCGCGAAGCGCGCAGCCCCGGCCGCCCATCCGGTGCAGGCCCTGCTGTCGGCCGGTCCGACCAGTGGCGCCCCGACCAGTGGCGCCCCGACCGGCGCGAGCGGGCCGGGGGAGCCGCAGGAGGTCTCAGGCCCGGTGGCGCGGCCCAACGGGCAGCTCTACCACCCGCGCACGGTCGCCGGAATGCCGGACGTGACCGCGTTGCGGAAACTGCGCGCGGCCGGGGTCCCCGCCCTGCTCTACGGCCCGCCCGGGACCGGGAAGACGTCGGTGGTCGAGGCCGCGTTCGGCGACCTGATCACCGTGCCCGGGGACGGCGACACCACGGTCGCCGACCTGGTCGGCGAGTACACCCAGACCGACGAGGGCCGCTACGTGTTCGTGCACGGCCCGCTGATCCGGGCGATGCGGGAGGGCCGGTGTCTGTTCGTCGACGACGCGACCCTCATCCCGCCGAACGTCCTCGCCGCCCTCTATTCCGCGATGGACGGCCGCCGCCAGATCGTGGTGAAGGCCAACGGCGGCGAGATCGTCGACGCCGTGGACGGTTTCTACACGATCGCCGGACACAACCCGGGCGTGCACGGCGCCGTGCTGAGCGACGCGCTGTCCTCACGGTTCTCCGCGCAGATCCAGGTCAGCACCGACTACGACCTCGCCACCCAGCTCACGATCGACCCCCGCGCGGTGCGGGTGGCCCGTAACCTCGCCACCCGCGTGAGCAAGGGCGAGCTCGGCTGGGCGCCGCAGTTGCGGGAGCTGATCGCGTTCCAACGGATCGCGATGGTGCTCGGTGTGGACGCGGCCGCCGGGAACCTGGTCGGGGTCGCACCCGAGGACGACCGGGCCACCGTCGCCTCCGTCGTGCGCGACGTGTTCGGCGCCGAACACGCCCCACTCGCCCTCGGCACCCGCGTCACCACCGCCGCACCTGCCACCACGGCCCCACCTGCCACCACCGCGCCACGTGTCCCTGCCGCCCCCGCTGTGCGGGCCGCCGCTCCCGCCCCGGGCAACGAGTAGCCGCACCGGCCCCGCAACGCCCCACACCCGATGAAGGAGACCGCCATGACCCCCCCACACCCACCCGACCCTCCCCGCGCCGTCCGGTGCGACCGCCACGTCCCTCGCCCCCGTGTCCGCCTCGACCGGGCCTGCGGGTGCGGTGACGGATCCGGCCGCCACGGACAGCGCGGGAATGTCCGATCAGGAACGGGCGAGCTGGCTCGCCCTGTCGGTGGCGATGACCGACGAGACCGCCCCGATCGCCGACCGGGAGGACCTGCTGGTGTCCATCGCCCCCGGATCGGGGCAGGGTGCCCCGGCGTGCTTCCTGCCCACCTTGGCGCGCATCGAGATCGACGGCGCCCACTTCGAGGTCGACCCGGCCACGGCCGCCCCGCACCGCGGAAGCACCGACCGCACCCGCTACAGCGTCGCGTGGGGTCTGCTGACCCACGAGTGCGCCCACGCCCGACACAGCGTCTGGGTCGACCCACCCGCCGCGCCCGCGGGCGCCGTTGCGGCCGCCACACTGCTGGAGGAGGCCCGGATCGAGGCCGCCCAGGTCCGTCGTCGCCCCGATGACCGGCACTGGCTCCGCGCCTCATCGACCCGCCTCATTCTCGACACGGCCACCCCCGGCGCGGCCACCCCCGGCGCGGGCCCCGCCCCCGCCGCGTCCGTCGGCACGGCTCCCGCACCCCCGGACGTCGCGGCAGGCACCGGCGCCGCTGCCGCACCGGTGCCTGCCACGACGGCCGCCATCGCGGTGGCGGTGACACCGCCGGTGGGGAGAGCGGACGCGGCGCACTCGGCCGCGTTGATGTTGGCCAGGGTCGACGCGGGCATCTTCACCGCCGAGGAGGTGGCACCGGTGGCGCGGGTGGTCGAGACGGTGCTGGGTGCGGAGTCGTTGGGTCGTCTGCGGGTGATTTGGCGGGCCGCGCTCACGGTCGCCGACGACGACGCTGAGGCGATGATCGAGCTGGGCCGCCGCTGGTGCGACGAGGTCGGTGTCGATCCGGCCAAGCCGGGCCGGGGCTCACACGCTCACCGTGGCCCCGACCCGTCCGGCGCTGCCTCCTCGTCGGGCCCGGCCCCCGGTGTGGCCCCCGCTGGGCCGAGCACCGGCGGCACCGCGCCGGACGGTGCGGCCCCGAACGGTGCAGCCCCGGCCGGTGCACCGGCGAACCCTGCGGATTCTGGTGGGAGCTCCGCGTTGGCGGAGGCGATGGCGCAGGCGTGCACCACGGTGGAGGTGATGGTGCTGCTCGACGCACCCGCCCCGGCCCAGGACCCGGCGACCGATGCGGCCACGCAACGGGCCGAGCGGGACACCCGCGAGCGCGCCACTGCCACGGCCGACACGTTGCTCAAGTCCGGGAAGGTGATCGTCGGCGGAGGGCGCTACGGGAGCACCGCCACCGCGGGCACCCGCGCGCCGCGCCCGTCGGAGCGATCCGCCGCGCGGGTGCTGGGCCGGGCGTTGGACACCGCCGGGGTCCGCGAACGGGTCGCCGTCCGTACCGGGTCCGTACTCCCGCCCGGACGGTTGCGGATGCGAGGCGCCCGGGCGGCTGATGCGCAACGCGCAGCCGGGGCGATGCCGACCGCGGAGCCGTTCGTCCGCACCACCCGCCGCACGGTCCCCGCCCCGCCGCTACGGATCGGGGTGGCGTGCGACGTGTCCGGATCGATGCACGCCTTCGCCGGGCCGGTCGCCTCGACCGCGTGGATCCTCGCCCACGCCGCCCACCACGCCCGGGTACCGGTCACCACGGCCACGGTGATCTTCGGGCGGCACGTGCGGGTCATCACCCGCCCCGGCGCGGTCCCGTCCGCGGTGACCGAGTTCGACACCGCTGATGACCGGGAGGCCGCCGACGTCGCGATCGACGCCCTCGACGGGGCGTTGGACCTGTCGCGCCCCGGCGCCGCGCGGCTGCTGGTCATCGTCTCCGACGGGTGGTGGCGCCCGGGGCCCCGACGCGCCGCGCAGGCCCGGGTGGACCGACTGCGCGCGTCGGGGTGCGGGGTGCTGTGGCTCGCCCCGGTGGGCGGCATGACGCCCGACCCGTTGCCCGGGGTGACCGTGCACCCGCTCACCGACCCCGCCGCGACCGCGCGCGCGGTCGGGCGGGCCGCCACCACCGCCTTGCGCGCCCACTAACGGCGCCCGCCCGCAGCCGCCCAGTCCGTCCCCACCGACTGACCGGGCGCGCTGCGGCCTGCCCGCGCTGCGTGGACCGATGTCACGCGGAGCCGGAGCGGAAAAAGCACTCTGAGCAGCACGAACACATTCGGTGATAGATCGCTTGACTTCATCGGCGGCACCAAGGGTCCATACGTGTGTGCGCCGCACGACCGGCCCCACGCGTACCCCGTCCGAACCATCCCGGGGCGCACCCGCCCCGACCCGAACACCAACCGTGAAAGGCACCGACATGCCCAAGATCACCAACGAGGCCACCGTGGCGCGGCCGGACACCGACACCACTCCCGACGACGTTACTACCCCACAGATCATGACACCCCCCGCGCCGACCGCCGGACCCGCTGCGCCCGCCGGACAGGCCGCCACCGACACGACGGCCCCCGATCCGGCACCGGCCGACACCGCCACGGAGGACCGGAACGGCCCCGACACGGCAGTGTCGGTCACCCCACCCACGTCGTCCGCCGGGCGGCCGACGCCGTCCGCCCGCACCACCACACGGAGTCGCAGCGCGAAGCCGAAGGCCTCGGACACGACCGGAAACGGGACCACGAGCAGGAACAAGACGCGCGCCACCGCCACGGCGACGACGTCGGGCCCCGCACCGGATGCGGACCCCGGGGGCAGCCCGGCCCCGGACGCCACCGCACACGGCGACTCGCACACGGCACCCACGGCGTCGCCCAAGCCCCTGACGAACGGCGACGCTGCAGCGAGCTCCGTCGCCCCGGAGCGGCCGCTGCGGGGCACCCGGTCAGGGACCGGGCGGCTGAAGTCGGGCGCGCTGCAGGGGCTGGTCGAGGACTTCCTGACCGAGCACCCCGGCGAGCACAGCCCGACGGCGGTCGGAAAGGCCATCGTGCGCTCCTCCGGGGCGGTGGCCAACGCTCTCGAGCGGATGGTCGCCAGCGGATGGGCGATCCGCACCTGCGACAAGCCCAAGCGCTACCGCATCGCCGAAGGCAGCGACAGCGGCCCCGCCGATGTCGCAACCGACCACGCGGGCACCGAGGACGGCCATCCGGTCGATAGCGCGGCCAGCGACGGCTCGGCGGCCGAGGCGACGCCGATCATCCACCTGAACGGTGCGGATCCGGACGGTCCGATCGCCAGCCTGCCTCCCGCCGATGCCGACAACGCGCCGACCGTGGGCCGCCGGACCCGGCGCCGGACGACGGCGACCTGAACCAACGAGGGGACGTGGCGCTGAACGGGCGGTGGCCCCGCCCGGTCAGCGCCACATGGCCCCTGCGCACCACGACGTCGACGAGTTGACCGAATCCGCCCCGCGCACCTGCGGGCCGGGCCAGAATGGAGTTCGTCATGACGATCATCGAACAGGCCGCTGCGGCATTGGCCCGTACGCGTGCGACCACCGCCACCGGCGCCGGGCAGGCGTCGGCTGTGGACGCGGCCCACCTACGCCGCACGCGTACAGCTATGGCGCGCGAGGTCTCCGTCATGCTCGGGGTCCGCCCGGTCGACGTCGTGGCCACCGCGGACCCGCTGCGCGGCTACGGGGGCATGCCGGGGGTGCTCATCATCGTGCACGATCCCGACCCCGCGCCTGATTCCCACGACGGCGGCGACGGGCAGCATGCCCGTGCCCGGGTGTGGCGGTTCGTGCCCGAGGTCGGCAACTCCGGATCGGGCGGAGGGGCCTACCTGCTGCTCGGTGCGTGTGCGGTGTGCGAGGGCGAAGTGCCGATGGCCGCCATCTCCACCCTCGCCGACCTCGGCCTGTACATGGAGCAGACCGGACCCAGGTCCCCCGACGCGCCGGACCCCGACGCGCCGGACCCCGATGCGCCGGACCCCGACGACGAGGACGGACATCGCCCCGAGGTACCGATCGAGTTCTTCGACGATCCGGGGCACGCGCCCGGCTGTCGCGGCGCGTAGCCGCGCAGCCTTCTCGGGCCGCGCGATGTGCAGGAGGCGTCGTTCGGGTCGTTCACCCCTCGCCGGCGACCTTTGGCGGGAGGCCGGGGGCCGCCGAACTTTCGTCGCTGAAACGGCTGCCCGGATGCTCCGGTCGGAGGCTGGCGTCGCGACGTTCCGTCCCGGTCGGCAGGCGATCTGGTTCGGGAGTCCACCGGTCATCTCGCTGGCCGCGATGCGGCCAGGTAGTCGGGAAACCCGGTGGCGTCCTGGATACGGACGAGGGTGTTCCGACGCGGCGCGTTGATCATGAGGGTGCCGTTGCCGGTGGCGATACCGACGTGGTGGACGCGGGCGGGTGTACCGAAGAACAGCAGGTCTCCGGGCGCGAGGGGGGCTCCGGCGGGGAGCAGTGGCCCGGCGAGGTACTGGGTCTGGGCGGTGCGGGGCAGCGTGATCCCGGCGGCGCGGTAAGCGGCGGTAGTGAGCCCGGAGCAGTCGAACCCGGCCTCGCCGGCGGCGGGGCCGTCGCCTCCCCACAGATAGGGCAGGCCGATCTGGGTGCGGGCGTAGTCGAGCGCGACCCGCGCCGCCACCGACCCACCCGGGCCGATCGCGTTGTCCGGGCGGTCCGGGGCCTGGTCGGTGGTGCGGTAGGTGTCGGCGGTGGCGAGGACCTGGTCGACGTAGGCGGTGGAGCGGTTGTAGGCGAAGATCGCCGCGCGTAGGTCGGTAGGTGCGCCGTGGTCGCAGAGGTATGAGGCGGCGGCGTGCACGGCGTCGTGGGTGTTGTAGCGCGAGGGCGGAGTCGCGCCGCCGGGCGGTGGTGGGTGGCGGGCCACCGTGGCGGCGAAGCTCGACTCGAGGAACTGCATGGGGCCGGCGGCTCCGGCGCTGTTCTCTCCGGTCGTGACGCCGGGCAGGCTGCTGCGTCCGTGGTCGGTCTCGACCTTGCCGACGGCGGCGAGCACGCTCCAGTCCAGGCCGGGGCAGTCGGTGGCTGCGGCTTGTTGGTAGAGGACGAGGTAGGCGGGCGGGATGTCGGCGAGCGCGGCGGTGTTGGGCCCTGCCCCGGGGGCAGGCAGGGTGGGGCCGACCTGGCCCAGGACGGCGGCGAGCAGGATCGCGACGAACAGGACCGGGGTTACTGCGGCGGCGGCGAGCTTGCCGGTTCCGGTCATCGGTCATCGCCTTCCGGCCGGGGCGAGGCGATGTTGGGGCTGTAGGTGTGCGGTGCGGGTGGGATCGGGTCGGGCGCGACCAGCTCCACTCGTTCGAGCTCGTGTCGGGCCGCCGCGCGGGAGTCGGGGCGTTCACGGTGGCGCGGTCGGGGTTCGGTGAGGACTCGCGTGGAGGTGTCGGCGAGGGCTGGGTGGCGGTGTTGGCCGGCCGGCCACAGTGCGGCCAGCTCGGCGAGGCTCATCCGACCGCCGGCGGCTGCAGTTGTGCGCCTCGGCCGTGCGCGGACTGCCGGGGCACTCGGGTGGCCGCTGACCGGCACGGGTAGCCAGATGTGTCCGGCCGGGTCGAACCACGATCCCGGGGCAGCGCGGGGGAGGTGGGTGCCGTCGTCGCCGTGTACGGGTTCCTGGGAGCGGTCTGTGGGCGCGGTGTAGTTGCGGGGGCCGTTGTTGTCGAGCGGGGCGGTGGTTGCGACCGGGACGAGGTCGGGTTGGTCGAGGCGGTGCAGGGCGCGGGTGAGCGCTTCGCGGGCTCCGGCTTCGCGGCGGGGACCGGGCAGCCACACCAGCACGGGTGTCGGGGCGCCGGTGGCGGCGGCGAGGCGCGCGTAGCGGGTGACCTTTTCGGCGAGGGTCGCGACGGTGCTGGTGCCGAAGTCGAATTCGAGGAACCATTCGAACTCGACCGGGCGCGCGGATGGGTGGGCGGCGGGGGCGGTGATCCGGCCGTAGGCGTCAGGGCGCACCAGGTCCCCGACCCGGCCCAGGCAGCGCCACTGCGACCACCACTCGGTCAGCAGCACCTGCTCGTGGCCCGGGACGGCGTGGGCGGGATGGTCGAGGATGGTGGTCGTGTGGGCGACGAGCTGGGCGAACAGGTCGTTGATCGCGATGGTGTGGGCGAGGGTGTGGTGGTGGGCGAGGGCCAGGACGTCTTCGCGTCGGTAGCCGAGCGCGGCCAGCGGGAGCCCGGAGAGCGCGGCGAGGACGGCGGCTCCGGCGCTGCCCAGGACGTAGTGCATCGGTGCGGAGCCGGTGCGCAGGCGTGGTTGGAACCGGTCGAGGACGTCCCATTGGTAGAGCCGCAGCAGCCGTAGCCGGGCCGCGCGCCCCGACGGGAACGCCATCGTGGTGATCGTGTCGGTGGTCAGGACCCGGTGCTCGTGGAGCATCTCCAACAGCCACCGGTCGCGCCGGGTCAACCGGGCGGCGAGGTGGGCGTGATGCACGGCGGACATCGCGACGTGCGGGCGCGACGGGGTGACGGGCAGCCGGTGGTCACGTTGGCGGCGCGGGCCCGGCGGGGGAGTCGATGTCACGCAGCTCCTCCCGGGTGCGGTTCGGGCACCGGCCCGAGGCGCGGTCCGGGCGACGTGGTCGCGCTCGGGGCGGGCAGCGGTCGGGTGCGCAGGGTGAAGGCGGGGGTCTCGGCGTCGTGGTGGACGAGCCGGGCGGCGGCGTGGAACGCGTCGAGGTGGGAGAGGTCGTGTTCGTCGAGATGCGGGGTGGTGTGGCGGGCGAGGTCGCGGGCGTCGTCGGGCCCGACGGTGAAGAAGATCTTGTTGCGGGCGTTGGTGGAGATCCCGGCGCGCAGGTCGCGGGGCAGCTGGGCGAGGTTCTGGTGGGCGAGGGTGAGCGACAGGCGCAGGCCGCGGGCTTCGGCGAGCAGGTCGTCGATGCCGACGGGCAGGTGCAGGAAGTTGTGGCATTCGTCGATGACCAGCGCGGCGTCACGACGCAGGTGCTGTGGTTGGGCGGCGCGGGCGGTGGCCGCGGTCCAGGCCTGCGCGACGATGATCGCCCCGACCAGGCGGGTCCCTTCGTCGCCGAGGCTGCCTTTGGGGATGCGGGCGAGCAGGATCCCGCCGTCGAGGACGCCGGGCATGTCCACGCGAGCTCCGGTGCGCTCGGCGGCGCGGCCGCCGGGTCGGTCGGTGTGGGCGGCGGTCAGCAGGGCGCGGGTGAACGGGCGCAGCAGCAGCGCGCGAACCTTGTTGAGCAGGGGCGCGGCCATCTCGGCGCGCCGGGACTCGGGTAGCCGTTCGTAGCCGGCCCAGAACCCGCGCAGGACGGGATCGGTGACCGCGCGCATGTGGGAGGCGCGGAAGTCGCGGTCGGCGAGCAGATCGGGTAGATCGGCCAGCGACCGCGGGCTGTCCTGGGCGATGAGGGCGTGGCAGGCGGTGCGCAGCAGGTCGTCGGTGCGGGGCCCCCAGTAGGCGGCGAACACACCCCGGCAGATCGCCACGAGGTTCTCCACCGCCAACGCCCTGCGCTCGGCGCCCGCAGCGCCGGTGGCAGTGGCGCCGGTGGCAGTGGGGGCGGTGAGGGGGTTGAGATTCGGTGGCGGACCGGGCAGGTCCGGGTCGATCACGACCGCGCGAGCGCGCGCCGCGGCGGGGAGGTGGGCCAGGACGTCGGTGACCAGGTCGCCCTTGGGGTCGATGACGATCACGCCGCGGTGCTGGCGGATGTCGGCGAGGATCATCTGGACCAGCAGCGTCGATTTGCCCGAGCCGGTGGCGCCGATGACGTGCAGGTGGTGGCGGGCGTCGATGACGCTCACCCCGACCGGTCGTCCTCGTTGTTGCCCGTTGCCGCCCGCAGCCAACAAGATCGCGCTCGTGTCAGCGTTGGTGGTGGTGTCGCCGAGAGGTTTTACGTCCGGTCCGGGGCGGGGGATGCCCGGGGGAGGGGAGGCGCTGCGGGCGCCGGCTCGGGTCAGACCTGGTGCCGGGCCGGTCGGGAGGGTCGCGATCGCGGCGAGTTCCGCGGCGGAGAGGTGGTCACCGCGACGGAACCGGCGGGCGGCGATGACGCGGGCGGGTCGCCGCAGGTGGCGGCGGCGGTAGAAGTTGTGGTCGGTGAAGGAGGCGAACACGGCGGCGACGGCGTGGGCGCGCCCGCGGACGACACGTTGCGCTCGGCGGGCCTGGTCACGGTCACCGGTCGGTGCGATGTGGGTGGTCGCGGCGTAGCGGACGAGGGTCTCGAACGTCGCCCGGCGGGCCTTCGACACCGCGGCCCGGTCACCGCTGGAGCGGTGCAACCGCGCTCGCGAGTCCAGACCTACGGGCGGGCCCGCCCGCGTCGCTCCAGTTCCGCGGGAGGACCGGTTGTCGCTGGGTGCGATGCGGCCGGGCGTGAGGAGCGTTAGGAGCTCCTTCGCGACCCACCTCAGGGTTGCGGCTGCGGCGTCGAGCACCTGCGATCCGCCGAGGCGCCCGCCACTGTTGTGGCCGGGGCGCCGCGACGGCGCCGGGCGGGCCAGGATCTGCACCACCACCTCGTCGTGGCCCCGGTCGTCCTTCGAGGTCGTGGTGTCGTCGGGCACCGGGAGGTCCCCGGCCGCTGCGAGCAGCGCTGCGGCCGGGTCACCCGGCGCGTCGGCTCCGATCGGCAGACCCTCGCTTCGGGCGAGGCGCAGTGTGCCTCCGGTGGCGACCTGGCGCGCGAACGTGACCGGAGCCGTCGCCGGCGGGAGGTGGGTGGTGGTCGTGGTGGCGCCGGGCCACGCGGAGGCGATGGCGCGTTCGACCAGGCCCGGCGGGACGGGGCCAGGCACCCACATCTGGATCACCGCGCCGTGCGCGGTGACGCGGTACTCGAACGCGAGGTGCGGCTGCCCGAACACCACCCTCCGCCACGCCGGGCGCAGCAGCCCGGCGAGGTTGCCCCATAGGGCTTGCGCGCCGTCGCCCTCGACCCGCGGCGGTGCGAGCACGGTCACCAGTCGCGCCCCGGTCCACATCCTGCGGTGCCGGGACCGGTGGGCCCACTCCCGGGCCGCCGCCGTGACCGCGGCGCCGAGCACCGCGATCCCGATCAAGGGTGCGGTGTGCTGGCCGAGCAGCTCCAGCAGCCGGGCCACCTCCGCGCCGAGCGCGGGGATCACCGATCCGACGTCGCGGATGTGCCCGGTCATGATCGGGAGCCCCGACGAGGCTCAGATCGTCGAGGTTCGGACCGACGTCGTCGAGCGGTGTTGTCGCCGACCCCTGCCCCCGGGTCCGCGGTCGTGGCTGGCTGCGGGGCGAGCAGGACGAGATGTCCCGACTCGTCGTCCGGGTCGGACTGCGCGGCTCGCTCCGCGGGGTCGGTGGTGATGAGGTCGTGCTCGCGGTCGGCGGCGAACGCCTGGAACGCGACCCTGTTGCGCCCGGCGGAGAGCAGTGCTTGTCCCTTGTCCGCTGAGAGCAGGAACGCTCGTTCGCCGTCGGAGAGGTCGAACGTCGCGGTGACGGTGTCGATGGCTTGCGGTGACTGGCGGAGCAGGATCTGGGTGGCGGCGTTGGTGACCACGGCTCGACCGAGGTCGGTGCCCAGGACCTCGGCGGTGTCCTGGGTGGCGATGGTGAGCCCGGCCCAGTGCTTGCGCCCGGCTTTGGCTGCGCGCAGCAGGAACCGGGCCCCGGCGGGGTCTTGGAGCAGCAGCCAGGCTTCGTCGACGACGACGAGCCGGGGCCACGGGTCGGCGGGGTTGGTGACGGTGGTCCAGATCGCGTCCAGCGCCAGCAGGGTGGCGACGGGGCGGAGTTGCTCGGGCAGGTCGCGCAGCGCCCACACCACCAGATGGGAGTCGGGGCGGGTGGTGGTGGGGCCGGCGAACAGCTCCCGGAAGGCGCCGTCGGTGTAGGGGTGCAGCGTCGCGGCCAGGCGTTGCGCGGTCTCGGTGAACCAGCCGGCGCCGCGGACCTCGCCGGTGTCGGGCCGCGAGCTAGTGTCGGCGTCGAAGTCGGGGTCGGGGAGGGTGCGCAGGGTGTCGCGGAGGTCGGCGAGCAGCGGCGCGGGGCGGGTCCAGGTGGCGGGGTCCTCGGTGATCCCGGCGGCGGCGTAGGTGGCGGTGATGGCGTTGTCGAGGACCGCCCGGTCGGTGGCGGTGAGCCGCTGCGCCCCGTCGCCGTGGCCGCCGTGGCCGCCGTCGCCGTCGAGGAGGACGGCGAGGAAGGTGTGTGCGAACAGAGTGCGACGGGTCAGGGCGTCGCGGGGCGCGGTGGCTCGCCCGTCGGGGCGCGTGGTCAGTGGCAGGTCGAACGGGTTGAGATGTACCCCGGGGGTGCCGGGGCGGATGACGGTGCCGCCGACGTCGGCGGCGAGGCGGGTGTACTCGTCCTCGGGGTCGATGACGTGGGCCTCGACGCCGCGGTAGAGAGAACGCAGCAGCTCCAGCTTGACGAGGTAGGACTTGCCGGCCCCGGAGCGGCCCAGAACAACGGAGTTGTAGTTGTCGCAGGTGAACCGGTCCCAGAACACCAGGGAGCGGGTGCCGAGGTTGTGCCCGTAGAGCACCCCCGCGGGCGCCACCCCGGCCGCGGCCCCGGCGGCGGCGGTGTTGGGGAGTTCGGGGGAGGCGAGGGGGAACGCGGCGGCGAGGGCGTCGGTGTCGAAGGTGCGATGTTGCTGGAGCCGGTCGAGCCCGAGTGGGAGACCGGTGACCCAACCCTGCAGAGCACGATAGGTAGTGGGGCGGGCGTCGACGAGCATGCTGGAGGCGAGCGCGCGGACCTCGTCGACCTGTTGGGCGAGGCGGGCCTCGGTGGGGGCGTGCACGGTCAGGGTGAGCCCGACGGTGAACAGGCGGCCCTCGCCGCGGGCGACCCGGTCGGCCAGGGCGTAGGCGTCCTCGGTGGCGGCTTCGGCGTGCGGGTCCAGCAGCCGGCCGTGGTCGGCGTCGGAGCGTCGCCCGGATTCCAGTCGGGCGAGTTGGCGACGCAGCTGGGTGGTCGCGGTGGCCGGGTCGATCGGCGCGACGTGCAGCGACACGTCGACCCGTCCTGGGTAGCCGGTGAGGGGCTGTAGCCAGCCGGCGTGCACGTCGCGCGGATAGCCGGTGACCACCAGGGTCGCCACCCAATCGGACTCGCCGACCTGCACATGTCGGGCGGCAACGGTCATGGCCGACGGCACGAAGGACGGCACAGGCTCGCGTCGAGTCTCGGCCTTCTTGCGTTGGGGACCTCTCGGCCGTGGCGGGGCGGGCTGGTGCGGGGTGGTGCGCCGCCGCGCAGGTCGGGGCGAGCGGTTCACCGGTTGCCCCGTCCGGCCGTGGCGCGTCGTCCCGGGCGCGCGGACCAGGGATCGGGGTCCCACCCCTCGTCGTCCGCATCCACCGGATGCACGGGATCGGTGTCTGCGGTGTCGAGACCGACGTCGTCCGCGAACTCGTCGGCCCAATCGTCAGCTCCCTGGTTCCAGGGTGCGTCTGGGCGGGAGCCGTCGTCGCGCCGCTCGTCGGCCGGGTGATCGTCAGCCCAGTCGTCGTGACTGACCATGCTGTCGCGGCCCGGCAACGCCCTGGGCGGTTCGTCGGTGACACCATCGGTGACACCGTCGTCGTCAAGGCCGGTGTCGTAGGTGCTGTGCTGGTCGTCGCGGGTGCCCGCAGCGTCGTCGGGGACGTCGTCGGTGAGCTGGACATCGTTGCGGCGACGCACAGGACGGCGTCGGTCGCTCGCGTGGCCCGTACCGCCCTCGATATCCCGGTTGTCGAGTGCGGCATCGGGGTTGGTGATGCTGGTGAGCAGTGTGGTGGTGTGTGCGGCGGTCAGTGGAGCGACGGTGACCTCGAGCGGCGCGAGGAGGGTGGTGGCCTCGCCGAGGCGACGCAGCAGCCGGTGCTCGGCGGCACGTGTGGCGCTGCGGTTGGCGCCGGGGGTGGTGGCGCGGCGGGTGGGTTCGCGCAGGATCAGCAGGACCTGGCGGGTGAGCAGTTCGTGTTCCCCGCGCCGCGCGGCGAGCCGGACGAGGTGATCGCGGTGCGCGGCCGCGGCGGCGGCCAGCGCGGGATGAGGCAGGGCCTGGGCTTGGGCGTGCAGGTGACGCAGGTGGGTGGTCAGGTCCAGCGGTACGGCGCGAACGAGGACCTGCACCGGCGCCGTGAGGGTGTGCAGGTAGCGGGCGTAGGTGTCGACGAGCCCGTCCTGCTCGGCGGGGGTGCGCAGGGTGAGGTTGACCGTGGACAGCGCGGCGATCGCCACGAGTCCGTCGGGCCCGAGGTCGACAACGCCCACCCCACTGACGCCGACCCCACCATGCTCGTCGTCGCTGCCGGCGGCGGTCGTCACGGAACGGGCGGGAAACCCTGGTAGCCGCCGGGCGCCGCGACCATGGCTTCGCGTGGCCGAGGTATCCGGTCGGGTGGGGCCGAGCCAGTTCGGGACCGCGCCCCCGCCGTCGTCCTCGGGTTCGGACTGGCCCGGCGGGATGCGCCGGGGGAGGGCGTGGGTGAGGCGGTGGCGCACTGCGGCGATCAGGAGTCGGTCGAGTGGCAGTCCGTCGCGGTGTCCGACCGCGACGGCGAAGGTGAGCGCGGCGAGTGGGGTGGCGATGAGGATGAACACCGGTGCCGCGAGCCACGGGCGCAGCGCGAGCCAGGCAAGGTAGAGCCCGCCTGCGGCGGCCGCCAGGATCGTGACCTGCCGGACGGTGAACGGGCCGAGGACGCGATCGGGTCGGTTGACGTCGGAGGGGATGCGGGTGGGTCGGGTCATGACGAGTCGTCTCCTGACGGTGGGCGTGCCCGGCGCCGAGGCGCCGGTCGGGTGGGTTGTCCGCCCGGCGGGGCGGGCGGCGGGTCAGCGGGTGGCGGCGTGGTGGGGCGCGTCGCGCGGCGGGCTGGGGGTCGTGCGGGTGCAGTGATCGGTGCGGCGCGATCCGGTGCCGGCGCGCGTCGCGGCCGGCGGGGGCGCTCGCCCGTGGGCGGCGCCGGGCGGGCGGTCCCGGTAGGTGCGGCGGCGCGCCGGCTGCTCGACGCCGGTGGGTCCGCCGTCCGCGGTGGTGTCGGCGGTGTTGCAGTGGGCGCTGGTCCCGCGTGGGGCGGGATCGGAAGGGCGAGCTGACGCGCGCGTGGAGTTCGGGTCGCCGGCGAGGGCGTGGCTGTCGGGGCCGGACGCCGGGCCGGGGTTGCCGGACGGCCCGTTGCCGGGGCGCTGCTCGGTGCGGCGGGCGGTCGTGATCGACGGGCGACGCCTTCCAACGGGAGTGGGTACTGCCCGCCGCGCAGCGCCCGGTTGCGGGCGTAGGGATCGAAGAGGAGTTCCAGCTGCTGGGCGCGGCCTCGTGTCGCGGACCCGGCGCCGGTGGACGGGGCTGTGGATCGGGTCGCGGTGGACGGGCGGGCCGCGGGCCGTGTGCGTCGGACATCGAGTGGCAGCTGGTACTGGCCGCCGGTGCCGAGCTTGGGCCGGTTCTCCGGCCAGTCGCCGGCGGTGAGCGGAAACGCGAGCTGGCGGCCAGCCGGCCTGGTGCGCGGCGCCGGGGCGACCGGACCTGACGGGTCCTTCGTGGCCGGGGTACGGGTGACGTCGAGGGGGAGGCGGTACTGGCCGTCGGCGCCGAGCTTGGGCCGGTTCTGCGGCCAGTCACCTTCGGCCAGCGGGAGAGCGAGCTGCCGGCCGGCTCCGGATGGGCGCCTGCCCGGGCGCGCCGGTGGCGGCGTGGTGGTGGCGCGCTGGGCCCGGCGTCGGACGAGTCCATCGAGGGGGAGCATCAGCTGTCCGTCGGCGGTCGCCTTCGTCGTCGCGTATGGGTCACTCGGCTCGGGAGGGGTGGTTGGGGATCCGCCGTGTCCTGGGCCCCCGGGTCCTGGGCCACCCGGGCCTCGACCTCGTCGCCCTGCGGACGCACTTGCCCCGCTACCGCCCTTCCCGGCTTTGCCGCCGCCGAGGAGACCGAAGGTCTTGTAGGCGATGAACGATCGGGCCAGCGACCCGAGCATCGAGCGGCCGCCGCCGATCTTGCTGGCCGACAGGAGCCAGGACGGGATCTTGCACAGGATGTAGAGCAGCGCCAGGACGAACAGCAGCGTGCCGAACCCGTTGCCCGCGCCCTCGGTCCAGAGCCCGAACCCGCCGCCCGGGGTGAGTAGCACGTGCAGAGCAGTGATCAGGGTGAGTGACTGGACGATCTGGATCGCCAGACACGCTCCCAGGGTGCGCCACCACCACCGGGCTATACCATCGGTCTGCGGGAGCGCGTGAAACATCAGCGCGATCGGCGCCCCGGCGATCAGCACAAGGGTGATCGCGACCCGCACGACGTAGGTCAGCAGCAGCGCCAGCAACGCACCGGCCAGGGCGACCCCCATGATCAGCAGGAGCAGCGCGCCGCTGTCGCTGGTCACCGCCGATTTGATCAACTGGCTGAGCGCGTCGGCGCCCGCGGATTCGCCGATCTTCTCCCCGAGAACGGCCTCGGACAATGCGTTGGCCACATCGACGGCCATTCCGGCCACGGTCAGCGACAGCGCCCCGGAGAGCAGACCGAGCACGAGTCGAGGCGCGATCTCGCGCAGGCCATAGCGGGTCTGCACGGTCTCGTAGGCCATGAGCACGATTCCCGCGATCAGAACCAGGAGCCCGTAGCAGGCCAACAGCACTTCCCAGGAACCGGTCCACAACTCCACCAGCCGCGGTATCGACGCGGGAGCCGGCGTTGTGAGCAACGTGCCCGACAGCAGATCGAGCATCGGGTTGAGCGCACCGGTCACCACTTGACGTGACAGAGAGTCGATGGCTCCGGAAATGCAGGCGCCCCAGTCGAAGAACGAACACGAGGAAGCCGGTGGCGGGCCGGCCGGCGCCGCGGGCGCGGCGCCCGCAGCACCGCCTCCGGCCGGGGTCTTCGCGGCGGGAGCGACGATGCAACCCGGCCCCTGGCATCCGCCGTCGGGGCCGGGCATCGGGACGACAGGGCCGGGCTGCTGCGCGGGGACGTGCCCGTCTCGGTCGGCGAGAGCGGACGGGGCCAGCGGTGAGGACGCCGTCCGGATCGGCATGGACTCGGTCGGTGCGGACGCCGGCGATACGGCCGTGGCGCCGCCGCCCGGGAGGTTCATGACTGCTGCCGCGGTGAGAACCACGATGACGAACAAGGGCCGCACCATCTGTCGCCCGATCCGTGCGCGATGGACCGACGGGCGACGCCGGATCACCGTGTGATGGCGCGTGCCGTAAGCGAGGGGTAGGCGCATCGTCAAGCTCCGACGATTCCCTTGAGGACCTCGACCACCAACGGGGCAAGTAGGGCGAGCACGTAGCCGAATGCGGCGGACCGCAGTGCGGCGCGGGCTCGTTCGACCTCGCCCGGATCACCGCCCGCCCACACGTAGCGGGCGCCGCCGATGGTCAGGAACACCGTGGCGAGCAGCGCGAGGATCCCGACGACCCAGTTGCGGACGTTGTTGAGGACCGCCTCCACTGACGCGGCCAGCGCGACCACGACCACCCGTTGCGACGTCATCTCCTGCGCGGCGGCGGGCGCCGCGGCGGCGACACCTGCGGCGGTGAGGAAAGCGATGAGAAGGACGACGACGCCCACAGCGGTTGCCAGCCGGGTGAGCGCCTTCGGCCTGGCCGCGCCTGCACCGTTCCCCTCGGCCGATCGATGCGACCGCTCCTGCTGGTCCCCGTCATCAGACGCCCGCGAGGGTGTCGCGACGGTCACGACCGGTCCTGCGCCGCGTCGCCGGCGCCCGCTCCCGGACCGTCGTAGGGATGGTTCGCAGCGCCGCTGCGAGTGGTCGAGTCGCGGTCGTGGGCCGAGCCGCGGGGCCGGGCAGGCTGAGTCGAGTCGGGGCGTCGCCTCGCAGGGCGATTTCGGTCGTGGCGAGCCCCGCCACCTCGGTGGTCGCGGTGATGATCCGGCGTCTCATCGTCCGGCACGAGGGACGGTTCGATCGGCGTTCTCTCCGATGACGCGCGAGTCGCTGCGCCGGCTGAACAGTCGCGGGGCCGCACGTGTACGCGATCGGATTTGCGCGGTTTCGGGGCAGCGCGGTCGGCGCTGGTGGTGGCAGGGAGCGCGGCGCTGTTGAGTGCGCTGTCGCGGAGGAACATCGCGAGTTTGCGCTCGGCTCGGACGCGGGCGGCGCGGACATCACGTACGGCGTGGCCGCGGGCGCGGGCGATGGCATCGAGGCTGATCGGCTCGAGTCGGGTCGCGCCGATCAGTACCGCCTCGCTGTGGGTGATCGCCCTCGCGGCGACCGCGCGGGCGAGCACGAGGTCGGGATGGCGAGCGGGGGCGGGCGGCGGACACGATCGATAGGCCGCCTGGTGTGGGATCGGGGCCGCGGCAAGGTGCCGCACGGCCAGGCGGCCGGCCTCGTGTGCGGCCGAGCGCAGCCGCAGCTCCAGCCCGGGCGCGCGCAGATCGGTCAGGGCGAGCTCGGTGAGGAACCCCGACAGGACGGCGGTCTCGACGTCGGCGATCTGCTCGCCCACGCGACGGGTGGTGGCGGGCCGCTGAGCGCGAGACCTGGCTCGACGGGGCCGCAGACCGGTGCACAGCTTGCGGGTGATCGCGGACAGGGCCGGAACGGCACAGCCGACGCAGACCACGGTCGCGGTGCCGCCGTGGCGGCGGGCGCGACGGATCAGGTGGGCCCAGATCGCGTCGCTGAGCAGCGGTGGGCACGCGGGATGGGTGAGCCGGTCACGGACGTCGTCGACCGGGATCGGGCGGGCGGGCAGTCCTGGGACGGCCCGCCCGTCCACGGTGACCGGAGCGGGACCGCGGGTCAGCCACGCGAACGCGGCCCGGGCTTGCTCCAACGGCGCGCCCAGCACGGGCACGACGGGCGCAGCATTGATGGGGGCCAGGTACTGGCGAGGTTCAGACATGACAGGTGTCGACCTGCTTTCCGTCCACAGACGTCGGTGTCCACGTGAACCGGGGACCCGAACAGGAAGCCACATCGCTGATTGCGCGGTGATTACACGAAACCGAGACGGGCTGGTTGCGGATTCGCGCGGCCGTTGCAACCACGGTTGCGGGTAGCGCGGGTCCGGTTACAGCACGCTTCAGGGCTGCTTCACACCGGACCGGGCCATCTGACCGAGACGGCCTCAGAAGCTCCTGAGCTGCCGTTACAGGGGCGGACGGCTATAACCGTCGTGGTTGCAGCCGTCCGCGAGGTTCCGTCATCGCCGTGAGGGCGTTTTATCACCGCTGGTGTGAGGAACTGTTTCCCGTCGCCCGAAGCACACGTGCTCTCGAACTAGAGAGATGGCGGTGCGAAATCGAACGGCGCCCGTTCCTCACACGTCTTTTGTCCTCAAGGAGAAGTGCGCATGTCGACCTCTCATCCGTGCCCGATCACGACCGGAACGGCATCCGGGACCGAACCGAAACCGGCCCGAGGCAATCCCGACCGGGCCCCGGTGAACCCTGCGATGTCCGGTGCTCGCCCACGGCGAGCGCGTCCGCCCATGACGCGGACCTCGACCCGGCCCCCGACACGGGCGGCGCAGCGGCCGCCGGTGCCGGCCACGGTGTGGGCGCCCCCGCCCGGCGCCGTCGGTCCGGCTTGGGAGCAGTGGATACAGCTGGCCATCCGTCGCGCGTTCCTGCCGCCGGGCTGCCCGTTCGTCGACCTCACCACCACCCTCGCCGCCCGCGGCGCCGAGGACGCTCCGCGCTCCGCGCCGGCCACCCGCCGGAGCTCGGTGCAGCTGGTGCCGTTCTGGGCACACCTGATCGCCTCCGACGCGACGCCGCCGCCATCGGGACCCCACGACCACGAGATCGACGCGGGACACGACGAGGCGGAGAGCGACGCGCTCGAGCCGATCCTGTCGCCCGGTCCCGACGACGAACAGCCGCCCGCGGACGTCGCGTACGCCGACCTGCGCGACACCGCGGTCGACGACCGACTCGGTGTGCTGGCTGGCCGCGCCCTGGGCGGGGGCGGCGTTCTGGTCGTTCTCACCCGGTCTCACCTCGGCGCGGACGGTGAGTTGGTGGACCCGACCGGGATGATCGTCGCCTCCGCGCAGAACGCCGACCTGCTCTACCTGCAGCACATCGTCATCCCGACCGCGCCCCTCGCTCCGCCGCTGCGTCCCCCCGATCCCTCGACCGGGGATGGGCGGTCCCCGATGCCGCAGGACGATGAAGGTCGCCGCGACGACTCGGCGTTGTCGCGAGGTCACTCGATCGCCCACGTCGATCTGCTCGTGTTCGCCCAGCCGCGGCCCCGCGGAAGTTCACGCCCCGCGGGATGGCGCATCACACCTCCCGAGTCGCTCGCGGGGGCGCCGCGATGAGCCTGCCTCGCACATCGGTGTGGGCGACGGCCCAGCAGACCCCGTCGGTGCAGCGCCGCGACCGGTACGTGGCCGAATCGGTGGCGCACCCGGCGAAGATGCTTCCCGCGGTCGTCGCGCACGCGATCGCCGCCTATTCCGAACCCGGCGAGATCGTGCTCGACCCGATGTGCGGAATCGGCACCACCCTGGTCGAGGCCGTCCACGCCGGCCGCCGCGCCGTCGGGGTCGAGTACGAGGCCCGGTGGGCCGAGATCGCCCGCGACAACCTGCGGCTCGCCGGGCCGGTCCTGCGCGGCGCCGGGCAGGTGTTCACCGGCGACGCCCGGCACCTCGACTGGCTGCTGCCCGACCAGCTCCGCGGCCAAGTCTCCCTGATCGTCACCTCACCGCCTTATGGGCCGAGCACCCACGGGCAGGTCACCACCGGAGAGGGGGGCGTACACAAGCGCAACCACCTCTACGGCGACCTGCTCGACCGCGGGAACCTGGCCAACATCGGCCACCACCGGTTGCTCGTCGGGTTCACCCGCATCCTCACCCTCGCCGCCGGGTTTCTCCGCCCGGGCGGGCGGGTCGCGATCACGGTCCGGCCATGGCGCGAGCACGCCGAGCTGATCGACATGCCCTCGCAGGTCGAGGCCTGCGGCCGTCGCGCGGGCCTGGTTCCGGTGGAGCGGTGTGTGGCCCTGCTGGGCCGCGTGACCGATGAGGGCGGGTTCGTGGCGCGCGGGTCGTTCTTCCAGCGCGACTTCATCCGCCGCCAGCGCGAACGCGGCCTGCCGCTACACGTCGTGGCGCACGAAGACGTGATTGTTCTCCAGCGTCCGCAGTTCCCGGCGTGAACTCCGAACAGGCTCGCGGTGGACCTACTCGGGCGGTGGTCTTCGAGGCCGGGGATTCGCACACAGTAGCGCGACCGGCTTGGGCGCGGGCTTGGATGCGCCGGCAGATCTCGGTGCAGCGCCGGACCGCGATCCTCGAATGGGCCCGACGGACGGTTGATGCGCGAGTTCGGCGCGGTGAGCACGTCGGCTCGGCACCCGACGGGCACCGCCGGGTTCAGGACGCCATCGCCGACCCTTCCTATGGGTTGAGCTCGGCCACAGCAGTACCGGTCGGCGCACGTAGGTGGGCGCCGGTGCTCGGTTCCCGCACTGCGTCCGGAGAGGAGTCGATCTTCAACTGGCGGGTCGAGCGACACGTGCTACCAGAACGGGGCACGGGTCGGGTCGTCGATGATGTCCAGCAGCGGGCCTGGGCTGTCGGCCGCGGGGGCGTCGACGGGGTGCCAGCGGTTGCGGCGGTCGGGCCACCACAGCCGCCAGCGATGGCCGTCGTAGCGCAGCTGCGCGATGGGGCGCCGAGTCCACTCCCGGTCCGCCCCGTCCCACGGCGGCCGGGTCTCGATGATCGTCACCACAGACCCGCAGACGGTGTGCACGACCTGGACCTGATCACGCAGATGCTCGGGCACCCGGCCCGCGCAGAAGGAAGCGATCCGCCGCAGGTGGATCTCCGGCATCGACACGGCCCCGATGGTGGCACGCCGAGGGCGGCCGGTCCTAGGCGGCGCCACTGCCGACGGGCTGTGAAGAAGTCGGTTGGTCGTCGGTGTCGCACCGGTGGGCGGGTCGCCGCGCTGGTGGCGCCGGTTGCTGCCCGGCGAGTACCCGCGTTGAATTCGTTGTGGACCGGTCCGTGCATCGGGTGGTGTCGGCGTGGGTAGACGCCCGTCCGACCAGCGGTCCGTGTCGCCCGGCGGTCACCGCGATCCGGTGACCGAGGCCGGGCCCGGGCGTAGGCCGGACGTGGCCGCCGCGTCCGGGGCGTCGGTGCTGCCGTTGCACACCCCGGCGCAGGCGGCGGAGGTGTTGGCGGTGCGGGAGTCGTGGCTGCGCCGCCGCGCCGCCGAACGGCGGGTGCCGTGCACGTTTGTGGGTAAGCATCTGCGGTTCTCCCACGCCGACGTCGTGGCGATCGCCGCTGCCGCAGCCTGCCCTATCGCCCCCGTGCGGCGGCCGCCGATCCGGCGTCGGTGACCGGCCGGCGTTTCGCGGTCGAGCACGTATTCCGCTCTGCGCGTATTGGAGCGTCCATACAGGTGGTGCCCATTCCCGGCGTCGGGCGTGGTTGACGGGGCAGGGGAGTTGCGGGGTTATGGCGTGGGTGGAACGAAGCGGGAACAACAGTTGGCGGGTTCGGTATCGCCGCGATGACGGCACCATCGGCGCGATCAACGGATTCGCGACCAAGGCGGCCGCCGGTGATCACGCTGAGACATTGGAGTCCGATCAGCGCCAGGGGCGGTGGATCGATCCGGCCGCGGGGAAGATCACCGTGGGGGAGTGGACGCAGGACTGGTTGGGTGCGCTGGATGTCGCGATCCGCACCGAGGACTACTACCGAAGCCTGCTGCGACGCCACATCCTACCGCGCTGGGGTGATCACGGGCTGGCGGATGTTTCCGGGATCAAGGCTGCGGTGTGGGCCAAGCAGCTGCGCGCGGACGGCTACGCGGCCGCGACGGTGTCGGGGGTGACGAAGTTGCTGTCGCTGTTGCTGGCCGACGCGGTCGAGGAAAGGCTGATCGTGGCCAACCCGATCCGGGCGCGGCGCCGCGGCCGGCACCGCGCGACCCGCCGGGTGGAGCGGATCTGGGCCACACCCGCGGAGGCGCTGGCGGTGGCCGACAACGCCGCCCGGCTCCCCGGCGGCGGACCTGGTGCCGCTGCGCTGATCGTGACGGCCGCATGGACGGGAGCCCGCTGGGGTGAGCTCGTCGGCCTGCAACGGTGCAACACCCATCTCGACGACGGCGTGATCGTTGTCGATCCGGACATCGGTACGCTGCACGAGTCCAGTCGGGGCTTGGAGCTCGGCCCGCCGAAGACGGCCGAGTCCGCGCGCACGATCACTCTGCCCGGGTTCCTGGTCGATCTGCTGCGTGCCCATCTCGACGGTCACGACCACCAACATGTGTTCGTCTCCCCGGAGGGAGAGCTGCATCGGCGCAGCAACTTCGGGCGGCGCGCGATGCGCCCGGCCGCCGACGGCAATCAGGCCCGGAGCCGGCCGCAGGTGCGGCTGACGGCGGTGAAGACCGGGTTGACGTTTCACGGGCTGCGGCACAGCCACAAGACCTGGATGATCGCCGACGGCGTCCCGGAGATCGCCCAGGCGCGCAGGCTCGGGCACATTCTTGACGACAAGATCCAGCAGACCTACTCCCACGTCGCTGCCGAGGTCGGCACCCGCCTTCTTGACGGGTTGACCGACCGGTGGGACAAGACGGTCGCCGACAGTCCCGACGACCCGACCTGGCGATCGACCTCCCGTACCGCGAAGGCATGATGCCCGCCTCCGGGTTCGCGATGGCGACGGCCGGCGACCGAGGTGTCCGAACGTGCGGATGCTGGAGCAGGTCCCAAGTTTGACCGTGATGGTGTTCGTCGAGCAGCAGCTCCGGCGTACTCAGAGAAGGTTGTCCCGGAACTCGTGGAACTTGAGGTGGCGGTCCCCCGCCTGAGTCCTGCCGTGCGGTAGGTACTCGGGTGAACCGCCAAGAACACCACGAGGAAGGGGACCGCCGTGCGCAAGAACTACCAGAACGAGGAGATCGACACGAGCCCGCCCGCCGTGCCCGACACGGTGAGCGTGGCGCTGGCCGAGCTGGCCGGTGAGATGCGCGAGGGGCTGCTGGCCCTCGCGGTCGGGACCGGGCTGCAGGTGATGGCCGCGATCATGGAGCCGATGTCACCGCGGCGTGTGGACTTACGGGCCGCCGGAAGTTGGCGGCGGCGGGATTCGAGGGCTTCGAGCAAGGCGAATGTGTGCCTGCCTGGGCTAATCTTGCGGGTGGCGCGGCGTCGGATGATCTGGGTGATGATCACCTATGGTGACGGTGAGTGCGCCCGTCACCATGCACAGCACACGCGAGCTGCACGACGCCGGCGTCAGCGGCGCGGCCGGTGCTGACCAGCGTCCCTCGTCAGCACCGGTGCCGCCGCCAACCGGAGCCCATCTGGCCGCTGGCCGGCTTATGGGTTGGCGGGTGATGGGAGGCGATCGGCCGGTCCAAGCGCGCGGGCCGGTCGTACTCTCTGTCCGGGTAGGTCTTGTTCGGGCCAGTCGAGGAGTTTCGCGCCGAGCACGGCCGCGTTGATGGTGAATCGCTGTGCGGGGTCGGTGGGGTCGTGTCCGGTGAGTGTCTTGATCCGGTCGAGGCGGTAGGTGACCGCGCGGACGGACAGGTGAAGGCGTCGCGCGGTCTCGGTGGTGACGCTGCCGGTGGCGAAGTAGGCGTCGAGGGTGGCCAGGAGGGGTTCGGCGCCGCCGCGGGCGTGGACCAGTTCGCCGAGCACCAACTGGACGAGGTCGGTGATGGCGGGTTGATCGCGCAGCAGGACCCGGTAGATCAGCAGCTGCTCGGCGTGGATCAGCGGCGTGTCGAGGTGCAACCGCACCGCCATGGTGAGTCCTTCGCGGGCCTCTTCATACGAGCGGGCGATCCCGTAGGAGCCGGGGTAGGGCCGTCCGACGGTGACCCGCCACGGTTGGCCGCGGGCGGAGCGGTTGAGCGCGGCGAGCATCAGCCCGCCGAGGGTGTTCCGTGCGCCTCGTGGCCCGGGCAGGTCGGTGTCGGCGGGCGCGACGACGACGATCAAGCCGTCCTTGATGGCGACCAGGACGTCGCGGTCACCGACCCGGTGCACGACGGCGTGTTCCAGCGAGCTAATCGCGGCGGTGGCCTCGTCGAGGCGGCCGGTCGGCGCGGCGAGAGCGACCTGGTGAGGTCGGGTCATGTCCAGTCCGAACGGTTCCGCGCGTTCCACGAGCCTGCCCACGTCGCCGTCGCCGCGCAGCAGATCCTCGACGAACTCGTGGCGCAGCGTCTCCTCCCAGCGGACGGCCTGGCGGCGGGCTTCGGTGTGTCCCTCGGCCAGCCTCGCGACGGCGTCGTCGACCGCACGTAGAACGGCGGCCGCGGCGATCCGCACCGCCTCGTTGTCGCGGGAGCGGATCACCACGGGGAGCTGCTGCCAGAGTCGGCGGGCGGCTGCGAGGTAGAGCTGCACCGCGGTGCCTGCCGACACGCCCAGCTCGGCGGCCCTCTTGCCGAGTAGCCCCACGGCCTCGAGCTCAGCGGGATGTGGTTCCCGGCCGGACGTGGCCGCGTCGGCCAGCAACAGCAGGTAGTCGCCGAGCAGCTCCACCGGAGCGCCGGCGTCCCGGCTTGCGGCCTCGGCCACCTCGTTGAGCCAGGCGAGGTGCTGATGGCTGCTACTGCTGTGCGGCACGTCCGCCGCTCCGTTCTGCTGGCATCGGGTCGCTTTGGCATCGGGTCCGCCGGCAGGGGGTCGCCGATGGTCGGCCATCCGGTCCCGGGCTGTGACCGTTGGACCGATCGCGTGCAGACTCGCATGGTTCGGCGGGATGGACGCGCTCACGAGACGACTCCATGGTGCGCCCTGGTGGGCGGCTGCGCTTGCGCTCCGCAGCCGTGGTGAACGACCGCGATCGGGCAACGGGCGTGGTTCAACACGGTTTGGCTGACCGAGCCGAGGACCGTGCCGAGGATATGCCCTCGGCCCCGGGATCCGACGACAAGGAGGGCGGCACCGCGCGACTCGTCGATCAAGGTCTGGGTGGGGTCGCCGCATATGAGACTGGTGACGACTGTTACGCCCGCGAACTCGTCGCGCCATCGGGCGAGCGCCTTCTCCAGAGCTCGGCGGGCGAAGTTCTCGGCCATCGACGGGCGAGCGGAGACGCCTTCGAGGTCGGCCGGTGGGTCCGGTGTCCAGGCGTGCACCGCGGTCAGGGGGATCCCGCGCTGCGATGCCGCCTGGAACGCGAACCCGATGGCGGGTGCGCAGGACGGCGTCCGGTCCACGCCCACGACGACACGGGCGACCGCCCGGGGTGCTGATCCGGTGCCGCAGGTGCCGTCGGTCGGGCGGATGACCACGACGGGGCAGGCCGCGTGCGAGGCGACATGGATGGACACCGACCCGGCCAGCAGCCCGCGCAGCCCGGACCGGCCGTGGCTGCCCACGACCAGCAGCCGCGCGGCCTGGGCCTCGCCGAGCAGCCCGCGCGCCGCTGATCCCCGCGTCAGGTGGGTCGATACCTCGATGTCGGAGGCCACCGACCGCGCCCGGGCCACCGCGTTGCGCAACACCAGCTCGGCCGCGGCCCGCACCGGGAGGAAGTCATCGATCTGCGTGACATACCCATAGGGGTCCACAGGCAGCGGTGGCCGGAACGCGTGCACGATCCGCAGGTGACAGCCGCGGGTCGCGGCCTCGGCGGCCGCCCAGTCCACCGCGTCGCCGGAGGTGGTGTCGTCGTCGACACCCACGATGACGACCTGCGGCCCGTCGCGGCGGGTCATCTGCCGGCGACCGCGGACGCCGCCACTGTCTCCAGCGATGCGGTGCCTGCCGTCGCGCCCGGGTGGGCGTCTGCCGCGGGCGTCTCGCCAGGCTGCTGGGCGGTGACCGACCTGTTCCACGGGGCTACGGGTGTCGCCGTGGCGGTCTCGGGCGGGTTGGCTGTCGGGGTCGCTGCCGGGGTTGACGACGGTTCGGGGGGTGTGGCGCGTTCGAGGAAGCGGAGGAGTTCGACGGGGAAGGGCAGCACCAGGGTGGAGTTCTTCTCCGCGGCCACCTCGACCACGGTCTGCAGCAGCCGTAGTTGCAGGGCGGCGGGGTGTTCGGCCATGACTTCGGCGGCTTGGGCGAGTTTGGTGGAGGCCTGCAGTTCGCCGTCGGCGATGATGACGCGGGAGCGTCGTTCGCGTTCGGCCTCTGCTTGGCGCGACATGGACCGTTTCATCGATTCGGGTAGGGCGACGTCCTTGATCTCGACGCGGTCGATGTGCACGCCCCAGCCCAGGGCCGGGCTGTCGATCATGAGTTCGAGGCCTTGGTTGAGTTGTTCGCGGTTGGACAGCAGGTCG
>JBBRLM010000058.1:0-41887 GCA_038231335.1 Mycobacteriales bacterium
GGGTTCACCACCACCACGCGGGCGTTCGAGTTCCGCGTCGGCGGGGAGTGGGACTTCGTGATGCACGGACCGGACGGGACGGACTACCAGGAGTGGATCACCTGGACCGGGATCGCCCCGCCGGAACGGATCGCACTTCTACACGGTGAGTCCCGGGGCGACCCGAACGCCTTCGAGTCGGTCCTCACCTTCGCGCCCGAGGGCGCAGTGACCCGGATCGAGATGCGCACGGTGTTCCCCACCAAGGAGCTGCGCGACGAGGCGGCCGAGAAATACCACGCGATCGAGGGCGGCCAGCAGACCCTGGGCAACCTGGCTGCCTACGTCACCGAGATCGCTCGGTGGGGAGTGGAGGACTGATGGCCGGGAAGGTGTTCTTCAGCGTGTCGATGTCGCTGGACGGTTTCATCGCGCCCGGGTCCAGCGAGGAGTTGATGGGGCAGCAGTGGATGGAACTGCAGCAGTGGGTATTCCCGACGCGGTTCTTCCGGGAGAACCTGACGCTCGGCGAGGGCGGCGAGGAAGGGCGGGACAACGACATCGTGCGGGACACGCATCTGCGCACCGGCGCGAGCGTCATGGGCAAGCGCATGTTCGATGCCGGCGAGCGGATGTGGCCGGAGGACGCGCCGTTCCACACGCCGGTCTTCGTCGTGACACACGAGAAGCGGGACCCCTGGGAGCGGCCGGGCGGGACCACCTTCCACTTCGTCGACGACGGCATCGAGACCGCGCTCGACCAGGCCCGCGAGGCCGCCGGCGACCGTGACGTCCGCATCGCGGGCGGTGGCGCCACGATTCTGGAGTACGTGAACGCCGGCCTGATCGACGAGTTCTCGATCGCGCTCTCGCCCGTGCTGTTCGGCTCCGGAATCCGGTTGTTCGAGGGCGTGGACGTGGGCCGCGTCGCGCTGGAGCCGGTCCGCGCGGAGCCGACGCAACGGGTGACCCACCTGACCTACGCGGTCCGGGAGCGGTAGCCGTCGCGGTGGGCGGCGATGCTCCTGTCGAGCACCTCGTGGTCGGCCCAGCTCCCGTGGAACCCGAACGGCACGCGGACAGGGAGTCCGACCCGGGCGAGCGGTGCGGCGTCCCACCCCTCGGCGTCGTGCACCAGGAGCTCCGAGAGACCCGAGGCGGGGTTCCACCACAGGGACAGCAGGTACCCGGCGTTCTCGCCGTCGGTCCCCCGCCGCTGCACGAATACCGGTTCGCTGGGGTTGGTGAGCCCGTCCGGGCCCTCGAGAACGATCGTCTGCCCGGTGGCGTGGTCGTGTCGGGCCAGTCCGTCGGTCATGGTGACCGGGCTGAGGCCCCGGGTGGTGGCAAAGTAGCCCCAGCGGTTCTCCCGCCCGAGCCAGTCGTCGTTGATCTTGGGGAACTCCCCCGCGACGCCGCTCAGCATCGTGTCGGTCGCCTTCTTGGTGCTCGGGTCGAGCTCGAAGCGCCACGCCATGGCGGGCGGGAACCACGTGTGCGAGCTGACCGGGTTGTCCGGGTCGTCGGCCGGGTTCCCCAACCGGTTGATGATGTGCAGGTCGACGACGATCCCGCGCGGGGTCTCGAAGGCGTTGAAGAAGTGCGTCGGGGCGACCATCAGCCCGGTGTCGTACCAGGTGACCTCCTTGGTGCGGCGGTCAAGGACGGCGAAGCGCGCGCCGTCGGGCACGGCCGCGGGGTCCCAGAGCACCCCCGCCCGACCCCTCATGATCATGTCGAGGCGGAACTGCGTGGGTGAGACGAGGAAGATCGCGTGGTTCTCGCTCACGATGTAGTCGTGGACCATCGCCGGGCAGCCCATGTCGATGGTGTGGCTGTCCACGACCCGGCCGGTCCTGACGTCGGCCCGGTACCAGGTCAGGTGCGGGCCGACGGCGGCGAAGAACAGCATGTCGCCGGAGGCGGGGTCGACTTTGTAGTGCGCGGTGCACAGGACGTCGATGCCGCCGTGGAAGTCGTAGGAGCCGTAGGTCTCCAGCGACTCGGGGTGCATCGCGGTCGGCAGGCCTCCCTCGAAGTAGACCAGGAGGTGGTCGTCGAAGATGCCGACGTTGGTGTTGGCCACGTTCTTGGCCGGCGGGCCGCCGGCCGGCGGCGGGTGCGGGGCGGAGCCGTTGACGAACCCGGAGTAGACGGCCTCACCCTGTGCGACCTCGAACTTCATCGAGTCGGTCTCGACCCACTTCATGGCGAACTTCGCGCGACCGTCGCGGATGTAGACGCCGGCGACGGCCCCGTCGCCCTCCCACCAGTGGTAGCGATCCAGATCGAGCGGCTCGAAGCGCGGGTTCGAGCTGATCCGGAACAGGGCCCCGGCGAGGTCGTCGGGGATCTTCCCCGACACGACCTCCAGGTCGAACGCCTCGGACTCCTCGCGCCACGGAGCGAAGGGACCGTTGAGGAACTTGTTGTCGGTGTCCCAGGCAGGAGGGGCGGTGGCGGGGTCCGGCGCACGGCGCACGAGGGCGGTCGGGGGTCCGACGGTGAGGTCACGCATGGGCCGTCCTTGCGGATGAGGAGGAAGTGAGGCGGGGGAACAGCAGCTGCGCGTTGCCGCGGTCGACGGCGTGCCGGAGGTCGGCGTCCACCGTGTAGTCCTCCCACGCATGGGTGGCGCCGACCACGACGGGCTGGGGTGGGAACGGGAAGTCGCTGCCGAACAGGACGCGTCCCGGGTCGGCCAGCGCGAAGAGCGAGGGCAGGGCCGACGGGCTCGAGAGCGCGATGTCGAACCAGAAGCGGCCCAGGCGTTCCAGGCCGAGCCGCGGGTCTCCACCACCCGCGAACGGAGCCATGCGCTGGGCGGCGTAGGGCAGGAAGCCGCCGGCGTGGGACAGGATGATGGTGACTCCCGCGCAGCGCTCCAGCGTTCCGGACCGGGCCAGGTCCAGGGCGGCGCGGGTGGTGTCGAGCAGGAAGTCGACCGCGAACGGCGGGATGCCCCCGACCGGTTCGGCCGGCAGTTCGGACGGGTGCACGAGCACCGTGGCGCCGCGGCGGTCCAGCTCGTCGAACAGCGCGGCGAACCGCGGGGCACCCAGGTAGTGGCCGTAGACGTTCGTCGGCAGGATCACGCCGTCGGCCCCGAGCACGTCGAACGCGTGGGCCACCTCGTCGAGCGCGCCGTCGACGTCGGGCAGGGTGAGGGTGGCGAGGAAGCCGAACCGGTCCGGACGGTCCTTCACGACCTCGGCCGAGAACTCGTTGGCCCGGCGGGCCCACCGGCGGGCCTGCGGGGCGGGCTCGGCGCCATCGCCGGTGAGGTGCACGCCGGGCGTGGACAGTGAGACGATCCCGACAGCGGTCTGCAGCTCGTCCATGCTGGCCAGTGCCCCGTCGACGCTCCACACCGGCGGAGCCATGCCGCCGGAGTCCACGCTCTCCGCCACGAGCCATTCTGCGTAACCAGGCGGCACGATGTGCTGGTGGATGTCGATCCGGGAGGTCACGCAGGACCGGCCATGCCGAGGTCCTGCAGCAGTCCGGGGTCGAAGTACGGCTGGATCGACGCGAACGCGCCGTCGCGGAGCGTGAACACGTCGGCGAGCTCGAAGTGGCGGCCGTCGGGCAGCGCGAAGTCGAGGAACAGCACCGCGGTGTCGCCGTCGACGACCTGCGACCCTCGCGTGATGGTGAAGGCGGTGAAGAGCTTGGAGACCTGCTCCAGCATCGCCCGCACGTCGGCCTCGCCGCGGAAGGGGCCCATGCGGGGGCCGACGAACGACACGTCGCCCGTCAGCGGGATCGCGGCCACCGACTGGTCGGCGAGACCGTGGTAGTAGATGTCGAGAAGATCCTCGACCTCGTGACGTTCCATGACGACCTCCACGATGTGCGCACGGCTACTGTGACCAGCGTCTCGGCCGACTATCGCGGTCGCCGCGACCCGGGATCTTGTGAGCACCTCCCAAAGAATTTCCGCTCGTTGGAGCGGGGCGACAGAACGCCGGCGGTGAACGGCTGGAGGGACCACCCCATGACCTCGACCTGGATCCCGGGTCTGGCCCCCGATCCCGACCACCCGGTCCCCGACGCTCTGAGCCCTCCCGAGCTGGTGGAGACGGCCGAACGGGAGATCGGCATCCCCGCGACCAGGTGGGCCACCCAGACCGCGCAACGGATCGTCGACGAGGTGACCGCACGGTTCCGGGAGAGCTCCGAACCCGTCCTGGTGACCGGCTCGGAACGCGAAGGATGTGAAGCCAGCCTGCTCACCGTGCTCGTCGCACTGCACAAGCAGATCCCGTCGGTGTCGCGGTCCGGCAGCGCCACCGACAGCGTTCACCAGTCGGTACACCGCGGGGTGGCGATCAACACCGTGCTGAAAACCGTCTGGGCCTGCCACGCCATGGCCCAGGACGCACTCCTCGCCGAGGTCGAGCGCATGGTGCCCGAGGCGCGACTGGTCGAGGAGGTACGTCGTCTGAACCGGGCCATGAACAGCTACATCACCTCCTACGCGGGCGAGCTGATCCGTGAGTACGAGGAAGAGGTGGCGCTCTGGAAGGGCCGCGCTCCGGCGGAGCAGCTGCGGATCTTCAACTTGATCGTCGCCGGCGTCGACCCCGGTGAGAACGCCGAGGAGATCCTCGGCGTCCGGCTGACCGACGTCCACCTGATCGCCACCGTCTGGAGCCGGGCCGCCGGCCGCGTACCGGACAAGGACGCCACGATCGCGACATTCGCCCACACCGCGGGGGACGCTCTCGGGGCGGTGCGGACCCTCGTGCTCCCGCAGGACGATGCGACCGAGCTGTGGTGGTCCTGGACCGGGGCGGCCCCGGCCGACCACGTGGACCGCCTCCGCCGACTGGCGAAGCCGTCGTGGATGAACCTGGCCGTCGGCACACCGGAACGGGGACCGCGAGGAGTGCTCGGCAGCCACCGGGCGTGTCTGCAGGCGGCGCGGGTCGGCCGGAGCAGCGAGGTCGGATCCTTCTGGCCCTACGCCGACGTGCGCGTCATCGCGATGCTGTCGGCCGACCCGGAGGCCGCCCGCACGTTCACCCGGGACACCCTGGCCGGCCTGTCCGCGCCGGACGGCAAGATCGAGGCCCTGCGCGAGACGCTGCGCGTCTATCTCCTCAACGGCGGCAGCCGGACCGCCACCGCCAAGCACCTCTACATCGCGGTCAACACCGTCTCCTACCGCGTGGCCAAGGCCGGCGACATGCTCGGGCGACCGGCAGCCGAGCACGCGGTCGAGACCCTGCTCGCGCTCGAACTCGCCCGCTACTACCCGGATTTCCTCGCGTGACCAGGACTTCTCGCCACGGTCGTGCAGAATCCCGCGACATTCTGGTAGGGCGGACCACGACATCCACCTCTGCTGTCGGTCACGGTAGGGGGTGGGGAGCACCCGACCCCGTCTCTCGTCCCCTCGGAGGAGCACGTGCAGTTCTACCTCGACGGCTACCGACCCGGTGATCCCTTCGTCGAGGAGGCCCACAGCTCGTTCGGGAAACGGTCTTCAGCCCTCCCCGGGACGACCGACGTACTGATCATCGGCTGCGGGCCGGCCGGCCTGGTCCTGGCCGCGCAACTGGCCGCGTTCCCGGACATCCGGACGGTGGTCGTCGACCGCCGGGACGGGCCGCTCGAGGTGGGTCAGGCCGACGGTGTCGCGTGCCGCACCGTGGAGATGTTCGAGGCGTTCGGCCTCGCGGATCGGGTGATCAACGAGGGCTACCAGGTCAACGAGGTCGCCTTCTGGGGCCCGGACCCCGGGAACCGCTCCACCATCGTCAACACCGGCCGTGTCCAGGACGTCGAGGACGGCCTGTCCGAGATGCCGCACGTCATCGTCAACCAGGCCCGGATGCTCGCCTTCCTGCGCGATCACATGGCCAGGTCGGCGAGCCGGCTCGAACCGCTGTACGGCCTGGACGCCGATGACGTCCGGATCGACACGGCTGCCGAGTACCCGGTGACGGTGACGCTGCGGCACCAGGACACCGCGGCGTCGTCCAGCATCCGAGCCAGGTACGTCGTCGGCTGCGACGGATCACACAGCGCCACCCGGGAAGCGATCGGACGCCGCCTCGTCGGCGACCGGATGAACCAGGCCTGGGGAGTTCTGGACGTCCTGGCCGTCACCGACTTCCCCGACATCCGGCTCAAGTGCGCGATCCACTCCGCGAACGACGGCAACATCCTGATCATCCCCCGTGAGGGCGGGTATCTGGTCCGGCTCTACATCGAGCTGGACAACGTGCGCGACGGGGAGATGGTCCGCGACCGGACCGCCACCCCGGAGAAGCTGGCCGAGGTCGCTCGCCGGATCCTGCATCCCTACACCCTCGACGTCAAGGACGTGGGCTGGTGGGCCGTGTACGAGATCGGCCAGCGCCTGTGCGAGAAGTTCGACGACGTGCCGGAGTCCGAGGTCGCCACCCGCACCCCCAGGGTCTTGATCGCGGGCGACGCCTGCCACACCCACAGCGCCAAGGCCGGGCAGGGCATGAACGTGTCGATGGCCGACGCCTGGAACCTGGGATGGAAGCTGGCCGCGGTCCTGCAGGGGACGGCCCGGCCGGAACTGCTGCACACGTACTCGTCGGAACGTCAGGCCGTCGCCCAGCAGCTCATCGACTTCGACCGCGAGTTCGCGACGATGTTCAGCGCCCGTCCGAGGGAGTCCGGCACGAACGACGCGGACGGCGTCGACCCGGAGCAGTTCCGGACGTACTTCCTCGAACAGGGTCGCTTCACGGCCGGCGTCGCCGTGGAGTACGGACCCTCGATGATCGTCGCCACGACGGCGTTCCAGCACCTGGCCACGGGATTCCCCCTCGGGATGCGATTCCACTCCGCCCCTGTCGTGCGGTGGGCCGACGCCAAGCCGATGCACCTCGGCCACGTGGCCCGCGCCGACGGCGCGTGGCGCCTCTACATCTTCGCCGGGACCTCCGGGGTCACCGACGTGTGCGCCTTCCTGGAGTCGGGCAGGTCCCCGATCAGCCGCTTCACCCCGGCCGGCGCCGAGCCCGACTCCGTCATCGACGTTCGGGCGGTCTTCCAGCAGAGCCATCGCGACCTGACGGTCGACGCCATTCCGTCGGTACTGCTGCCGAGGAAAGGCCGGTTCGGCCTGATCGACTACGAGAAGGTGTTCTGCCCCGACCCGAACACCGACGACATCTTCGACCTCCGGGGCGTCAACCGCCAGGAGGGCTGCGTCGTCGTCGTCCGCCCCGACCACTACGTCTCGGCCCTCCTCCCGCTGCACGACCACGACGCGCTGACGGAGTTCTTCGCCGGCGTTCTCGTCGACGCGGTCGGGACACCGCTGCCGATGTCGGAGGGTGGGCCCGCCAGGTGCGGGTGACCGAACGGGAACCGCGAGTCGCGCAGTCCTTCCGGTGGGTCACGACCGGCCCAGGACGCCTGCACGGCGCCCCCTCTCGGTAGCGTGGCGACGTGCCCGAGCTCAGGCAACTGCACCCCGGCCATGCCCCGGCGGTCCTGGCCTTCGAACTGGCGAACCGTGCCTGGTTCGCCGCCTCGATCTCCGACCGCGGCGACGAATTCTACGACCGGTTCGCCGACCGGCACAGCGCCTTGCTGGCTGAGCAGGAGGCTGGCACCTGCGCCTTCTACGTGCTGGTCGCTGAGGACGGTTCGGTTCTGGGCCGGTTCAACCTGTACGCCTTCGACGACGGCACCGCCGAACTCGGCTACCGGGTCGCGCAACACGTGGCGGGCCGCGGCGTGGCGACCGCGACCGTCCAGGAACTGTGCCGGCTGGCGGCGGCGCGGCACGGCCTCCGGACACTGCGGGCGGCCACGGCCCGCGCCAATGCCGCGTCCCGGAAGGTGCTGACCAAGGCCGGGTTCGTCCCGGTCGGCCCGGCAGACCCGGCCGACCTCGGCGGCAAGCCAGGCACCTGGTACCAGCGCGACCTGGTTCGTCAGCCGTAGACCCGAAGTCCTCCGCGACCGTGAGCGGATTACTTCACCGACGAATCGATCTGGAGGAGAGGCGGCAACCGTAGGATCGGGCAGATGAGGACGTCCCGGTCGGCAGGTTCCACCTCGTGGCAGGACGCCACCGGCAGCTCGGCGCAGGACGCGCCGTTGCTGGCGCCGGTCGACCTGGCGGCGTGGGGCGGATTCCTCGCCGTCCACACGTTGTTGATGCGCCGCCTCGACGCCCACCTCGTCGCCACCCACGGGATGCCGCTCGTGGAGTACGAGGTGCTGTTCAAGCTGCACCGGGCAGGGGGAGCGCTGCGGATGTCCGAGCTCGCGGCGGTGGCCATGCTCAGCCGCAGCGGCCTGACCAGGATCGTCGACGTTCTGGAGGTGCAGCGGATGGTCCGTCGGCGTCCCGATCCCGACGACGGACGCGCGGTCGTCGCCGGGCTCACGACCGCGGGTCGTGCGCGTCTGCAGGCAGCTCGGCGCACGCACTCGGCCAAGGTGCGCGAGCTGCTGCTGGACCGGTTGACGACCGTGCAGAAGGAGACGCTCGGGTCGGCCTGGGCTGCCGTGCTCGCCGGGCTCGACGACGACGGCGCCGGGACGAGCGATCCGACGGGTGCCGCCGACCAGGAGGCGTGACGCCCGCTGGTGTGTCACACTCCCGGTCAGGTATTTCGTCAACGAATCATCTGCGTCAGGGGTTCGATGTGACCATCTCGTGGCCCGATCTGCGCCCGCCGCCACTGCCCGGTGGGCCACTCTCAGCCGCCGCATGACCGGGTCGGCCCCGGGGCGGCGGCGCCCACCCGGGCTGAACACCGAGAGCGGACGGGTCGAGGCGTTCAGCGACGGGGTACTGGCCATCGCCGTCACCCTCCTGGTCCTGGACCTGCACACCCCCAGCCAACCCGGCTCGTTCGGCCACGACCTCCTCCACCAGGCGCCCACCTACCTGGCCTACCTCGCGGCCTTCATCACCATCGGCGTCGTCTGGGTCAACCACCACGTCGCGTTCACGAGGATAGGGCGCGTCGACCCGGCGCTGCTGTGGATCAACCTGGCGGTGCTCGGCACCAGCAGCGTGCTGCCCTTTCCCACCGCAGTCCTCGCGCACGCCCTGGAAGAGGGCACCGATCCCGACCGCACATCAGCGGTAGTGCTCTACACCGCCGTCTCGGTCCTGCAGTCGCTGTCCTGGCTCATGCTCTACCGCCATCTGCGGCGCCGACCCGATCTGCTCGTCGATCCCGACGACCACACCCTGTTCAACGGCGAGCAGGCCCGGTCCCTGATCGGTGCCGCGTGCTACCTCCTCGTCGGTCTGCTCGCGCTCATCCTCCCCACCACCGCCGCCGTCGTCGTGCTCGTCCTCCCCCTCTTCTACGGCCTCACCAGCCACAGCCTCACCGTCCGCGCCGCACACCGCTCCCAGCAGGAGGCGACCGACTAGCGTGCCGGGGCTCACGCTTGGCCGTGTGACGCGCGGGACTTGCGGGCCAGCGCATCCACGGCGACCGCGAGGGCGAGCACGAGTCCGGTGATCATGAACCGGAACGAGGAGTCGAGGTTGAGCAGCGTCAGCCCGGACGAGATCGACTGGATGACGATGATGCCCAGCAGCGCCGACCAGGCACTCCCCCGCCCGCCGAACAGGCTCGTGCCCCCGATGACCGCGGCGGCGATGGCGTTGAGGTTGACGTCGCCGGTGCCGCTGCTCTGGTTCGCCGAGGCCAGCCGGGCCGCAGCGAGAATCCCGCCGACGGCAGCCAGACCCGAACACACGACGAACACCGACGTGTAGGTGGCGCGGACGTTGATGCCGACGCGGCGAGCGGCCTCGGCGCTGCCGCCCACCGCGAACACCGAGCGGCCCCACCGGGTCCGGGTCAGCAGGTAGTTGAGGATCACCACGAGTACGGCGAAGAACACGAACATCCACCCGACGCCGCGGCTGCGGTTGAGGTACCAGGCCACGAGTTCCAGGCCGACGAGCACGGCACCGCCGCGGGCGATGATGATCTGCAGCGACCGAGCGGACAGGCCCGCAGCCCGGCGGCGGGCCGCGAGGCGGTAGCCGCTGGCGAAGACGGCGATCCCGGCGACGGCGGCGAGCGCGTAGGAGACGACCGGGGGCAGGAAGTAGAGCTGCGCGAACGACACCAGCCCCGAGGTGAACGGGATGTTGATCGAGCCCGCGGCGCCCAGGATGTAGAGCTGCAGGCCGAGGAAGGCCAGCAGGCCGGCCAGGGTGGACACGAAGCTGGGCATGCCGAGCCGGTTGAACAGCTGGCCGTAGATGTAGCCGATCAGGCAGGCGGCCGCGATCGCGACGACCACCGCGAGGGCGGCCGGCCAGCCCTGGTTGACGAACAGGACGGCGATCACCGCACCCGACAGCCCGCTGACCGACCCGACGGACAGGTCGATCTGCCCGGTGAGCAGCACGCACACGATGCCGAGCGAGATGACGCCCACCGAGCAGCACTCGAGGGTGAGGTTGACGAGGTTGTCGCTGGAGAGGAACACCGGGTTGAGGATCTGGAACACCGTCCAGATCACGACCAGCCCGATCACCACAGGGAGGGCTCCGAGGTCGCCGGCACGCAGGCGGCGGGCGAAGCCGTCGAGCGTGGCGCGCAGGCCGGTGGCGTGCTCGACCCGGACGTCCTGGCGGTCCAGGGCGGTCGGCTGGGGCACCTGCACGTCAGTCATCGACGGCACCTTCCTCTATGGGGGTGGGAACGGTGCCCCGGCGGGCGCTGCGGCGGGTGACCGCGTTGTCGGCGGTCCCCGTGATGGCCGAGACGATCTCGTCGGAGCTGACGTCGTCGACGCGGAACGTCCCGTTGTTGCGGCCCAGCCGCAGCACGACGATCCGGTCGGCCACCGCGCGGACGTCGTCCATGTTGTGGCTGACCATGATCACCCCGAGGTCGCGCTCCCGGAGGCGCTCGATGAGGTCGAGCACCTCGGCGGTCTGCGCGACACCCAGGGCGGCCGTCGGCTCGTCGAGAATGATGATCTTCGGGTCACCGAGCAGCGACCGCGCGATGGCCACGGTCTGGCGCTGCCCGCCCGACAGCGACGCCACGGGCGTGCGGACGCTGGGGATGCGCGCGGACAGCTCGTTGAGCAGGCCCCACGCGCGCACCTCCATCTCCACCTCGTCCAGGTGCAGCGGGGCGATCTCCTGGCCGAGGAACAGATTGGCGACGACGTCGAGATTCTCGCACAGCGCGAGGTCCTGGAACACGGTGGCGATACCCAGCGAGATCGCGTCGCCGGGGGTCCCGATCGTCACCGCCTCGTCGTGGAACACGATCTCGCCGCCGTCGGGGCGGTGCACTCCCGAGAGCACCTTGACCAGAGTGGACTTGCCGGCGCCGTTGTCGCCGACGAGGGCGACGACCTCGCCCGGAGCCACGTCGAGGTCGATGTCGGTGAGCGCGGCGACGGCACCGAACCGCTTCCCGATGCCGCGCAGGCGCAGTACCGCGTCGCGGCGCGGCGGCGCCGTCGCGGCGGCGCGGTCCAGGGTGGGCTGATGGGTCGTCGGCGGTGACATGGCTGACCCTTCCATCAGGACAGACCGAGCGAGGTGCAGGCCGTCGCGTAGGTGCTGGTGCAGATGTCACTGACCTTCATGATCCCGGGGGTCACGAGGTCGGCCTTGACGCTGTCCTTGGTCACGAGCTTCGGGTCGAACAGCTGCGTGGGGGTGTTGAAGAGGTTGGCCTGGCCGGCGGGGGCCTGCCCGGACAGCAGCTTGACCGCGACGTCGGCGGCGGCGGCCGCGACGATCTCGCTGGGCTTGGAGATGGTGTTGTACTGGTCGCCCGCGACGATCAGCTGGACACCGGCGAGGGTGGCGTCGTTGCCCGTGACGGGCGGCACCGGGGTGACGCCCGCGGCCTTGAACGCGGCGATCGTGCCGCCGCCGGTGCCGTCGTTGGCGGCCACGACTCCGACGATCTTGCCGGGGAACCGGGTGACCTGGCCGGCCACCCAGTTCTGCGCGTTCTCGGGCTTCCAGTCGGGGGTGTCGTACTCGGCGAGCGTGGTGATCCCGCTGCCGTCCAGACCCTCGTGGATGCCCTTCTTGATCAGGCCGGCGGCCGCGTCGGTCGGTGAGCCGTTGACCTCGAGAATGCCGCTGCCCGGCGGGATGGTGCCCTTCTTGAGCTGCTGCACCAGCGACTGGGCGATCGACCTGCCGATGGCCTCGTTGTCGAAGGAGACGTAGTAGTCGGCCGCGATCGACGGGATCGGGCGGTCGTAGGCGATGACCTTGACGCCCTGGGCGTGCGCGGTGTTGACCATCGACGCGGCGGCGGTGGAATCGACCGGGTCGAGCACGATCGCCTTGGCACCCTGCGCGATGGCCGAGTTGAACTGCTGCTGCTGTTTGGTCGCGTCACCGGTCGCGTTGTTGTACAGCGGGGTGCAGCCGGGACAGATCTTCGCCAGCTCCGCCTTGAACCCGGGCGCGTCGTGCTCCTCGTAGCGGGTGGAGGCCTGGTCAGGCATCAGGAACGCGATCTTCGCGTCCGTGGGTGCGCCGCCGGCGGGCGCGTTGCCCGTCGCGGCGGGCGGGTTGCTGGCGCAGCCGGCCAGGGCGAGGGACAGCGCGGCGGCGGTCGCGAGAACCCCGCCTGCCGACGTGCGCCGGGACGAACGACCGTGTGTCATGACGACTCCTTCGATGTCGAGCACGTGAGAGGGACTGCGGTCCGGTCGGAGACCGGCACGTCTATGTGAATTGCGTGACCTACGACCGGCACATTCAGGGAAAGAAGAGCGATGGGCCGGGCACCGTCGGGTGGCACGACCACCTCGGTGACCGCGGCGTTGTCGAGCCGGGGGAAGACCCGCCGGTACTGGGCGGCGGGCAGGCCGAGCAGCGCGCAGAGGCCCAGGCGCAGCAGGGTGTTGTGGGCGACGACGAGCACGGTCGCGCCCGGGTACCGGGACGCGGTGGCGAGCAGCGCGGCGGCACACCGCTGCGCTGCGACCTGCGGGGGCTCGGCCCCGGGGAACGGGTGCGTGACCGGATCACGCCGGAACCGCGTGACGACGTCCGGGTCGAGCTCGGCCAGCGTGCGGCCCTCCGCGATGCCGAACGTGACCTCGCGGAGGTCGTGGACGAGGTCGACGCCGACCCCGACGGCCAGCGCGCTCGGCTCCGCGGTCTCGACGGCGCGCCGCACGGGCGAGCTGACCACGGCGTCCACACCGCGGGAGCGGACCCACCCGGCCAGCCGCTCGGCCTGCAGCACGCCGGCGGGGGTGAGGTCGATGTCGCTGCCGGCGCCGGCGTAGCGGTTCTCCGCGTGCCAGACGGTCTGGCCGTGGCGGGCGAGCAGGAGGGTCGTCATCGGACCCCCTCCAGGACCACGGGATTGGCGCAGTGCAGGGGACGCTCGCCGCGCCGCCACCGGCCGGCCTCGGCCGCGACCATCCGGCTCGCGCGCTCCGCCACCGCCCGGCTGGCGCCCGCGAGGTGCGGCGTCATCACGACGTTCGGGGCGGAGCGCAGCGGGTGGTCGGCGGGGAGCGGCTCGACGTCGAACACGTCGAGGCCGGCGGCGAACAGGTGTCCGCCGGTCAGCGCCGCGGCCAGGGCGGTGTGATCGAGCAGGGCCCCACGGGCGCAGTTGACGAGCACCGATCCCGGGGGCATGGCCGCGATGCGCTGCGCGTCCATCAGGCCGCGGGTCTCGTCGGTGACGCGCGCATGGAGCGACACGACCTGCGCGGTGGACACGAGCTCGTCGAGCTCCACCAGCCGGACCCCGGCGGGCAGCGCAGCCGGGTCGGCGTAGGGATCGGCGACGAGGACCTCCGCGCCGAAGGCCAGCAGGATGCGCGCCACACGCGACCCGATGGCGCCGGCCCCGACCAGCCCGACGGTGGCGCCCTCGACCTCGAGACCGGTCTGGTCGTAGGCGTAGAGGGAACTCTCCCACCGACCGTCGACGACGCCCGCGTGGCTCTGCGGGATGCGCCGCATCGCCGCGAGCATCAACCCCACCGCGTACTCGGCGGTGGAGGTGGCGTTGCGGCCGGGCGCGAAGGTGACGGCCACGCCGTGCTCGGTGGCCGCGGTGAGGTTCGTGTTGACCGGGCCGCCCCGGGACACCGCGAACAGCTCCAGGTCGGGACAGGCGTCGAGAATCCGCTCCGTGAGCGGCGCCATCTGTGTGAGGCACACCCGCACCCCCTGCAGCGCCTCGATCATCTCCTCCTCGGTGCCCGAGGCCTCCTCGACCTCCCCGACGGGACCGAACGGCACGTGCGGCCAGGGGAGCTCCAGCCGGCGGGCGTCGTCGATCCCCTCGGCGGCCAGGTCGGCAGCGAGCAGCCGGTTGAGGACGAACCGGTCGCCGGCGAGAAGTACGGGGTCGGACACGTCGGGGTTCCTCCTGTTGATCATGCTGACGGCTCCGTGATGGCCGCCGTGGGCGAATCGGTGACCCGGCGGCGGGCGTGGTCCGCGATGCTCTCGTCGAGCCAGCCGCGCCCGGTCAGCGCGGCGAGGAAGGCGTGGTAGCCGGTGGCCAGGTCGGCGGTCCGGTCGGTGTCGGGTTCGAGGACCGTGCGTACGTGCACGAGCCGCCCGGCGGCACCGACGACGTCGCCGCCCGCGGCGCCCGCGGCGAGTACCGCCATCCCGAGGCTCGGCTCGGCGTTGTCGGGGATGCGGACGGGCACGTGGAGCAGGTCGCAGCGCAACTGGTTCCACCAGCTGTTGCGCGAGGCGCCCCCGGTGAAGCTGACCGGCCCGCTCACGTCGGCCCCCGCACCATCGAGGAGGTCGAAGCACAGGCGTTCCAGATAGGCGACGCCGTGGCAGACCGCGGCGAACAGCCGCGCGTCGGCACCGCCGGCCGACGGCAGCGGCGCGGCGTCGAGGAAGCCCCGCGCGTCGGGCCGGACGAACGGGAACCGCTCGCCGTGTCCCGTCAGCGGATAGCACGTCGGGACGTCGCGGACGCGCTCCGCGGCGGCGGTGAGCGGACCGAGGTCCACCCCCGGGAACAGAGCCGCCACGGCCCCCGCCCCGGTGCTGGACGCGCCGCCGGGCAACCACAGGTCGCCGTGCGGCGCGCGGTGGGAGTAGACCGCCCCCGTCGGGTCGTGCAGCAGCGTGCGCGTGACGCCCTTCAACGCGAGCGTCGTGCCCAGCACGCTGTTCCACTCACCCGGGGTGAGCGCACCGGCGCCGAGCTGGGCGGCGCACCCGTCGGTCATGCCGGCGACGACCGGGGTGCCCACCGGCAACCCGGTGCGCTGCGCCGCGGCCGGGCCGACCTCGCCGAGGACGCTGCCGGGGGTCACCACCGGCGGCAGCACGTCCGGGTTCAGCCTCAGCCGGTCGAGCACGTCGAGGGGCCAGCCGCCGGCGAGCAGGTCGTAGCCGGACTTCAGGGCGTGGCTGGAGTCGGCCGCGACCGGGCGGCCGACCAGTCGGGAGGTGATCACATCGGGTTGGTGGATCATGCGGACCCCGTCGCGGAGCAACCCCTCCCCCGCCCACCACAGCAGCTTGGGCAGCGCCCAGGCCGGCTGGATCCGGTAGCCCAGGCGGTCCCAGACCTCCGATCCGGCCTCCTGCGCCGACAGGGCGAGGGCACCGGCGCGTGAGTCGTCGTACATCAGCCCGGGGGTGAGCGGCGCACCGGCGCGGTCGGTGAGCAGCACCGTTCCCGAGGTGGCACAGACGGCCACGCCGCCGACCTCCCGGTCACCCACCGAGGCCATCACCTCGGCCAGTGCGTCGGCCGCGCTCGACCACCACTGCAGAGGTTCCTGCTCGTGGCGGTCGCCGCGGCGCACGCTGGTCAAGGGCCGCGACGCGGTGTGCACGGGCCTCCCCGCGTCGTCCACCGCGAGAGCGCGCACGCTCTGGGTGCCGAGATCCACCCCGATCCATACGGGTTCAGACATGCGCCGCTCCCGACGTCGCGGCGAAGGAGTCGGCCCTCTTGTGCCAGCCCGGTGCCATCCGGTGGCGGGTGGCGAGGAACTCCTGGTGGCGGGTCTCGTACAGGTCGTGCAGCGCGCGGTCGGGATCCCGGCGGTCCCGCTCCCGCACCAGTGCCGCGGCGGCCGTCGTGAGGTCGGCGTGGTCACCGAGTGCGGTGAGCGCGACGACCAACGCGCCCTTCGCCCCGACCTCCGCGTCCTGCGTGCGGACGACGGTGGTGCCCGTGACGTCGGCGATGATCTGGGTCCACAGGTCGCTCGCCGCCCCGCCTCCGCTCACCCGCAGCTCGCGGCCGCCGACCGGGGCCGCGTCCAGGCACTCGCGTACGACGTGGGCCAGTCCCTCGAGCACGGCCCGCGCGATGTGGGTCCGGTCGTGGGCGAAGGTCAGGCCCGTGACCGCACCGGACGCCGCGGTGTCGAAGAAGGGGGCCCGCTCACCTGCGGGCGACAGGTACGGCAGGACCTGCACGCCGTCGGCGCCGGGCGGGCCGGACGCGGCCAGCGCCCCGACCCCCGCAGCGTCGGGCACGCCCAGCAGCCCCGCCGCCCAGTCGACGACGCCGGTGCCCGCGAGCGTCGGGAAGGCGCGCAGGAACAGGCCGCCACACCCGAGATCCAGCGTCAGCCCGCTCGGCTCGACACCCGGAGCCGGCACGGCGGCGTCGGCGGAGAGGACCGTCTCGGTGCACAGCGTCGTGCCCAGCACGCTCACGGCCTGGCCGGGAGCCGTCGCGCCGCTGCCGATGGCCGTCGTCGCGATGTCGTAGGGCGCGAGTACAACCGGCGTCCCTGCGGGCAGGCCGAGCTCGTCCGCCGCGCTCGCCCGCAACCCCTGCACGCGGTCGCGCTCCTCGATCAGCGGGGGCACCAGCCGGGCGAGCTCGCCCAGCCCGTAGAGCTCCGGCAACGCGGCGGAGGACCCGCCCGGCCGCAGGTCCAGCCAGGGGGCGGTGGCGTCGGACCGGTCGATGCCGAGCACTCCGGTCAGCCGCAGGAAGATCCATCCACCGCAGGTCAGCGCCGCACGCGAGCGCGCCACGGCCGCGGGCTCCTCGTCCGCGAGGACCCGGAGCACCGCGTGCGGCAGGCCCGCCCCGCCCAGTGACCCGGTCCGGCGGAACGCCTCGTCGAGCACGCCGTCGCGCCGCCACCGATCCACCACCGCGGTGCCGCGGGCGTCGTTCCAGAGGACCGCGGGCCGGACCGGGCGCTCGTCGTCGTCGACGAGCCAGGCCCCGTCGCCCTGCGCGGTGACCGCCATGGCCCGGACACGGGTGCGGGCACCCCCCACGACCGCCCGCACCGTCGCGACGACGGAGCCCCAGACCTCGTCCATGTCCTGCTCGGAGCGCCCCCGCCCGGGCGAGCGCACCGCGGTGGCCTCGCGGGCGACGGCGAGCTCGCGCCCGGCGCGATCGAACAGCACGGCCTTGATCACCGTCGTGCCGGCGTCGACGCACACCACCACGCCGTCGTCTCCGGGGCCGGGCCAGGTCGCCGTCATCGGTACTCCTCGGTCTCACCCACCCGGGATCGAGGTGGTGACGAGGATTACAGTCCAGGTAGCAGCTCATAGCAAGATTTAACATTCGTGCTGCGAGGGGGTCGTATCCCCGCGGACATCACTGCTGCTCAGGGCATCCGGAACGATCCAGCCGCCTCGCCGCGATCGGCGTAAACATCACGCCGTATACCAACTTGTTACCCGGCCTCGTCAGCCACGGCGACGGGCACACCCCGGCCCCGGAGGTCGCGCAGGACCTCCGGCGCGGTGCCGCCGTCCACCACCACCCGGTCGAGTTCGGCCATGTCCACGAGGCGGTGCAGCGCACGCCGGCCGAACTTCGTGTGGTCGACCAACGCCACGGTCCGGGCCGAGCTGGCGATCAGCGCGCGCCGGGTGATCACGGTGTCGAGGGACTGGATGTAGCAGACGCCGTCGGTCACCGCGGTGGTCGACATGATCAGCACGTCGGCCTGCAGGTCGCCGGCTGCGGCCGCGGTCGCCTGCCCCAGGAACGAGTCGTACGCGGGGACGTAGCGCCCGCCCAGCCCGATCAGGTCGATGCCCGGCTGGTCCGCCAACGCCCGGATCACCGGCAGGAAGTGCGTGACCACGGTGAGCGGCGCGTGCTCGGGGAGCAGGCGGGCCAGCGCGAGCGACGTGGTGCTGTCGTCGAGGACGACGACCTGGCCCGGGGCGATCTCCGTCCGCAGCACGTACTCGGCCAGCACCTGCTTCTCCCGTGCCTGCGCCTGCATCCGGTGGGCGAGGTCGCCGTGGAAGGTCCGCGTGGGAGCACTCGTCGCGCCGCCGCGGACCTTGCGCAGGAAGCCACGCACCTCCAGCTCGTCCAGGTCGCGGTGGACGGTCATGATGCTCACGCCGAACTCACCCGCCAGCAGGTCCACCCGAGCGAAGCCCAGCTCGGCCACCCGCCGTCGCACCGCCTCCCTGCGCAACTCGGGGCTGCCGTGGATGGAGGGGCTGCTCGGGCCACGCCTCGACGATGTCACGCGACCAGCTTCTCATCACAACACTGCACGAGTCAGCACAACACATCACATTCTGGTCAGCGACTCTCGCGAAGCAGGCGCCGAAGGCTCCCGTCGACGAGCTGCTCGACGGGTGGCCAGGGAAAGCTGGGCTTGTTGATGCGCAGTGACACCAGACCATGCAGCCCGGCCCAGAGGAGAGCGCCGAGTTCCTCGAGATCATCGTCGGGCGTCCCGCAGGCGGCGAGGGCCGCGAGCAGGCTCCGCCAGAGCTCGGAGCCGGGCAGCTCAGCCAGGGGAATGTCCACCCGTTCCGCGGCCCAGGACTCGAACAGCGCGCGGTAGTGCCCAGGGTTCTCCGACCCGAACCGGCAGTAGGCGAGACACCACTCCCGCATCCGGACACGTGGATCCGAGGACCCGTCGGTCGCAGTGGCCGTGGCCGTCGCGAGTTCCGCGAACTGACGCACCAACACCTCCCACACCAGCTCCCGCCGGTCGGCGAAGTGCAGATACAGCGCGGGCGCGCTGACGCCCACCTCGCGGGCCACCGCACGCAGACTCAACGCCTCCACCGACTGCGTGGCCAGCAGCCGCTCCGCGGCGGCGACGATCTCGACCCGCAACCGCTCCCCCTCGCCCCTCCGGCTGCGCTCCCGCGTGGACTCCCGAGCCATCGCTGCCCCTTCTCTTGACAGTCGTAAATAAACAGGTGCAAACTTAGCGCTTCGCTGAACGACTGTAAACCTAGGAGCGATCATGGCATCGACGACTCTCACCCGGGTGGCCCACGCCTGCGTGCTGCTCGACTTCGACGGACACACCATCCTCACCGACCCGTGGCTGAGCGAGAAGAGCGGCTACTACCAGGGTGAGAAGCGGGCGTTCGACACCGCGGCCGACCTGCCACCGCTCTCCGGTGTCGTGATCAGCCATGGGCACTACGACCACTTCGACATGGACGCCTTCGCCGCCTACCCGGACAAGACGGTCCCGATGGCCGTCAAGCGCGGGCTGGGAGCGAAGGCCCGTTCCCACGGATTCACGAACGTCACCGAACTGGACGCCTGGGAGACCACCGACCTCGGACCGGTCCGGATCACCGCTGCGCCGGCGAAGCACAAGGTCCCCGAGGTCACCTTCATCCTCGAGGGCGCCGGCAGCCGGGTCTTCTTCGGCGCCGACACGATGCGCATCCCCGAGCTCGACGAGATCTCCCGTCGCTTCGGGCAGATCGACCTCGCGCTCCTTCCCATCAACGGCCTGACCATCCGCCCGCTGCTCAACCGCCAGGTCGTCATGAACGCGACGGAGGCCGCCGACCTCACGCGCACCCTGCGCCCCCGGATAGCCGTCCCGATCCACTACGCGTTCACCGGCGGCCCGATCCGCGACACCCTGCTGCTCAAGAAGGACCCCCGCCCCGAGATGTTCGTCGATGCCGCGGCAGACATCGCCCCGGACGCCGAGGTCCACGTGCTGAGCCCCGGCGAACCACTCACCCTCTGATCCCGCCTCCCGGCATCATCGGTTCGGAGGCAGCACGACCGTGACCGCGCTGGCCGCGGGCTCGCCCTTCCACTCCGCGTGTCAGGCCGGCGCCGGGGGAACGGCTGCGACGTCGAGCGAGCCGTGTTCGCCGGCGAGCGCGGCCCGCATGTCGGCGGCGGCGCGGCCCTGCGTCTCGACGACGTCCCGGCCCGTTCGCGTGCCGCCCTGCCCGTCGGGACGCTGCGCCAGCGCACGCGCCCGTTCGCGCAGCGACGCCAGCCGCCTGCGCCCGCCGGGGCTCGCGAGCGTGTAGCCGAGCCCGAACGCGAACCCGTGCCCGATCAATCTCATAGTCTCTCCTGGTGGTATCCGGGACGGCGGATGAACGGGGGCGGGGCAGCGGCCTGTATGCCCGGGGTAGTGCTGGTGATCTCGACGTCCACCAACGACACGATCGCGCCGCGCCCCGATTCCGCTCAGGAGGTCACCGATCGTGCGGCGATACACCAGGGGCAGGGGTGTACTGCTGGAGCCTCGAAGCTCCTCAGTCGAACGGTAGAACCGCCCCCGGCGGGGTGCAACCGCAGAATCCGGCGCCGCAACGGGTTCCGGCGACATCGTCGACCGGGCCGACGAGGCGTTCGCGATGCTGCGCACGATCTCCCGGCGCCGCAACATCACACTCCGGGTCGTGGCCGCCGACCTGGTCGCCACCACTACCGTGGACCGCTTCACAGGTTGTTCAACTCGAATGGGGGTGGGCCGCCTGTCTGCGCGGCTCGAGTTGCCCGGCGGTCATCTACCCCCCAGGCTGAGCAGGTGCACAGCGCCCTGCGGTGGACCCACCGCGGGGTCCGCTCGATGACGAGTCGTCACCGGTGAATCCGGAACATCGCGAGATCACCGGTGACCATCAGGAACCTCGGCTCGGTGTCGCGGCGGTGGCGCGGCACCTGGGCATCGCACCCTCGACCCTGCGCACCTGGGCTCGCCGCTACGGCATCGGCCCCACCGGGCACGTCCCGGGCGGCCATCGTCGCTACACCCCCCGCGACATCATCTGCCTCGAGGCGATGACGCTGGCCCTGACCCGCGGCGCCACCCCCGCCGACGCCGCGCACCACGCCCTCACCACTCGAGAATCATGTCCTGGCCTGCCAGCCGGTCCCGACGACGGTGCAGACGACGGTGCGCAGGATGTCGACGCCGGCCGGCCCGGCCTCACCGCGCGGCGGGGCCTGACGGTCGCCCCGGACGCAGGCCGAGACCGCAGCCGCGCCGGTGGTGGACTACACCTGCCCGGCGCCGGATCTCGCGCACGAGGCCTGGCGCGAGCCGCGCTGGCCCTGGACGCCGTCGCGACACGAGACTCGCTGCACGCATCGATCGCCGCCTCCGGCGTACAGGCCTGCTGGGACGACGTGGTGCGACCGGTGTTGTCCGCCGTCGCACAGCGGTGGGCCGACACGGGCACCGGCATCGAGGTCGAGCACCTGCTCAGCGAATGCGTGATCGGCGTGTTCACCGCCACCGCCGCCACGGCCGCCGCGGCCGGGCCTGCGCGCAACATCCGTCCGGTCCTGCTCGCCGGGATGCCCGGAGAACACCACACCCTGCCGATGGCAATGCTGGGCGCAGCTCTGGCCCACCAACAGATCGGGTGCCGGTCACTCGGGGCCGACCTACCCGCGGCGTCGCTGGTGGCCGCGATGCGCCGCACCGGGCCCGTTGCGGTGGTGCTGTGGTCCCAGTTGCCGCCCACCGCCGACCCCGACCTGCTGCGGTCCCTTCCGCGGTTGCGCCCGCCGGTGCGAATCTTCGTCGCCGGGCCGGGCTGGGCCGGAGCCGACCTGCCGCCGCGCATCACCCGGCTCGACGCGCTCGCCGAGGCGGTCCACGCCATCCGCGCCGCCGCGTCGCCCGGTGCAGGTCGCTGACGACGTGACCGAGCCGGCTCGCGGGCTCGTTGCGGCGCAACCGACCGTCAACCGCGGGCAGGTGGAGTGCCGAGCCCACGGTGGTCGCCGGGAGGGTCGCCTTCAGCGTCGGCTCCGTCGTCCTGGGCGGTGGTCAGGTAGCGGTCGAGAACGGCGCGGTGACCCGCGAGGAACCCGGCGATGTCGACCAGTGCGGCGCCGCTGCAACCGGCGGCCTGCTCCGCGGTGCCGCGCATGACCGGCTCGAAGATCGCCGTCGACAACTGCTGCGCGTGCGCGGTCAGCCGGACCACGGTGCGGCGACGCAACTCCGGGTCGGGCTCACGGACCGCGTACCCGGCCCGTTCCAGCCGGTCCAGCACCGTGCTCGTCGCACCGGTCGACATCCCCAACGCCCGGGCCAGCGCGGTGGGAGAGATGGTCTGTGCCTGTCCGATCAGGTCCAGCGCGCGCAGATCGGTGCGATTGAGTCCGAACCGGCCCGCTGCGTACTGATCCAGCCGGTCCTGCACCGTGGACAACGCCCGCAGCTCGGCGATCACCCGCTCCACGAGTTGCCCGTGTCCGCCTGAGGCGGGGGTTGACATCCCATCCACCCAAGCAGTCTACTCACTATTCGAGCTACTCGATAATCGAGCTCACGGGTGAGGGTGACCGAGATGGTGCGACAGCTGGGCGTGACCGCCGGGATCACCGGGCCGATCCTGCTCGTCGCCTACTTCGCCACCCCCGCCTTCACCGGCTGGCCCTCCGCCGCCGCCACCCCTGACGAGCTGGTCCGCTACGCCACCGCCCACGAACTGTTGTTCTATGCCGGGGGCTGGCTGCAGGCCACCGGCGCTCTCCTGTCGATCGTGTTCTTCCTGGTCCTGCTCCAGCTGTCCGGCGCGCAGAACAGCCTGGCCGGCACCGTCACCGTCGTCGGCGCCGCGCTGCTGCTGGCCGTCGTCGTCATCGAGGCCGCCCTCCTGGAAGCTGTGCCGATCGCCGCCGACCTCGGGGACCGGGCCACGGTCGCCACCACCTTCGCTTTGAGCAACGGGGTGTTCGCCCGCATCTTCCCGCTCGCCCCCGCCCCGCTGATCTTCGCCGGCATCGGGTTCGCGCTGGCCGGGTCCGGGGTGCTGCGCCCAGCCTTCGGCCGCTCCGCACTGCTCGTCGCAGCGCTGTTCGTACTCAGCGGGATCGCGGCCGTCTTCGGCACCCCGGGCCTGATCTTCGCCATCGTCATGTCGATCCTGGAAGCCATCTGGATCGCCACCACCGCGGTCGCCCTGGCCATGTCTCGCCCACCAGCGTCGAGCTGAACTTCGAGGCCACCGAACCCCTCCACCAACGCGAAGACCGACCGCGAGCCGCTGGTGTGCGCATCACCCGCCCGACAACCGACGAGGGTCAGTTGCTGTCGTGGGCGGTGTTGTCGAGCCAGTGCTGGGCGAGGTCGCTGTCGCCGTCGACGCTGATGCCGGTGGCTTCGCGGTCGGTGAGACGGAGCCGTCGGGTCACGGTCAGCAACAGCGATCGTGCCGGGCCGGTCACCGTCACATCGGCCTGCTGGGTTGCGGGCCGCCACGTCGCCCCGTCCGGCCGTCGTTCGACGAACCAGGCGCCCGCTGTGTCGGTGGCCAGCAACTGCAGGGTCTGCCCGGCGCCCCGGATCGCGTGGGCGGACTCGGACCGCTGCATCTCCCACGTGGGGGCGGTGAGCATCGCGAGGTGGTTGCTGATGAGCGCGGCTGCGATGTCGGCGTCGACCTCGGCCGGGCGGTCCGCCGCGTTGGCGGCGTCGAAGCCGTGGACGACCGCCTCGTTGAGCATGCTGGACAGCCAGAATCGCGTGCCGGACCGCTCGTCGGCCGCGGGGTTGAACACCGGCGCGTCGAGCGCGTCATCAGAACACGCGGCCGCGACCCGCTGCGCGGACTCCGACAGCCACGCCTGCCATTCCCCGGGGTCGGTCGGGAGTACAGCCAACTCCGTGGGCAGCTGTGCGGGATCGGTGATGCGCCGTTCGATGATCTCCGCGACCCAGTGCTGGGTCCGGCCCACGTGCTCGACCAGGTCCGTGATGGTCCACTTCGGGGTTGTCGGCACGGCGGCGTCAGGTCCGGCCGCGACGGCTGCCTCCGCCAGACGTCGGGTGTGTTCGACGATCGCTCGCCGGGCCTGATCCGCGTTCAGGTCGGTCATGGAAGTGTCCCTTTCCGTAGGTTCGTTGCGTGGATGACTCGGCATGCCTCTCGAACTCATCGGTGCCGGGATGCCCGGGCCGATCGGGCGGAGAGCGGGAGACGAGACGTGACCGACGTGCGGCCCGGCGCCGGTTGTTCCCGTAGGTGCAGCACGAACCTGTCGAGATCCCAGCCCCGGCTCCGTCTCACCACGTGAACCGGAACGACAACTATCGGAGGGTCTGGATCCCATGGCACACGTACGGCGTTTCGACCACGTCGGCATCACCGTCTCCGACCTCGCTGCGGCCACGGCGTTCTTCGTCGGGCTGGGTCTCGAGGTCGAGGGCACCGGATCAGTGGAGGGCGAGTTCGTGGAGACCGTCTGCGGTATCCCGGGCGCGCACTGTGAGATCGCCATGCTGCGGCCGCCCGAGGGAGGGTCCCGGCTGGAGCTCTCGAGCTTCGTCACGCCCGAGCACGTGCCTGGATCGCCCACCGCGATGGCCAATGAGCTCGGCCTGCGCAACGTGTCGTTCGAGGTCGGCGACCTCGAGGCCGTCCTCGATGAGCTGGCTGTGGGCGGGTACGGGCTCGTCGGCGGCATCGGCGAGTACGCCAACAGCGTGCGGATGGCCTACGTGCGTGGGCCCGAAGGGATCATCGTGTCCCTGTTCGAGCAGGTCAGCTGACGCGCGTGCCGGTTCCCGGCACGAGTCGCGCGCCCGACTCGGCCAGAAGATCTTCGAGAAAGTTGCGCGGGCATGTCGAACGGCCGCGAGCCCGTTCGTCGCCTTGGTGAGGGACCGGCAACCGGGCCGGTCCCCACACCACCGGAGGTCCCCGTGTCCACCACCGTTCCCGCCACCCACGCCCCCGCCGCCCCGGCCGTCCGCTCGCTGCTCCTGGCCGGCTCCGTCGCCACCGTGGCCGCTGCGGCCGCCACCGCGCTCGTGGCCGTGGCCGGCCAGGCGGTCGGCGTCAGCCTGGACGTGTCCGGCGCGCCGATCCCGGCGCCCGGCTTCGCGGTCATGACGGTGATCTTCTCCGTCGTCGGGCTGGCCATCGCCGCCACGCTGCTCCGGTTCGCCCGCAGCCCCCGCACCGCGTGGCTGCGCACCACCGTCACGCTGACCGTCTTGTCGTTCGCGCCCGACGCTCTCGCCGACGCCGCCGTGTCCACGAAGGCGCTGCTGATGCTGACCCACGTCGTGGCGGCTGCCATCGTGATCCCCGCCGTCGCCCGTCGGCTGTCCTGACAACCGTCCCGCGAAGGAGCGATCACGATGCACTACATGCTGGGTGTCCAGAACGACGAGAGCGTGCCCCCGCCCACGGCCGCCGACTGGGATGCCTCGTTCGCCCGGGTCGGGGTGGTCAACGACGAGATGAAGGCGAAGGGGGTCTGGGTGTTCGCCGGCGGGCTGCTGTCGTCGGACAGCTCCACCGTCGTCCGCGTCCAGGACTGCACCACCACCATGACCGACGGGCCGTTCGCGGAGACGAAGGAGCAGCTCGGCGGGTTCTGGGTCATCGACGTCCCCGATCTCGACGCGGCGCTGGCCTGGGCCGAGAAGTGCGCGGGGGCGTGCTGGGGTCCGATCGAGGTGCGCCCGTTCGACGGCCTCGCCTGACCCGCCCACATGGACCTCACGAGCGTCTACCGGGCCGAGTACGGCCGCTGCGTCGCCACCCTGACCCGCCTCCTCGGCGACATCGGACTCGCCGAGGAGGCCGTTCAGGACGCGTTCGCCAAGGCCGTCGACACGTGGGAGACGCTGCCGCCCAACCCGGGCGGATGGATCGTCACCACCGCCCGCAACCGGGCCATCGACCGCCTGCGCCGTGAGTCGACCCGCGAGGCCCGCCACGCGCAGGCCCTGCTGCTGCACCAACCCGACGACGAGCCCGAGGAGGTGGGACCGGTGCGCGACGACCAGCTGCGACTGATCTTCACCTGCTGCCATCCGGCCCTGTCCCCGCTCGCGCAGACCGCCCTGACCCTGCGCCTGCTCGGCGGGCTGGAGGTGCCGGAGATCGCCCGCGCCTACCTCGTGCCCGAGGCGACGATCTCCCAGCGCATCGTGCGGGCCAAGAAGAAGATCCGCGACGCCGCCATCCCGTACCGGGTGCCCGGCGCGGCGGAGCTGCCCGACCGGCTGCCGCCGGTGCTCACCGTCCTCTACCTGATCTTCAACGAGGGGTACGCCGCGTCGACGGGCCCGCTGCTGCGCACCGACCTCTCCCGCGAGGCCGTACGGCTGGCCCGCGCGCTCGCCGACCTGATGCCCGACGAGCCGGAGGTGCTCGGGCTGCTCGCGCTGCTGCTGCTCGTCGAGGCCCGCCGGGCGGCCCGCGTCGGGCCCTCCGGCGAGCTGGTGACACTCGCCGAACAGGACCGCACGCACTGGGACCGGGAGCTGATCGCCGAGGGCCATGAGCTCGTCCGGCGCTGCCTGCGCCGCGACCGGCCCGGCCCCTACCAGATCCAGGCCGCCATCAACGCCGTGCACACCGACGGACCGGCCACCGACTGGCCACAGGTGCTGGCCCTCTACGACCAGCTCCTCCGGCACAGCCCGACACCGGTCGTGGCGCTCAACCGCGCCGTGGCCGTCGCCGAGGTGCACGGGCCTGCGGCCGCCCTCGCCGCCGTCGAGGAGCTGGACATCCCGGGCTACCACCTGCTGCCCGCCACCCGCGCCGATCTGCTGGCCCGGCTCGGCCGCACCGACGAGGCCCGCACCGCCTACGACGAGGCCGCCGCCATGGCCGGCAACGACACCGAACGGGCATTCCTGTACGACCGCCGCGCCCGCCTCGTCCAGCCGTCACAGGGCAGCTCGATTCCACCTGCGGCGCCGTAGCATCGACGATCACCGATGCTCCCGAGGTGGACGTCCTCGCGGCCCGCGACACCTCATCGACGCCCCCGGTGGATGAGGCGGTCCGACCTCGGGAGATCGCCGGCGGGAGGCAGCGGACGGCGGGCGATCTCGGCCGCCTCACCGATGCCGAGACCGAGCATGCGCAGCAGCTGTTCGGCGAGCTCGTCGGCGGCGTCGTCGTCGACGAGGTCCGGGCGGGCGAGGGTGAGCTGCAGCAGCCCGAGCAACGCCCCGGCCGCCGTGGACAGGGCCAGGTGCGGGTTGCCGACGTGGAACCGCCCCGCCTGGACGCCGAGCTCGATGTCACGCAGCGCGCGCGGGGCGATGCCGGCGGCAGAGTCGAGGTGGGTGATGCCGTGGTGGACGAGGATGCGCGCGGCCTGCGGGTCGGTTCGCACGACCGACGCGATGACGCGCACCGAGCGCGCGAACACCTCGGCCGGGTCCTCCAGGTCGCTCGACAGACCGTCGAGATGGGCCCCGAGCTCGTCGAGGACCTGCTCGATCGCGGCGCGGAACAGCTCGTCCTTGCTCGGGAAGTGGTTGTAGAACGTGCCGAAGCCGACATCGGCGGCCTCGGTGATCTCCTGGATGCTCGCGCGACCGGCGTCGCCACCGGCCAGCAGGCCACGGGCGGCGTCCAGCAGCGCCTGCCGGGTGCGGGCCTTGCGCCGGTCCAGGCGGCCGCCTGCCTCGATGGTCACCATCCGAGCGTAACGGGGCCGACATTGACCGACCATCCCCTCATAACTGATACTTTCATCAGTAGTGAGGAGATCAGCACATGGATGTACATCAGGATCTGCACAGCGAGCGGGGCGCGGAGCGCGGCGAGCATCCCGGCCGTGCCCGCAACCCGGTGGTGAAGGTGGTGGACCTGGCCTGGCTGGAGTTCGAGAAGCCCGACCTCGACCGCGCCGAGTCCTTCGCCCGCGACTTCGGGTTCACCGTCGCGGCACGGGAGCCGTCCGAGCTGCGGCTGCGCGGCACCTTCGCCGGGTCGGCGTGCGTGGTGGTGCGCAGCGGGCCACGGTCACGCTTCGTCGGGCCGGTGTTCCGCGCCGACTCCCGGGCCGACCTCGTACGGCTCGCCCAGCACACGGGCACGACGGTCCGGGCCGACGGCACCGCAGCACGGGTCGACCTGGTCGACCCCAGTGGCCTGCCCGTCGGCGTCGTGCACGGGGCCGACCGGCTCGCCGCCCTGCCCGACCAGCAGGCGTTGCTGCTCAACACCGGCCCGCGCCACACCCGCATCAACGCCACCCAGCGCCCGGCGCCCGAGCCGGCACGGGTGCAACGGCTGGGCCACGTCGTGCTCGAGACGCCCCGGTTCGGCGCGGCGCTGGACTGGTACACCGCCACGCTCGGCCTCGTCGTCAGCGACTTCCTGTTCGTCCCGGGCCAACGCGACCGCGGCCCGACGATGGCCTTCCTGCGTTGTGACCTCGGGTCGACACCCGCCGACCACCACACACTGGCCATGCACCTGAGTCCCGGCACCGGCTACGTCCACTCCGCCTACCAGGTCACCGACCTCGACGCGATCGCCGCCGGCGGGGAGTACCTGGCCGAGCGCGGGTACCACCGGGCGTGGGGCATCGGCCGCCACGTGCAGGGCAGCCAACTGTTCGACTACTGGCGCGACCCGGACCATCTGATGGTGGAGCACTTCACCGACGGCGACCTGTTCGACGCGTCCGTGGAACCGGGCTGGGCGGAGATGTCCGCGTCCGGCCTCTCGCAGTGGGGCCCGCCGGTCACCCGCGACTTCCTCGGCACCTCCCCCTCCCCCGCGCTGCTGCGTGACGTCCTCGGCGCGCTGCGCGGGGCCACCGAACTCGATCCCGCCCGCCTGCTGGGCCTGATGAAGGCGATGAGAATGCGCTCCTCCGCCGTCGGCACGGGGTCGTCATGACGATCTCCGTGCTCCGCACCCCCTCTGCCTGGTACGTCGAACGCGACGGCCACGCCCACCCCGTCGACACCGACGCCCGGACCACGGCCGAGCTGCTCGCCGACCGGCCGGCCGTCGAGAAGGCCTCGGCCGCGACCGCGGCTGGTGTCCCCGTGGCCGAGCTGGACCTGCTCTCGCCGGTGACGACACCGTGCCGGGTGGTCGCGCAGATGGTCAACTACCGCTCGCACGCCCGGGACTCCGGCTTCGATCCCGACCGCGTGGAGCCCACCTTCTTCCGCAAGGCGTCCGGGTCCGTGACCGGGCCGTTCGCTCCCGTGACCCGGCCCGCGCACGTGACGCTGCTGGACTACGAGGTGGAGCTCGGCCTCGTGCTCGGCGCGCCGCTGACGGTCGGCGCGACGGTGACCGACGCCGACCTGCCCGGGCTGGTCGCCGGGCTGGTGCTCACGAACGACCTCAGCGCCCGCGACGTGCAGCTGCGCAAGGGCCAGTTCTACGAGAGCAAGTCCTACCCCGGCTTCACCCCCGTCGGTCCGCGCCTCGTCCTGCTGGAGCCCGGCGAGTTCGCCCACCTGGCCCGGCTGCGCCTGCAGCTGTGGGTCAACGAGGTCCTGCGCCAGGACCGCACGGTCGCCGACATGATCACCGAGCCCGCGCGGGCGCTCACCGAGCTGGCCCGGTTCCAGACCCTCGCGCCCGGTGACCTGCTGCTGACCGGCACCCCCGGCGGCACCGCCCTGAAGGCGCCCCCGGCCGCGGTGGAGAAGATCGGCGCGCTGCTGCCGGAGCACGTCAAGTGGCGTACGTTCTTCCTACGCCAGCAGGCCAACCCCGCCTACCTGCGGCCCGGGGACGTCGTCACCGCGCGCATCGCCACCGACGACGGCACGGTCGACCTCGGCCGGCAACGGACTCCGATCGTCGCGCCGTGAGCGCCGAGAGCGTGGTTCCGGTCGTGATCGTCGGTGCCGGCCCGACGGGCGTCACGGCCGCCCTGCTCCTGGCCCGGCGCGGCATCACCTGCCTCGTACTGGAGCGCCACCCTGGGGTGTACCCGCAGCCGCGCGCGGTGCACCTCGACGACGAGGGCGTCCGTATCCTGCAGCAGGTCGGGCTCGACGGCGCCTTCGCCGCGATCAGCCGGCCGGCTCCGGGCCTGCGCCTGCTCGACGCCGACCTGCACCCGTTCGCCGTCTTCGACCGCGACCGGCCGGTCGGCCACCACGGCCATCCCGAGGCCAACCTGTTCGACCAGCCCGAGCTGGAGGAGATCCTGCGCGGGGCGCTGGCCCGCTGCGACGGCCTGACGCTGCGCGGTGGCGTCGAGGTGACGGTCGTCGAGCAGCCGGACGAGGGGCCCGCCCCGGTGCAGGTCACGCTGCGCGACCTCGACACCGGGGCCGTCGAGCAGGTCTGGTGCCAGGCCCTGCTCGGCTGTGACGGAGCCGGCAGCACCGTCCGCGACGACATCGGGGCACGGCTGCTCGACCTGCACTTCACCGAGCGCTGGTTCGTCGTCGATGTGCGGTGCGCGACGTCGCTCACCGACTGGGGCGGCATCGACCAGGTCTGCGACCCGCGGCGGGCCGCGACGTTCATGCGCCTGGCCGGCGACCGGTACCGCTGGGAGTTCCGGATGCACGACGGCGAGACGACCGACGATCTCGCCCGCCGCGTCCCCGAGCTCACCACGCGCTGGACGGCGGGCACGGACCTCGAGGTGCTGCGCGCCACGGACTACACCTTCCGCGCCCGGATCGCCGACCGGTGGCGCAGCGGGCGGGTGTTCCTGCTCGGCGACGCCGCCCACCTCACGCCCCCGTTCATCGGCCAGGGGCTGTGCGCGGGGTTGCGCGACGCCCACAACCTGGCCTGGAAGCTCGCCGCGACGCTGGACGGCGAGCCCGACGGGGAGGAGCTGCTGGAGTCCTACCAGGCCGAACGCGCTCCCCACGCCGAGGCGATGATCCGGGGCGCGGTGCGCATCGGCCGGGCCATGACCGGCGGCCAGGACGCCGCGGCGGCCGTGCGCCGGACGCTGGTGGGGGCCGTCCTGCGGATCCCCGGCGTCGCCCGGCGGGCCGCGTCCGTGCTGCCCACCCGGTACGGGCCGAGCGCGCTGGTCGACCCGCACCGGCACCGGCGCGACATCACCGGGCAGGTCTGCCCACAACCCCGGGCCGGCGCCGTGCCGTTCGACGACGTCCTCGGCGACGGCTGGACGCTGCTCGCCGACGGCCCCGTCGACCCGGTGCTGGCCGAGCGCGCCCGTCGGCGCGGGGCGCGGACGGTGCCGGTCGGCGCCCTGGCCGGGTCCGAGCAGCTACGACAGTGGATGCACGACGGCCGGGCCGGCGCGGTACTGCTGCGCCCCGACCGCGTCGTCCTCGCGACGGCCCCGGAACAACGGTGAGCCATCTGCTCGACATCGATCTCTACGGGCCCACGGTGCTGGCGGACCCGCTCCCGCACTACGCCGCACTGCGCGACGCCGGCCCGGCCGTGTGGTTGCCCCGCAACAAGCTCTGGGCCGTCGCCCGCCACGCCGACGTCAAGACGGCCCTGCGCGACGCCGAGACCTTCCGCAGCGGGGCCGGAGTCGGCGCCAACCGGCTGATCAACCGGCTGAGCCGGCACACCGTCCTCAACAGCGACGGCGACGTGCACACCGCACGGCGCCGCGTGCTGCTGCGCTCAGTGGGCCCCCGGCACCTCACCGACGTCGAGGAGCCCATCCGGGAGCGGGCCGAGGCGCTGGTGGCCCGGCTGCTGGCGGCACCGGGGTTCGACGGCGTCACCGACTTCGCCACCGCGCTGCCGGTGGAAGTGGTGGCCGACCTCGTCGGCCTCCGTGTCGACGCCGCCCGCCTCCTGCACTGGGGCCGCACCACGTTCGACGCGCTCGGCCCCACCAACCGGCGCTCCCTGCGGGCGGCCCCGAGCGGCCTCGGGCTGGCGCGGCGCACCGCGCGACTGAGTCACTCCGACGTCGTGCCCGGCACCTGGGCCGCGGCGGTGTTCGCCGCCGCGGAGGCCGGCGACATCTCCGAACGTGAGGCCCGCACGATGGTGATCGACTTCGTGGTGCCCAGCCTGGACACCACGATCCTCGCCGCCGCCCACCTGCTGTGGTGTCTGGGCACGGTGCCGGGCGCCTGGGAGGCGCTGCGCGCGGACCCCGGTCTGATCCCGGCCGCCGTCGTCGAGGCGGTGCGGCTCGCGTCTCCGGTCCGCGGCTTCACGCGCCTGGTCGCCCGCGACACCGACATCGACGGTGTCCGGATCCGGGCCGGTCAGCGCGTCGTGCTGCTCTACGCCGCCGCCAACCGCGACGAGCGGGCCTTCGACCGGCCCGACGAGTTCGACCTGCACCGTGCCCGGCACGACCAGCTCGGCTGGGGGAAGGGCCCGCACACCTGCGTCGGGATGCACCTGGCGAAGCTGGAGATGACGGCGCTGCTGCGCGCCATGGTGCCCGCCGTCGGCGGGGTCCGGCTCGGCCTGCCCACCCTGGTGGTCAACAACGTCCTGCAGGGCTTCGCAACTCTCCCTGCCCGCTTTCTGCCCAATCCCAGCCTGCCGAATCCCAGCCTGCCGAATCCCAGCCCGCCGAATCCCAGCCTGCCGAATCCCAGCCCCCCGAATCCCAGCCTGCCCGTGGAGGCCCCGTGACCGACCTGCAGTGGCCCACCTACCGCGGACCCGACGATCTCGCGGCCGTCGAGGCCGTGCCACTGGCCGATCGCGGCCTGCCCGGGAGCACCCACGCGGTCGTGACGCGCGCGGCGCAGCTGTGGCCCGGCCGCGCCGCACTGAGCGTGCTGCCCGACGGGGCGCTTCGACCAGCCCGTGCGGCTCACGTTCGCGGAGCTCGCCACGGCCGTGCACCGCACCGCGAACGCGCTCACCGCGCTCGGGGTGGGTCGCCGCGACCCGGTGGGGGTCGTGTGTCCCAACACCGGCGACGTCCTGGTCGCGACGTCGGCCGCGCAGGCCGTCGGGATCGCGGCGCCCATCAACCCGGCCCCGGCACCCGGACGGATCACCGCGCTTCTGCGCGCGTCGGGCAGCCGCGTGCTGGTCGTCGCCGGCCCGGAACTGGACGCGCCCACCTGGGAGACCGTGGCTGCGCTCGCACCGGACCTCGGCGTGCGGGCCCTGCTGGTCGTGCGTCCCACCGCTGCGGACCCCGCCGCGCCGCCGCTACCCGCCGCCGCCGGGGTGCTCGTCACCTACCTGTCGGACGCGGCGGCCGAGCAGCCCGGCAACCGGCTGGCCGACGCGGAACCACCGAGCCCGACGACGTCGCCGCGTACTTCCACACGGGCGGCACCACCGGCGCACCGATGCTCGCCGTGCACACCCACGCCAACGAGGTGGTGATGGCGTGGTCGCCGGCGGCGTCGACGACGCTCGCCGACGGCGACACCCTGTTCGCCGCGCTGCCCCTGTTCCACGTCAACGCGCTCCACGTGACAGGCCTCGCTCCGTTGATGCGCGGCCAGCACGTGGTGTGGGCCGGGCCGGCCGGCTACCGCGATCCCGCGCTCTACGCCGTGTTCTGGCGGCTGGTGGAGCACTACCGCGTGGCGGCGACGTCGGCCGTGCCCACTGTCTACGCCGTGCTCGGTCAGGTACCGGTCGACGCCGACATCGCGAGCCTGCGGATGCCCGCGGTCGGGGCGGCGCCGCTGCCAGCGCGGTCCGGGCCGGGTTCCGGGACCGCACCGGGGTGGATCTCGTCGAGGGCTACGGCATGACGGAGGCGGGCCGGGTGATGGACCTCATCATCCGGGGCGGCCACGACATCGACCCGGCCTCGATCGAGGAGGCGCTGCTCGCCCACCCCGCGGTCGCGTCCGCAGCCGCCGTCGGTCGCCCCGACGCCCACGCCGGTCGGCCCCGAGCAGCTGCGCGGGATCACGTGGACGTCCCTGGGCGCGGCCGCGTGCGCCCACCGACGCAGCACGGGGCGCCTACGGCCCCGCGTGGCCGAGCGGGCCGTAGAGCGGCACGTCGAAGCGCCGGGCCGACTCGAGGAAGGCGGAACGCTCGGCCGCGATCCGGTCGGTGAAGCCCGTAAGGGCGGTCGGGCCGTACCCGACCTCGGGACGTGTGCCGTCCAGCAGCGGGAAGACGGTGTCGCAGTACTCGTCCAGGTCTGCGCCGTGGGCTCGGCCGGGGCCGGCGAGCCCCGTGGCCACGGCCGGCGGGATCAGCTCCACCACCCGGCACGGGGTGGCGGCCAGCGCGTGGCGCAGGGTCACGGTGTAGCTGTGCAGTGCCGCCTTCGCCGCGCTGTAGACCGGGGCGAACGGCTGCGGTACGAACGCACCGCCGGAGGTGACGTTGACGACGACGCCGGAGCGTCCATGCGCCAGCATCAGCGGCACGAGCAGTCTGCTCAGGTGCACCGGAACCGCCAGCAGGACGTCGATCTCGCTCTGCACCTCGGCCCAGGGCGAGCCGTCGGCGGCGATACCGACCCGCCGCTGGATCCCGGCGTTGTTGATCAGCACGTCCAGCCCGGGCAGTACCTCCCGGACGTGGTCGGCGAGCCGCTCCCGGTCACGGGCGTCCGCGAGGTCGCCGGCGAAGGTCTCGACCCCGGGATCCTGCTCGGACACCGTGGCGAGCCGGCCGGCGTCCCGGCCGGTGACCATGACGCGATGTCCCGCCCGGCGGTACCGGAGGGCGAGCCCGAGACCGATGCCCGCGCTGCCGCCGGTGATCAGCACGGAGCCGGCCTGCTGTGTTGTCATGTAAACATGCTGCACCCCATACTGTTTACATGACAACGCCAGGCTAGGGTGACGCTCGTGACACACCCCCTCGACGATGGCGAGTCCGCCCGATGGACCGCCTGGAAGTGGGCGAACGACGCCGTCGCCGCGGCGGTTGCGGAGGCGATCCAGGAGGCGTCGGGGCTGTCCGTGCCGGACTTCTCGGTCCTGTCGAGGGTGCTCGAGGACGGCGGAGGGCGGATGCACCAGCAGGAGCTCGGGAACCTTCTCGGCTGGCAACGGGCCCGGCTCTCACGGCAGCTGTCCCGCATGACCGAACGGGACCTGGTCGAGCGGTCGACCGACGCCGGTCGGCGGCGCCTGGTCGCCGCGACCGCGGGCGGCCGCCGCGCACTCGGCCTCGCCCGGCCCGCGCACGCCGAGACCGTCCGGCGGGTACTGCTCGCCCCGTCCTCGGGCCCCGGCGGCTCGGTTTTCTGGGATGTCCTGGGCGAGCTCGCCGCGGACCTCAGCGGCCCCGGAGCACGCCCTTGAGCACGTCGTGCACGAGCCCGAAGGGATCGAGTTCGTCGTGGTGGCGCGGGGGCTGCGTGGGCCGGGGCGTCGTGCGGGTGACCGGCTTCTTGCTCGGCGGAGGTGGCGGCATCGGCGCGGGTGCAGACGTAGGTGCGGACGTGGTGCTGGGACTCGTGATCGGAACCGACAGGGATGCCGGGCCGGTCCGCTGACCCCCCACCACCACGATCATGCCCAAGGCGACGACGAGACCGACCCCGGACGCGACCGCCCAGATCCATCGGGGACGGCTGGAGGCGACGGCGTCGCGGCCGTGGCGGGTGCGCCGCGTCGCCAGGCGCCTGTCCCGCACCGAACGCGCGCGGACGATGACTCTCGGTGCCTGCCGGCGGATCCGGGAGTCCACATCCGGATCAGGTTGACAGAGCTGCCGACCGCGCACTTCGGTGACAGGCAGCGCGACGGTGATCTCTTCATCCCGGTACAACTGGGGCATTCGCCGATGGTACTGCTCCATATGGGCGTGCGTCACAGAGAGGTTACGTCCACTTTCTGTGATGTGATCTCCATCTGCTCCCCCGATCGGGCCAACCGTCTCAGTGCACCGTGGGCCGAGCTGCCTGCCCGTCCGAACCACCCTGCCGGGCGGGAGCGCGCGTCGGTGACGGCCCCGGTGAGGGTGATGTGGAGCGCTCTCCGTTGCGAGGCGCTGACGTGCCCCCGGAGGTCACCTGTCCGGACAACTCGGTCGTCAGCAACTCGGCGAGACGACCGATCTCCGTACGGGCGTCCGCCTGGATGCGCGCGAGACGTGCGATCTCCTGCTCCGCCTGCTGGCGGTGGCGCTGCGTCGCGGCCTCCGACCGGGCCCGCACATCCTCGGCCGCCGCCTCGGACTCCTCCTTCAGACGTTCGGCCGCCCGGACGGCCGCGGCATTCATCTCCTCGGCCTGCTGGCGGGCTGCGGCGAGCTGGTCGGCGATCTGCTTCTCACGTTCCTGCAGCTCGGCCGTGCGTTGCGCAGCCTGTTGCTCCATGACGGTTGCCCGAGCGATCAACGACTGTTCTGCCTCGTGCCGGTGCCGCTCGGCCTCGGTGCGCGCCTTTTCGACGATCGCAGCAGACTCCCGGCTGGCGATGGACCGCGACTCCGCCGCCTCCTGTTCGGCCAGCCGGAGCAGCTTCTCCGCACGGAATCCGAACCCGTCCTCGGGAGAGGTCGGCTGGGCGTGGGCCGAGCGGGCCTTGAGGTCACGCAGCTCCTTCTCGGTCGCCTCGGCGTGATCGGTGGCGAGCCGGCGCTGTCGAGAGATCTCCATCAGGTCTGTTCGCAGCCGCTCGAGCTCCTCGTCCTTGCGAGTGATGGCGTCGTCGACCTGGCGGCGGTCGTATCCGCGCAGCGCCGTGTCGAACATGGCGGCCGCGGCCGGTGCGGCATGCTGCGGCGCACCGGGCTGGCCGGTGGTGGTGGGGGTGATCACGGTGGTGGCCTCTTCTCGTCGTGACGGGCTGGGCTGATGCGACAGCGCGGTCAGCCTTCGGGTAGGACGCCGATCGCCAGCGGACCTGTCTCGTTGCGCCGGGACCGGACCTCGGGCACGGGCGGGCCGGACGCGGCGGGACGGGGCCAGGGCGACACGATGGGGGCCGGGCGCGTGAGCTCGGCGGACCGGCCTCCACCCGGACGGTGACCCGCCCGACCGTCAGATCCTGAACGGACGCCGCTGCGGGGCGTCCCGTTCGGCACGACCTTGGGCAACGTCCAGTCCAGCAGGGCTCGCACGGAGGTCAGCTGCTCGGACACCTGGTGGCTCAGACCCCGGAGCTCGTCGAGCTCCTGCTTGGCCGCGGCCACCTCGGCGTGGGCATCGGACCCCAGCCGCCGCGCCTGCTCTGCGGCCTCGGCCACGACGTTGCGTGCCTCCTGCCCGGCGGCGTCGATGATCCGCACGGCCTCGGTCGCCTGTGCAGCCCGCTGGTCCGCCAGCTCCCGCACGACCGCCTCGCGCATCTGGTCCATCTCCTCGGCCAGCGCCTTCTCCGCGACCGACCGTCGCTCTGCGAGCTCGCTCTCGTAGCGCGCCTTCTGGCCGTCGGAGTCCTGTCGCAGCTGGTCCAGGCGTTCCCTGCTCTCCTCCAGCTGCGAACGAAGAGCCTCCTCGGACTTCGCGCGCTCGCTCTCGAACTCCTGCCGTTCCAGCGCCGAGCGTTCGCGCAGCTCGTTCGCCTCGGCGTGGGCCAGGCTCAGGACGTGGCTGGCGTTGGCGGTGGCCCGTGACCGCATGTCGTGGACCTCGTCCTGGGCGATGCGGATCATCTGCTGCAGACGCTCGCTCATGCCGTCCACCGTGTGCGGGACGGTGGACAGTTCTGCCACCTGGGCCCGTAGGGAGTCCCGCTCGTTGCGGGCCCGCGCCGCCGCTTCGGCCGCGCTCTGGGCGTCGGTGCGGCTCATCTCGAGCTGGCGGACCAGCTGGGCCAACTTCTCCGACTTCCGGTCCCGCTCGCCCGAGATCACGGCGAGATCGGCGGACAGACCGTTCAGGACGTCCTCCACCTGGTCGCGATCGTATCCGCGGCGCACCACATCGAACACGAACTCGGGTCCGGGCCCGGTCATGTCCTGCCTCCGTCCGCTGCCCGACCCCGCTCGTCCGGAAGACTGGCGAGCAGGCTCGCGCACAGCTCCCACCGGTCGGGCCCGTCGACGGCACGCAGGGCGCGAACCTCCTCGAAGTACTCGGGAGTCAGCTCGACGCCGTCACCGGCGATGACGATCCGGGCCCCCTGCGACCAGAGCTTCCGGGCCATGGTCGCCGCCCGGTCGGTGTGCCAGGACAGGTGATGGACATGGGCGACCACCGCGATCGAGCACCGACCTGCCTCGGCCTCCGCCACCAACGCGCGGAACCCCGGCGGTTCGGAGCCGTCATCGCTCACCCCGGCGTCGACGAGCACCGATCCCAGGGTCCGACCCTCCGTCGCGCACCACTGCCGGATATCGGCCAGCGCCGCTTCCGAGTGCACCGGGTTGTGCGTGGTCGTGCGAACGTAACCGTGCACCAGGTCGCTGTGCCGGGGTGGCCCCGGCAGCGGGGTGCGTATCTGGACACTGGTCGTCACAGGTGGTCCCTCTCGTCGATCCCGGGACGAACGGAACCCGGGCGGACCAAGCGTGCGCCGCGGTGTGCTAACGCCGCGCTATGGCGACACGAAGATCCGGTCCGGCGGAGCCGAACCAGAGCTCGATCCGGGCGCCCCCCATCGGGGAGCGGCCGACGACCTGGCGGCCACCCGAGCCTTCGGCGATACGACGCGTGATGTCGAGCCCCAGCCCGGTCGACGCACCGCCGGAGCGGCCCCGTTGCACCACGGTGGCGTCAGTGAACCCCGGCCCCGCATCGTCGACGATCAGCGCCTGCAGCGGGTGTCCGGGGCGTGCGCTGATGGCGAGAGCCACGCCGTCGGGGGTGTGGGCGAAGACGTTGCCGACCAACGTGTCCAGCGCGGTCTCGAGGTTCTCCCGGGTGGCTCCGACCGGCACGGGCCCCGGGGGGAGGGACACCTCGAGAACCCGGCCGCGTCCGGCGGCGAGCACCGACCACAACCGCGCACGGTCTCGCACCACGACCGCCAGGTCCGTGCTGACCGGTCTCCCGGGCAGGGACGGGGCAGCCGGCCCGAGCCATCGGGCCGACCGGATCACCGCGTCGATCGACCTCGACAGCGTCTCGACATCGGCGTCGAGCCTGTCGATCCCCGCCGGGGTTCCTCCGCTGCTGCGCACTTCGTCGAGGTCGAGCCGCAGCGCCGTCATCGGCGTGCGCAGCCGGTGGGCGAGGTCGGCCGCGTCCTTGCGCTGCTGGTCGAGCATGTGCTCGATGCGAACCACGAGACGGTTGATGCTCTCGCCGACCGTGCGCACCTCCCGCGTGCCCGTCACCGTGACCCGCGCGCCCAGATCGCCGCCGGCGACGCGTTCGGCGACGTCGGCGAGCTCGTCGATCGGCCGGACGAGCCGGGATCCGAGGACCGCGGCCAGCGCCGCACCGACGACGATCATGAGCCCGGCCAGCAGCACTGCGAGCAGTGAGCGGAAGCCCACCCCCTCGCGCAGGCCCTCGGCGGTGACCAGCACCCGGACGGACGCGGGTGCCGACCCCACCGTCGTGGGCGCGAACAGGGCCGTTCCGTCCGCGCCGGACACGGTGACGAACTCGCCCCGGGCCGCCCGCGCGACTTCCGGGCTGCGTTCTGCCGCCGCACCCAGTTGTCCGCCGTCCGCACGGAACACGGAGATCACGAAGCCCGGGCCGGCCGCAGCGGAGAGTCTCGCGAGCGTGGACGCTGTCGGCGCCGTGGCCGCAGCCTGGGTGAGCAGGCGGCCCTGGGACAGGGCCGTCGCCTCCGCATCGCGGCGCACGAGCAGGAGCACCGGCACCAACAGCGCGACGATGACCACGGCCATGCTGACGGTCACGACCAGGACGAGTTGCCGTCGCATGGTCGGATCACCTCACCGGGTCGTCGCCAGGGGCACTCAGCCGGACCCCGACGCCACGGACCGTGTGCAGATAGCGCGGTTCCCGGGCCGACTCGCGCAACTTCGACCGCAGCCACGACAGGTGGACGTCGACGGTCTTGTCGCCACGGCTGTGCGGTGTGTGCCACACATCGGCCATCAGCCGCCCCCGGCTGATCACCCGGTTCGGCCGTTCCGCCAGGTAGGCGAGCAGATCGAACTCACGAGGGGTCAGATCCACCGGTTCGCCGTCGAGGGTCACCGTGCGACAGTCGACGTCGACCACGAGGTCGCCCACCCGGAGAACCGGCGCTCCCGTCGGTGCCGGTGCGCGTCGGCGCAGGACCGCCCGCGCCCGCGCGCCCAGCTGCGCCGCACCGAACGGCTTGACGAGATAGTCGTCGGCGCCCGCATCGAGTGCCGCCACGATCGAGGACTCCCGGTCCTGCGCCGTGGCCACGATCACCGGCACCTGGTCGACGGCGCGCACCATGCGCAGCAGGTCGACGCCGTTCATGTCGGGTAGGCCGAGATCGAGGACGATGAGGTCCGGGTGCCCGCTCACCACGGCCTCCAGGCCCGCCAACCCGGTGCCCGCCGAACTCGTGGCGTAGCCCTGCGCGGCAAGCGCGGTGAGCAGCGAGGTCCGGACGTCGACGTCGTCCTCGATGACCAGTATGTGCGGCACGCAGACCCTCAGCCCCGGTGCGGAATCATGCCGGCCGGAACGAACCGGTCGGAGTGACCGACCGCCTCATCACGGTGATCAGCACGTCGCCAGTGAACCACCTGATCATCGTACCGACCCCGATACGGTGAACCCGACGGTGGCCGCGGGTGTTCACGAACCGGACCCACGCGCGTCGGGCATGCACCGGGCCAGCGCAGCCCGGATCGTGGCCGAGCTCGGATGCAGCGGTCCGTACGTCCCGATCGCGTCGTCGAGGGCGGCCCACAGCACGTCGACCGACGTCCGCGCGTCACCGGCGGCCGCGTGGGCGAGACCCAGGTTCATCCGTGACGTCAGCGTGTCGACGTGCACGCGCCCCAGGACCCGCTCCCTGACCCGGCTCACCTGCAGCGACAGCTCGACCGCCCGGACGTGCCGTCCGCTGAGCCGCATCCCCACGGCATGGGCCTCCTGCGCTGCCAGGGTGCGCGGGTCCTCGGGCCCCAGCACCGTCTCACGGCGGCTCGCCGCGATCTGCAGGAGCAGCACGCCTTCCTCGGGAAGGTCGCAGAAGCGGGCCACCGCGAGGTTTCCCTCGACGGTCAACGTGGCCGGATGGTTCACTCCGAGCGTCGCCCGGCACCGCTGCACGAGCCCGACCAGCAGGCTCGCAGCGTCGGCACAGTTCCCGGCACCCAACCGTTCCACGGCCACGCCGTTGGCCTCCGCAAGCTCCATGGCCGGGCTCCGTTCGGCGGAGGGCGTCATGGGGCTCGCTGTCACCTCGACCTCCCTCCGAGGATGCGGACGAAGTCGAACCACTCGGCGATGCCCGGACCGCGCCCACCACGCCCCGTCTCCGGTTTTTCCCGGCGACGGTCGTCGGACTCGCGTCTGCTCGTCGCGGCCGGCTTCTTCTTCACCGCCGCCGGTGTCGTCGAGACGACCGGCCTCCTGTCCGGCACAGGTGGTGGGATCGGCACCCCGGTCGGTGCCACGGCCGGAGATTGCGGCAGCACGGTGGCTGCGGTCGTCGCGGTCGGGGCCCCGACCGCAGGTCCCGAACCCATGACGGCCGTCAGCACCAGCCCCGCGGTCAGCGCCGCGAGCGCGCCCGCGAGTACGCGAGGGCCCGATCGACGTGACCCGATCGACCTGCGGGCCGGCACCGGCCGCCGGCCGACCCTGTGGCCGGAGCCGAACGGCCGCTTGCGCGCCGCGGGAACCACCACCACGGCTGCGGTCACCGGGAGCGGCCGGGTGTCCCCGCCGTGCAGGTCGCGCACCACAGGGAGTGCTGCGGTCCTGACGAACATGTCGAGATCATCCGGGATCGACTGCGTTCGATCCGGACGGTCACCGTCGCGGCGTTCCATGCGCCCATCCTGGGTCGCAGAGCGCTAACACCACCTCAATGAGCCGCTAAGCCTGATCCACAGGCCAGGGGCACTTCCGCCCAACGAGCCGCCAAAGTATCAGTTAGAGGTCGCGCGGATTGATGTGTTGATCATGGTCGGCGGGCGGGTCGGGTGTCCCAACGATGCGTGGTCCAGGCCAGCCGGATGAGGCGACGCACGGTGATGATGGCGTCGGCCAGGTCGAAGTAGGCGTCGATCACC
>JBBRLM010000059.1:0-41396 GCA_038231335.1 Mycobacteriales bacterium
CCAGGGATGGGACACCTACGGCGAGGTCGTAGTCTTTCTGGAGCGCTCCGACGCGCTGCACACGGGACAGTTCCGCACCCGCTCGTCCGTGGATCCCGACGCTTCCCGCCGGGACGCCATCCGAGCACGCGACGCAGGAGAGCAACCCATGAGCCAGCAACCGGGCCACCCCGAGGAGAACGGGCAGTACGGCTACGACCGTGCTGCCCCCGGATACGGTCAGCAGACCTACGCCCCTCCCGCCTACGACCAGCGCCAGGGGGGGTACGACGCCAACGCCGAGCAGCCGCCCCAGGGTGGTTACCCCCCGCAGGGCGGCTACCCGCAGGGCAACTACCCGCAGCAGGGCCAGCCCGGCTACGAGCAGGGCTACGGCCAGCAGCCCCAGCAGGGCGGCGGCTACCCGCAGCAGGGCGGTTACCCGCAGCAGGGGCAGCCCGGCTACGAGCAGGGCTACGGCCAGCAGCCCCAGCAGGGCGGCGGCCACCCGCAGCAGGGTTACGAGCAGGGCTACCAGCAGGGTGGCCAGCAGGGCTACCAGCAGCCCGGCTACGACCAGCAGGGCTACCAGCAGGGTGGCTACCAGCAGGGCGGGTACCCGCAGCAGGGCGGCTACCAGCAGCCCTACGAACAGGGCTACGACGCCGGCTACGACCAGCAGGGCTACCAGCAGGGTGGCGGCTACGGCGGCTACCAGCAGGGCGTCAGCGCGTCGCTGAGTCTCGACGACGGCTCGGGCCGCACGTACGACCTCACGCAGGGCACGCACGTCATCGGCCGCGGCCAGGACTCGGCGTTCCGCCTGCCGGACACCGGTGTGTCGCGCCGGCACCTCGAGATCAACTGGGACGGCCAGGCGGCCACCCTGTCCGACCTCGGGTCCACCAACGGCACCACGGTCAACGGCAACCCGGTGCAGACCTGGCAGCTCAACGACGGTGACGTCATCCGCGTCGGGCACTCGAGCCTGGTCTTCCGCACCCAGTAGCGGCGAGGAGAACGAGGAGAACGGGGTCCGTCGGTAGTGCCGGAGTTGGTGCTGCAGTTGACCAGGGCGGGCTTTCTTGCCCTGCTCTGGCTGTTCGTGCTGGTCGCCCTACGGGTGGTCCGCTCCGATCTCTATGCCGCGTCCGGGCTGCGGGTGCTGGTACCGGGGGGACGGGGCGCGCCGCGTCGTGGTGGGGGGACCCGCACGGCGCGCCAGCTGATCGTCACAGCGGGTGCGCTGGCCGGCACCCGCGTCACACTGGACGCCCGGCCGATCCTCATCGGACGGGCCGACGACTCCACCCTCGTCCTCGACGACGACTACGCCTCCACCCGGCACGCGCGCATCGCGATGCAGGGCGAGGAGTGGTACGTCGAGGATCTCGGGTCGACGAACGGCACCTATCTCGATCGGGCTAAGGTCACCGGACCCACCAGGGTCCCCCTCGGGGTACCTGTCCGTATCGGTAAGACCGTGATCGAGCTGAGATCATGATCCGGCGACTGCATCAGGAGCCGCTTCGATGACGTTGGTCCTGCGCTACTCGGCCCGCAGTGACCGCGGGCTCGTCCGGCAAAACAACCAGGACGCGGTCTACGCCGGTCCCCGGTTGCTCGCGCTCGCGGACGGCATGGGCGGCCACGCCGCCGGCGAGGTGGCGTCGTCCCTGGTGATCTCCGCACTGGCCCCGCTCGACGAGGACGACCCCGGCGACGACCTGCTCGCCGAGCTCCGCGAGGCCACCGTCGAGGGCAACGCCGCGATCACGCGCCACGTCGCCGAGGCACCCGATCTCGAGGGCATGGGCACCACGCTCACGGCCATCCTGTTCGCCGGTTCCCGCCTCGGCCTGGTGCACATCGGCGACTCCCGGGCCTACCAGCTGCGCGAAGGCGCGTTCAGCCAGATCACGAAGGACGACACGTTCGTCCAGTCGCTGATCGACGAGGGCCGCATCACCGAGGAGGAGGCGCAGACGCACCCGCAGCGCTCCCTGCTGCTGCGCGCCATCACCGGCCAGGACATCGACCCCTCGCTGACCATCCGCGAGGCTCGCCCGGGCGACCGCTACCTGCTCTGTTCCGACGGGCTGTCGGGCGTGGTGAGCGACGAGACGCTCGCCGACACGCTCGCCGGCTACCGCGATCCCCGCGAGTGCGCCGACCGCATGATCGAGCTGGCGCTGCGCGGCGGCGGGCCCGACAACATCACCTGCATCGTCGCTGACGTGGTCGACATCGACTTCGGCGACGACGCCCCCATCATGGGCGGCTCGGTCGGCAACGGCGAGGACGACGGCCCCCGGCCCGACTCCGCGGCCGCACGGGCCTCGGCCACCACGATGACGCGCACGGTCCCGCAGCGCGTCGAGCCGGCCGTCGGAACGCCCGCCCGGCGCCGGTCCCCTCTGCGCATCGCCCTGGCCGTCGTCGGCGTGCTGGTGGTGCTGGGTGGCGCGGGCGTGCTGGCGCAGATGTGGGTGCTGCAGCAGTACTACGTCGGCGCCGACGGCCAGCAGGTCGCCATCTACCAGGGCGTGCGAGGCCAGGTGCTCGGCGTGCCGCTGCAGCGGGCCTCCCAGCAGACCGACATCGCATTGTCGGACCTGCCCGAGACCGAGCGCAGCGCCGTCCGGGACGGCATCATCTCCACGGACGGCCTGACAGGTGCCACCGGCCTGGTCGACAAGCTGCGCGACCGGCGGCTCGAGATCTGCCCGACGCCCACCCCCGCCACCCCGAAGGCCACCCCGGTCCCGGTGGTGCCGCCCGCTCCGGGGGCCCCTGCCGCCCCCGTCGTGCCGACCGTCGGGTCCACGCCGCTACCGACCCCGACGCCCACCCCGGGCATCACCTGTCGGTCGGCGAGCTGATGGCCACCGCCACCGACGGGCAGGCCCCCGCGCGGGGGCCGGGTGCTCCGCCGTCCCTGCCCACCGGGCGCAGCATCGAGCTGGTACTGCTCGCGTTCTCGGCGGTCATCGTCACGGGGGCGTTGGTGCTCGTCGAGGCCAACCAGGAGCAGCAGCTCACCCCCTCGCTGCTGTGGGTGGGCCTGGCCTACCTCGGCCTGTTCACGATCGGCCACTTCGCGGTGCGCCGGTTCGCGCCCTACGCCGACCCGCTGATCCTCCCGTGCGTGGCCCTGCTCAACGGCCTGGGCCTGGTGATGATCCACCGCCTCGACCTCGCCGGGATCGCGAGCGCCACCGCGGCCGGCGAGTCGCTGCCCACGGAGGCGCTCCCCCGGCAGGTGGCCTGGACCGCCATCGGGATGGTGCTGTTCATCGCCGTGCTGGGTGTCGTCCGCGACCACCGCACGCTGGCGCGCTACGCCTACACCGCGGGGTTCGCCGGACTGGTCCTGCTCGCGTTGCCGGGCCTGCTGCCGTCGTCGATCACGGAGGTGAACGGCGCGAAGATCTGGCTGCGGCTGGGCGCGTTCTCCATCCAGCCCGGTGAGTTCGCCAAGATCCTGCTGATCGTCTTCTTCGCGGCGTTCCTGGTGCAGAAGCGGGAGCTGTTCACCACCGCGGGCCGGCGCGTCCTGGGAATGGAGTTCCCGCGCCCCCGTGACCTGGCCCCGCTGCTCGTGGCCTGGGGACTCTCGATCGTCGTGCTGGTGCTGGAGAGCGACCTCGGCACGTCGCTGCTGTTCTTCGGCATCGTGCTGGTGCTGCTCTACGCCGCCACCGAGCGCGTGTCGTGGATGGTGATCGGCCTGACGATCTTCATGGCCGGCGCCTACGTCTCGTACCTGCTGTTCGCCCGGGTCAAGGTCCGGGTGCAGATCTGGCTCGACCCGTTCGCCGACGCCAACGGCTCCGGCTACCAGATCGTGCAGGCCCTGTTCGGGCTCGGCACCGGTGGCGTCGGCGGTACCGGCCTCGGTGCGGGCCGCCCCGACATCGTGCCGTTCGCCAACAGCGACTTCATGACGTCCTCGCTCGGCGAGGAACTGGGCCTGATCGGGCTCGCCGCCATCCTCGTGATCTTCCTGATCCTCATCACACGGGGCCTGCGCAGCGCCCTCGCGGTGCGCGACAGCTTCGGCAAGCTGCTGGCCACCGGGCTGTCCTTCGCACTCGCCCTGCAGCTGTTCATCGTCGTGGGCGGCGTGTCCAAGCTGATCCCGCTCACCGGCATCACGCTCCCCTTCCTGTCCTACGGCGGCTCCTCCCTCGTCGCCAACTACGCGCTGGTCGCGCTGCTGCTGCGGGTGTCCAACGCCGCCCGGGCGCCGCTCCCCCGCCGCCCCGCCACCCCCGCGGTCCCCCTCGCCGAGGCGGGCACGGAGATGGTGGAGCGGCCCTCATGATCGGTTCCGGGCTGTGAACACGCCCGTCCGCCGCGTCGCCATCGCCGTCATGGCCATGATCCTGCTGCTCATGGCCAATCTGACCTACATCCAGGTGGTCAAGGCCGACGACTACCGCAACAACCCCGGCAACCAGCGCGTCCTGCTCGCCGAGTACTCGCGCAAGCGGGGCCAGATCAGCGCGGAAGGCCAGGTGCTGGCCAGCAGCGCGCCCACGAACGACCGCCTGCAGTACCAGCGCAAGTACCCCGACGGCCCCGCGTTCGCGCCCGTCACCGGGTACTACTCGGTGATCTACAACGCCGGCGGCCTCGAACGCGCCTCGGACTCGGTGCTCAACGGCAGCGACGACCGGCTGTTCGGGCGGCGGCTCTCGGACCTGGTCACGGGCCGCGACCCGAGCGGCGGCAACGTCGTCACCACGATCGACCCGGCCGTCCAGCAGGAGGCCTACGACCAGCTGACCAGCAAGAACTACACGGGCTCGGTGGTGGCCATCCGGCCGTCCACGGGCGAGATCCTGGCGATGGTCTCCACGCCGTCGTACGACCCGAACCTGCTGGCCAGCCACAACACCGAGGCGCAGAAGAAGGCCTGGGCCGGGTTCAACGGCGCCGACCCGCCGGTGCTGGTGAACCGCGCGATCCAGGAGACCTACCCGCCCGGCTCCACGTTCAAGCTGATCGACACGGCCGCGGCGCTGAGCAGCGGGCGCTACACCCCCGACTCCCCGCTGACGGCCGCCCCGAACATCACCCTGACCGGCACCACCACCACGCTCGAGAACTACAACGGCAACGCGTGCGGCACGTCGGCCACGGCCACCCTGAGGGAGGCCCTGCAGCGGTCCTGCAACACGGCCTTCGCCCAGCTCGCCGGTGACCTGGGCGAGAAGGCCATCCGGGACCAGGCCACCGCGTTCGGCATCGGCGTCCAGGGCCAGACGATCCCGATGTCGGTGGCCCCGTCCACGATCGGCAACATCGAGAGTGTCGCGGCTCTCCAGCAGTCGGCCATCGGTCAGCGCGACGTGGCGCTCACCCCGCTGCAGAGCGCCTCGATCGTGGCCACCATCGCGAACGGCGGCAGGATGATGGCGCCGTACCTGGTCAAGGAGATCCAGAGCCAGACCCTGGACACCATCGACACCACCCAGCCCGACATGGTCGGGCAGGCCATCAGCGGGTCGGTCGCCCAGACGCTGACCGACCTCATGGTCAACAACGAGAACTCCTACGGCGGCCGCGGCAAGATCACCGGCGTGCAGATCGCGGCGAAGACCGGCACCGCGGAGCACGGCACCGATCCCAAGAACACGCCGCCGCACGTCTGGTACGTCGCGTTCGCGCCGGCGGTGAACCCGCAGGTGGCGGTGGCCGTGCTCGTCGAGTCCGGCGGCGACCGCACCAACCTCGCCGCCACCGGTGGCGTCGTGGCCGCCCCCATCGGGCGCGCGGTGATCGGCAAGGTGCTGGCCCGATGACGATTCTCGCCGCCGGCCAGCGCATCGCCGACCGCTACCAGCTCGACCGTCGCATCGCCGTCGGTGGGATGGGCGAGGTCTGGGAGGCCTCCGACACGCGGCTGGGCCGCAGCGTGGCGGTCAAGGTGCTGCGCCCGGAGCTGTCGGACGACGAGGAGTTCCTGCACCGCTTCCGCATCGAGGCCCGCACCGTCGCGTCGCTGGACCACTCCGGCATCGCCCACGTGCACGACTACGGCGAGGACGACGGCGCAGGAGGCAAGCGCACCGCGTGGCTGGTGATGGAGCTGGTGCGCGGCGAGCCGCTGTCCACGCTCATCGCCCGCGGCCCGATCGACACCGACGAGACGCTGCGCATCGTCGAGGAGGCGGCGTGGGCGTTGCAGGCCGCCCACGAGCGCGGGTTCGTGCACCGCGACGTCAAGCCCGGCAACATCCTCGTCCGTACCGACGGGCTGGTGAAGCTCACCGACTTCGGCATTGCCAAAGCCGCCGACGCCGTGCCCGTCACGCGGTCCGGGATGGTCATGGGCACCGCGCACTACATCGCGCCGGAGCAGGCCAGCGGCGCCGAGGCCGGGCCGTCCGGCGACGTCTACTCGCTCGGCATCGTGGGCTACGAGTGCCTCGCGGGGCACCGGCCGTTCCGCGCCGAGAACGCCGTCGCCGTCGCGATGATGCAGGTGCGCGACGCGCCGCCGCCGCTGCCCGACACCGTGCCGATCCACGCGCGCGAGCTGATCGAGGCCGTGCTGGTCAAGGACCCGCTGCTGCGGTACTCGACGGGTGGCGAGTTCGCGATGGCCGTCGCCGCCGTCCGGCGCGGGGAGGCGCTGCCCGCGCCCGGGTCCGTCCATGGCCCGTTCACTCCGACACGCGCCCGCCCGGCCCTGGGCCCGATGACGCCGCCGCCCGCTCCGGCCGTGGTGGTCGAGAAGCCCCGCACACCCGTCACGCCGCGTCCCGCCGCGCCGACCGAGCCGCTCAGTCTCAAACCGACGGCGGGCACCGGACGGGTGGCACTGCTGGTGCTGTTCGTGCTGCTCACCATCGCGGCCGTGGTGGTCGCGGTGTTCGTGCTACGCGGCATGGGGGGCACGGCCGCGACGCCGGGCAGCACACCGCAGGGGGCGGCGAGCGGTAGCGTGGCGGGTCACGGCCCACCGTCGCAGTTGATCGACACCGGGGGTGTCCGGTGAGCCCGCGCACCGGGCGATCCGGCGCTCGGGTGGTCTATCCGACACCCCATCGGGCTAACCGGCCCGGCATGATGTCCGAGTACCTCAACCCCACCAGGAACCGGCAGCGATGACCACCCCCCGACTGTTGTCCGAGCGCTACGAGCTGGGCGAAGTGCTCGGCTACGGCGGCATGTCCGAGGTGCACCGCGGGCTCGACACGCGGCTCAGCCGCGACGTCGCCATCAAGGTGCTGCGCGCCGACCTGGCCCGCGACCCGCAGTTCCAGATGCGGTTCCGCCGCGAGGCCCAGAACGCCGCGGCGCTCAACCACCCCGCCATCGTCGCCGTGTACGACACCGGCGAGGTCATGAGCGAGTCGGGCCCCTTGCCCTACATCGTCATGGAATACGTCGACGGCCAGACGCTGCGCGAGATCGTCAAGTCCACCGGGCCGATGACGCAGCAGAAGGTCATCGAGGTGATGGCCGACGTCTGCGCCGCGCTGGACTTCAGCCACCGCCACCAGATCATCCACCGCGACGTGAAGCCGGCCAACATCATGATCAACCGCGCCGGCGCGGTGAAGGTCATGGACTTCGGCATCGCCCGCGCGCTGGGTGAGGGCCAGAACGTCACCCAGACCGCGGCCGTCATCGGCACCGCGCAGTACCTCTCCCCCGAGCAGGCGCGCGGCGAGCCCGTCGACGCCCGTTCGGACGTCTACGCCGCCGGATGCGTGCTCTACGAGCTGCTCACCGGCGAGCCGCCGTTCACCGGCGACACCCCTGTCGCCGTGGCCTACCAGCACGTGCGCGAGGAGCCCAAGTCCCCGTCGCAGGTCAACCCGAGCATCCCGCCCTCGCTCGACTCCGTCGTGCTCAAGGCGCTGAGCAAGAACCCGGCCAACCGCTACCAGTCGGCGGCCGAGATGCGCACCGACCTCGTCCGCGTCCGCAGCGGACAGAGCCCGCTGGCTCCCGTCGTGATGAGCGAGGACGAGCGCACGGCGATGATGGCGCCCCCCACGGGCCCCACCCGGCGCATCAACGGCAGCCGCCACGGCGCGGCCGCCCCCGCCGCGGCCGGCTACAACGACTACTACGACGAGGAGCCGCCGCGGCGTACGGGCCGTCTCATCGGCATCATCGCCGCAGCCCTGGTCGTCCTGGGCCTGCTCGGGTTCCTGATCTACCAGGTTTTCCTCAGCGGGCCAGCCACGCCCACCCAGGTGGCGATCCCCACCGTCACCGGGCAGACCGCCCAGGCCGCCAACAACGCGATCCTCGCGGCGCAGTTGCGGCCCAACCAGGTCATGGTCGACTCCACGGTTGCCCAGGTCGGGCAGGTCATCTCCACCGACCCCCCCGCCGGTACGAAGGTCGACGAGCGCTCGACGGTCACGCTCTCGATCGGTAAGGGTCCGGCGCAGGTGACGGTGCCCAAGGTGTCCGGGCAGTCGGTGGCCGACGCCACCAAGCTGCTCACGGACGCCGGTCTCAAGGTCGGCACGCAGAGCGACGAGGAGACCACCGATTCCACTCTGATCGGCAAGGTCACCCGCTCGGATCCCGATGCCGGTGTGTCGGTGGCAGGCGCCAGCCCCGTGAACATCTTCGTCGGCAAGGCGCCGACGAACATCAAGGTGCCTGATGTGACGGGCCAGGATGCCGCCACCGCCGCGCAGACCCTGACGAGTGCCGGGTTCCAGGTGCAGACGGCGAACGTCGATGGTGGAGGTCAGCCCGGCTCGGTGCTCGGCACCAGTCCGGCCGCCGGCAGCTCCGCGGCCAAGGGATCCACAGTCACCCTTCAGCTCTCGAACGGCAACCAGGCCAGTCAGGTACCCGACGTTCGTGGTCAGTCCGCGAGCGACGCCAAGAAAGCGCTCAAGGCGGCCGGCTATTCCAACGTCAACACCACCGACCAGCAGATCGGCAGCAACAACGCCCAGTACGACGGCAAGGTCATCGACCAGTCGGTGCCTGCCGGCACCACCGCCGATCCCACCACGCAGATCACCCTCACCATCGGCAAGGTCAGCGGCAACGGCGGCGGTGGCGGGATCTTCGGCGGCAACTGACGCGACCGCTCCGCCCGCGATGCTGGACACTGGTGCCATGCGCGTCCTCGTGATCGACAACTACGACAGCTTCGTCTACAACCTCGTCCAGTACCTCGCACAGCTCGGCGCGGAGACGCAGGTGCGGCGCAACGACGAGGTCGATCTCGACGAGCTGGACGAGGTGCACGGCGTGCTCGTCAGCCCCGGCCCGGGCACGCCGGAGCGGGCGGGCTCCAGCATCGACGTCATCCGGCGCGCCGCCGAACGGCAGCTGCCCCTGCTCGGGGTGTGCCTGGGCCACCAGGCCATCGGCGCGGCCTACGGCGGGGTCGTGGAGCGGGCGCCGGAACTGCTGCACGGCAAGACGTCGCTGGTGCACCACTCCGGGGATGGCGTGCTGGCCGGCCTGCCCGACCCGTTCGTCGCCACGCGCTACCACTCGCTCTCGATCCGCCCCGACACGATTCCGGCCGAGCTGGAGGTCACCGGCCGCACCGACGGCGGCGTGATCATGGCCCTGCGCCACCGCGAGCTGCCCATCGAGGGCGTCCAGTTCCACCCCGAGTCCGTGCTCACCGAGGGCGGCCACCGGATGCTGGCCAACTGGATGGCGAGCGCCGGCCACCCGGCCCCGGAGACCGATATCCAGACCCTGACGGCGGAGATGGCCGAGCTCAGCGCCCGAGCCTGAGCCCGGCGGGTCGACCATCTCGACACGCCGAGTTCGCCGATCGAACACCAGAACGCTGACCCGGTCATCGCCCCGCCGGACCAGGTGAGCGCTCGACGCCACTGACCCCGGCGCACGACGCACGTCGCGATGATCGCGGCAGCCGCAACGTGGAGCAGGTGGGGGGATGCGTGGAGTTGCGCGTGCCGCGGCCGGACCGCCCATGATCGCCGCGGGCGCAACGTCGAGCGAGCTCCCGGTGGCGTGCTGTTGCGCGTGCCGCGATCACCGCTCCCGGGCCAGCTGCGACCACCCTGCGCCCGCGCCGCCACCGGCCTGAGCAACGGTCGATCCACGTTCTGGGACGCTCCGCCGCCTCCCGCCCCCGTGATCGCTTCGGGACGGTGCGCCGCACCTGCCGCCGTCCCGGTCCCCCGTCGACGATCACCTGCGGCCACCCCTGCGGCTGGATACTCCCCGGCAGGTGGCCGCGCCGCGCCCGAGGACTGAGCCAGTGATCCCGGCCGCCGCAACGTGGCGCAGGTGGGCGGATGCGTGGGGTTGCGCGCACCGCCGCCGTCGACGCCGTGATCGAGACCGCCGCAAGGTCGTGGAGGCTCCCGATGGCGTGGTGTTGCGCGTGCCGCGATCACTCACCCGACACTCCACCACCGTCCGCGGTCCCGGAGCGATGATCGCAGGGTGCGTCCCGCTCGGTGATCACTGTTTCGGGACCGGCCGCCGCGCCCACCGCCGTCCCCGGTCCCCCGACGACGATCACCCAGTGGCCGCCGGCACGGCCCTGGAGCTGCTCCGTTGCCCGCACACGTCCGCCTTGACGGTGCGACGCGATACCGTGGGGGCAGACACGGCCGGGTCGCCGAAGAACCCGGGCGGTAACTCCATCACGCGAGGTCTCCACGATGCCGAAGTCCAGGGTCCGCAAGAAGCCCGTCTACACGCCGCCCCCGGGCGAGGGGCGCTCCACCACACCGGTCAAGGTCTCCGGGCCCACCAACCCCGTCTACGTCGCGGTGATGCTGGGTCTGATGGCTCTCGGGCTGATCTGGCTGGTGGTCAACTACCTCGCCGGGCCGTCCATCCCCTTCATGGTCGCGCTCGGGTCCTGGAACTTCCTCATCGGCTTCTCACTCATCGTAATCGGCCTGTTGATGACGATGAGATGGCGCTGAGCTGCGAAAATACAGCGTTGTAAGTAGTCCCCAGTGTGGACAACCGCTGTGGATAAGTTACTTTGAGTGATCATGATTGGGCCGTTCGCCAGTGGAGTCCCGCGGCCGGGCTCGTCCTCGCGGGGTGGGTCCTCACCGTGGCAGCGGCGGGCTGGTGCGCGGCGCTGTGGATCGCCGGGAGCGATCCTGCGGGGCGGCTCATCGCCGGCATCGCGACGGTGGGCATCGGCGTCGCGTCGCTGTTCGGCAGCCGTGCCCGGCCCCGTCTCCAGGTCGACGCCGACGGGTTGACGGTCGGCGGCCTGCTGCGCAGCCGCCACCACCCGTGGCCGCTCGTGCAGGGCGTGCGCGTGCTGCGGGTGCGCAGGCTGGGGCGCGAGAGCTCGCTGCTGGAGATCGACACGCGTACGGCGGGCGGCGACGAGCGTCTGCTGGTGTTCGGGCGGCTCGAGCTGAACGCCGACCCGGAGGACGTCGCGCCCCAGCTCCTGGAGCTGCGTCCTTAGAGCGACACCACAGCCATGACCGCCAGCAGCACCACGGTGACGCCCGACAGCGCGCCCACCTGCAGCGCGGTGCGGTTGCGGGCCGGGGTGTAGACGAGCGCAGCGGCCACCAGTGCGCCGACGACGAGGCCGCCGATGTGGGCCGTGATCGAGATGTTCGGGATCACCTGGCTGATCACCAGGTTGATGACGATGAGCCCGACGACCTGGCCGACGGGCCGCCTGAGCCGCAGCAGCACCACGAGCAGTCCGCCCATCAGCCCGAACACGGCCCCGGAGGCGCCGGCCACGGGCTGGTCGGGGGCGTTGAACACCACCACCGCGGCGGAACCGCCGAGCAGCGAGATCATGTAGAGCGCGATGAAGCGGCCGCGACCCAGCGCGGTCTCCATCTCCCGGCCGAGCACCCAGAGGGCGAACATGTTGGACGCGATGTGCAGCGGGCCGATGTGCAGGAACCCGGAGGTGATGACGCGCCACCACTCGCCGTAGGCGGAGAGGTACAGCGGCGCGAGCTGCCAGTCGGCGAACAGCGGGGACCGGAAGTTGTTCGAGATGCTGCCCGCCTGCACGACGGTGAGGGCGTAGACGGCGACGTTGAGCGCGATGATCGTCCACACGACGATCGGACGCCGGGACGCGACGGCCGCCGCCCCGGCCACGGTGGTGCCCCGACGGGCGCCCTGGCCGGGCCGCCCCACACAGTCGACGCACTGGTAGCCGACGGAGGCCTCGCGCAGGCACTCCGGGCACGCCGGACGCTCGCAGCGGACGCAGGTGAGGCCGGTGGCCCGGTCGGGGTGCCGGACGCAGACCGCCGCCGGGCCCTGGGACGGGTACGGCGGCGGGCCCACGGGATGAGTCACGGCAGGATCGGAATCAGGACGAGATCTCGACGTGCTGGATGACGACCTCGTTGAGCGGCTTGTCCGAGCGGTCGGTGGCGGTGGTGGCGATGGCGTCGACGACGGCGCGGGACTCGGCGTCGGCCACCTCACCGAAGATGGTGTGCTTGCGGTTGAGGTGCGGGGTGGGGCCGACGGTGATGAAGAACTGCGAGCCGTTGGTGCCGGGGCCGGCGTTGGCCATGGCCAGCAGGTACGGCTTGTCGAAGCGCAGGTCGGGGTGGAACTCGTCGGCGAACTGGTAGCCGGGGCCGCCGCGGCCGGTGCCGGTGGGGTCGCCACCCTGCAGCATGAAGCCGGAGATGACGCGGTGGAACACCGAGCCGTCGTAGAACGGGCCGGAGTCGCCGCCGCTCGCGTTGGGCTGGGTGTAGCTCTTCTCGCCCGTGGCGAGCCCGGTGAAGTTCTCCACCGTCTTCGGCGCGTGGTCGGGGAACAGGTTGATGACGATGTCGCCCTGGTTCGTCCGCAGCGTCGCGGTGTGCTTGCCTGGTTCGGTCACCACCCCATCGTGCCAGGAGTGTCTGCCGGCGTCAGCGCAGCACCCTTTCCAGGAAGGACACCACAGCCTGTTCGTAGGCCTCGGGGTCGGCGTTCCAGGCCGCGGTGTGCTCGACGTCGGCCACTTCCAGGTACTCGATCGGCCAGTCCAGCGACGGGCCGACGGCGGCCAGGGCGCGGCTCGGCCCCACCGGAACAGCGGTGTCCTCCGTGCTGTGCACGATCAGCGTGGGCGGACGCACAGCAGGTGGGCGGCGACGCAGGTCGAAGCGGTCGAAGTCGATGCCGATGCGCATGCGCGTGGCCGACGTGGCGAACGGCGTCAGCCCGGGCGGGAGCCTGCGGTTGCGGGCCTGCATGCGCAGCGTGGCGCGCCAGTCCACGAGCGGGGCATCCCACACCATCGCGACGACGGCAGCCGCGTGCGGCGACCGGTCGAGGAACGCGGCCGTGATGGCCCCGCCCATGGACCAGCCGAACAGCACGATCCGCCGGGCGCCCTGCTTCAGCGCGCGCTCGACGGCGGCCTCGACGTCGAGCCACTCGGTGTCGCCGAGGTGGTAGTGCCCGTCGGGGCTGGGCGGGGCCTCCGGGTCGTTGCGGTAGGTCGGTACGAGCACCGGGAGCCCGAGCCCGTGCAACGCGGGCAGCACCCGCAACGCCTCACGCCGTGATCCGCCGCGGCCGTGCACCATCACCACCCACGTGTCACCGGACGCCGGCACGAACCACGCAGGCGAGGGGCCCAGCGGCGTCGCCACGTCCACCGTCTCGAAGGTGAGGCCGCGGGCGGAGGGATCCGGGTCGTAGGGCCCGGTGTCGAGCACCGCGGTGGTTCCCGGCGGCGGCCGGTGGCCGCCGAGCAGCGACCGCACCACCTCACCGTCCCGCGTGGCTGTGACCTGTCCCATGACGGCGAGCCCCTCGGGCCAGCGCAGCCCCCAGGTACCCGGCTGCGCGGCGAGCCGGGTGGCCGCCAGCGTGATCGACACGGAGTCGACGGCGAGGACGCGCTCCGGGTACACCGGCCGCTGGGTCGGGTCGAGCAGCACCGACGAGTAGAACCACCCGATCCCGGCCGACGCCGCGCCCAGCCCGGCCCCGACCCCCAGGCCCCACCACACCGACCGCGCCATACCGCGGATCATGCGGCACCGGTGGACTGCACGTCATCCCCGGGCCGTCGGCGTCCCGCCCGTCAACCACCGCCACGTCACCCGACCCGGTGGGCGACCGCCTACCTGCAGTGATCTGGCCCCCGGTTCGGGTGACGCCTTGACCCGATGGGCTGGCGGGAGGCAACCGGGGTCCGCAGCCGTCGTTGGCCCGGAAGATCGCACGTGAATCTCGACCGCTCCCCGCACGAAGGGTTCTTCCATATGAGCAGCCTCGCCCGGCGCACCCTGCGCACGACCGCCGCAGCGGCCGGAATCGCCGCCATCGGCGCCGGCCTCGCCGCCCCCGCCTTCGCGGCCCCCGCGCTCCCCGCTGTCCCGAGCACCGACGGGCTGGGCTCCCTGCCCGCCGCGCCGGACGCCTCGGCGGCGCAGAACATGCTGGCCGCAGTGCCGGCCGCGCCGACCAGCATGTCGAACCTGCCCACCCTCGTCTCCTTCCAGATGCCGACGCTGACGACGGCGGGGCCGTCGCTGCCCTCGGCTCCCGGCGCTCCCGACCTCGGCGCCCCGGCCCTGCCCGCCACCTCCGCGCTCCCCAGCGCGCCTTCTGTGCCGGACGTGTCCTCCGTCGAGGGTTCCAACCACATCTCCGGCCCGTCGACGGACCCGGCGTCCTACGCCGGCAAGAACGACGTGGGCGCGCTGTCGTCCCTCGACACCGCCAAGACGATGACCGAGCTGGCGCAGAAGGCCATGTCCGGTCAGTCGATGACGCAGGGCAACAGCTTCGGCTGAGTGCTCCTGCACACCCGGGATGCCCCGGCACCACGACCTGGTGCCGGGGCTTTCCCGTCGTCAGAGCGCGAGCTTGAACCCGCGGTGTGAGTCGACGAACCCGAGCCGCCCGTAGAACCGGTGGGCGTCCACGCGTGACCGGTCGGTGGTGAGCTGCACCAGAGCACACCCCCGGCGCCGCGCCTCCGCGATGGCCCAGTCGAACAGGACCCGGCCCAGCCCGTGGTCACGCCGGTCCGCACGAATGCGGACGGCCTCGATCTGCGCCCGCAGCGCCCCGCCCCGGGAGAGTCCCGGGATGATCGTCAGCTGCAACGTGCCGACGACGTCCTCGCCGTCGGTCAGGCAGGCCAGGAACTGGTGCTCGTCCGCGTCGATCTGCCGGAAGGCGGCCTCGTAGGCGGCGAGCTCGGCGTCCTCCCGACCGTGGCCGAGCGGATCGTCGGCCAGTAGCGCGACCAGCGCCGGCACGTCCTCGATGCGGGCCCGGCGAATCGTGCAGTCGTCATGTTTCACGTGGAACAGGTACTCCTACTCCTCGAAGTCCGGGTTGGCCGAGCGGGGGCGGTCGGACCGACCCTTCGGCTCTTCCCACTCCTCCTGCCGACCCAGCGCGGTGAGATCGAGGAAGTAGTACGACCCGCCGGTGGACTCCGCCCCGCGGGCGTACTGCGAGTAGGTGTGGAACACGCGGTCACCGTCGCGCAGGAAGCAGCTCAGGCCGGGCGCCTCGCTCGAGAAGGGCTCGTCCATGACGCGGTAGTTGTACTCCACCGGCCCGTGTGCGTCGTCGAAGGACACGTGGAAGTCGTAGTTGAACTCGCTGCCGTTGGAGGAGTACCAGCGGATACCCCAGCCCTTCCCCGCCTTGTAGCGCTCGATCTTCTCGAGCGGCGCCCGCGAGACGTGCACGAGCGTGGTGTCGCGCGTCTCCAGGTGGCGCTGCAGGCCGGGCGACCACTCGTCGGCGCCCGCGCTGCAGCTGGAGCAACCGGCCTCCCAGTCGGGATCGAACATGAAGTGGACGAGCATCAGCTGGCGGCGACCGTCGAACAGGTCGAGCAGGCTCGCCTTGCCCTCCGGGCCGTCGAAGACGTACTCCTTGTCGATCTCGACCATGGGCAGCTCGCGACGCCGGGTGTTCAGGGCGTCGCGGGCGCGGGTCAGCGCCTTCTCGTCGGCGAGCAGGGCGGTGCGGGCGGCGGTCCACTCCTCGCGGGACACGATCTGCGGCAGGCTCACGGCGATCTCCTTCTGGTTGTGGATACCAGTGGTGACCGCCGCAGCCTGCCGGACTCATCGGACTACCGCGGCTCGATCTCGCCGATCTCACCCCAGCCGCTGCCGGGCACGTCCGGGCGGCGATCGTCAGCCGCGACGCGGGCCACCCCTCGGTAGACCCCGGTGCAGCCCCGAACGCCCTGGATGACCTCGCCCGCCACCGCCGCGGTGTGGACGCGGCCCGGGCGGCTCCTCCACTCGGTGATCGGATCGCCACCGAGGGCGCCGCCGTCGGCTCCGAGACCGTCACATCAGAGGACGCGGTGCTCGCCCGCGACCTGCCCGAACCACAGGTGCTGACCCACCACCAGTAGACGGGGGTCGGCGCCGTACCGGTTCGGCCCGGGGCGGCTCTCCGAGATCGTGAAGAGCAGCATCACGATGAACCCGATGACCGGGACCAGCAGGATGAGCACCCACCCTCCGGTGTGGTCGCGGTCGTGCAGCCGGCCGGGTGAAATCCGTCGGCGCGCTGATCGTCACGGGCGCAACATGGCGCGGTCGCTGATCGGCCTGACGTTGCGCATGCGGCGATCTCCGACGCGGACTGTGGGGACGATCGCGGTGCACGCAACCTCCCGGAGCGGCTGACCTGCGTCAGGTTGCACCCACGGCGATCGTGTCTCGCGATGAGACAACGGGAATTCTTGACTGATTCCAGATAAGGGGCGAGACTGCGGGAGTGCCCACCTCACCGGACTTCGAGCGCATGCTGCGGGGTGCCGCCCTCCGGGTGACACGCCCCCGGCTGGCCGTGCTGTCCGCGGTGCACGACCGTCCGCACGCCGACACCGACTCGATCATCAGTGCCGTCCGTGCAAACCTCGGCGACGTGTCACACCAGGCCGTCTACGACGTGCTCCGTGCGCTCACCACCGCCGGACTGGTTCGGCGCATCCAGCCGTCGGGCTCCCTGGCACGCTACGAGTCGCGCGTCGCCGACAACCACCACCACGTCGTCTGCCGGTCGTGCGGAGCCATCGGCGACGTCGACTGCGCCGTCGGTGACACGCCCTGCCTGACCGCGTCCAACGACCACGGCTTCACGATCGACGAGGCCGAGGTCGTCTACTGGGGCCTGTGCCCCGACTGTTCCACAGCTGAATCCCCCCACCACGGAAGGAAGCCTCGTGTCTGACCAGCAGGCGAACGACCACGAAACGGTCGAGGCCGACATGAACACCGCCGAGGCCGGCGGCTGCCCCGTCGACCACGGCCGTCTCGGACACCCCACCGAGGGCGCGGGCAACACCGACTGGTGGCCCAACCAGCTCAACCTGAAGATCCTGCGCAAGCACCCCGCCGTCGCCAACCCGCTGGGCGAGGACTTCGACTACCCGAAGGCGTTCGCCGCCGTCGATCTCGACGCCCTGGCCGCCGACGTCGACGCGGCGCTCACGGACTCCAAGGACTGGTGGCCCGCCGACTTCGGCCACTACGGCCCGTTCATGATCCGCATGGCGTGGCACAGCGCAGGCACCTACCGCGTGGAGGACGGCCGCGGTGGTGCGGGCGCCGGCATGCAGCGCTTCGCGCCCCTGAACAGCTGGCCGGACAACGGCAACCTCGACAAGGCCCGCCGCCTGCTGTGGCCGGTCAAGAAGAAGTACGGCCAGTCGGTCTCCTGGGCCGACCTCATGGTCTTCACGGGCAACCGCGCCCTGGAGACCATGGGCTTCACCACCTTCGGCTTCGCCGGCGGCCGCGCCGACGTGTGGGAGCCCGACGAGGACGTCTACTGGGGCCCGGAGCGCACCTGGCTGGGCGACGAGCGCTACACCGGTGACCGCGAGCTGGAGAAGCCGCTGGGCGCCGTGCAGATGGGTCTGATCTACGTCAACCCGGAGGGCCCCAACGCCAACCCGGACCCGCTGGCCTCGGCCCGCGACATCCGCGAGACGTTCGGCCGCATGGCGATGAACGACGAGGAGACCGTCGCGCTGATCGCCGGCGGCCACACCTTCGGCAAGACCCACGGTGCGGCCGACCCCGACCAGTTCGTCGGCGCGGAGCCCGAGGGCGCCCCCATCGAGCAGCAGGGCCTGGGCTGGAAGCAGGGCTTCAACGACGGCAAGGGCCGCAGCGTCATCACCTCCGGCCTGGAGGTCACCTGGACCTCCGAGCCCACGAAGTGGACGAACAAGTACTTCGAGAACCTGTTCGGCTACGAGTGGGAGCTGGAGAAGAGCCCGGCCGGGGCCTGGCAGTTCCGGCCGGTGAACGGCGGCGGCGCGAACACCGTCCCGGACCCGGAGAGCGGCGAGCTCAACCGCTACCCCACCATGCTCGTCAGCGACGTGGCCCTGCGCGTGGACCCGATCTACGAGCAGATCTCGCGCCGCTTCTTCGAGAACCCGACGGAGTTCGCCGACGCGTTCGCCCGCGCCTGGTACAAGCTCACCCACCGCGACATGGGCCCGATCCAGCGCTACATCGGCGCGCAGGTCCCGTCCGAGGAGCTGCTCTGGCAGGACCCGGTGCCGGCTGTCGACCACCCCCTGGTCGACGCCGCCGACATCGCGTCGCTCAAGGAGAAGATCCTCGCCACGGGCCTCACCGTGTCGCAGCTCGTCTCCACCGCGTGGGCGGCGGCATCGTCATTCCGCCTCAGCGACAAGCGGGGTGGCGCCAACGGTGGCCGCATCCGCCTGCAGCCGCAGCGCGGCTGGGAGGCCAACGACCCCGACGGCCTCTCCGTCGTGATCAGCGCCCTCGAGAGCGTCCAGGCCGACTTCAACGGCTCGGCGGCCGGCGGCAGGAAGATCTCCTTCGCCGACCTCGTCGTGCTCGGTGGCGTCGCGGCGGTCGAGAAGGCCGCGAAGGAGGGCGGCGTCGCCGTGTCGGTCCCGTTCACCCCGGGCCGCACCGACGCCACCCAGGAGAAGACCGACGTCGAGTCGTTCGCCTACCTGGAGCCGACCTCCGACGGGTTCCGCAACTACCGTGGCAAGGGGCACCGCCTGCCGGGCGAGTACCTCCTGATCGACCGCGCGAACCTGATCGGGCTGAGCGCGCCGGAGACCACGGTGCTCGTCGGTGGCCTGCGCGTACTGGGCGCCAACACCAAGCAGTCCAGCACCGGCGTGCTCACCTCCGCACCGGGCACGCTGACCAACGACTTCTTCACGAACCTCCTCGCCATGGACGTCACGTGGACGTCGGTGTCGGGAGACGACGACGCCTTCGAGGCCCACGACGCCTCGGGTGCGGTGAAGTGGACCGGTAGCCGCGTCGACCTCGTGTTCGGCTCGAACTCCGAGCTGCGCGCGCTGGCGGAGGTCTACGCCTCCGACGACGCCAAGGAGAAGTTCGTGAAGGACTTCGTGGCGGCGTGGGACAAGGTCATGCAGGCCGACCGGTACGACCTCGTCTGATCTCTCCGTAGTACCGCAGCAGCCCCGGCCGAGTCACCGGCCGGGGCTGCTCGCACCTCGGAAGTCGCGCGCGACGATCCGCTGGTCGTGCACACCGGCGGCGTCCGGGGAGGCCAGCCAGACGATCGGCGGCCCCATGATCGACGGGTCGAGCAGGCCGGCCGCGGCTGCCTCCACCGCGGCGCCCGACGGGCCGTAGGGGACGAACCCGCGACGCGTCATCGTCTGCTCGCTCATCGAGATCGTGACGATCCGCCCGCCGCCGGCGGCGAGCATCCGGGGCACCACCTCCCGGGCCACCAGGAACGAGCCGGTCGCCTTGGTCTCCACCACGTCGCGGAAGCCGGCGGGCGAGACCTCCCAGAACGGCTGCGGCTCGGTCATGAACCGCGGGTTGACCGTCCGCATCCCGATTCCGGCGTTGTTGACCAGGACGTCCAGGCCGCCCCACGTCGCGTAGGCGGTGTCGACCGCGGCCGATACCGAGGCCTCGTCCTGCACGTCGAGCCCGACTCCGACCGCACCGAGTGCGGCGGCGACAGCCTCCGCCCTCTCCCGGTCGCGGCCAGTCAGCGCCACCCGGGCGCCCGCCTGGACGAGCGCCAGAGCCATCGCCCCGCCCAGTCCGCTGGTTCCACCGGTGACCAGGACGCGCACGCCGTTCAGACCCATGACCACGACGCTAGGGCTTCGAGCACGCTCGACGTCAACGGACGACCATCCGCTGTCCGGCGTGAACCCTATACTCTGGCCGTCATGGCTCCCCGTCCCGACACCGGTCCGGACTTCATCGAGGCACTGGCCCGTGGCCTGGACGTCATCCGCGCGTTCCGACCGCACCGCCCGGTGATGTCGCTGAGCGACGTCGCGACCGCCGCGGACCTGGCCCGGCCGACGGCCCGGCGGATCCTGCTGACGCTCGGCGAGCTCGGCTACGTCCGCCAGGGTGAGCACGGCTTCTCCCTGACGCCGCGGGTGCTCGAGCTCGGAGTGGCCTACGTCCGGTCGATGGGCCTGTGGGACGTCGCGCGCCCGCACATGGAACGCCTCGTCGCCCGCACGAACGAGTCCTGCTCCATCGCCCAGCTCGACGGATCGGACATCGTCTACGTCGCGCGCGTCGCCGTCCCGAAGATCGTGTCGCTGGCCGTGGAGATCGGCACCCGGTTCCCCGCCCTGCAGACGTCACTGGGAAAGGTCCAGCTCGCCCCCATGACGGAGGCCGAGCTGGACGCGGTCCTGGCTCAGCCCACGCGGTCCGGTCTGGTGCCGCGCTGGCAGCCCGGCCGCGCCGAGCGCGACGCCGAGCTGCGGGAGGTGCGGGCCCGCGGCTGGGCCCTGACCGACGAGCAGCTCACCCTGGGCATCCGATCGGTGGCCGCCCCGCTGCGCGACGGGAACGGCCGGGTGATCGCCGGCATCAACGTCAACTGCCACGCCGCCGAGACCACCGTCGAACGCCTGCTCGGCGACCACCTCCCGCTCCTGCTGCAGGCCGCGGGCGACATCAGCGCCGATTTCGCCCGGCTCGACACCGTGCCCCACACGGTGGCTTCCTGACCTGTCTCGGGGTTGACGGACCCCCTCGGATAGCTGAGACTCCAATCGCCGGACAGTTGTCCGACAAGCGGACACTCTGAGGGAGCGGTCTCATGAGCCCAGTCGTCCTCCGCGAAGGAACCGTCCCGACGGTCGACGACCACAGGAACGTGCCGGCCGGCCAGAGCACGCACGGTGGCTGATCCCCGCACAGGACCGCTCGCGGGCCTCCTCGTCGCGGACTTCTCCCGCGTGCTGGCCGGCCCCTACGCCACGATGCTGCTGGCCGACATGGGCGCCGACGTCGTCAAGGTCGAAGGGCCGCAGGGCGACGAGACGCGCACCTGGATGCCGCCGGTCCGGGGCGAGGTGTCCACGTACTACCTGGGCGTCAACCGCGGAAAACGCTCGATCGCACTCGACCTGCGCGACTCCGACGACGCGGCGGCCGGCCGCGAGTTGGCCCGCCGCGCCGACGTGGTGATCGAGAACTTCAAGCCGGGCGGCCTGGCGCGCTACGGGCTGGACTTCGACACGGTCCGCGTCGCGAACCCGGGTGTCGTCTACGCGTCGATCAGCGGTTTCGGGGCCGGAGCGGGCGCGAAGGTGCCCGGGTACGACCTCATGGTGCAGGCGATCTCGGGCCTGATGAGCCTCACCGGCGACCCCGACGGGCCGCCGTACCGGGCCGGGATCTCGGTGTTCGACGTGATGGCCGGCAACCACGCGGTGATCGGCATCCTCGCCGCGCTGCGCCACCGCGACGCCACGGGCGAGGGCCAGCACGTGGAGGTCAACCTGCTGTCGTCCGCGCTGACGGGGCTGGTCAACCACAGCTCCGCGTACGTCGCGGGCGGGGTGGTGCCGCTGCGCATGGGCAACGCGCACCCGAGCGTATTCCCCTACGAGCCGCTGCCCACCGCCGACAACGACCTCATCGTCGCCGCGGCGAACGACGGCCAGTTCCGCAAGCTGTGCGGGGTGCTCGGTATCCCGGAGATCGCCGACGACCCGCGGTTCGCGCGCAACGCCGACCGCACGCGCAACCGCGAGGAGCTGCGCCCGATCCTGACCGGGCGGCTCACCACCCGCGGCGCGGTGGAGTGGTTCGACCTGCTCGTCGACGCGGGCGTGCCGTGCGGGCCGATCAACACCATCGACGGCGGGTTCGCGATGGCCGAGAAGTTCGAGCTCGACCCGGTGGTCGAGGTGGGCGACGGCAACCGCGCGGTGCCCACCACGCGGCACCCGATCCGCTTCTCCGCGACGCCCGTCGACTACCGGCTGCCGCCACCCGAGCTCGACGAGCACGGCGCGGAACTGCGGAAATGGCTGTGCTCGTGAACGAGTACCCGACCGCGCTCGGCGCGTCGTCGCTGGACAAGATCACCCTGCTCGGCCACGACCTCGCCGAGGACGTCATGGGCACGGTCGGGTTCGGGGAACTGGCGTTCTGGCTGGCCACCCAGCGCCGGCCCACCCCTGGTGAGACGCGCGTGTTCGAGGCCGTGCTGGCTGCGCTGGCCGACCACGGCTTCACCCCCACCGCGATCGTCACGCGCCTGACCTACCTCTCGGCGCCGGACTCCGTGCAGGGTGCGCTCGCGGCCGGGCTGCTGGGTGGCGGGTCGCGGTTCCTCGGCGTGACGGAGGACTGCGGCCGGTTCCTGCACGACGTGCTCGCCTCAGCTCCGCACCTCCCGAGCGACGACGCCGGCTGGGACGCGTTGGCGCTGGAGACCGTCACGGCGCAACGGGCGGCGAAGCGGTTCGTCCCGGGCCTCGGCCACCACGTGCACAAGAACGGCGACCCCCGCACGCCCCGGCTGTTCGCGATCGCCGACGAGGAGGGACTGCGCGGACCACACCTGGAGCTGTTCGCCGCCATCGGACGCGTCCATCCCCAGGTGCTGGGGAAGACGTTGCCGCTCAACGGCGCCGGCGTCTGCGGGGCCGCGCTGGCCGACCTCGGGCTGCCTCTGGAACTGCTGCGCGGCTTCGCCCTGCTCGCGCGCACGGCCGGGCTGATCGGGCAGCTCGCCGAGGAGCTCCGCCACCCCGTGGGCAACGACATCTTCCTGTCGGTGGACCTGAACAACCGGTCCGTCGACCCCGACCCGTACCGGGAGAGCTGACATGGACGCCGTCACCGAGGACACCATCACCGACCTGGCCGTGTCGCGCTGGGCCACCGCGAAGGACCCGCGCACCGGCGAGGTCCTGACGGCGCTGGTCCGTCACCTGCACGACTTCGCCCGCGAGGTGCGGCTCACCGAGGCCGAGTGGATGGCGGCGGTGCGGTGGCTGACCGCCACCGGGCAGATCTCCGACGACAGGCGCGAGGAGTTCATCCTCGCCTCCGACGTGCTCGGCCTCTCGATGCTCGTCGTGCAGATGAACCACGACGTCGACCCCGCGGCGACCCCCGCCACGGTGCTCGGCCCGTTCCACATCGACGGCTCGCCCGAGCTGGACTTCGGGGCCGACATGTCGCAGGGACTGCCGGGCGTCCCGCTCCACGTCCACGGCACCGTGCGGGGGCTGGACGGCACGCCCGTCGGCGGCGCGGTGCTCGACGTGTGGCAGGCCGACGAGGACGGCGCCTACGAGGCCCAGCTCCCGGTCGACGAGGCGCGGCTGCGCGCGAAGTACACCGCCCGCGCCGACGGCTCCTACCACGTGCGCACGATTGCCCCGAAGGGCTACGCGATCCCGATGGACGGCCCGGTCGGCGAGCTGATCAGCCGCACCGCGATCAGCCACTACCGCCCCGCCCACGTGCACTTCCTGCTCGCCGTTCCGGGGTACGAACCGCTGATCACGCACCTGTTCCAGGAGGGTGCGCAGTACCTCGACAGCGACGTGGTGTTCGGTACGAAACCGGAGTTGGTGGTCGCGTTCACCCCGCGCGAGCCGGGCCCGACCCCGGACGGGGGCAGCTCCGCGGTGCCGTGGCTCGAGGCCCGGTACGACTTCGTCCTCCAGCCGGTCGGCTGACATGGCGACGCCGCTCCTGCCGACGTCGCTGGTCGGCAGCTACGCGCAGCCCGACTGGCTCATCGACCGCTCCAGGCTCGCCGGCCGCTTCCCGCCCCGCGTCCGCGCGAAGGAGCTGTGGCGCGTCGACCCGGAGTTCCTGTCCGAGGCCCAGGACGACGCCACCCTGCTGGCCATCCGCGCGCAGGAGGACGCCGGGCTCGACATCGTCACCGACGGGGAGATCCGCCGCGAGAGCTACTCCAACCACTTCGCCACCGCCCTCGACGGCGTCGACATCGACAACCCCGGCACCGCGCTGGACCGCAGCGGCCACCCCAACCCGGTCCCCCGGATCACCGGTGCGATCCACCGACTCCATCCTGTAGAGGTCGACGACCTGCGGTTCCTGCGCGGCCACACCGACCGCACGATCAAGATGACGGTGCCCGGGCCGTTCACGATGAGTCAGCAGGCGCAGAACGACCACTATCCCGACGCCGAGGCGGCCGCCATGGCCTACGCGGTGGCCGTGAACGCGGAGATCCGGGACCTGCACGCCGCGGGCGCCGACATCGTCCAGATCGACGAGCCCTACATGCAGGCCCGGCCCGACGCCGCCCGCGCCTACGGCCTCGCCGCCCTGAACGCGGCCCTGGACGGCGTCACCGGCACCACCGCCGTGCACATCTGCTTCGGCTACGCCGCGATCATCCACGAACGGCCGGAGGGCTACTCGTTCCTGCCCGAGCTGGCCGGCTGCCCGGTCGACCAGATCTCGATCGAGACCGCGCAGTCCGGCCTGGACCTCGGGGTGCTCTCCGACCTCACCGACAAGACGATCATCCTCGGGGTGATCGACCTGTCCACGCCGGAGATCGAGTCCGCGGAGCTGGTGGCCGAGCGGACCCGCCGCGCGTTCGACCGCATCCCGCCGAAGCAGGTCGTCATCGCCACGGACTGCGGGATGAAGTACCTGCCCCGCGCGTCCGCCGAGGGGAAGATGCGCGCCATGACCGGTGCCGCGCGGCTGCTGCGAGCCGAGCTGGCATGACGCTCGAGCGCGACTGGCTCCTACGCCTGGCCCCACGCAGCGAGGTCGCGCTCGACCGCGCGGCCAGCGCGGCTCCGACCGTCGCCCAGACCGTCGCGCACGTCGGGGAGGGGCCGACGCGGTGGGCGATCGAGGTCGGCCACGACCTGGCCACCACGATCATCCGCGAGATCCCCGCCTTCGGCGGCGGTGACGGACCGTTCGAGACGCTGCGGATGGGCACCGAATCCTCGACGATGCGCTCGCTCGTGCTCCTGGCCTTCCCCGACGCCGCGCTGGTGCCGATCACCGACGAGGCGCTGGAGGGCGACCGGGAGTTCGTCCGCCGCAACATCGCGCTGGACAAGGTGCTGCGCGGGATCCGCCTCGGCCACGCCGGGATGGCGCACGCCTTCCTCGCCGGCTGCGAGGCCATCGTCGACACCGCCCGGCTGGCCGACGAGATGAAAGCGGTGTCGGAGGATCTCTTCAGGTTCATCGACAGCTTCGCCGACGCGATGGTGCTGGAGTACCTCGCCGAGCGCGACCGGTGGGTCACCAGCGCCGCGGCCGCCCGCGACGAGACCGTCCGCCGGATCCTGTCCGAGGAACCCGTCGATGTCCGGGGCGCGAGCGGCGTGCTCGGCTACGAGCTCGACCGCCACCACGTCGCCGTCACGCTGTGGACCGAGCCCGGCGCGCCGGCGGGCCCGTCGGACCTGCAGCGGGTGGCCGTCGACGTCCTGCACCGCCGCGGCGCCACCTCGACCCTGGTCGTGCCCGTCGGCAGCAGCGGTCTCTGGGCGTGGGGGGCCGTGCCCCGGTCGGAGTCGCCCGCGCCCGTGAGCGGACGCGTCGCCTCTGTCCGGGTGGCCTGCGGACTACCCGGCCGCGGCGTCGAGGGGTTCCGCCGCAGCCACCACGAGGCCGTGCTGGCCGAGCGGCTCAGCCGGCTCGCCGGCGACCGGGCCGCGTGGCTCACCGACTACGCCGACGTCGCGGCGGTCGCGCTGCTGGCCGCGGACCTCACCCGGGCCGGCGAGTTCGTCCGCCGTGAGCTGGCCGGGCTGGGGGCGCCCACCGACCAGGCTGCCGTCCTGCGCGAGACCCTCCTGCACTACCTCGACGCCGAACGCAGCCTCGCCACCGTCTCGGCCGATCTCCACGTCGCCCGCGGCACCGTGAACTACCGCATCAAACGGGCCGAGGAACTGCTCGGACGGGAGGTCGGACAGCGCCGCTTCGAGCTGCACGCCGCCCTCCTCCTCGCGCGGCTGCTCGGCGACGTCGTCCTCAGATCAGGCCACTCCTAGATCAGCGCGGTGACCTGCTCCTCGGCGCCGAGCAGTTCACGTCCGTAGATCTCCGCGGCGATCGACGGGTTCACCACCGCGTGGCGGCTCCCGGTCTCCTGGTCGCGCCAGATCCGCTGCAGCGGGTTCTTCTCCGCGAAGCTGCTCGCCCCGCCGATGCTGACAAGCAGGTCGATGGCCTCCCGGCAGCGGCGGGCGACGTAGCCGGTGTCCATCCGGACGCGGGTGCGGGTCAACCGGTCCATGTGTTGCGGCGCCGCCGCCCACTCGTCGATGTCGCCGGCCGCCCGCATCGCGTGCAGGTGCGCGGTGTCGATCAGCTCGGCCGCCTCGGCCAGGTTGAGTTGCGTGGTCGGCGCGGCCGCCGAGTCCTCGTAGAACGTGTACGAGATCGGCTTGTGCTTGGCGAGCATCTCGGTGACCACGTCGAGCGCGGCCCGGGCCATACCGATCTGCGGGCCGACGAGGATCAGCGCGAGCACCGGCACGAACGCCGACCGGTACAGCGGCTCGTCGTCGTGCTCGGTGGCGTACACGCCGGCGAGCGCCTGGCCCACCGAGAGGATCCGGTGGTCGGGCACGAACACCTCGTCGGCCACGAGCGTGTTGCTCGCGGTGCCGCGCAGGCCCGCGACGAACCACGTGTCCTTCTGCGTCAGGTCGCCCATCGGGATCAGGGCCAGTCCCTGGTCCACCTGCTCACCGTGCGTGTCGACCACCGGGATGCCGAGCATCGCCCACTGCGAGTGCGCCGACCCGGACGCGAAACCCCACGCACCGGTGACGACCTGCCCGCCGTCGACGGCACGGGTCTCCGCAGTCGGGGCGAGCACACCGCAGGCCCGGGCGTCCGGGTTCTCACCCCACACGTCGCGCTGGGCCTGCTCGGGGTAGAGCCCGACCATCCAGCCGCAGACGTTAATGAGTGCGGTCACCCAGCCCGTCGACCCGTCGCCGCGGCCGATCTCCTCGCTCACCTTCATGAACGTCGTGAACGACGCCTCGTGCCCGCCCCAGCGCCGGGGCACCGGCAGCCGGTAGATGCCGGCGTCCTGGATCGCCTGGATGTTCTCGTCGGGGACCCGACGGTCGGCCTCGCCGCGTTCGGCGTTGCCACGCAGCAGCGGGCGCAGTTCGGCCGCGCGGCGCACCAGGACATCCGGGTTCAGCACGGCGGATTCAGTGGTCGTCATCGACTTCTCCTCCTGGAGCGGCTCTGGTGCTCGCAGTACAGGCCTCGGGAGCGGCCGCCGTCCTGTACCGCGGAGCAGAGTCGGACGCGGTCGTTGGTCCGGCAGACCGAGCGGGCCCGCCCTGTGAGCCACTTCACTGGGCTCCCCCCGTACGACGACGTAGGAGCAGCCGTGCCCACAGAGCCCGTGATCTTCATGCCCGGCATCCCCCCGGAGGCCGCAGGCTGGCCCGGACGCGAGTACTCGGACACCGTCGAGGACGGCGTCCGCATCGAGCGCAACGTGGCCGTGCCGATGCGCGACGGGCTGAGACTGCTGGTGGACCGCTACTCCCCCGCCGGTACGGCGACCACGACGCCCGTACTGGTGGCCTGGTCGCCCTACGGCAAGCACGGCGCTCTGAACTGGGCGGCGTGGGAGGGCCACGACGTCGACCTGGACGCGCTGTCACCCCACACGGCGTTCGAGACGCCGGACCCGGTGTTCTGGGTGCGCCACGGTTACAGCGTGATCCTCGCCGACGCCCGGGGAGCCTGGGGCTCCGAGGGCGACGTCACGATGTTCGGACCCGAGGAGGCCCAGGGCTGCTACGACCTCGTCGAATGGGCCGGCGTGCAGGAGTGGAGCAACGGCAAGGTCGGCATGTCCGGCGTCTCCTGGTACGCGGTGATCCAGTGGGCCGTGGCCGCGCTGCGCCCGCCGCATCTCGCCGCGATCAACCCGTGGGAGGGGTTCCACGACAACTACTACGAGGTCGGCACCCACGGCGGCATCCCGGAGACCCAGTTCGGCGGTCTCCTCGGCCCGCTCATCGCCAAGACCCACGGCCAGGTCGAGAACGTCCAGGCCAACGCGATGAACCACCCCTTCTACGACGACTACTGGCGCTCCAAGGTCGCCGACCTCGGCAAGATCGACGTGCCCGCCTACGTCGTCGCCAGCTGGTCGGACCACGGCCTGCACACCCGCGGCACCCTCGAGGGCTACCGCCGCACCGCCTCGACGCAGAAGTGGCTGGAGGTGCACGGCCGCAAGAAGTGGGCCTACTACTACGCGCCCGCCAGCCTGGTCCGGCAGGTCGCGTTCTTCGACCGGTTCCTCAAGGGTGAGCCGACCGAGGTGGAGCAGTGGCCACCGGTCCGGCTCGAGATCCGCGACCACGCTTACACGGGCGAGGTCCGCGACGAGCAGGAGTGGCCGCTCGCCCGCACCGCGTACACCCCGCTGCACCTCGACGCCGCCACGTCGTCACTGCGCACCGATCTGTCCACAGAGGATGGACGGGTCGACTACGACGCGGTCGACGGCAGCGTCTCGTTCGACCACCGCTTCGACGTCGACACCGAGCTCACCGGCTCGATGAACCTCCGCCTGTGGGTGGAGGCCGTCGGCGCGGACGACATGGACCTCTTCGTCGGGATCCAGAAGATCGACGCGAGCGGCGACGTCGTGCCGTACCCCTTCTTCTCCACCCTCGACGACGGCAACGTGGCACTGGGCTGGCTGCGGGTCGGCCGCCGCGAGCTCGACGAGGCCGCCTCGACGCCCGAGCGGCCCGTCTACCTCCACCAGCGCGACCAGCGTCTGAGCCCCGGCGAGATCGTGCCCGTCGACGTCGAGATCTGGCCGTCGGGCACGCTCTTCCGCGCCGGCGAGACCCTGCGGCTCGTGGTGCAGGGCCACGACCTCAACGTCTACGACGAGCACGTGTTCGCCCAGCGGCACGCCCACACCGTCAACGCGGGGCGCCACGTCCTGCACACCGGCGGCGACCACGACTCGTTCCTGCTCGTCCCGGTGGTCCCGCCGATCACAGGCCCAGGTCGCGGCCGATGACCTCCTTCATGATCTCCGTGGTGCCGCCGTAGATGCGGGTGATACGGGCGTCGGCGTAGGCGCGCGCGATCGGGTACTCGGTCATGTAGCCGTAGCCGCCGTGCAGCTGCAGGCACCGGTCGACGACGCGCCCCTGCAGCTCCGTGCACCACCACTTCGCCTTCGACGCGTCCACCGCGGTCAGCTCACCGTCGCCGAGCGCCCGGACGCAGTCGTCGACGTAGCTCTGGGCGATGTCGATCTCGGTGGCGATCTCGGCGAGCACGAACTTCGAGTTCTGGAACGAGCCGATCGGCGCGCCGAACGCCTTGCGCTCCTTGACGTACTCCAGGGTCCAGCTCAGGGCCGCCCGCGCCGCCGCCACTCCTCCGATCGCGATCGACAGCCGCTCCTGGGGCAGGTTCGTCACGAGCTGGGTGAAGCCCTGGCCCTCCTGCTCGCCGAGCAGGTTCGTCACCGGCACCCGGACGTCGGTGAACGACAGCTCCGCGGTGTCCTGTGCGTGCTGGCCGAGCTTGTCGAGGTTTCGGCCGCGCTCGAAGCCCGGCATCCCGCGTTCCAGCACGATCAGCGACATGCCCCGGTGGCGCTGCGCCGGGTCCGTCTTCACCGCGGTGATCACCACGTCCGCGTTGATCCCGTTGGTGATGAACGTCTTCGACCCGTTGACGACGTAGTGGTCGCCCTCCCGGCGGGCGGTGGTGGACATCGAGGCCAGGTCCGACCCGATACCCGGCTCGGTCATCGCGATCGCGGTGATCAGCTCGCCGGACGCGATGCCGGGCAGCCACCGCTGCTTCTGCTCGTCGGAGCAGTAGGACAGGAAGTAGGGCAGGCAGATGTCGTTGTGCAGCGTCAGGCCCAGGCCGATGGCGCCCTGACCGCTGCGCATCAGTTCCTCGGAGATCACCGCGTTGAAGCGGAAGTCGCGCACCCCGCCGCCCCCGAACTCCTCGGGGATCTCCATGCCGAGGAACCCGGAGCGACCGGCGGAGGTGAACAGGTCGCGGGACACGATGCCGGCGGCGTCCCAGTCGGCGGCGTGCGGGGTGATCTCCTTGTCCACGAACGTCCGGAACGACGACCTGAAGGCCTCGTGGTCCTCGTCGTACAGGTGCCGCTGCATCGCGTCATCTCCTCGGCTCGGGTCGGTCCTTCAGCATCGCAGGCATCGACGCAGAACGAGACGTCCAACGGCCCCGGACCGTTCTAGGGTCGGACCGGTGACCGCCCTGGACGTCGAGTCCGCGCGGCGACGCTTCTGGGCCGACGGACCCGGCGCCGCCGCGGGCTCGGTGCGCGCCGACGTGCTGGCGTCCTGGGAACGGTCGGCCGGCGTCGACGTCCGCGAGGTCGGGGCGCCGTTCGTCGGGCACGACGCCGCAGCGGCCGGGGTGGCCGACGCCTGCGAGGTGTTGGAGGAGTTCCACCGGCGCAACCCGGACGCCGGTTGCTCGCTGGCCCTGGTCGACGCCGACGGGGTGGTCCGGGTCCGGCGCGACGGCGACCGGGCGCTGGCCGAGGTGCTCGACGCCGTCCGGTTCGTCCCGGGCTACCGCTACGGCGAGACGATCATGGGCACCACCGCCGCCTCGATCGCCCTCCACACGGGCACGGACGTCCGTGTCGACGGTGCCGAGCACCTGCACGCCGACCTGACGTGGCTGTCCGAGGCGGCCGCGCTGGTACCCGGGGACGTGGTGGAGGTGGTCGTCGTGCTCACCCACGTCACGGCGCCCCGCCCGGGACTGGTCGTGGCCCGCCTGCTCGCCGACCGCGTGGCCGAGCGGGCGGCGTCGCGCCGGCACCGGGTGGCGCGTTCGGTGCACGACGGCTTCGCGGATGCCTGTGGCGCCGGGGCGGAGTGGGTGGTGGCCACCGACGGGGACTTCGTGCTGACCAACGCGGGCGTCCGCAAGATCGCCGCGGACGACCAGCAGATCCTGAGCGACCTGGCCCTGGCCGGCGCCGTCCTGCCCGACGGGCACGGGAGTCGGCACGTCGACCTGCCGTCCGGCCACTGCGCGGACGTCGGCGTCAGCGCGCTCCGCCTGGACGGCCTCACCGTCGGCTGCGTCCTCGCCGGGGGCCTGGCGGCCGCCCGACAGGCCGGGGCGGTTCCGGACGCCCTGCGCCGGCAGGGTTCGCACGTGGCGTCCACCGTGCGCCGCGACTACGCCGCCGACCTGCACGGTCCGTCGTCGGCGGAGCGGGCGCACGCCGAGGCCAGGGCGCGGGCCAACCGGGAGCTGCTGAGCCCGTACCTGCGGGCCCGTCAGGAGGTGGCGACGAGCGTCGGCCAGCGCCGCCACCACCTGCTGATGGGTGAGGCCGGGGTCGGCAAACGCACGCTCGCGGTGGAGCAGTTCCGCCGGACGTTCCCGACCGGGACGCTGCGCAGCCTGGACTGCTCGGGGGTGAGCGACTCGGCCAGTGCTCCGGATCCGCTCGCCCAGGTCACCCGCGATCTGGACGATCAGCCCCGCATGCTGGTGCTGCGCCAGATGAACCTCCTCTCGCCGGTGGCGGCCCGCCGGCTCGACGAGTCGCTGCGCACGCTGGTGGCGATGCCGAGCTCGCTCGTCGTGGTCGGCTGCGTCGACGCCGTGTCGGCCGACGCCACCCGGCCCTATGGCCTCCTGCTGCGCCACTTCCACGAGACGGTGCGGGTGCCGGCGCTGCGCTACCGGGCCGACGAACTCGGGGAGATCGCGCTGTCGATCCTGCGCAGCCTCACCGGCGGCCGGTCGCTGCGGCTGAGCCTGCAGGTCATCCGGGTGCTGGAGGGCTACGCGTGGCCGGGCAACGTCCGCGAGCTGGAGGACGTGCTCCGGTACGTGATCGCCCGCAAGCCCGTCGGGGTGATCCAGGCGCCCGACCTGCCGGCGTCGTGCTTCGCCGCCCGCGCCCCGAAGCTGTCGATGCTGGAGTCCGCGCAGTGCGACGCGATCATCCAGGCGCTCTACGAGTCCGGCGGCAACCGGTACAAGGCGGCCGCCATGCTGGGCATCGCGCGGTCGTCGCTCTACCGGAAGATCGACGCGTTCGGGATCAGCTACATCGCGTGATCGCGCCTGTCCCGGATCCGGGGCACTGATCCACTTCCGGGCGCTCTCCGGACCTCCGGTCGTCCCACGATCGGACAGTCGCCCGTGTCGTGCGCCACTAGCGTCGGATTCGACGCGATGCGACCAACGGAGGTAGCAGATGAAGGCTCTTGTGTACCACGGACCAGGGAACAAGGCGTGGGAGGACGTGGCCGACGCCGCGATCCAGGAACCCACCGACGTCGTGGTCAAGGTCGACACGACCACCATCTGCGGCACCGACCTGCACATCCTGCAGGGCGACGTCGCCGCCGTCACCGACGGGCGGATCCTCGGCCACGAGGCCGTCGGCACCGTCACCGAGATCGGCGAGGCCGTCCGCGGGTTCGCCGTCGGCGACCGGGTGCTCGTCCCCGCGATCACCAAGTGCGGCCGCTGCGAGTACTGCGGCCGCGGGATGCCGTCGCACTGCCAGACCGTCGGCGGCATCGGCTGGATCTTCGGGCACCTGATCGACGGCACCCAGGCCGAGTACGTCCGCGTGCCCTACGCCGACACCTCGCTCTACGCGGTACCGGAAAACGTCACCAACGAGCAGGCGATCTTCCTGGCCGACTCGCTGCCCACGGGCTACGAGGTCGGCGTCCTCGCCGGCGGGGTGAAACCCGGTGACACGGTGGCCGTGGTCGGGGCCGGCGCCGTCGGCCTGTCCGCGGTGCTCACCACCGGGCTGTGGGGCGCCTCCAAGGTGATCGCCATCGACACCAACAAGTTTCGGCTGGAGAAGGCGCTCGAGTTCGGGGCCACGGACGCCGTCGAGGTCGGGCCGGGCACCGTCGCCGACGTCATCGCGCTCACCGACGGCCTCGGCGTCGACGTCGCCATCGAGGCGGTCGGCTACCCGGAGACGCTGCTCACCGCCGCGTCGCTGGTGCGGCCGGGCGGCACGATCGCCAACGTCGGTGTGCACGGCACGCCGGTGGAGCTGCCCATGCAGGACATGTGGATCAGCAACGTCACCCTCACGATGGGCCTGGTCGACACCGTCTCCATCCCGACCCTGCTCAAGATGGTGGCCAGCGGCCGGATCCCGGCCGAGAAGATGGGCACCCACTCGTTCACGTTCGACCAGATGGACGAGGCGTACGACGTCTTCAAGAACGCGGCGGCCAACATGGCACTGAAGGTGATCATCACGCCCGGTGGCTGAGCTGTTCTAGGGTGGGTCCTGTGACCTGCCCGGAGCCGTTCACCCCGACGACCACCCCGGCCGTTCTCGAGGATCTCGGCACGCGCCGGCCGCACGCGCCCGAAGACGCGGGGTGGTCGCTCGGCACCGACGTCGACCACCTCCGCTGCCCGGCAGGGGTGGCAGGGTGATCGACCGGTTGGCGTGGGGGACCACCCGCGGGGCCCGGGGCAGGGACGAGGACGAGCCGCTGGCGTTGGCGGCCCTGGAGCGGACAGGCGTGTCCGTCGACGTCGTCGACTGGGACGACCCGGCGGTGGACTGGTCGCGGTTCGACCGGGTGGTACTGCGGTCGACCTGGGACTACACCCGACGTCTGCCCGAGTTCCTGTCGTGGCTCGACGAGGTCGAGGCGGCCACCGAGCTGGTGAATCCCGCCGCGACCGTGCGGTGGAACCTCGACAAGCAGTACCTGGCCGAGGTGGCCGAGGCCGGGGTGCCGACCATTCCCACCGACTTCGTGCCACCCGGTTCGGCGCCGACGCTCCCCGCCGGCGACTTCGTCGTCAAGCCGTCTGTCGGAGCGGGCAGCAGGGATGCCGCCTCGTACGGAGCCGACCAGCACGAGGCCGCGGTGGCGCACGTCGCCCGACTCCACGCATCCGGGCTGGTCGTCATGGTGCAGCCCTTCGTGGAATCCGTTGCCACAGAAGGCGAATGGCCGCTCGTCTTCGTCGAAGGACGGTTCAGCCACGCCGCCGGCAAGCGGGTCGCCCTGCCGCGGGCGGGAGCGATCGACGGTCTCTTCGCCACGGAGACCAACGCGGAGCACGTCGCGACGGCGGACCAGATCGAGGTGGCCCAGGCTGCCCTCGACCTCGTCTCGGCCCGCCTGGGGACGCCGACCTACGCCAGGGTCGACCTGGTCCGTGACGCCTCCGGCCGGTTCTGTGTGCTCGAACTGGAACTGATCGAGCCCTCGCTGTTCCTGCCCTACGCCGGTGCCCCCGCCGTCGAGGCGTTCGCCGCGACGCTGGTGCGGTAGCCCTCACATCCCGGCGCCGGCACGCCTCTCACACTCCGAACTTCTCCCGCGCCGCGTCGGTGACCGGGGTGAACAGGTTGACGAGGTTGCCGTCGGGATCGCGGAAGAGCAGCGCGCGGTTGCCCCAGGGCATGTCCCGCGGCTCGGTCACGACGTCGGACAGACCGTTCCGGAGCCGGGCGAACTCCGCGTCGACGTCGGCGACGAGGAACTCGACGATCGCGCTGCGGTTCGACGCGGCCTCGGCGCAGCCGGCCCCGAACAACGGCACCGTGCGGTCGCTGCCGATGGCGAGGGTCGCGGCCGGGGTCGGGATCTCGGCGAACAGGTCGTTACCCCAGACGGCGGCACAGCGGGTGACCTGCTCGTAGAAGGCGACGAGCCGCGGCACGTCCGCGGTGATGATCCTGGTCGAGATGAGCTTCATGGTGTCCTCCTCGGTCTGTGTCACCGACGGTAGAACCGATACCGGGCGGAAGCCGCCCGGTATCTGTGGAATTCTCTCCGGCATGACCCGGCCGACCGCGCGCGTGCTCGCCCTGCTGGAGATCCTGCAGACCGGGGGCACCCACACGGCTGCGGACCTCGCAGGCCGGCTCGCCGTCGACGAACGCACAGCGCGCCGCTACGTGCAGCACCTCGTCGACCTCGACGTCCCGGTGCAGGCCGACCGCGGCCGCTACGGCGGATTCCGGCTGTCACCCGGCTACCGGATGCCACCCCTGATGCTCACGGACGACGAGGCACTCGCGGTCGTCCTGGGTCTCGTCGCTGCCGACCGGAGCGGGCTCGTCCCGACGTCGCGAGCGGCCGTCGCGAGCGCCGCCGCGAAGATCCGCCGGGTGCTGCCGCTGCGGCTCGGCCTCCGGCTCGACGCCGTGATCGACACCGCCGGCTTCACCACGGCGCGGAGCCCGGCCACCGCGCCGGAGACCGACGTCCTGCTGGTCGTCGCGGAGGCCGCCCGAGCACGACGGGCCGTGGCCGTCACCTACCGGTCCGCCGACGGGCGGCGCACCGAACGCACGCTGCACCCGTACGCACTCGTGGCCCACACCGGCCGCTGGTACGTCACCGGCGTCGACCCCGCCGGCGGCGAGGAGCGGACCCTCCGGCTGGACCGGATCGAGACGATCGAGGCCCTGGCCACCACCTTCGACGTCCCGGAGGCGGTGGACCCCGGGGAGCGGCTTCTCACGGCGCTGGCCACGGCACCACGCCGGCACGGCGTGGTGGTGCTCGTGCAGGCCAACCCGGAGCACGTCCACCGCCGCATCCCGCAGGGCCTCGCCACGGTGGAGCCCCTCCCACCGGCCGGCGCGGATCCCTGGGTCCGGCTGCGCCTGCAGGCGGAGGAGTTGGAGTGGGTGCCGTCACTGCTGGCCTGGATCGATCGGCCGTTCGTGATCGAGGAACCGCCCGCCCTGCGCGAGCACGTGCTGGCGCTGGCCGACCGGCTGACCCGCTCCGCCGTCACGACACCGCCATCGTCATGGTGAGGACTCCAACAGGACCTTCGGCCCCTGTACATGCCCGTGGCGGATCGTCAACGGTGGACCTCGATACCGGCGTCAGGGGGCCACGATGACCGAGCCTGTGGAGTTCGTGGAACTCGACGGCTCCACATGCCGACGGTTGCTGGGCGGCTGCGGTATCGGGAGGGTCGTGTTCACCGATCACGCACTGCCCGCCGCCCAACCGGTCAACTACCTCGTGCACGACGGGGAGGTGATCTTCCGGACCCGTAACGGTGCGAAACTCGCTGCCGCCAGTCGCAGCGCGGTGGTCGGGTTCGAGGTCGACGAGATCGACCCCGGCACGCGGACCGGGTGGAGCGTGCTCGGCGTCGGGCAGGCATACGAAGTCCAGGACCAGGCCCGGCTGGCGATGCTGCTGCCCGACCCGTGGGCGCCCGGTCGCGACGCACACGCCATCGCGGTGCCGCTGACCCGGCTCACCGGCCGACGCATCCGCGCCGTCACCGCCCCGCCCGCAGAGACAGCACAGAAGTAACCGGTCACCGCGATCGCGCACGCCGTCGGGCCACATCGAGCGGCGCGTGTGGGTGACGGCCAGCAGGTGAATGTGTCCGGTTTCGTCGTCCGGTTCAGCGCAACTCGGTCTTCTGGTCCGTCCCGGGGTCACAGTGGGCGCACGTTCCGCTCCGAAGCAACGCCGACACCGTCGAGGAGTCGCGGGCCCATCCCGAGGCCATCGGCGACCACGGCATCGACGACGTCGTCGCGCACTACGCGGCGTTCATCGCGACACTGCCGGCCGAGCCGATCCTGGTCGGGCACTCCTTCGGTGCGATGATCGCCCAGATGACCGTCGACGCCGGGTGGCGCGAGGTCGCCGACTCCGCGCTGACCTGGCTGGGCAAACACTCCCTCTGACCGGCCCGCACCGGCACCCTCATTCGGCAACGCTGCGGCTGATCGGCCCGGGGACCTCCGTCGTGAGCGCGGTCGACGAGTACCCGACCGGCGCCCCCGCGGTCGTCACGTCGACCGGCCGACATCCGGACTTCCGAATCCGGCACACGACCCTCATCAGGCGCATGATGGCAAAGTCACTCCGCTCCGGACCCCGGCGGTCGCTGGACGACAGCCACACCGGTCACGGCCCACGGCCACGCCGGCGAGAGCGGGGACCCCATCATGCGCACCGGCAGACGACGACCCGACCATGCGGCGCCGCCTGCGTCCGCGCGAGCTCTCGGGCCCCTCGACGTCCGGCCGGGGCTGTGATGCAGGCCCCGCCCGCAGCCGCCGCATGCCTGCAGGCTTCGCTGCTGTTTCGCCGACGCATCCGCAGCTACCGCGATCTGAGGATCGAGGACGAGCAGGCTCTTCTCGCGGTCTGCACCCTTCTCGACGCACTCGCCCGCGGCCTCGCCAGCTCCTCCACCGCCGCGGGGCCGGGCGATGTCGAGCGCGCGGCGCTGCGGCTGGCCGAGCAGCTGAACCGGGCAGACACCACCCGGATGCATCCGGGCCGACCACCGGTGGGAACCCTCCCATGAGCGCGTCCCCGCACCGACGGGAAACGGTCACCGCGGCCACGGGCCACCCGACCGTCACGTCGAATCGTTCGTCATCACCGCGGAGGCGTCGGTCGTGCGACCCGTCGGTCCGAATCCGGCACACGCAGCTGATCCGGCGCAGGATGGGACAACCCGCCCCGGACCCCGGCGAATCGCCACGTCGAGAGCGCGCCGGTGCCAGGTCAACAGCCCCGATCGGCGGGAGCGGGGAACCGATCATGCGCAGCGGCATCGGACGTCCCGACCCGACCCCACCACCTCCTCCGGCGACGTCATGACCGACATCCGCGAAGGCACGCCACCCGAGAACCTCCCGCGCGTCGGCCACCTTCCCGTCGTGCACGACGGGGCCTTCGGCACCGCTTTCGGGGCGTCCCGGGACCGGCACCCCAGCGCACTGGGTCGCCATCTCGACGGCTACCTCGCCGCGGTCGCCTCCCACCTCCGGACCCAGGGTGTGATCACCGGTTCGCCGCAGCGCAGCGACCCCGCACACCACCTGATCGGGTCCATCCTGCTCGACTGCACCGCGCTGCGACTCGCGGCCTGGACACCCCGGGACCCGACCGCCGCAACCGAGTCACTCGGCGCGGCCGTCCATCCCGAACGGCCGGCACCGGTCGCCGCGACGTGGGACGAGGCCACCGGGTGGTGCGTCGGGATGCACCACGACCCCGCTCACCCCTCGCGGCGCTACCTGCACCCCGACCTGCTCCCCGTCCCCACCGCAGTCGCCGACTTCGTCGTCGGCCTGGCCCTGGGCCAACCCCTCGGCGCCGCCCACCCCATCACGCCTCCCGCGCCCGGTCGCCCACGCCTCTACCTCGTGCCCTGAGGCGATCCTTCTGACGGGTCGTCCGGTCAGGCCGTGTCATGCACCCGCTGCTCCTGACGCTCTCGCCTGTTCCCACAGCGTGTCAGCACGGGGCGCACGGTGAACACGGTGATCGCGCAGGTGTGGACGCACCACCAGCAGGAACGGCCTCGACGCGTGGTTCGGCAGTCAGGCCTGACCCAGCAGGCCGGCGGTCACCGTGTCACCGGTGGGTGGGCGGGCCGGCAACGGCCGGGTCGGTGCGCTGCAGGCGTGCAGCGCCTCGCCGAGGGTGTCGACCCGGCCGGTGGCCCGCTCCGGCCAGCCCGGGCCGCCCACCAGCAGTGGCGGCGTCGGGTCGCGGTGGATGAGGACTGCAGCGGGCTCCGTCTGTCGGGACGGCTCGGGTGCGTGGGACCAGAGGAAGACCGCAACCGGACGGAGTCGAGATACGGAGTCGGCGAGTGCCCGCTGCGGTACCGACGCGCCGAGCAGCACGGAGGGACGGTTGCGTTCGGCGAGTGCGGCCGCCAGCGCGTGGAGGGGCAGGATGTGGTGCTCGCCATCAGGTGCGGCGAGCAGGACCGGGCGGACACGAAGCCAGCGTCGTGGCTTCCACGCGACAGCCGACAGGGCAGCTCGGATGCACTCCGACAGCAGGTGCTCGACGTTGATGCCGTCCGCGGTCCGGCCGAACTGCTCACCTCTCAACCGCAGCGCGGGCGCCAGGACGTCGGTCCACGCCGACACCACCCCGTACGAGCCGATCACCGCGACGATGATCTCGGTGGTGGTCCGCTGGTCCAGATCGAGGGCCGCTCGGGTCAACCGTTCGACCTGCCGTGCGAACGCGACGAAGACGCCAACCGCTAGCGGCCGGCCACCGGCCTCCACGAGAAGGTCGCCGGCGTCACCAGATGGTCCTCGGTGAGACACCGCTGCGGCCTTGCCGACCGGCACGCCGCCGTCGATCAGGCGGCACATGAACTCCAGCCGTTCCACGTCGGCGACGCTGTAGCGGCGGTGGCCGCCCTCGGTGCGCCCGGATGGGTCCAGCCCGTAGCGCCGATGCCAGTCCCGCAACGTCTTCGGGTTGACGCCCAGCCGCGCCACCACCCACTGAGCAGCGTGAAGGTCTGCACCAGGATCACCGGCGAACGACATGGGCCTCGGGGAGGCGGTGGCAGTGCGGCGCGTGACGGTGGACGCTCCATCCAGAGCGGCGCATGCACCGAGGCTGACGCTTCGAGAACGCGCCACCACCCGAGCGGCATGTCGCCGGGAACGGCTGTTGATCCAACCACGGACGACGCTAGACCTCCGCGACCCGGCTGGGCAACGGGTTCACCGGCCCGCGGTGAGCGCGGCGGTTGCGCTGAGGGCATCGATCGCCCCCGCGAGGGTGTCGAGCCGGGTGACGGGCGGCGGGATATCCGTCCCGGCCCAGCCGGGGCCTGCGACGAAGATTCGCACCGCCGGGTGCATCCGAGGCACGGACCGCAGCATCTCGGTGTCGGCGGTGGGCGTCAGCTGTGACCACAGCACCACCGCGAGGGGCCCGGTGCGGCGCATCGCGGACACCAGCGATGCCATGGGCAGGTCGGCCCCGAGGGACCGGCAACCGACCTGTCGTTGCGCCAGTGCCGCGCACAACACCACGACCGGCAGGTCGTGGTGTTCCCCGGGCATCCCGGCGAGCAGCACCGGACGGACGTTGCCTGCAGGACCCGCCGCCGCGGCGACGGCGGCGAACACGCCGATCACGCACTCACTGAGAAGGTGCTCGGCCTCGGTACCGGCGCCGGTATCGGCCCATAGCTGGGCCAACGCGGACAGGACCGGTCGAACGACATGGTCCCAGCAGACCTGCACGCCCGAAGCTGCGATCGACGCGTACAGCGATTCGCTGGTCGCGACGGCGTCCAGCGCAAGCGCGGCGCGCCCCAGGCCTCTGGCCCGAACTCCAGCGCCGGGCACACACAGTCCTCCCCCGGCCGCACGGCCGCGACATGGGTCCCGCGTCCCGGGCGATGACAGTGGGCCGTTCGGGGTTCGGAGCGTGTGGCGACCCGGGGTGGAGCGACCCCGGCGGCGGGCTCGCAGCATCGTCGCTGTTCACCGGCTCAGCCTGGGGTGCCCCTGACCGTTGAGCAACTCGGTGCGCGCATACCGGCGACCTGAGCCATTTCAAGTTGAACAACCTTTGAAGCGGTCTAGGGTGTGATTGCTCGATGTGGTCGAGGCGGTAGCGCTCAACGTGGACGAGGTTGCGGGCACATGGCAGACACTCGAAAACTCCCGACGCCGGTCGTAGAGGTGTGGGAGTGGCAGATGCGCAGCGCCTGTCGAAGCATGGACAGCGCCTACTTCTTCCATCCCGATGGAGAACGGGGACCGGCCCGGGTTGCTCGGATCAAGCGCGCCAAGCAGGTGTGCCACGGCTGCCCGGTTCTCGACCAGTGCCGACGACACGCCCTGAGCGTGGAGGAGCCCTACGGGGTGTGGCGCGGGCTGCCCGGCGACGGCGAGGGGTGGCGTCGACACCGGTGAACCCAGTCTCGCTCGCGGAAACCGTCGGCGCGTTCGAGCATGCTCCACGCCGTGCTCCGGCCGGGGAACCGCCACCCTTCCCGCTGGCGCAGTTGCCCACCCACGAGTTGTGTCGACTGTGGACGGCCAGCTCGACGTCGACCTCCGACTCCGTGTTGATGCAGTTGCGCGGGCAACTGCTCGACGAACTCGAACTACGCGATCCCATCGGATTCCAGTGGTGGCTGCTGGCCGACGCAACCACCGGCGGTGACCCGTGGCCCCACTTCGATGCCCCCAGCGATCCGGTTCAGGGCCTCCGGAGCAATGCTTGAAACCTGTGGATGACAGGGAGGGGTCGTACCCTCCCGGTGATCTCTCAGCCATCAAGCAAGATCGGCGCGCCAACGCCGGTCGGGAAGGTACGACCCATGCTCAGCGTAGTTCCCGAGGAGTCCGAC